>VGAE01000001.1 GCA_016870975.1 Actinomycetota bacterium
AAAGCGGGCACATTTCATGGCGAATACTGATTCCTTTCGCCGTTGGCTAATGAATGAACCGCGCGGCCACCCGGCGATGAGCGGGGCTATTCTGCAGAAACCAACTCACCCCGAAGCCGATTGGGGCGTTGTCTATATAGAGGTATCAGGCTGTTTGCCTATGTGTGGACATGGAACGATTGGCGTAGCAACCGTCTTAGTAGAACGCGATTTGGTTGAAGTTCACGAACCAGTAACAACAATTAAATTGGATACTCCCGTCGGATTAGTGATAGTCGACGTCAATGTAAAGAATGGCAAGGCTGTAAATGTAACTCTTACCAATGTTCCTTCTTTTTTGCTTGCAGCAGATCAAGAGGTTGATGTTGTGGGATTCGGCAAAATTCAATACGACATGGCCTATGGTGGTAATTTCTATGCCATAGTCCCCAGCCAAAGTGTCGGGATTGATTACAAGAGAGAAAATGGAAAAAAGTTTTTAGAGTTGGGGTTGCGCATTAGCGATGCTATCAATCAACAAAACCGACCTGTCCATCCTGAAAATCCTGAGATTGCTATCTGTCACCATGTTGATTTTATTGCGCCAGGAAAAAATGGCTTACATTGGCGAAATGCCATGGCAATTTATCCAGGTTGGTTTGATAGATCTCCATGTGGAACGGGCACAAGCGCTCGACTCGCCCAGATGTATGCCCTTGGTGAAATCAATGAAGATGAAGTTCTGTTAAATGAATCATGGATTGGGTCGGTATTTGAAGGCCGAATTAAATCAAGAACTAGAGTCGGCAATATTGATGCGATTGTTCCGACGATAACTGGTCGAGCCTGGATCATGGGTGAAGCCACTTGGATGCTGGATGAGAACGATCCATTTCCAGAAGGATTTATTGTCTAGAGGTAAAGGGGTTAGGAATATGAAAGATCTAGTATCAAAAGCGCGAGGTGCTCAGCCGTCTTGGGCGAAAGATCCGATTGCTAGATCGGCTGCCCTCTCAAAAGTTGCAAAAGTTTTTCTCGATAATCGTGAGGTCATAATCAAATCGATGGTCGACGAGGTTAAGAAGCCGCTATCTGAAGCCCGCGGTGAGTTTGGTCGAGCAGTGAGCATCCTTGAATATTACGCACAAGCAGCGCTCGATCCACATGGAAATACAATTCCAACCTCTGAACCAAACCTAATTTTGGCGATTCGACGAGCTCACGGAATTGCTTCACTAGTCACACCCTGGAATTTCCCGGTTGCAATTCCACTTTGGAAAGCCGCGCCAGCTTTCGCTATGGGAAATACAATCTTGTTAAAACCTAGTGAATTCGCCACGGAGACAGCGCAATTAATCTTTAGATTAATTTCAGAAGTTCTTCCTGATGGCGTTTTCCAGGTCATCCCTGGCGATGGTGAAGTAGGTAAAACTTTGATAGCCGAGGCAGATGTTGTTTCATTCACAGGGTCGGTAAAGGTTGGCAAACAAGTTGTAGCTCAAGCCATCTCCCGAGGAATTCCGGTGCAAGCTGAAATGGGTGGACATAACCCAGCGATAGTCCTTCCTGATGCAGATTTAGGACTTCTAGCATCACAGTTCCCAACGGCAGCCTTTAGTTATTCCGGCCAGAAATGCACAGCAACCCGCCGAGTTATCGTCGTGGGCGACAAGAAACGCCGTGATGAAGTGGCAGCGAGGCTGGTAGCAGTAACGGAGGCCCTCCAAGTCGGTCCCGCAGATGATGAAAAAACTTTTATCGCACCACTCATTAACAGCAGGGCCGTAACAAATTATTCTGCGGCGATTGAACGAGCAAGAAAGATTGGAAAGGTTTTGACCGGAGGGGAGATCGTGGACGAAGCAACTCGATTAGTTCGTCCAACTGTCACAGTCGAAGTTCCTCATGATGACCAACTTATGTGTGAAGAGGTGTTTGCTCCTATCGTTCACATGGCTGACGTGCCAAATACGGCATCTGCGATAAAGCTGGCAAACTCGGTCCCTTATGGCCTCACTGCATCAATACATACCCAGGATTTGGCCGCAGCTCTACAGGTTTCAGCTCGACTAATAACGGGAATGGTCAAGGTAAATGCTCCAACTGCGGGAGTTGATTTTCACGCGCCTTTTGGTGGCACGAAAGATTCTTCATTTGGACCAAGAGAACAAGGAAAATTGGCGCTTGAGTTCTACTCCAGAATTCAAACTGTGACGCTCAATGGCGGCAATGGGAAGTTTCCTTGTTAGAAGCGATCTTTTTGGGACTGCTCCAAGGGCTGACTGAATTTTTACCGATTTCATCAAGCGCTCATATCAGAGTAGCCGGATTATTTAATCCGCAATCGGCTGATCCCGGAGCGACCTTCACCGCAATTATTCAAATCGGCACTGAACTTGCTGTGATTCTCTACTTCCGAAGAGAAATATGGCGCATACTCACAAATTGGACCCTTTCCATTTCAAAAAAGGCACATGATCGTACTGAAGCTAATTTGGGTTGGTTCATCATAATTGGCTCACTACCTATTGTTCTTTTCGGCTACTATTTCCAAGAGACTATTAGAAACGAATTTAGGGCTCTCTGGTTGATCGCCGTAGTTCTTATAGTTGGAGGAATATTCATTGGCTTGGCGGATAGATATGGAAGACACCAACGAGATCTCGTCGCAATGAAGCGCTCTGATACTTGGATTGCAGGATTAGCCCAAGCATTTGCACTAATTCCCGGCGTCTCAAGATCAGGAACAACTATTGGTGCCTTACGAATTCTGGGATTTAAGAGAGTCGATGCTCTTAAATTCTCTTTCCTGCTGGCTATTCCAGCTGTAATGGCAAGCGGCATCTTTGAATTGATTAATTCTCTCTCAAACCCTGAGCTATCGCGCTTTTCTGGTTTCGAAACTCTTGTGGCTACGCTCGTTGCCTTCATAGTCGGATATGCGGTTGTAGCTTGGCTGCTTAGGTTTGTTTCAAAATACTCTTTTATCCCATTCGTTATCTATCGTCTAATCTTGGGTTCAGCGCTCTTAATCCTTCTAAGTCTTGGTGTAATCGCCAACTAATTATTGAGCGATAAGGGATTCTATAAATTCCAAAGAATGCTTGAATATCTTTTCGTTATCAAAATCTAACGTGGCTACGTGATATGAATTATGAAGTTCGATTCGCTCTTTCCTCGCGCTTCCGATCTCGTTCATTATGATCTCAGTATTGCTGACTGGTAAAACATGATCTTCGGAACTGTGGAATAAGAGTGTGGGTACCGAGATCGCAGGAAGAACTGCTCGCGAGGCTTTCAATAATCGATTCAATTGCGCCACGCCTTTTGCAGGAAGTGCGTCGTAACCCCACTCTGTGGTGCTTGGCTTCTTTATGTCGTCCCCAACAGGTGGCCGTTTTGGAACTATATGTTTTATCAAATCAATAAAATGAATTGCTAGATCCTTGATATGAATCATCGGGTTCACCAGAACTATTCCTGTGACTTGGCCTGGCTGATGGGCTGCCGTGTAAAGAGCATTGGCTCCCCCCATAGAGAGGCCGAATATCAATACATGAGAGCATTCGTTGCGAAGGGCATTGAATTCATGGGCAGATTTTTCAGTCCACTCTTTCCATTTGACTGTATTTAGATCCTGCCACCTAGTTCCATGTCCCGGAATCTGTGGAACTCGTACCGTGCAACCACTATCCGAAAGATATTCG
Organism: Actinomycetota bacterium; assembly: GCA_016870975.1. Classification (GTDB taxonomy): domain Bacteria; phylum Actinomycetota; class Actinomycetes; order Nanopelagicales; family Nanopelagicaceae; genus MAG-120802. Next base: position 3,687 of record VGAE01000001.1, read on the forward strand.
GCCCAAGGTCGCATCGAGGCCGGTGAACCGGTGAACCCATGTAACAAAAGAACTCCGACTTTTTCCAATTTTCCGTGGCCGCGACGATAGTAATCATTGAGCCATCCCGCTGGCGCACCTTCTGTTGCCACGCACTAAGAGTAAAGGGAGTGTGTCAACTAAACGACGATGTCGTCGCTATCTTATAGATTCGCTCTGTGCTCAATTCACAACAGAATGACGAGGAAGCCTTCGGATGGCAACCATCTCTCGAAGAGGTTGAGTTAACGTTGGCCGAAACTACTTTTGTCGTTATTGATTTAGAAACAACAGGTGGCTCGCCGCGAGATTCGAAGATTACTGAAATTGGCGCGGTAAAGATTCGCGGCGGAGAAACCATTGGCGAATTTCAAACGCTTGTTAACCCCGACTCGCCCATACCACCATTCATCACAGTCTTAACTGGAATAACCGACACCATGGTTATCGAAGCTCCACGAATAGCTGAAGTAATTTTCTCTTTATTTGAATTCATTGGCAGCGCTAAGGAAAGTGTCCTGGTTGCTCATAACGCGCCCTTTGATATTGGCTTTCTTAAGTCAGCTGCTGAAACTCTTAAATTAACATGGCCAAAATATCAAGTTCTAGATACCGCTCGAATTTCTCGATATGCCTTATCACGTGACGAGGTAATCAATTTCAAATTACAGACACTGGCAAACTTCTTTGGTTCATCCACAAATCCCGACCATAGAGCGCTCTCGGATGCTCGGGCTACTGTCGATGTTTTTCACGGAATTCTTGAGCGATTTGACTCTCTCGGGGTCTTTACACTCTCGGATTTGAAGTCTTTCTCTAATCGTGTAACCGATGCCCAGAGACGGAAACGTCACTTCGCAGATGGGCTGCCGTCATCTCCTGGTGTTTATATCTTTCGTGACGAACGCAATGAACCGCTTTATGTGGGCACTACTCGAAATCTTAAGAATCGGGTAAGGAGTTACTTCACCGCAGCTGAAACTAGGCGACGGATTCACGACATGATTTCACTAGCGCAGAGACTCGATTACATTGACACTCCAACTATCCTTGAAGCCGAGGTACGCGAGTTACGTCTTATCAGTGAATTTCAACCACGTTTTAATCGTCGTTCTCGCTTTCAGACTAGAGCAATCGCCGCAAAGCTCACTCAAGATGATTTTCCGCGTATGAGCCAAGTTCGCGGAGTACACCTAATGGAAAGATCGGAGAGTTGGTTAGGGCCATTTAGTAGCCGAGATGAGGCGACTTTTGCCATCGAAGCAATCTATGAAGTTTTCCCAATTCGTCAGTGCACCTCACGGATAACTTTAAAAAGTATGAAAAGTGCCAGCCCTTGTGCGCTTTTAGATATTGGAAAATGTGGCGCTCCCTGTATCGGCCTTCAATCAACCGAAAATTACTCAACAATCTCCGCCGAAGTTGCGAGCGCTATTGAGAGCGATGCCCGAATCGTGCTGCGAAAGCTCCTAGAGCGAATGCGCGATCTATCTCTTCAAGAGAGATTTGAGGAAGCCGCCCTTATTAGAAATCGTATGGGAGCTTTTGCAAAAGGCGCATGCCGCAGCCAGAGAATACGTTCTCTGACCGATATCCGAGAATTGATCGTGGCTCAAAAGATAGGTAAAGGTTGGGAAGTCTTCCTCATTCAATCTGGTCGCCTCGTCGCTTCTCGATTAACTGAATCTTCGCCGTGGAATGAGATTGAAGAAATAAAAATGCTAGGCGAAAAATTAGAGCCCTCAACTAAATCCCTTCCGGCATCCACGCACGAGGAGGTCGAGTTAATATTGCGATTCCTTTATAACAACCAGGTCGAAATTCTCTCCTCCTCTGAACCTTGGCAAAGTCCCGTATTCGGTGGTGAGTTTCTTCGCGCTCAAATTGATGAAAATTGTTTTAAAACAGAGAATCTTGGTTACAAGGAGGATTTTGCGAACTCCTTCGACGCGCTGCGCCGCAGTTAAAATATCTAGTAAGAGTTTTTAACGGTAACTAGAGTCCCATTCTTAGATAGAACCGAGACCACTGTTCTGCCAATTGTAAATGGGTCAATTGGATGAGTGATCACGCCATCGGCCCTTGACCATCCTGCCAACCAGGCGTCTTGCGTTCGAGCAACAACGACAATTGTGGGCGGGCAATTAAAGAGCTCATCTTTAAATTGCTTTGCAAGGCCGAGCCCTCCCTCGGGAGTTGCCTCGCCATCCAAAATGAAGAGCGAAATCTTCTTTCGATTCTCGCGATTGCTCTCAACGGCAAAAAGACGGAGCGCATCGGCTGTTGCGAATTCGTGGATTTCATTGTCAGGAAACTCCGGCGAGAGCCCTTCACCCAAAGCTCTTATGAGAGATTTTCGGACGGTGGCATCGTCAGAGTAGATAACGATCGACAACTTTGACATGAGTGGAGTCTAGAGGCAGATTCGTGATGAGTCTCACTGGTGAGCAGCCCCATATTCGCCGGGGCGGAGTGGGCAGTTAGCCTTACTTTTGCGGAATAATCGAGGCTATGTCCAGTACGGTAGCTATCACACGACTCAATAGACCAAATATTGTTGCCGTAGGAACCATCGTGTGGCTCGCCAGTGAGTTGATGTTCTTCGCCGCTCTCTTTGCAATGTATTTCACTACCCGCGCAGTGCAAGGACCTGAGAAATGGGCCGAAGGCGTTGAGATGTTAAATGTTCCGTTTTCGGCGATAAACACAACCGTTTTGGTTCTCTCCTCTGTAACTTGCCAATTCGGAGTATTCGCTGCCGAGAGATTTCAAAACGCGAGAACTGGAGGCATTTTCCAATTATCAAAATGGGGAATGCGTGAATGGTTCGCTCTCACTTTTGCTATGGGGGCATTCTTCATCGGCGGCCAGATCTATGAATATGCTGAACTTGTTCGCGAAGGTTTGACGGTCTCGTCCTCTCCTTATGGATCGGTCTTCTACCTCCCTACCGGCTTTCATGGACTTCATGTCACGGGCGGCTTAATCGCATTCTTAATTGTGATGGTGCGTGTCTCTAAAGCGAGGAAGTTTGGTCACCAACAGGCGACCACCACAATCGTTGTCTCTTACTACTGGCACTTCGTTGACATTGTTTGGATCGCGCTCTTCTCTGCAATTTATTTGGTGCATTAATGAATCCACTTCTAAGAATCTTCGAAAAACTATCTAGGTATCGTCGCCATAAATTTGCTGGACCAGCGCTACTTATCACGGGGCTATCACTTGCCGGAATTGGATTCTCCGTAGCGCAGGCAGCGACCACAGAGATTCAACAGATAACAACTTCGGACAAAGCTTCATTAATCGCCGAAGGTAAAGAAATTTTCGCCCGTGGATGCTCCTCCTGTCACGGTTTAAATGCAGAGGGCGCCGGAGCTGCACCTTCACTAATTGGCGTGGGCGCTGCTTCAGTTGATTTCCAGGTGGCTACTGGTCGTATGCCAATGGCCGACATGAGCCAACAGGCAATGCGAAAGGAGCCGGTTTATAACGAGGCTCAAGTCGCAGCGCTTGCTGCCTACGTGGCATCTCTTGCGCCGGGACCAGCAGCCGTTACAAATGAAGAATTAGCATGGGAGCGAAGCGGAGATACCGCCCTTGGCGGAGAACTTTTTAGAACTAATTGCGCGATGTGCCACAACTTAGCAGGACAAGGTGGCGCACTTACTCAGGGCAAATATGCGCCAACGGTAATGGGTGTCGAGCCACGACATATTTATGAGGTGATGGTTACGGGTCCGCAGGCAATGCCAGTATTTGCAAACACAGTTTTGACCCACGATGAGAAGCTTTCAATTATTAAGTGGATCAAGCACGCTGAGAATGAACCTGCACTCGGCGGAGCGGCGCTGGGTCGAGTTGGTCCAGTTACAGAAGGTCTACTTGCTTGGACGCTCGGACTCGGCCTATTAATTGGAATTGCTGTCTGGCTAACCACAAAGGCTAGGTAACAAATGAGTAATGAAAATAGCGGCGCAGTTGAAAAGCTAAGCGACCCTGGACTTCCGGAGCATGTACAGCGTAAAACAGATGTAGATCCACGTGCAGCCAAAAAAGCTGAACGACAAGTATCGATACTCTTTGCCTTATCCGCTGTCGGAACTATTCTTTTTATCTACTCATATATCTGGATTCCAGAGGATACTTTTATTTTCTTGCCGATCACAGGCACTACAAACGCTCACCAGCTATTTCTTGGCCTGGGTCTTGCGATGGCTCTATTTTTTATTGGAATGGGAGCGGTGCATTGGGCAAAGACTCTCATGCCAGATCACGAAGTTGTTGACTACCGAAAAGAGCAGCGTTCAAAAGATGAAGATCGCGCTGCCTTAGTCGCCACAGTCAAAGAGGGTGCGGCAAATGCTGGTCTTGGTCGAAGACCCCTTATCAAGCGAACTTTGGGGGTAGCTCTTGGTTTAGTTGGGCTCTCACCCTTACTACTTCTTCGAGATTTAGGACCTCTTCCAGGTGATGAATTGACCAAGACAAATTGGAAGCAAGGTACTCGTCTTGTCACAGATCCGGGAGACCGCCCTATTCGACCATCAGATCTTGAGGTTGGTGGCGTTGCACAAGTTCAACCAGCTTTTCCGGCAGGAAAGGTGAGACACCTGGACGACATCGCAAAAGACTCCGTGCTTCTAGTTCGTTTGCGGCCGGAAGAGTTCAATCTCGATACAGAGAGACTCTCTTGGACTCATGAAGGAATAATAGCATTTTCGAAGATCTGCTCTCATATGGGTTGCGCAGTTGCTCTCTACGAACAGACTACGAAGCATCTTCTCTGTCCTTGCCATCAATCAACCTTTGACGTCACGCGCGCGGCGAAAGTTATCTTTGGACCATCCGCCAGACCTCTGCCACAATTACCTATAACTGTCGATAGCGAAGGTTATTTGGTCGCTCAAGCGCCATTTAATGAAGCGGTCGGCCCGAGCTTCTGGGAGCGTGATTCGTAAATGACTGCACGTGAACGCCTTGCTGGCGGAACGGCTAATTTCATCGATGAGAGAACCGGCGCTGCCAAATGGATGAAGAAGACTCTGACCAAAGTCTTTCCTGATCACTGGTCATTTATGCTCGGTGAGATCGTTATGTACTCCTTTGTCATTCTCCTGCTCTCGGGAACTTTCTTAACTTTCTGGTTTGACCCATCCATGAAAGAGGTGGAATATGAGGGTTCATATGAGCCACTTAGTGGAGTAAAGATGTCGGCCGCGTATGCGTCAACCCTAAACATCTCATTTGATGTCCGCGGCGGCCTATTGATGCGCCAGGTACACCACTGGGCAGCGCTCATTTTTATGGCTGCGATGGTAATTCACATGATGCGCGTCTTCTTTACTGGCGCCTTCCGCAAGCCACGTGAGTTGAACTGGATTATCGGTGTCGCACTTCTAACGCTCGGAATCGTTGAGGGTTTTCTCGGCTACTCCCTTCCAGATGATTTGCTTTCAGGTACCGGTATCCGTATTGCTGAGGCAATTCTCCAAGCGATACCGGTGGTTGGCTCTTATCTCTCCTACTTCTTATTTGGCGGAGCTTTCCCTGGCGAAGTTTTTGTACAGCGAATTTATGCGGCGCATATTCTCTTAATTCCAGGAATTATGCTGGCGCTCATTACCGTCCACTTGATGTTGGTCTGGTACCAGAAGCACACTCAATATCCTGGCCCAGGCAAAACCGAGAAAAATGTCGTCGGTTATCCATTAATGCCGGTGTATATGGCTAAAGCTGGTGGTTTCTTCTTTATTGTCTTTGGTGTGACAGCGTTCCTCGGAGCGGTGGCATCTATAAACCCAATCTGGATTTATGGTCCTTATAACCCCGGTCAAGTTGGCGCTGGCTCGCAACCCGATTGGTATATGGGTTGGCTAGATGGACTGGTACGTCTTGCTCCCCCAATCGAGACTCACGCCTTTGGGCACACAATCTCATGGAATATTTTGATTCCAGGATTAATAGTTCCCGGAATTATCTTCACGCTCCTTGCCTTCTATCCATTTATTGAGCAGTGGATGACCGGCGATAAGCGGGAACACCATATTCTTGATCGACCACGTAATAATCCAAATCGCACCGCAATTGGCGCCATGTCACTCACATTTACTCTTGTTGCATTAATCAATGGCGGTAATGACTTGATTGCTACTCATTTTGATTTGTCAATTAATCAAATCATGTGGTTCTCACGAATCGGAATAATCGCTCTTCCGCCGTTGGCATTTGTAATTACAAAACGTATCTGTCTCTCGTTGCAACGTGCCGATCGAGAGCTAGTGCTCCACGGTCGTGAAACTGGTCGCTTAGTTATGTTGCCTCACGGTGAATTTATTGAAGTTCATGAACCACTTTCACCAGAGAAGGCCTATCTGTTGTCTCATCATGAACAGAATCCACCGCTCGCCTTGAATAGCGAAGACGCTCAAGGCGTAGCCAACCCACAAGGGTTAAAGGGACGTGTTCGTTCACGGTTTTCTAGAGCTGCGCAAGAACAGGTTGCGAAGCCAACCCCTAAAGAAGTATTGGAGCTGGAGGAGGGCCACTACTAAGCCTTCTGCTCCACCATTTTCTTCAGCAATACTAAGCTCTTAGCTATCGCCTTTTCCGCGTAGCTAAAAGCATTTCTTCGTCTTAGCAACCATTGATAGGGCGAGGGTCTGCCATCGAAACTCTCGACTACTCTGACCTTTCCATTTCCCAACTCTGTTAGTTCATAACGCCACACCCACTTTCCAACGTGGCGCCAGGCGATTAATTCGTTTTGGTCGAACTCCGTAATGTAATTGGTAATGTGATACGGAATCCCTATTTTCATTTTCATGCCAAATTTTGAGCCCAAAGTTAATGTTTCAGGGCCCCAATTAACGCTTTTTACTGAATTTGAACCATCAATAAGGGGATGCTGAGTTGGATCAGTCAGAAGTTCGAAAATCTCAGAAGCGCTGCCCTCGATTTCAATTTGAGCAGATTTAACCTTTGGGTCGCCGCTCTGAAGAATTTCTGAGCGAATTTCAGCCATGGTGGCTTCGGTTCGGTTTCTCGTACTCAAGGACAAAACCCATAATTGAGACAATCAGAGCGCCGAGTGCGATAAGTGTCATCCACCAACCAATTACTAGACCTATTCCAACAGCTGTGACGGATGCGGCTACAGGTAACGGCCACCAAGAGTGAGGACTGAAAAAACCTAATTCGCCGGCACCATCAGCAATCTCAGCAGTTAGATTGTCTTCCGGAAGGACGCCGCCGGTTCGGCGATTGGAGAACCAGAAATAATAACCAATTATCAAAGCCAATCCTGCGCTCAACGCAAGCGCGGTTATACCTACAGGCTCATTGGACATCTGCCAATATACGACGGTTACAAGCGCGTAGAAAAAGAAGAGAAAGAGAAATAGCTGGTAGCCAAATTTCATTTCTTATGTCCATCCTCAATTGCGGCATGCTCCGGATGATGCAGGTCAAAAGCTGGACGCTCCGAGCGGATGCGTGGCATGGAATAGAAATTATGTCTAGGCGGTGGGCAGGAAGTCGCCCATTCTAAGGAAGCGCCATAACCCCATGGATCGTCTACTCCAACTTTAGGAGCGCTCTTGGTAATCCAGATATTGATAAAGAATGGAATCATGGATAGCGCAAGTAGGGCTGCGCCTACCGTTGAAACCATATTCATAAATGTAAAACCGTCAGTGGCTAGATAATCTGCATATCGACGAGGAAAGCCTTTAATTCCTAACCAGTGCTGAATTAAAAAGGTAGTGTGGAAACCGATAAAGAGCGTCCAGAAATGAACCTTTCCGAGCGTTTCATTTAACATCCGTCCGGTCATCTTCGGCCACCAGAAATAGAAACCAGCAAACATCGCAAAGACCACGGTTCCAAAAAGAACGTAATGGAAGTGAGCAACAACGAAGTAAGAGGCGGAGACCGCAAAATCTAAAGGTGGGCTCGCCAAAATAACGCCGGTTAGACCGCCGAGAAGGAATGTAATCAAAAAGCCCATCACAAAGAGCATCGGAGTCTCAAAAGTCAGCGAGCCCCGCCACATCGTTCCAATCCAGTTGAAGAATTTAACTCCGGTAGGGACAGCAATCAGGAATGTCATAAATGAGAAGAATGCGAGGGAAACTTGGCCAGTTGCGTACATATGGTGGGCCCAAACTGCAACTGAGAGTGCGGCAATTGCAATAGTTGCCGCTACCAAACCCTTGTATCCGAAAATTGGCTTTCGACTAAATACTGGAAGAATTTCGGTGGCAATTCCAAAGAACGGTAGCGCCAAGATGTAAACCTCGGGATGACCGAAGAACCAAAAGAGATGCTGGAAGAGCATGGCTCCACCGTTAGCCGGGTCAAAGATATGCGAGCCAAATAATCGATCAGATTCCAAACCGAGAAGAACTGCAGCCAGCGGTGGGAAGGCAATCAAAACCAGAATTGAAGTTAGGAGAACGTTCCAGGTGAATATCGGCATTCGAAACATCGTCATACCCGGCGCACGCATTGTGAAGATCGTTGTAACAAAGTTGACGCCACCAAGAATTGTTCCGAGTCCGGAGACAGCTAATCCCATAATCCAGAGATCCGCGCCGATGCCGGGCGAATAACTAGAGTTTGAAAGTGGAGCATAAGCAGTCCAGCCAAAGGAGGCCGCTCCTCCCGGGGTTAAAAATCCGGCGGTGGCAACGGTTGCGCCAAATAGGTAAAGCCAATAGGAGAACATATTCAGACGCGGGAAAGCGACATCGGCTGCACCAATTTGCAGCGGCATGATTACATTTGCGAAACCGACAAACAGAGGCGTGGCAAACATCAGAAGCATGATCGTGCCGTGCATTGTGAAGACTTGGTTGTACTGCTCTGAACTGAGGAATTGGAGCCCTGGTTGAGCCAGTTCAGCGCGAATTGCTAGCGCGAGTACTCCGCCAATCAAGAACCAAATAAAAGATGTAATCAGGTAGAGGTAACCGATTACTTTGTGGTCAGTTGTAGTCAGGATTTTGACGGCGAGCTGGCCTTTAGTCAGCTTTCGCAGAGGAATGTACTCGCGCTCTTCTGGTTTCGTCGCGTAAGTTGTCATGCGTTCGCTCCTACTTTAAGGGAACCAATATATGTTTGGTATTCCGCAGGCGTCACCACTTTTACAGTAAAGAGCATTTGGGAGTGTTGTCTTCCACAAAGGATGTTGCAGCGCCCCGGATAAGTTCCAAGTTCGTTTGCGGTGAACTCAACTTGATTCTCTGCACCGGGAATACTTTGGATCTGCATCATGAACGCTGGAATCCAAAAGCCGTGGACAACATCTGAGGCCGTTATTTTGAATCGAACCCTCTCTCCTTGAGGCATGTAAAGGGTCGGCGGTTGTGCTGGCGTGCCAGTTACGGTCGTTCCTGGGCCGGCATCTTGATAGGTGAATTGCCATGACCACTGGAATGCATTGACAGTTACATCATGAACATCGGTGGCTGTGATTGGCGAAACCTCTTTGATCTCATTCTGAGCTCGCGCGGTGTATCCGAATAGAACTGCGATAATCAAGAACGGAATTACGGTGTAAGCAATCTCAATTGGGACGTTGTACTGAAATTGTTTAGGAAATTTTTCATCCTTTTTACGATGAAAAATCGCCGGCCAGATAATTAAAATCATGGTGAAAACGCCAACTACCGCTGCAGCAATCCAGGCGCCTTGCCAGAGAGTGAAAGAGTGTTGATTCACGCTTGAAACGTTCCCCGTAAAACCAACGCCTCGAAATTCCTCGGATGAGCATCCGGCAAGAATTAAGACTGAGGGGAGTGTAGATATTGCCGCGAGAACCCGACGCTTTAATCGCACTCTCTAAGGATAGTAGTCACTCGCGGAAGCGCCGATTAGGAGGTAGCGTTCCAAGGGTGTCCCCCATCACAAACCTAGATTTTCGAAGTGAGCTTCGCCAATCCGCCAGGTCTCAGCAAGCTCTAATTGATGCATTGGATTTGGCCGGATTGGATCCCCGAAAAATCCATCATGGCTCGGCTCGGTTACGAAATGCTTTAGGTGAAGCGCGCGAAAGTATCGCAACCGATCTGGAAATCTCACCATCAAATATCGAATTTGTTGGTGAGTTAGGTATGGGATTTTGGCTGGCGATTGAAGGAATGCTGCGCTCATCAGAGGCTCCCTTTGTTTATTCGGCAATCGACCGTCAACTCGTACATGCAATTGCGCGTCAAGAGAAGGAACGAAAAGTAATAGAGCTACCCGCGCCTCACTCCGGCGTAGTTGATTATGAGGATCCAAAAATTCCAAACGATTCACTTATATCTTGGCAAGCGGCAAATAGAGAGACCGGAGTTCTGCAAGCTAATCCAAAGCGCAGCTCTCTAAGAGTTTTTGCCGATATGACAGCTACTATCAATCCGAGCGCGCTGCCTCCGCAATGGGTCGCAGCAATCTGGGATCCGAGAAGTTTCTCTGGACCAGAGGGATTGGCGATATTAGCGATATCTGATGAATTAGATACCTGGAAGAACCCGCTGCCGAATCTCGATAATCGAAGGAGTTTTGGCTCTCATTCTAAGATTGCAGTGATAGCAACGGCAGTCGCGCTTCGTGATTGGATGCGAAACCGAGGAGCCCTGGAAGGGCAATTGAATAATTTGAATTCACAGTTACGCTCTCTAATTAGGAAGAGAATACCTGGAGCGCGAATCGCTGGAGCAGAGACCGGTGATCCACAACGGATCTCGTTCATCGTCGATGACATAGTTGCTGAGCAATTGCTGCGAGAGATGGAGAAATCTCAGATACTTATTGATGCTGGTTCAGCCTGTTCCGCGGCGGAGCTATCTCCCAGCCACGTACTTTCGGCTATGGGTTTTGGCGAAGCTGGTCAGTTGCGAATCACATTAAAGGCAGAGCACGACGAAGCTGCTATCGAAAACCTTGCAAAAGGTCTCGAAACCGAGATTGCTAAATTACGTTCGAGTTCTAATTAGTTGAAAGAGTCGCCGCAGGCGCAGGAGCCTTGGGCATTTGGATTATCAATAGTGAAGCCCTGTTTTTGAATCGTATCCACAAAATCAATTGTGGCGCCCATCAGATAAGGCGTACTCATTTTGTCAGTAACAACTTTTACGGTGCCAAATTCTGAGATGGAATCGCCATCTAACGCACGATCATCAAAGTAGAGTTGATATCGAAGTCCAGAGCAGCCACCTGGTTGTACGGCCACGCGTAATCGCAAATCGTCGCGACCTTCTTGTGAAAGAAGTGAAGCAACCTTCTCCGCTGCGACCTGGGTAAGGACAATTCCGGTCTTGGTATCCGTGCTCATCGCGACTCCTATCGATTGAAAATTTCGCTCTGATTTTACTCTGGAGGAGAGGATAATGCGGCCATGGCCAAAGTTCTCTCTGAATTGCATCTCCTCGGAAGAGAGTCAGATCTCTCGAGCGAGCGGGGTGTCTCCTGCACCGGTGAACTGCCTGAGCCAAGCGATCCAACGCTAGTTGAGCGGGCCGCGACGGCAAGAGAGAAATTAGGCAAGAGGACGCTAATCCTGGGCCATCACTACCAGCGCGATGAGGTCATTGAATTTGCGGATATAACTGGTGATTCATTCAAATTAGCTCGCGCAGCTGCAGATCGCGGAGATAGTGAATTCATTGTTTTCTGTGGCGTACATTTCATGGCAGAGAGTGCGGATATCCTGACTAGCCCTAAACAACAAGTTGTACTACCCGATTTGGCGGCTGGATGTTCAATGGCAGATATGGCCGCGTCTAATCAAGTAAGAGATGCTTGGGAGATATTTGAAAAATTGGGAATTTCTCGAAAGACAATTCCGATTACTTACATGAATTCAAGTGCCGCAATAAAAGCATTTACCGGAGAAAATGGCGGAAGTATCTGTACCTCTTCAAATGCAGAAAGAGCAATGAGATGGGCTCTTGAAAATGGCGAAAAAATATTCTTTCTTCCCGATCAACATCTTGGTCGAAATACCGCGGTTCTCCGCCTTGGACTTAATTTGACTGATTGCGTCGTTTGGAATCCATGGAAAAATAATGGCGGCTTAACTGATGATGAAATACGCGGCGCGAAGATAATTCTTTGGCGTGGGCACTGTTCAGTACATGGCCGATTTACATTAGAGAACGTAAAGGAGGTGCGAGCCCGCGTACCGAGCGTGCAGATCTTGGTCCATCCGGAATGCCAATATGAGGTAGTGAGCGCTGCCGATGTCGTAGGAAGTACGGAGAGCATCATTAAAACCATTGAAGCTGCACCGCAAGGATCTTCTTGGGCCATCGGAACTGAGCTAAACCTCGTAAAGCGACTCGCCCGCGATAACCCCGGAAAAAAGATTACTTTTCTAGATAGGACAATCTGTTATTGCTCCACAATGAATAGGATCGATTTACCGCATCTGGTCTGGGCGCTGGAGTCCCTGGTTCGCGGTAAAGTCATAAACCAAATCAAAGTTCCTGAGAAAACCGCTAAAGAGGCACGAGTTGCGCTGGAGCGCATGCTCGCCCTACCTTAACTGTCATGAGCGAGAAAAAAGGTAGACCAACGCCGAAGCGTAAAGAAGCCGAGAAAGAACGTGTTCTAAAACGTCTGGCTCCAGCGGCGACGAAAGAAGCGAAAAAACTGCAGAAGAGGCAATCACGTATTGTGCGCAGCGCCCAGCGCGAGGCATATATGCGCGGCGACGAGAGCGCGCTACCGCCTCGCGACCGTGGCCCAATTCGAAAATTTGTAAGAGATTACGTAGATGCTCGCAGATCCATCGGAGAATTTTTCTTGCCGGTAATCGTATTAGTTCTATTTATGACAATCGTGCCGGTGATTCAAGTTCAACTCGCTGCGATAATTTTGATGTACTCAATTCTTGGACTCTCTTTTATAGATGGTTTCTATTTAAGTCGGAAGATAAAGCGTGAAGTAACAAAGAGATTCCCTGGCGAGAACTTGAAGGGTGTCGGAATGTACGGCTGGCTTCGCTCCACACAGATTCGACGACTACGTGCGCCGCTGCCTCGAGTAACTCGCGGAACTAAGCTCTAGTCTGAACTAAGCTCTGGGTTTTGGAGATTCGGTCTTTGCTGGATCTTTCTCGGGAAGTGTTCCGAGAGCTTTATCAATCTCACGCATAGTTTCCGCGCTCAATTGGACACCGCTAGCAGCAACATTTTCTTTAATCTGTTCCGGTTTAGATGCGCCGATTATTGCGCTTGAAACATTGGGATTTTGCAATACCCAGGCTACAGCCAGCTGAGCCAGAGTAAGTCCCTCATTTTTTGCGATCGGCTTCAATTGTTGAACAGCTGTTAGGACCTCATCTCGCATCCATCGCGAAATCATCGATGCCCCGCCCTTCTTATCAGTCGCTCTTGAACCTGCGGGCGGTTTCTCGCCTGGGCGATATTTACCGCTCAAAGCGCCTTGCGCTATCGGGGACCAGACGATTTGGCCAATGCCTTTTGATTTGCAGAGCGGAACAACTTCTTTTTCTATTACACGCCAAAGCAGTGAATATTGGGGCTGGCTAGAAATAAATTTATCGAATCCACGACGTTCTTGAATTCGGAGCGCTTCCTTAATTTCTTCAGATCGCCACTCTGAGAATCCAATATAGAAAACTTTTCCTTGACGAATTAGGTCGTCGCAGGCACTTAAACTTTCTTCGAGTGGAGTTTCGTAGTCAAATCGGTGGAATTGATACAAGTCGATATGGTCAGTTTGAAGTCTCTTTAGAGAGGCGTGAACTGATTCCAGAATATGCTTTCTAGATAGTCCACGATCATTCTTTCCAGAGCCAGTTGGCCAATAAACCTTCGTCAATAATTCGTATGACTCTCGCCGCACTCCTTTTAGAGCTCTTCCCAGTACAGATTCTGCGCGAGTTCCAGCATAAACATCTGCGGTATCTAAAGTTGTTATCCCGAGTTCAAGCGCCGTTCGAACACATTTGGTGGCAGCTTTCTCCTCAACTTGAGAGCCATGGGTCAGCCAATTTCCAAAGGTAATTTCGCTGACATACATTCCGGAATTGCCAAGTTTGCGATGTCTCATGGGTAAAGGTTAGCGTCTAGCAGGAGTCACTTGACTCGTGACTCTACAAATGGCGGTTTGACCACTTCAGCCTCAAGTAACTTTCCTCGAACATCAATCGAAACTTTTGCCCCAATCTCGATATCTCTCTCAAGGAGCGCGAGGGCAATTCCGCATTTGAGAGTCGGTGAGAAAGTTCCACTCGTAACAACTCCGATTGGCTTTCCGGCAAACGTAACTGCCATACGCAGCCTGGGGATTCCTTTTTCCAATAGTCGGAGTCCTCTAAGTAGTCGCTTGGGGCCAAACTCACGCTCCTCTAATAAAACTTCACGTCCCCAAAAACTATTTTTCTTCCAACCTACCGCCCAGCCTGCATTAGCTTGAACTGGAGAGATTTCGAGTGAGAGTTCATGGCCATGTAATGGATAGCCCATCTCGGTACGCAACGTATCGCGGGCACCCAATCCACAAACTCTGCCCCCGAAATTTAAAATCTCAGTTGAAAGTACATCCCAGATCTTTGGCGTATCTGTCCATGAAGGAAGAATTTCGAATCCATATTCACCGGTGTATCCGGTACGACAGATAATTACTTCAGCATCTTGAATAGTTGCGACTTGGAAAGACATGTATGAGAGATCAGTTGCTATGCCTAGTTTCTCTAAGACATCCTTGGATTTTGGACCTTGCAGCGCTAATACCCCAAACTTTTCGTGACAATCAGTAATAGAAATACTTTTTGAATTATTGCCGTCCTGCAGACGCCGGACAACTTCTGCAGTGTTAGCCGCATTTGGAACGAGTAGAAAATTATTCTCTGATTTTCGGTAGGCAATTAAATCGTCAACTACGCCACCCGTTTTTGGATCACAGAGCATCGTGTACTGAGCCTGTCCATCGCTAATTTTTATCAGGTCGTTGGTGAGCGCTTCATTTAGTAATTCGAGTGCTCCCTCGCCAATAACTTCGGCTTTCCCAAGGTGCGAAACATCGAAGAGTCCAACATTTTCTCTAACGGCGGTATGTTCATTGACTACCCCGCCACCTGAAGTTGCCGGATATTCAATTGGCATTCCCCATCCACCAAAGTCTGCAAGCTTCGAACCGAGTGCGCGATGCTTCTCATGTAATGGCGAATATCGTGACACTCCAATAACCTAGCCCAATGTCCAAGATCAGCGCGAGTGAAACTCCAACGTCAGATGTCATAGTCATCGGCCTTGCAAAAGTTGAAAGTAGGGATGGAAAGAAATTTCGCCCGGTCAGTTCTGGCTTCAAAATCGACGAAGTCTCTCTTGCAAAGGCCCTCGCTGAAATTGGCGCAACAGGAGCAAAGGATGAAGTACTCAAGCTTCCTGGCATCAATCAAAAACTGCTGGTCGTAACCGGTCTCGGAGCGCACGCAGAAAACTACAGCCATGAAACGCTTCGCGCAGCAGCCGGGGCGGCAGCCAGATCACTCGCCGGAATCAGGAAAGCTTCTTTCTCTCTTCCGCATAAAGATTCGACAGGTTTTGCCGCGATCGCAGAGGGTGCGCTCCTTGGCTCTTACTCATTCGACAGGTTTCGCGGAAAGACGAAAAATGATCAGAAACCACCTCTTGCCTCAATTGAAGTTCAAACTCGATTCGGTCGAGAGAGATCTATTTTGCGAAGGGCTGAAATTCTTGCTAAGAATACGCATCTGGTCCGAGATTTAATAAATACGCCACCCAGCCATTTAACTCCCATTACATTCTGTGAAGATATTAGATCGCTTGCTAAGAAACTTACGCTAAAAATTGAAATTACTTCAGATAGCCAATTGAAAAAATTAGGATTCGGTGGAATTATTGGCGTCGGACAAGGATCGGCTAATCCGCCACGGCTGTTGCATATCTCCTATCAACCCAAGGGCGCCAAGAAATCTCTCGCATATATTGGTAAAGGAATAACTTTTGATACTGGTGGTTTGGCGCTAAAACCTGCTCAAGGTATGGAGGCAATGAAATCTGATATGAGTGGTGCGGCTGCTGTCTGTGCCGCAATTCTGGCCATTGCAGAGCTGAAGTTGCCAATACGTATCGATGCTTGGGCCCCGCTCGCAGAAAATATGGTCAGTGATAATGCGACTAGACCAAGTGATGTCATAAAGATTTATGGGGGCAAGACGGTTGAAGTTCTCAATCCAGATGCCGAGGGCAGATTGATTCTTGCTGATGCCTTGGTACGTGCAGCTGAAGTTGCTAAAGCTGATAAGAAAAGGAAGTTTGAAGGTCTGGTCGACGTAGCTACTCTCACGGGCGCTCAGGTCGTTGCGCTAGGAACTCGAACCAGCGCTGTTATGACAAATGACGAATCACTTTCGAAGAGGTTTTTGTCGTGCGCGGAATCAACAGGTGAATTGTTCTGGCCAATGCCACTTCCCGAAGATTTGCGGGCTTCATTAGATTCACCCGTTGCGGATATCGCCAATATTGGTGAGCGAATGGGAGGAATGTTGGTAGCCGGACTCTTTTTGAGAGATTTCGTAGCGCCCGAGACCCCTTGGCTACACCTCGATATTGCCGGGCCTGCATATAACGAAAAATATCCCCATGGATACACTCCGGTGGGCGGTACAGGTGTCGCAGTTCGCACTCTCGTCGCGCTCGCTGAAGTAACTGCACGTCGCTAGTGCTGGCAGGATAGGTTCCGGAAGGGCGTTGTTGAATCGGTAAGAGAAGAGCAGGAGAGCTAAGTTGGCAAATTTTGATCTAGTGGTCCTAGGTGGCGGAAGTGGCGGATACGCCTGCGCTCTGCGAGCTTCGCAACTTGGATTATCGGTTGCCCTAATAGAGAAAGAAAAACTCGGCGGCACCTGTCTCCATCGCGGATGTATCCCAACAAAGGCCCTTCTTCACTCCGGTGAAATAGCAGATAATGCAAGAGAGGCGTCAGCATTTGGCGTTAAGGCCGAGTTTCATGCGATAGATATGGCTGGGGTTAATTCTTACAAGGATGGCGTTATTTCTCGTCTCCATAAGGGTCTACAGGGTTTAGTTAAATCTCGCGGTATCACTTATGTGGAAGGCAATGGAAAATTAATTTCCAAAGATAGTGTTGAAGTTTATGGCGAAAAGTACGTCGGGAAAAATGTTGTTTTGGCGACTGGCTCTTATGCTAAAACACTGCCTGGACTCGACATCGATGGTGCACGAATTATTACCAGTGATAATGCGCTTCATATGGATAAGGTTCCAAAATCCGTTATCGTCTTAGGCGGCGGGGTAATTGGTTGTGAATTTGCCTCCGTTTGGCGCTCTTTTGGTGCAGAGGTAACCATTATTGAAGCCCTACCTCATCTTGTTGCGTTAGAGGATGAATCATCAAGTAAACAGCTAGAGAGAGCCTTTAGAAAGCGCGGCATAAATTTTGAATTGGGAACTAAGTTCAAGAGCGCAACCAAATCCAAAAAAGATGTAACAGTAACTTTGGAAGATGGCAAGACATTCTCGGCTGAACTCTTGCTAGTAGCGGTTGGGCGAGGTCCAGTTTCAGAGAATTTGGGTTATGAGGCTGCTGGGATAAAGATGGAACGCGGGTATGTAATTGTCGATGAAAAGTGTCGGACAAATGTCCCGGGAATTTGGGCAGTCGGTGACCTAATTCCAACTCTCCAATTAGCTCATGTGGGTTTCGCAGAAGGAATACTGGTCGCAGAAGAGATTGGCGGATTAAATCCTCGACCTATTAATTACGATGGAGTCCCAAGAATCACCTACTCTGAGCCAGAAGTCGCATCTGTCGGTTTAACTACAGCTGGCGCTAAAGCGCGTGGTGTAGATGTCGTTGAATTGAATTACGATTTAGCTGGCAATGGAAAAGCCCAGATTCTAAAGACTGCTGGGTCGATAAAATTAGTGGCGCAAAAAGATGGTCCGATTCTTGGGATACATATGGTTGGCTCTCGAGTTGGCGAACTCCTGGCTGAGGCCCAATTGATCTTTAATTGGCAGGCCGAGGCTATTGATGTTGCGCCGTTAATTCATGCCCACCCAACGCTCTCAGAAGCAATGGGAGAAGCGCATCTCGCTCTAGCTGGAAAACCACTTCATGCACATGGATAATCTGAATACGGAATGGAGAATATGAGATGACCTTCTCGGTGAAGATGCCCGCTCTTGGCGAGAGCGTCACTGAAGGAACTGTCACCCGCTGGCTAAAGGCGGAAGGTGAAGAAGTCGCACTCGATGAGCCATTGCTTGAAGTCTCTACAGATAAAGTCGATACCGAAATTCCATCGCCTGCAGCTGGAGTATTAGAAAAGATTGTCGTAGCAGTCGATCAGACAGTAGCTGTGGGAGCTGAATTGGCACTTATTGGCGATGGCGCTGGTTCTGCACCACAGCCGGTAGTTGAGAGACCCGCCGCTACCTCCGCAACAACGCCCGCACCTTCCTCTTCCCCAACGCCCACGGCTACCTCAATTGCAACTTCCAGTACAACAACTAGCGCAGCAACTATTGTTGCCATGCCTGCTCTCGGTGAATCTGTCTCCGAGGGAACTGTAACTCGTTGGTTAAAGTCGGTCGGGGATCCCGTAAAGGTAGATGAGCCATTACTTGAAGTGTCTACAGATAAAGTCGATACTGAAATTCCAGCACCAGCAACTGGAATCCTTCTCTCTATTGATGTGCCGGTCGATGCCACAGTTCCGGTTGGAGCTCGCTTGGCTTCCATCGGTGAAAGCAGCGCATCTTCACCAGCAACACCTGCTCCAATTTCGCCGGCTTCCAGTGCGCCGATAACTAGCGCGCCTGTTGCACAACCTCCAATTCAAACCTCACCTCAAGTTATTCCTGTTACACAAAGCGTTGCTACTGCTCCAGCGAAGTCAAGTGGGGCGCTAGTCGATGCTTACGTAACTCCAATTGTAAGAAAACTTGCCCATGAAAATGGGGTTGATCTTGCGAAGGTGAAGGGAACTGGCGTCGGCGGCCGAATAAGAAAAGAAGATGTCCTCTCAGCAGTAGCGAAGCCGAATATCTCTTCGGCACCAATAGTTTCCTCTACTCCAATAACGAACCAGCCACAGTCTCCATCAAAACCGATTGCAGCTTCGCCACTTCGTGGCACAAAAGTTACGATGTCACGTCTCCGCAAGGTAATTGCCGCTCGTATGTTGGAATCACTTCAAATAAGTGCTCAATTAACGACCGTTATTGAAGTCGATATAACTCGTATTGCCAGATTGCGCGAACAGGCTAAAGCAAACTTCGAGAGTCGTGAAGGCGTGAAATTGAGCTTCTTGCCATTTTTCTCGGTTGCGGTCTGTGAAGCGTTAAAAGTTCATCCAGTTCTCAATTCCTCCGTTGAGGGTGATGAGATTACTTATCACGCTTCGGAGCACCTAGGTATTGCCGTTGATACAGAACGCGGTTTGCTAGTTCCAGTAATTCGTGATGCCGGCGATTTAAATATGGGTGGTATTGCACGCAAAATTGCCGATGTAGCTACGCGCACTCGAGATAATCAAATCTCCCCTGACGAACTGGGTGGCGGAACTTTCACTATTACTAATACGGGTTCGCGTGGCGCCCTCTTTGATACGCCAATTATCAATCAACCTCAGGTTGCAATCCTCGGAATTGGCTCCGTGGTGAAACGTCCCATGGTGGTTAAGGGCGAAGATGGTGGCGAAACAATTGCCATTAGATCTATGGTTTATCTTGCGCTCTCTTACGACCATCGCATTGTTGATGGCGCTGATGCAGCTCGTTTCCTCTCCACTTTGAAGGAGCGGTTAGAAGCTGGCAGATTCGACTCAGATCTAGGACTCTAGTGGCAAACCCGCCGCAACGAATTGCGATAACCGGAGCGACCGGAATGATTGGCTCAGCGCTGGTGGGCCACCTAAAATCTGAAGGACATACCGTGCAGAAGTTCGTTCGTCGCAAAACCATTACATTTGATGAGGTCTCCTGGGATCCAAAGAGAGGTGATATTGACCTTGCGGCGCTTAAAGGCGTAGATGCAGTAATCCATTTAGCAGGTGCTAATGTCGGAGATAAGCGTTGGAGTAAGAGTTATCGCGCTGAGATATTGAATTCAAGATTACTTGGAACTACCACAATTGCGAATGCGGTATCCCAGTTAAAGCCTGCTGTATTTATTTCAGCTAGCGCAATTGGTTGGTACGGAGAAACTGGAAATCGCGCTGTTACCGAAAGTGATCGCCCAGGTGATGATTTCTTAGCCGCAGTCTGTAAAGAGTGGGAAGCTGCAGCAGATTTAGCTAAAGATGTCCGAACTGTAAAACTTCGAACAGGTTTAGTCTTGGAACCAAATAGCGGCGCACTTGGAAAGATGTTGCCACTTTTTCGCCTGGGGCTTGGCGGAAAACTTGGAAATGGTCGTCAGTGGTGGTCGTGGATAACTTTGCACGATCAGATTCGAGCCATCTGTTATCTGCTTGAAAGTGATTTAGTTGGCGCGGTTAATTTAACTTCACCAAATCCAGCAACTAACCAGGAATTCACCTCGGCTTTAGCGAGAGCGCTTCGTCGGCCGGCGCTTTTTCCAGTCCCGAGTTTGGCGCTCAAAATCGTTCTCGGTGGATTTTCTTCAGAAGTTTTGGGGTCAAAACGAGTTATGCCCCAAAAATTAACTGATGCCGGTTTCACTTTTGATTTCCCTCATCTAGCGCCAGCCCTCGATGCGCTTATCGATAAAAGCTGATTGAATTCGCAACAACTTTTCCACTAAGTAATGCGCCCTGTTGCGAGGGCAGGTTTCGCCAGTCTCCCGCACACCAGACGCCATTAATCTTCAAATCGGAGGCTAATTCACTTCTAGGAGCTTTAAATGGCAACGAATAAGGAATTTCTCTTTTAGCTAGCAATCGCCAATCCACTGTTGCCACTTGCCAGAGATGCGCAAGCTGGTTCTTTACAGAGGATTCGCTGGCCGCCGTTAATGTAGTTGCTGCTAGCAAGGTGCGCCCCCCCGGCGCAAAGCTAGGCGCTACATTTGACAAAGCTATTGTATTTACAACCGGTCCTTGACCGCCGACTCGTAGGAATTTACTAGTGACTTCTCCCTCAGGAATGTCAAAGTACCAAGTTTCACTGTAGTTCATTTTTGGCGCTTCTACCCCAAGTAACTGACTTGCTGTTACTGGATCGGTAGCAACGACTACTTCATCGGCTTCAAAGTCGCCATTTGATGTAATTACTTTTCGTGGCAAAACTGATTGAACTTCGATACCAAACTCGATATCAAGGCCTGCCGCCAGCGCTTCGGAGGCACGTCCAACGCCACCGTCAACTAACACCGGATTCCCTTTGATAAACCAATGAATTAACTCCCGGACAACGCGATTGGAAATCAATGTGACATCAGTTAACACGACGCCATCAAGGAAAGGCTTCAAAATATTAGCTAGAAGTTTTGGAGAATCAGCAAGCGCTTCTCCAAACGTCTTATCCTCAGTTGCTCGGCGAAGGTACTTTAGAAACGCTATCTTCTCAGAAATAGAACCGAATTGGCCGGAAAGTAAGTCGGGAACGAATCTTAGGTCACTTCGTGGATCGCCAACTTTGAAAATTCGATTACCTTCAACGATTTCAACTCCCTTTGCCAATTTATAGCTTGAAATGCCCTCCATAATCACAGTTTCACGTAACGCGGCATAACTTGGGTTAACAACTTGGAAACCACAATCAATGGTGAAGCCTTCCACAAAGTCAGTAGTGATTCTGCCTCCGAGCCGATCACTTTTTTCTAGAACTTGAACGGTAAAGCCTCGCTCTTGTAAGGCTTGGGCGCAGTTCAATCCAGCCCATCCCGCTCCACAAATCAAGGCGTGCGGCATTATCTAAAGCTTTCCCACTCTCTGGCCTGATCTATTAGCCGAGCAACATCGAGAGCAAATTCGCGATTAATGGGCATCTGCGAATTATCTTTCAGCGCTTCTTTTACGAGACGATAAAACTCAACATAATTTCCGGCGACGCCCGGATGATTGATCGCCCCATCACCTCTCCAAATTTCAAATTCACTCGTCGCGGCACTTTTATCTTGCCATCCAGATTCTTGTGGCTTCAATCCAGCTCGCAACATAGCTTCTTGTGGATCGAGCTCTCGACAGATTAGCGCACCAGATCTGCCAAGTAGCCTCACGCGAGGACCAGGTGCCCCTGAAATAGAACTTGCACTCAAATGAGACTCAACCCCAATCTCATGCTTCAGGATTAGAAAAACGTCATCGTCGGAGACGTTCTTAACGCTCCTAATAGATGAATATTTCAATTCGGCTTTTCCAAATAGGTGTAGCGCGATAGAAATCAAGTGAGTTTGAAGATCTAAGAGAATTCCGCCACCCTCAACTGAACTAAGTGATTCTCGCCAAGAATCTAGATTGGGCTCTGGGCGAAACCTTTCAAATCTAGATTCATACCTAAATAATTCACCCATTGAATTGGCCTCAATTAACGCCTTAATTGTCACGGTATCACTATCAAAGAGTCGATTGAAGAAAGCGGTTAATGGAATATCTTGACGTTCTGCATAGTCAAATAGTTCGAGTGTTTCGTAATAGTTTCGGCCGACAGGTTTATCTACGACAACTGGAATTCCTGCGTCTATCGCAAGCTTGGCATGTTCAACGTGATATTCGTTGGTAGAGGCAACGACGACTAGGTCTAATTCTTCTACTACCAACTCTTCCGCAGATGCCAGAATTGTTGCAAGCGGAAAATCTTTATGTGCTTCACCTTTCTTTTCAATCGAGCGAGAGGCGATGGCGGCAACGAAGAATCCTGCGGCTTGGAGCAATGGAGCGTGAAAATAACGGCCAGCTAAGCCGTATCCAATGACTCCTACGCGCATCAGTTTTTCTGATGTTGCAACTTAGATGGCCACCAGATTTTTGGTCCGATGACTTTGACTAGTGCTGGCACCAAAAGTGAGCGGACCACAATTGTGTCGAGCAATACTCCGAAAGCAACTGCAAAACCGATTTCTGCCAGAAAGACGAGTGGTAGAACTCCGAGAACACTAAATGTTGCAGCGAGCACGACTCCCGCGGAAGTTATGACTCCGCCAGTTACTGTGAGTCCCTTAATAACGCCTGCGCGAGTGCCAATCTTCCTTGCTTCTTCGCGCACTCGGGTCATCAAGAAGATGTTGTAATCGATGCCTAAAGCGACTAGAAAGACGAAGGCAAACAGCGGGAACGATGCATCGGTTCCGGCAAATCCGAAAATGTGCTCGAAGACTAGTGCGCAGACGCCAAGTGTTGCAGCGAAGGAAAGGACAACTGTTGCTAGTAGGAGTCCAGCGGCCAAGATGCTTCGTAGGAGAAGGCCAAGAATTATGGCGATAAGAATTAAAACTGTTGGAATTATTACTCGATTATCTCGTTTAGAAGATTCATCGATATCAAATCCAACGGCTGTCTGACCGCCGATTAAGACGCTCTCATCCACCGACTTTGCGACTTCTCGCATCGCCGGTATCAATTCTTTTGCCTCCGAGGAATCAGCTGGAACATTTAGCGTTGCATAGAGCAGCGCTCTGTCGTTAACCACTTTTATCTCTGAGGTTGGTTGTCGAGTAACCGGATCGACTTCAGTAACTGGAACTACGCTAGCTATCTCCGGGATGCCACGAATTGCTGCAGAAACCGCATCGAGTTTCGCTAAAGGCACAATTACTTCGACCGGAGAGCCTTCACCACTTGGAAAATGTTCGCCTAACTTCTCTAGTCCAATTACCGAATCAGTACGCGAGGTAAATGCCTCAGTCTGGGAGAGGCCATCGCTCTTCAAAGTTGTAGCGAAGCCGGAGAAGATTATTAGCCCGACCGCAGTTGAAATCCAGATTGGCTTCGGTCGGCGATCGACCAAATTTCCAATCTGTGACCAGAAACCAGATAACTTCTCATCAACATCATCAAACTTAGGAATCCTTGGCCAAAACACCCAGCGACCGACCACCACGAGCAGCGAAGGAAGCAAGGTCAAAGCAGCGAACATCGCAGAGGCGATTCCGATAGAACCAACTGGTCCTAAGCCGCGGTTGCTCGAGAGATCGCTTAAGAGCAGAACCATTAGACCCGCGATGACCGTAGAACCTGAAGCCAGAATCGGTTCGATGACGCCGCGCAGGGTGATCCGCATAGATTCGTATCGAGATTCGTGGTGATGTAACTCTTCTCGATATCTGGAGATGAGTAAGAGCGCATAATCAGTCGCTGCGCCTAGGACAAGTACATCCAGAATTCCTTGTGTCTGTCCATTCAAATCCACCACATTAGCTTTAGCAAGGTAATACACAATCATCGTTGCCAGTCCAAGCGCAGTACCGGCGGTAAAAAGTGGAATGATCCAAAGAATTGGAGAGCGATAAACCAAAATCAAAATTATCGCCACAACAATTAACGTAGTCCGGAGCAAAGTAGTATCGATTGAACCAAAAGCATCAAATAAATCCGACAATATTCCACCGGGGCCAGTTACATGAGAATCTATTCCTGGAACCGAATTCTTCATTTCCTCTCGAATGAATTCCACAATTAACGGAAGGGCAGGCTCATCTCCTATATTTTCGCCAGCAATGTCGGCATTTAATTGAACATTTATTAGCGCTGCTTTGCCATCTGCTGATGGAATTGCCTGTAGCGGAATTCCCGGAGCAAAATAATCTGAGAGCGGCTTGCCTGATTCAGGAAGAACTTTACTTCCCAGGGTTGCGGCAAACTCATTTATTTTTTGGAAACCAGGTGGGTTTCTTGCGGGGTTCAGCTCGCCGACAAAGATTAGTAGCGTAGGAAGTAAGTTTGCAGTCTGATCCTGGAACTTCACAGTTATCTTGCTGGCGGCGGTAGATTCAGCGCTATTTGGTAAGAAAGCTGAGTTATCGTTTTCTTGAACATTGGATATCTTGGAAAACGCTTGTCCAGAGAACCCGCCGATAGCCAGCCAAGCGATGATGATCACAATCGCAATCCAAAGGGCTCTTCTTACCTTACCGCGTAGCTTCTTCTCGTCAGTGATAGTCATAACTCGCAATCTTAGGCCAGGCGCCCTTTCGCACCGATCAGAAGCGATACACGTCCCTTGAAAGTAGGCTAAGGGGGTGAGCACAACCACATCTGCGCTGGCAATTCGGCAAATGGGAATCGTTGAATATGAAGCTGCGTGGGATCTACAGCGCAATCTCCATCAGAAAGTTGCGGCTGGCGAGTTAGAAAATTCTTTGCTCCTATTGGAGCACTCCCCTATATTTACCGCGGGTCGCCGCACAATTAATTCGGAGCGGCCCATTGATGGTTCAAAAGTTATTGATGTCGATAGAGGTGGCAAGATAACTTTTCATGGACCCGGCCAAATTGTTGGTTATCCAATCGTAAAATTGCGAGAGCCAGAAAATGTTGTTGGATTTGTCCGCGAAATCGAGTTAGCGTTAATTGATTTCTGCATTTCACTTCGAATCCCTGCAGAGAGATATTGCGAAAGAAGTGGCGTTTGGATCAGAGATGGAAAAGGAGATCGAAAAATTGCCGCTATCGGAATAAGAGTCGCTAAGGGCGTAACGATGCATGGATTCGCTATCAACATTAATCCTGATCTCTCATACTTCAATCGAATTATTCCCTGTGGAATACCTGATGCAGGTGTTACTTCATTAAGCAGAGAACTTGGTAGAGAGGTTTCGATTTCTGAGGTTTTACCTTCCCTAATCGAGCGAATCAGCGAAGCCCTGAAGAAAGTTGCGATTTGATGATTGCTCCAGAAGGAAGGAAGCTTCTTCGAATTGAGGCGAGAAATTCAGAGACGCCGATAGAGAAGAAACCGGAGTGGATAAAAACTCGAGCGAAAATGGGTCCTGAATATATGTCTCTTAGATCTCTCGTTTCTCGTGAAGGCTTACACACTGTCTGCCAAGAGGCAGCCTGTCCAAATATTTTTGAATGTTGGGAAGATCGCGAAGCTACATTTCTTATAGGCGGCGAACAGTGCACGCGTCGTTGCGATTTCTGCAACATAGACACGGGAAAGCCTGAGCCTTTAGATCGAGATGAGCCGCGCCGAGTCGCTGAATCTGTTCGTTCCATGTCACTTCGCTATGCAACTGTAACCGGAGTTGCCCGCGATGATTTGGATGATGAAGGCGCTTGGCTATATGCCGAAACTATTCGGGCAATACACGATATTAATCAAGATTGTGGCGTCGAGATGTTGGCTCCGGATTTCTCTGGAAATAGTGAGCTGTTAATTCAAGTATTTGATTCAAAACCCGAGGTTTTTGCCCATAATCTCGAAACTGTTCCCCGTATATTTAAACGGATTAGGCCTGCATTCAATTACGAGAGATCGCTAGATGTAATCTCAAAGGCACGAGATTTTGGATTAATCACCAAATCTAATTTAATTTTAGGATTAGGAGAAGAGCGAGCGGAAGTTTCACAAGCGCTCGCAGATCTCCGATTCACTGGTTGCGATCTGATAACCATCACCCAATATCTTCGACCATCACCTCGGCATCATCCCGTGGAGCGATGGGTCAAACCGGAAGAATTTGTCGAACTTGCAGCTGAGGCAAAGTCACTTGGGTTTCTTGGCGTTATGAGTGGTCCGTTAGTTCGTTCAAGTTATCGCGCTGGTCGCCTGTATAAAGAAGCGATGGCAGCACGAGCAGTTAGTAATGGCTGAATTCGTCTATCCCCCAGTCATTGGGATATTCAAAGGCCTATGGAAATCCCTAGGCTTGAGATTCAGTTTCCAAGGTCAATCCCATGTGCCGCGAAAAGGCCCCGCTCTACTTGCTATGAACCATGTTAGTTATTTGGACTTTGCAATTGCAGGAACTGCGCTGCTCTCATCAAAAAGACTCGCTCGCTTCATGGCAAAACGAGAAATATTTGATCATCCAATCGCGGGTCCATTAATGCGCGGCATGAAGCACATTAGCGTTGATAGAAAAAATGGTGGTCCGTCTCTCGTCGCCGCACTTAAGGCGCTGGAAAAAGGTGAAATCGTTGGCGTCTTTCCGGAGGCAACAATCTCCCAGAGTTTTGAGTTGAAGGAGATGAAAACAGGGGTCGTCAGATTGGCGATTGAATCTGGCGCTCCAGTATTACCTACGATTATTTGGGGAAGTCAGAGAATCTGGACTAAACGTCAGCCCAGGAATTTCACTAGATCAAATATTCCAATTACTGTAGCAATTGGAGAACCTCTTTACTTCACTAAAGATGAAGACCCAGATTTAGGCTTAATCAAATTAAAGCAATCGATGACGAAGTTACTTAGCGAAGTGCAAGAGAATTATCCTGATCCCCATATCGGCCAACGCTGGGCACCCGCCCGCCTAGGGGGAACCGCACCGACTCCTGAGATGGTTGAATTGGATAAGCGAAAGAGAAAGGATTCCTAAAGTGTTTGGACGGAGGAAGAGAGACCCAAAAGAGAAACGCTTTAAAACAATTCGGGACGCTTATGCCTTGGCAAAGGGTAAGTATTCCTTTGTTCTCTTGCGCTGCCTCGCAGTCTTTGCTCCACTCTGGGCACTTGGCATTGGCATTGGATCAATTTGGAACCGTCCTGGTTATGCGGCATTTGTTACTCTCCCGATTGCATTATTAGGCGGATTCTTCTTCTTTACTCGGCTCGCAAGTAATGCGGCTTACGCTTCTATTGAAGGACAACCGGGAGCGGGCGCCAGCGTTTTGATGTCGATAAGACGAGGTTGGACCGTCACTCCCGCAGTTAACGTAAATAAGAATCAAGATATGGTCCATCGTGCAGTTGGACGTCCCGGTATTGTCTTGGTTGGTGAAGGTGGCATGGCGGTTCGGGCCTTGCTAAATGATGAACGTCGCAAGATGGAGAGATTCGCACCAGGCGTTCCTATTCATGAGTTAATCGTTGGTAATGATGCGGATCAGATCTCAGTTAAAAAATTACAACGGAGAATGAAGAAATTTCCTAAGAAGTTAGCTGCAATTCAATTGAGAGAGTTACGGGCAAGGCTAAAGTCCATTGGAGGAATGAGTATTCCAATTCCAAAAGGACCCATGCCAAAGAATTTGCGAATGCCAAAGCCTCGATAGCTCTTAACGCACGCGCAGAACTGTCGTCTTACTAAATTTTTCGTGATAACCCCGGCCTTCGCTATCAATCAATAGAGCGGGTATAACAAGTGCGACTAAAAAGGTCCTCAAGAAAGCGGAACTGGTTTTCACAAAGAGATAATCCGGCCAGGTAACAACTCGTATACCGAACACCCGCTTTCCAATAGACGCGCCTCCCAGTGCCGTCAGTAATCCAACTTCAATCACAAATACCGCCAGCCGGGCTAGCGATGGAGCAAGCGAACTTGCTTGGAGCGGATAGATCAACGCCACGGTGAATGTTGCGATCGCCCAATCCACGGAAAGCGCGCCTAGGCGCCTTGGAAAACTAGCTCTCTCTCCCATGGGCGAACGCTAGCCCAGCAGATGGGAAACATAGATGTAACAAGGCGGTCATGCCTCATTCACGGCGAACATCTACGCTTCAGGCCTAGGACATCGGAGTCCGGATAGCCGGCTAGGAAGAAAAGAGTAATTCAATGTTTAAATCTTCATCTGAACTGATTAGTTATATAAAGAAAGAGGGCGTGGCGCTCGTTGATGTGCGCTTCATAGATTTGCCAGGAATTCAGCATCACTTCAATGTCCCTGCCCATGAGATAACAGAAGATGTATTCACAAATGGCTTTATGTTTGACGGTTCCTCAATTAGAGGCTTCCAATCAATTCATGAATCCGATATGAAACTTCTACCTGCGGCAGAAACCGCCTTTATTGATCCGTTCCGCAAAGAGAAAACTTTGGTAGTCAATTTTTCAGTCGTGAATCCCGATGACAATTCTCCTTATTCTCGCGATCCGCGACAGGTCGTAAATAAAGCTGTCGAATATATGCGCTCCACCGGAATCGCCGATACTGCATATTTCGCCCCGGAAGCAGAGTTCTATGTATTTGATCGAGTGAGATATCTGACCGGGATGAACACCGGTTATTACGAAGTTGATTCATATGAAGGCGCTTGGAACACCGGAATTGTTGCCGATGCCGATGGCACGCCAAATCGCGGTTATCGCACACGTATCAAGGGCGGTTACTTCCCAGTTTCTCCAACAGATCAATTCGCAGATCTCAGAGATCAAATGGTCATGAATCTTGAAAAAGTTGGACTATCGGTCGAACGAGCTCACCATGAAGTGGGTACGGCTGGACAGATGGAGGTCAATTACAGATTTAATGACATCCTTCATGCTGGCGATGACTTAATGAAGTTTAAGTACGTCGTTCGAAATACCGCATGGCAAGCTGGCAAGACCGTCACCTTTATGCCAAAGCCACTCTTTGGTGATAACGGTTCCGGAATGCACTGCCATCAATCACTTTGGAAAGATGGAAAGTCGCTCTTCTGGGGTGATGGATATGCAAATCTCTCAGATATAGCTCGGTGGTATATCGGCGGAATCTTGAAGCATGCTCCATCGTTACTCGCGTTTACTAACCCAACCGTTAATTCATACAAGCGTCTGGTCCCTGGTTATGAAGCTCCGGTTAACCTGGTTTATTCTGCGAGAAATAGATCAGCCTGTATTCGAATTCCAATTACTGGTTCCAGTCCAAAGGCCAAGCGCATCGAATTTCGCTGCCCTGACCCATCTTCGAATCCATACCTGGCCTTCTCCGCAATTTTGATGGCTGGTCTTGATGGAATTACCAACAAAATCGAACCACCAGCTCCGGTCGATAAGGATCTCTATGAATTGCATGGCGATGAGGCTAAGGCAATCCCTCAAGTTCCTGGTTCGCTAGATGCGGTAATCGACAGCCTTGAGGCCGACCACGAGTTCCTCACCAAAGGTGGCGTATTCACAATAGACTTGATTGAGACTTGGATTAACTGGAAGCGTCAATCAGAGATTGATTATGTTCGTCTAAGGCCGCACCCAGCTGAATTCGAACTCTATTTCGATATCTAAATCAGCCAACGTTACGCAATCGCGCCACAAGTGGCGGATGGGTGTAATTGAAGGCGACGTAGAGCGGATGTGGAGTCAAGTTTGAAAGGCTATCTGTAGATATTTTGGAGAGCGCCGAGCGCATCGGCGCTCTCTTATAAGTTTGAGCAGCAAAAGTATCTGCAGCTAACTCATTCCTTCGAGAAAGTGAATTGTTGATTAGGCCAAAAACTATCTGTAGCGGGGTCAACAAAATAAAAAATGTAAGAGCCGAGAGGTGGAAACTAGGGGTTGCAGCACCTAGTGTTTCTGAAAGTTGGTCGTACTGTAAAGCCCAACCAAATAGGGCAAAGATGGCAAATGTTTGAAAATTCGAGGCGGTAAACGATGCTAAGGTATGGCGCTTCTTGTAATGGCCAATTTCATGGGCAAGCACCGCAACAATTTCATCTTGAGTTAACTTCTCTATTAGTGTGTCAAAAAGAACAATAGTCTTACTTTTACCAAGACCACTAAAAAATGCATTTGCCTTAGTTGAGCGTTTAGAACCATCCATGACATATAGATTCTTGAGCGAATATCCTTGGCTATCGCAGTAATTCGAAATAGCTGTCCTAAGGTCTCCGCCTGGTAGCGGGGTCAATTTATTGAAGAGCGGCAGTATCAGCTTGGTGCCAAACATGAACATAAACAGGGAGACGGCGGCAACCAATGCCCAGGCATAAATCCAGAAACTCCCTTGGAATTCCTGGTAAAGCCAGATCACCAAGGCCAAGACCGGTCCACCAATTACCAAACTGATCAAAGTGCCTTTTACAGAATCAACGATAAACAATTTGAGTGTGGTCGTATTAAAGCCGTATCTCTTCTCTATCGAAAAAGTGGAATAAAGCGTAAACGGAAGTGAAATCCACCAAGAAATTACAGATAACAACCAAATAAAGACTAGGGAGGTCAACAGAGCGTTATCTATAGATTTTGAGATTTGCCGGTCCAGATCTGCAAACCATCCAAATGTCAGCGCGAGAATTAAGACTGAGAGGGAGAGTGCGCTTGAAAGCAGGCTTGAACGGTTTTTCTCTGCACCATATTTAATGGATTTCTCTCGGCCTGTTTTATCATATAAATCAGCAACTAAGGGATCCGGTTTCTTGAGGGCACTTCCTTGATTTAACTGTTCCAGCGATGCCTCTAATACAAAGGCAGCGACCAATGTGAAAACGATTAATTCGATCATACTTCCCGTTTCCTCCTACTTTCACTAGTTACGACAACTAAAACGCCGAGGATAATGATTATGCCTCCGATAGCGTAATCCAAAGTGATTACCTCATTGAGAAATAGGACACCTAAGAGGACGGCAATCACAGGATTAACGTAAGCGTATGTGGCAACGAGCGATACCGGAGCGTTCACTACTAGCCAGAGATAGGCAGTAAAGGCAATAATTGAACCGACAAGGACGAGAAAGCCTAACCAGAACCAAGATTCAAAAGAGCTCTGACTAAATTTGGAGAATCTCTCGCCTCTTATTAGTCCAGAGAAAATTAGGGCAAAACTTGCAGCAAGCATTTCTATTGCGGTAAAGAGCAGCAAGTTCTTGGGCAATTGAAGCTTGGGGGCTATGAAAGTAGAAAATGCCCAAATAAAGTTTCCAATAACCACTAGAGATATATAAAACATAACTTCCTCCGAATTTGAACTGCTAATCGGTTTAATTCCACCTGGTTTTACGAGTATTACAACCCCAGCAAATCCAATAAGAGTCCCTAGCCAAGTTAATCCTGGAATCGACTCTCGACTTAAAGTCCTAAACAACACAACCCATAACGGCAAGGCCGCAATAATCAGAGAGGCCACACCCGTCGGGATGTGCTTCTCCGCAATTGCAACCGTCCCTATTCCAACTGCCAATGCGCCTATACCTAGCGTGGAAGCTGTTAGATATTCGCGCCGCGGAATCTGCAACACGGTGCGACCCGACTTCATCATTAAGTAGATCAGAATCAAAGTTGAGGCAGCGAAAAAGCGGACTCCCATTGAGAGCAAGGGCGGCATACTCTCGACCGCCTTGGCAATACCGAAATACGTGGAGCCCCAGACAATGTAAACAGTCCAGAGCGAAATCCAGGTTCTCGAGCGGAGACTCATGCCGGTCACCCAGTAAATCTAGGGAGAAACAGAGAGGTATTTACGCCATATGTTTGCAGATGCAAATGTTATTGCATTAAGGTATGGGAATGATTATTGCCAAACTCCATATCCCAGATGGCTTCATCAATATCCCCATTAGCGCACTTTTTGGAGTTCTCTCCATCGCCTTTATTGCAATCTCGCTTCGAAGAGTTGGAGCGGCGCTCGATGATCGGACTACCCCTCTGTCTGGACTCACTGCAGTCTTTATTTTCGCAGCCCAGATGATTAATTTTCCCGTTGCCGCGGGCACAAGTGGCCATCTTCTCGGAGCCGCACTGGCCACCGCCCTAGTAGGGCCACACGCTGCGACGTTGGCACTGACAGTTGTCCTCGGCGTTCAAGCGCTCCTATTCGCAGATGGTGGATTGAGCGCCCTTGGGCTAAATGTTTTTAACATCTCAATTCTCGCTGTTTGGGTTAGCCATCTACTCTTTACAACGCTTCGAAAAATTTTCGCCAAATCGAAATCCGGTGTAGCTGTAGCTGCAACTATTGCCGCATATATCTCAGTTCCAATCGCCGCTCTTGGTTTCTCATTTCAATATGCACTTGGTGGAGCTGGAACAATTTCTGCGACCACGGTTACATCAGCTATGGTCGGGACTCACTCATTAATCGGTTTAGGAGAAGCACTAATCACTTTTATAACTATCTCTTCAATTCTTGCAACTCGATCCGATTTAGTTTACGGATATAAACCGGCTCTAGAGGTTCGCGGATGAAGAAAAAAATTGGGCGCTTCTACCTCGCATTCTTTGCAGCGTCGTTGGTTGTCGCTGGAGCACTCTCTTTTTATGCCTCATCTCATCCAGATGGGCTTGAAAAAGTTGCCGAAGATGTGGGTTTTCTTGAAACTGCGAAGGATTCCTCTGTATCCGGATCACCACTTGCCGATTATGGTATTTCCGGACTTGAAAATGCCCGACTAAGCGTGGGTTTATCTGGTTTAATCGGCGTTCTTGCCACCGCCGTTGTCGCTTATCTAGTCTTTGCGATTTCCAAGAGAATGAGAAAAAGCAAATAAAGCTAAATGAGCAGCATCACCACGGCCACGACGTAGGTGAACGTCTTTATCTTCACCGTCATACTCTTATTCATAACTTATCCCCAGAAACTAAAATCTTGAGTGTTTTCTTATTCATGCTTGTTGTAGTAGCTACTCCGATTCAAAATTATGTTGCCTATATCTGCTTTCTGCTCATAATATTAATTTTAACTCGGCTAGCCCAGATTCCCTTTCGAACACTTTTTCTTAGATCTTTAATTGAGATTCCCTTCATACTATTTGCAATTTTGATGCCTTTCTTTGGCACGGGTGAGAAGGTTGATTTTTTTGGACTTAGCCTTTACGAGTCTGGCTTATTGGCTGGTGCCTCAATCATCGCGAAAGGAACAATAGGTGTCTTTATGTCAATAATTCTCTCTGGAACCACTAGTGCCAGAGCAATACTGAAAGGGCTAGCTCGATTGAAAATTCCAGCGCCGATCTTGGGAATCGCCAGTTTTATGACTCGATATTTGAATGTGGTCAATAACGAATTAATTCGCATGAGAATTGCGAGAGAATCCCGCGGTTTTCAAGCAAAAGGAGTTCGATCTTGGCGAGTCCTTAGCCAAACTCTCGGCGCTGTGTTTATCCGCTCATACGAGCGCGGAGAGAGAGTTTATCTCGCCATGTTAGCGAGAGGCTTCCAAGGGAAGATGCCCGCCGATAATGGCGGTCACAAGACTGATTTACAATCGGCATTCTTGCTTCCAGGCGCCGCAGGAATTATCTCGGTAGCAACAGGATTATTTTTATGAACAATAAATTTAGTTTACGAATCAAAAACTTAGCATATGCCTATCCAGATGGCCATCAAGCACTCTTTGGTGTAAATCTTGAAATTCGAAAAGGTGAGCGAGTTGCTCTTCTTGGACCAAATGGTGCCGGTAAAACTACTTTGGTGCTTCATCTAAATGGAGTTATTCCTACTCAGCAAGGCAGCGTCACGGTAGTCGATACTTTGGTCGATACAAAAAACGTGGAAAGTTTGCGACATGTTAGAGAAAAAGTTGGGATAGTTTTTCAAGATCCGGATGACCAGCTATTCATGCCAACAGTCGCACAAGACGTCGCGTTTGGTCCTTATAATTCAGGAATTCGCGGCGATGAATTAGCAAGAATCGTTGATGAATCTCTCGTGAAAGTGGGAATGCTCGACTACAAGGATCGCCCGCCCCATCATCTTTCCTTTGGACAACGGAGAAGAGTTGCAGTCGCAACGGTCTTGGCTATGAATCCAGAAATTCTTGTTCTAGATGAACCGTCCTCCAATCTTGATCCTGCTTCGAGAAGGGAGCTAGCGGAATTCCTCCGCTCTCTTGATGTAACAGTTCTCCTTGTTACTCACGATCTGCCTTATGCACTTGAGCTTTGCGAGCGCTCAGTGATTTTAGCTGGGGGTGTGGTTACAGCTGATGAGCCAACCTCGCAACTTTTTGCAAAGCCGTCATTCCTTGCCGAGCATCGCTTGGAATTACCCGCCGGCTTTCGACTTTAATCCAGAAAAAAATCTAGTAAGAAGTCTTTCGTGCCAGGGACTACGGCATATTTATCAAGATCTGTAATTCCCGCCGAAGCTAGAACCTCATCATCGACAAAAAAGTTACCGGTGCATTCAGCGCTGGTCCGCTTCAGAATTTCATAGGCGGCATCAGCCAAAATCTCTGGCTTTCTACAAGCTGCGGTATCGATTCCCGGAATCATCTGCAGGGCGGCGGTATCTATTGCGGTTCTTGGCCAGAGCGCATTAATGGCTATGCCATCTCTACGAAATTCTTCGGACATGCCTAGAACGCACATACTCATTCCATACTTTGCCATTGTGTAGGCAACATGATTCTTAAACCATCTAGCTTTCATGGAAAGTGGTGGCGAGAGCGTCAAAATATGCGGATTCCTGCCAGCTTTTGCCGAATCCTTTAAATACGGAATAGCAGCTTGTGAGGTCAAGAATGTGCCTCGCACATTTACATCAAACATCAGGTCAAATCGCTTGGCTGGCGTGGCAAGTGTCGGAGTTAGGTTTATCGCACTTGCGTTGTTGATCAAGATATCTAATCCGCCAAATTCAGAAACTGTCTTGGCTATGGCTTGCGCTATCTGCTCTTCATCGCGAATATCGCATTGAATAGGGAGTGCGGTTCCGCCAGCCACCTTGATTTCATCGGCAGCCGTAAAAATTGTTCCTGGTAATTTCGGATGTGGATCGGCAGTCTTAGCCGCAATTGCGACCTTGGCGCCATCGGCGGCGGCGCGAAGCGCTATCGCAAGACCGATACCTCGTGAACCTCCAGTTACAAAAATTCTCTTATCTTTAAGGGGGATCATTTAACTCGTTTCGAAAGAAAGGCCATAAAAGCGTCTCTTGCTTCATCTGATTGAAGTGCCATTTGGAATAACGCGCCTTCTGCTCGCATTACCGCAGCGACTTTTTCATGTAGCTCGCTTTTCAAGAGAGCTTTAGTTTTAATTACGGCATTGGGAGGCTGTGCGGCTACTTTCTTGGCAAATGCCATTGCAACTTCTAGCGGGAAATCTGAAATCTCGGCAACCAAACCGAAAGTCTTTGCAAGATTTGAATCAAATGGTTCACCACTTAAGAAAACTTGGCTAGCGATTTGATGACCAACAAGTCTTGGGAAAAGAAGCGAGGATCCAGCCTCTGGAACCAATCCCAAAGAGACGAAGGGCATCGAAAATCGAGTTTCCGGGTGAGCAGTCACATAATCGCAATGTAGAAGCATGGTCGTTCCAATTCCCACTGCATTTCCTGAGACGGCTGCAATCAGTGGTTTAGCAAAGTTATGTACCGCCTCCAGAAAATTCATTACCGGCGAGCCAGATTCAATAGGTGGTTCATTTAGAAAATCGAAGAGATCATTTCCGGCTGTGAAGTGTTTAGAGGTTGTGGTCATGACAGCAGCTCTAACGCCAAAATCTTCATGAGCTTCATTTATCGCATTGGCCAGTTCCTGGTACATCTCACGCGTCAACGCATTCTGCTTCTCCGGGCGATTTAACTGAAGAACGAGTATCGAGCCGTCAATTTCTCGCTCAATCAAACTCATTTGGCAATCCTATAGATAAATAAGAAGCACCCCTATTGATTTATAGGGGTGCTACAGAACCCGCTAGCTATTTCGCTTTCCGCTGATAAATTCTTTGGTGCGAATTAGGGCGTCTTCGTCGGTATATTGCTCAGGAGGCGATTTCATAAAGTAGCTCGAGGGTGAGAGCAATGGTCCGCCAATCTTGCGATCCAGCGCCAACTTAGCGCAGCGGACTGCGTCAATAATTACGCCCGCTGAGTTTGGTGAATCCCACACTTCTAACTTGTATTCGATGTTTAGAGGAACATCGCCAAAGGCGCGACCTTCGAGGCGAACGAAAGCCCATTTGCGATCATCCAACCAGCGGACATAGTCCGAAGGTCCGATATGCACATTGCCCTCACCTAAATCGTAATCAAGCTGGGATGTCACCGACTGCGTTTTTGAAATCTTCTTCGACTCTAGGCGGTCTCGCTCCAACATATTTTTAAAGTCCATATTTCCGCCAACATTGAGCTGATAAGTGCGATCCACTTTTACGCCGCGATCTTGGAATAACTTGGCCAGGATTCTATGAGTAATAGTTGCGCCAACTTGAGACTTGATGTCATCTCCAACGATTGGTAGCCCCGCCTTGGTAAATTTATCTGCCCATTCTGGAGTTGACGCGATAAACACTGGAAGTGCATTTACAAAAGCACATCCAGCATCCAGGGCACATTGGGCATAAAACTTGGTAGCCTCTTCTGAGCCAACCGGTAAATAACAGACCAAGACATCGACTTTTGCCGCTTTCAATTCAGCAACTACATCAACCGGAGTTGCTTTAGATTCAGTGATTGTCTCGCGATAGTAGCGACCGAGACCATCATGTGTCGGACCACGAAGAACGGTAACTCCACTCTTTGGGACATCAGCAAATTTAATGGTGTTGTTTTCGCTAGCCCAAATCGCATCGACTAGGTCTCTGCCGACTTTCTTATCGTCAACGTCAAAGGCTGCTACAAATTTAACGTCGCGAACGTGATAACCACCAACTGCGACATTCATCAATCCGGGTATCTCTTCGTTATCAGGCGCATTTTTGTAGTACTCGACTCCCTGAACCAGTGAATTGGAGCAGTTGCCGACACCGACAATTGCGACACGGATTTCTTTATTTGACACTAGGACTTCCTTTCCGAATTGATCATCTCTTCGAGCCAAGCGATCTCTCGCTCCGCTGTCTCTAAGGAATGGCGGCGCCACTCCACTAGGTACTTATCGAGACCAACTGCAGAGCGATCTAAATCCGCTCGGAGTATGTCGGCTCGCTCTTGAAGTCGGCGTAACCGACCCTCAAGAATTCTTAATCGATTTCTTTTTGATGTTGGGCTAAAGAATGCGACATGAACTTCAAAATTATCATCTTCCCAAGCTGCAGGGGAAATGCGTTCGGTTAATTCATCAAAGCGATCTTTACCTTTT
This sequence comes from Actinomycetota bacterium, assembly GCA_016870975.1. GTDB lineage: Bacteria > Actinomycetota > Actinomycetes > Nanopelagicales > Nanopelagicaceae > MAG-120802. The sequence goes on from VGAE01000001.1 coordinate 41,496, forward strand.
TTTGTTATTGAATAAACTAATCGGGTTCGTTTAGAGCGGCCACCCTTGGGAACTGATTCTTGTTCCACTAAGCCAACTTCGGTCATGCGACGAAGTTGTGGGTAAAGCACCGAAAATGAGAGAGCGCGAAGTGGACCGAAAATTGTCCGAAGTCTTTTTCTTAATTCATAACCGTGGAGCGGGTCCTGAGAGAGCAGTCCGAGTAGGGCGAATTCCAAGGATTCTGATCGCGATCGCGCCATGCCCGCCCCCCTCTCATATCTACTAGACATATCGATTCGATATATCGGGCGTAATTTAAGCCGAAGGGAGCGCCCAGCTCAAGTTCCGCCCCGGGTTATTTTTCCCAGCTGAAAGGTGCTCAAAAAAATCGCAGTCTAGGGCGCCCATACCTTCGGGCAAGGCGAAAGCGCGCCTACTCTGCTTGTTTAGGGGGCCTCCGTCGCTAACCAACGGGCACGCTAGAAATGAGGATTGATCAGGTGAGCCTTGTCTCATGGAAGCTCCACGGAAATGAAATGAGCATATTGGATCGCTGCCGTCGGAGCGATTGTGCTTTCCATTTCACCTAAATTCGGCGCAGTTCTAAGCGCAATTTCAGGTGGCGTACTTGGGGGAGTTCAAGTCGCACTATTTGGAATGATTGGAATTCTCGATGCCAAGAATTGGATTGAATCTCGCGTCAATTTCGCAGATTCAACAAATTTGGTGCTGGCTGCTTCCGCAATCATCATCGGCATCGCCTATATTTCTTGGACAAGCGGTGATTTCACATTTAATGGAATCATTAATGCAACTCTTGTTGCTGTAATTGGATATCGCGTATTCCATACAATCTCCAAATCAAGAGGAACTAGCGCTGCATAATTAGCTAAGTTCAGAGCAGAGGCGGAAAAATTCTCCGCCTCTGTTTTATTTTTCAAATATTTTCGTAGATAATTGCTATATGCCGATTCCCATCAGATTTCCGGAATACCTAGTTGCATCAGTGCTCATAATTCTGGCCCCTGGTCCGAGTGTGCTTTTTGCAATTGCGCGAGCAATTGCTTGGGGTCGGGCTACTGCAGTTGCCACCGTGGTTGGGAATGCGCTAGGTATGTTTGCGCTTTCTATTTTGATTGCATTTGGCCTTGGTCCAATTCTCGAACGAAGTGAGTTGGCATTTATCACCGTTCAAATTCTTGGCGGCCTATATCTAATTTATCTCGGAGTAGATGCTCTTAAGCATTCAAGAATTGCTGCATCCGAGATGGTAAATCAAGGAGACATCAAGCCTTCCCATCTTCGTTCAATTAGAGATGGTTTCTGGGTCGGCGCTCTCAACCCTAAAGGTCTAGTGTTTTTTGCAGCGATACTCCCCCAGTTCTTAGATCGGGATGGAGCAAATCTCACCGGCCAACTTCTCTTAATGGGAGCAACCTTTGCAATTCTGGCAATAATCGGAGATGGAACTTGGGGGTTACTGGCAGGAACTGTGAGGGAATGGATGGCGAGTTCACCCATGCGCTTAGTGCTTCTGCGACGCCTCGGCGGTGCGGTAATTATCTTGCTCGGCCTCTTTACGCTGATTTCCGTGGCGTAGCCCGAGTTTGTCAGGACGCAACGGCACAATCACGTCCATGAGTAAAGCTCGCGAATTTATCAGCCCCAGCGATCTAACTTTCTCCTGGGATAACTGCCACCGTTGTCTCTGGCTATATTACAACCACGGACTAAAAGCTCCTTTATTCTTCCCACTTGTTGGTGAACTATCTGCCCTACAAGAAGGCCACTTCGCTAGCGCAACCTCGAGAGATCTTCACCCGGAAATACCTGAAGGCCGTGTTGTAGGTAAAGGTGGATGGGTTAAATCAATTCCAATTCCAATAAACGGAAACTCTTCGCCCTTTGCCATTAGAGGTAAATACGACTTATTGATGGAGTTTTTAGATGGTACCTACGGCATTATTGATTGCAAATTCCAAGGAAAAGATAACGATAAAAGTGAGTTCTACTCCCCTCAGCTAGAGGCATATGCATTCTCGCTCGAGAATCCTGCAACAGATACACCAAAGAAAGTATCGGTATTAGGTCTCTTGGTCTGGTCCCCCAAAAAGCCAGTAGGAAACCCGAGCGATGGATTTAATCTCGAATTAAATAGCTCATGGTTCCCAATAAAACGCGACCCCGTTGCCCTTGCAAATCGGTTGACCGAATTTATATCGATGGTCTCCGGTCCCGCGCCAGTAAGAGATAGCTCTTGCGAGAATTGTAAATTTATCTCAGAACGTCGTGAAGTTTTTGGCGCTGAATAACTAACGCTTTTTTCTACCACGTTTCTTTACGGGCTTCTTATTGCGTTCCGCTTCTATCGCCTCTTTAGCCTGAGAGGCATAGATATCCACATACTCTTGTCCCGACATCTCTTGTAACTTGTCCATAATCTGGTCTGTCGCTTTCCTTAATTTTTCAGGATCGCTGCCGTTCTCGACTCCTTGAAAATACATCGGTTGACCAAACTTCATCTCGACTCGTAGAATTTTTGGAATCACTTTGCCAGTCGGTTGAATTTCAGCAGTATTGAACATTGCAACTGGAATGACTGGAGCTCCCGATTCGTAGGCAAGTCGAGCAACGCCCGTGCGACCTCGGTATAAACGTCCATCAGGAGAACGCGTTCCTTCCGGATAGATTCCAAGACACTCTCCTTTGGCGAGGACGCATAGACCAGTTAAAAGAGCCGCCTCAGATTTTGAGCCGCCAGCTCTATCAACCGGAACTTGTCCAAGTGCTATGAAGGTTAGCTTTTTGAGGAGTCCTTTAGGTCCAGGTGAAGTGAAGTACTCGCTCTTCGCAAGAAAGGTCACCTTCCTTGGGATAACTAGCGGCATGAAGATTGAATCGCTAAAAGAGAGATGATTTGAAGCAATTATTACCGGACCCTGTGCTGGAACATTTCTAAGTCCACTTACCTTCGGTCTAAAGAGCAATGTTAAAACAGGCATCAGAAAAGATTTAAGTAATCCATATGCAACCTTGTCGCCTTGAACGACTGAGGGTCGCCTCCGAAGCGCCATGGGGTTAATTTACGACCCCTATGCCTTGACCTGACAAACCTGTGACAAAATCGAGCGTGTGAGCATTCCAAATGCTGAGCCATTTCACCTAGCTGGCAATGAAATCGCCATTTTGATGATCCATGGATTCTCCGGTTCGCCAGTATCTATTCGACCATGGGCAGAAGGTTTACATGCGGAGGGTTATTCCATTTATGCACCACGCCTTCCCGGCCATGGAACTACTTGGAGCGAGATGAATGAAACTACCTGGCAAGACTGGTACCAAGAAGTAGAAAAGGAATTTGAAAGTATTCGAGTTAAGCATCGGCGAATTTTTGTTGCGGGCTTCTCTATGGGTGGAGCGCTCGCTCTCCATCTTGCTGCTGAGAGAGGCAGAGAAATAGAAGGCTTGCTCTTAGTCAATCCATCAATTGGCGATGACCGATTAATAATGTCGTTTGTCCCGCTGATTAAATATCTCATTCCCTCGGTTGCCGGACGCAGAACCGATGTAGCGGCCCCAAATCCACCTAGGCACAGTTATGGTCGAACCCCGTTAAGAGCGCTGCATTCGCTACAGAAATTGTGGCGAAAGGTGCGAAGTGAACTACCCGCAATAGATCTACCCTTAATGATTGGCTATTCAATTCAAGATCATGTAGTAGATCCCAAATTCTCAGAAATTGTCATAGATAATATTTCCTCGGTAGATATTCGAGAGATTATCTTTGAAAACTCATTTCACAACGTTGCATTGGATTACGACTTGTCACAACTAGTCTCAGAATCGCACACTTTTGTCCGAGATGTCTTAACGGGCGAAGTCGCCACCGAAAGTTTGATTGATGAGGAATTCGATTCGATAGTTGCCGGACTATCACTTGATGAATCAACTCCAACTGATTATCTAGATGAACTAGAAGAAACCAGCGTTGAGGTCTACGCAGGCGACAATAAACCGCTGCCCACGCTAACTATCGTTCAACGAGCGGCGCTCGTTGGAGTTATCGGCGGTCCTTCCTACATTCTGGTCACGGCCTTATCCCCGTTAGATCTTCTGGGTATTGGATTTTGGCCAGGTGCCATCGCACTTATTGCCGGCGTTATTACTTTTTTCTGGCAGATGAAACCCGAACCAGATGATGAGAATGGCGTAGCGCTATGAGCAAAATATTTAAATGGGGGGTGATTGGTACCGGTGGTATCGCTCGAGCTTTTGCCAAAGATCTTGAACTAAGTGATGGACATCGTGTTACACATTTCGGATCAAGAACTCTCTTAAAGGCGGAGGCGCTAGCAAGAGATTTTGGAGCGACGCCGCTGGCGGGTTACGACAACTTAGTTAACGCCGACGTTGATGCTATTTATATTGCAACGCCGCATTCGACACACTCTCAGAACGCCATCCTCGCACTCTCAGCCGGTAAGCCAGTATTAGTTGAAAAGCCTTTCTCGGGCAACGCTCAACAAGCTAGCGAAATGATTGAGGCTGCAAATTTGCACCATGTTCCTTTGATGGAGGCGATGTGGAGTCGATTCCTGCCAAATTTCATTCGTTTGCGGGAAATTGTAAATAGTGGAGCAATCGGTCAAATAATTTCGGTTCAAGCAGATCACGGCCAACCACTCCCAAAAGATCCCTATTTTCGATTGCATGCACCCGAATTAGCTGGCGGAGCGCTACTTGATTTAGGCGTCTATCCGATTTCGCTGGCTTCAATGCTTTTAGGTCGTCCGGTAAAAATAATGTCACAAGGTGAAATTAATGAAGCCGGAGTTGACTCTCAAACATCGATGATTTTTGCTTATAAAAATGGCGCGCAAGCAATTTTGACAACTACATTACTTGTTAGAACGCCTTGTATTGCAACGATTGTTGGAACCCTGGGAAGAGTGGAGATAGATAGTAATTTTTATACACCAACTTCTATGCGAACTATTATCAAGGGTGAAACCATTGAATATCCCAATACATATGTGGGTCATGGTCTGCGCGAGCAAGCTCTAGCCTTTGAGGCAGTGATTAAATCCGGAGATATTGAAAGCAAGATAATGAGTCATAATGAGAGTTTGGAGATTATGGAAACTATGGATGAAATACGAAAACAGATTGGGTTGAAGTATCCCTTTGAAGTTTGAAGTTAGCCGTCCAGTTTCTTCTTTAGCTGCGAGAGCGCCGCTTCGATGGTCGCCATCTCAGCTTTTCTACGCATCATGTCAGGCACGGGCATTGAGACCTGGACATTTAAACTATATGTGACTTCGCAGTTATCGCCGTCATCCTTGATTGAATAACTCCCGGTCATTTCGGTCATTAGATCGGCTTCTTCTAATGTGAATGAAATTGAATTTGGAAATGCGGAATAGTCGTAATTTAGTTTGGCGCGATCTTTAAGAACGCCTGCTTCAATCTTCACAGTCGCAGAAGTGGGACGGCCCGAGCCATCACGTTCATGAACCTCGACCTGCTTGATGGTCGTTGACCAATTAGGGAAACTCTCAAGATCTGCTAAGGTCGCCGAAACATCGCCAGCTGAGGCCTCGATAGTTACCGTCTTTGAGGAGATTTCTTCCATGTGGTGAGGTTACCTCTTCCGATAGGCCCTCTCTACCAGTAGTTTTCCGCTATGACTGAATTCTTCGTACCAGCTCTTGAACCCGCAGCAACCACCGGTAACTTGACCAACCTGATCGCAGAACGCGCCTGGTTTGAACCAGAGCGCATCATGGTTTCCCGACCTCTTGGCGATGGTTGGCTTCCGGTAAATGCCCGTGAATTGGAAGCTGAAGTGCGAGCAACTGCCAAGGGATTGATTGCATCGGGAGTTGAGATCGGTGATCGCGTCGCAATCATGGCCCGTACTCGATACGAATGGATGATTCTTGATTTCGCAATCTGGTTCGCCGGAGGTGTCCCAGTTCCAATTTATGAAACATCTTCACCGGAACAGGTCGATTGGATCCTCACTGACTCACACTCAGTAGCAATAATCGTTGAGACACCACAACTCAAAGATCTAATTACTCCAGTTCTTCCTAGCTTTACCAAGAACTGTTGGACGATGACTGAAAATGTCCTTTCTCAATTGTCTTATTTAGGTCGTGATATTTCTGATGCTGAAATTGATCGTAGACGAAGCGCCTTAACTCCGGACACGCTGGCCACTTTGATTTATACCTCTGGCACGACAGGAAAACCGAAGGGTGTCCAGTTAACTCATGGAAGCTTCCTCTCGGAGTGCGGAAATGTCGTTATGGGAGCATCGGATCTTTTCCTAAAACCCGGTGGTTCTACTCTCTTGTTCCTCCCAGTTGCGCATGTTTTTGGTCGCATGGTGCAGATTGGTTCGTTGCGTGCTGGACTTCACCTGGCGCATTGCGGAGATGTGCTTGGACGATTAAGTACCGATCTTGCATCATTCAAGCCAACATTCGTGTTGGCGGTGCCGCGAATTTTTGAGAAGGTTTACAACAGCGCTGAATCTAAAGCTGATGCAGCCGGAAAAGGTGCGATTTTCCGTAAAGCTGCGAATATCGCAATTGAATACAGCCGTTCACTCGATGAAGGCAAAGTGCCACTTGGGTTAAAGGTTAAGCACGCACTCTTTGATCGCCTGGTTTATTCGAAGATTAGAAATGGACTTGGCGGTCGAGTTGAGGCTGCGATATCCGGTGGCGCACCACTTGGAGAGCGCCTTGGTCATTTCTTCCGAGGCGCAGGTGTTCGAGTTCTCGAAGGTTATGGCCTTACCGAAACAACAGCCGGTGCAACCTTGAATCTAACAACAGCACATAAAGTTGGATCAGTTGGAAGACCAATTCCTGGCACCACCATAAAGATTGCAGACGATGGTGAAGTTTTAATAAAGGGACCAATCGTTATGAGAGGTTACTGGCAGAACGATGCCGCAAATAGTGAAGTCTTCTCAGATGATGGTTACTTCAAATCTGGAGACCTTGGAAAGCTAGATGAAGAGGGATATCTCTATATAGTCGGCCGTAAGAAAGAATTAATCGTTACCTCTGGTGGAAAGAATGTCGCACCTGCGGTTCTAGAGGACCGGCTACGTGCTCATCCGCTGGTGAGCCAATGTATTGTTGTTGGAGATAACCAACCCTATATATCAGCGTTAATCACGATCGACCCCGAAGCAATTAAAGGTTGGATTACTGCAAACAAGAAAGATGGCGCAACGGTTGCGGACCTAACCAATGATCCAGACCTCATCTCAGTAATTCAAACTGCGGTTGACGAGGCAAATAAGGCTGTCAGCCGAGCTGAATCGATTAGGAAATTCAAGATTCTGCCAGTTGATTTCACGATTGCTGGCGGACATCTAACCGCAAAACTCTCTGTGAAGCGTCATGTGGTGCAAAAGGAGTTCGCCTCCGAAATTGCAGAGCTCTTTGCCTGATCGTTTGGAATGCTATCTCCCTTAAGAATCAAAGCGTTGGGCTGACCGCCCGAGAATTAGAAATCCTCGAAATCCTTCCCACGGGAGATACGGTTACTCAGATGGCCCAACACCTTTTCGTGACAGAGTCGACTATAAAGACACATCTGGCAGATATCTATCGAAAACTCGGCGAAACAAATCGCGTCCAGGCGATAAATGCCGCGAGAAGACTAGGACTGTTGCCTCATTAATTTTATGATTTAGCTGGAATATTCAATATCTTATTAAATTCGCCAGACCAGATTTCCCAAGGCCAATTCTTATTTACAAATACTCTTGCCTGTCGGCTCATATTCAATCGAAGTTCTTCATCTCTAAGAAGTTGTAGCGATCTTTCCGCTATCTCTTCAATATCTTCACCATTTACTACAAATCCAGTTTCTCCGTGAATCACTGCATCTGGTGCACCCCCAGAATTTCCGACTATGACTGGTAGGCCACAGGCGCTCGCTTCCAAATAGACAATTCCCAATCCCTCAACTTCTAATCCAAATAGTCTACTTCTGGCGGGCATGACGAAGAAATCCCCAAGCGAGAGATAGCTAGGTAGCTCCTCATAACTCACTCGGCCAAGAAATTTAACATTTTCAAATAAATCTAATTTCTTGCAGATACCTTCGAGTTCTTTTCGATAAGGACCTTCTCCGATAAGTAAGAGAGTAATCGTTGGAAATTCCCTCTTTATGATTGGAAGTGCTTCCAGTAGTCGATCCTGGCCTTTTCGATGTACGAATCGTCCAACCGAAATTATGACTGGACCATCGGAGAGTTTTAGCTTTTCTCTTAACTCACCGCCTCGAGGACGAAAATGCTCTACATCGATCCCTGGAGAAATCTGCACAAGTTTTTCACTTGGCACTGTCCTTGAGATTTCTTTCGCAGTGAAAGAGCCTAGATATCCAAAATGGTCTATATGGCGGGCGCTAAAACGCAGCAACCATGCGAAAGGTGGGACTTTTGCCCACCAAACCTCATGGCCATGGGTTAAAGCGACAACTTTCTTAATACTGGGTAGGCGCAACCATTTTGCAGATAAGCCGAGCGGAGCCGCGGCGCCAAACCAAATTAACTCAATCTCCTCTTCTCTGATAATTCGCCGCAAGGAAGCAATCACCCTCGGTGTCGGTAAGAGAATGCGGCTGCGGTCGCGAATTACATTTACTCCGAAATTCCTCTTCCAAGTTAAATCGTAGTTTTCCGATTGAGATTGGCTTGAGGTATACACGGTAACTTGAGCTTGCGATAGCCGCTCCAATAACCCCTCAATAAAGGTTTCGATTCCGCCAGCGCGCGGCCCGAAATCATTGGTAATTAGTAATACCCGAACCAATTTTTCCTTAGAGACGGCGAGCTCCGACATATTTTTTGCGGCCAAAGAAATCACCAAATTCGGCGATCTGGACTCTCGCTCCTGGTCTTGGCGCATGAACCATCTTGCGCTTCCCAATATAAATTCCGACATGAGAGATTGGGCTACCGAAGAAAACTAAATCTCCGGGAAGTAAGCTGCCGCGAGCAACAGCGCGGCCATAACCAAACTGAGCTCTCGAGGAGTGAGGCAGTCGAACGCCTGATTGTTGGAATGCCCGCATTGTTAATCCGGAGCAATCCCACTTAATTGGACCGGACGCTCCCCAGACATAGTTATCGCCAATTTGTTTAACTGCATATCTAAGTGCAACTCCTGCTCTACCAGATACAGTATTTGCAAGACGCGCTTGTTCCTTCGAATACTTCTCACGCGCATCTTCGTCCATCGCCTGGAGGCGACGCAATCGCTCGCGATCTGCTTTCTCTAACTTAGATAACAATTTTTCAGCCGCAGCTAATTTCTGTGCAACTTGCGCTGCTTGGGCGCGGTAGCGTGCTTCTGCGGCTTTAACCAGACTCAACTTATCTCCCACGGTGAGTGATGTAGCATCGAGGCGCTGTTTTGCGATAGCAAATTGACGTAACTTCAGAGATTGTTTACGAGTTACGCTCTCTAGCGACCCAGCAGCGGATAAATATAGAGTTGGATCTGATGAGAAGAGAAGTTCGACACTCTCTCCCAATCCAGTCGATTTATATCGCGCGACTGCAATTGAGGCGAGTGATTTCCTAATCTCATCAAAATTTTCTTTCTGACTGGCAGCTTCTTGTTGAACTGATGCCAGCTGTTTCTGGAGGCGCCCTAATTCAATCTTGGCTGCTTGAGCATTTTCGCCAGCTTCGGCGGCGTCTTCTTGGAGTCGTTCCACCTCAGCACGCACTCTCAAGAGATCTGGACTTGGCGCTGCTGAAACAGGTGGCGCCAGAGAGATTGCAAGCGCCACTGAGAAAAGTGAGGCAAAAATCTGTGGGCGGGTCATCGCTTTAGGCTAACCGCGTTCCCGGGAAGGGCTCAACCTGAGAGCGTTTCTCCCGCCTGGGTGTCTCCTCGGAGTTGAAATCTGAGCGGCGGAACCATCCCTCTTGAGGCGAGTAGATCGATCACCCGAGACTCTTCACTGCCCATAGAGCGTGGGTTTCCAATCAATACCGAGACCACACAGTCATCACACTTTATATCTCTTACTACACAAGAGTCGCAATCAATGATCATGTGATGAAGATATAGAGGGGCACTGACATCGTTAGTACCTTTCTCACCATGTCGAAAGTGCGCGCAAATCTCATCCTTGCCGAAAATGGAGCGACCGCGCTCAATGGAAGCTCTCGTTTCCTGAGCCCAAAGGCTGACCGGGAGCGATTTCAGCTTTTGCGAAGCCAGTCTGATGTGATTCTCATTGGTGGCAGAACCTACAGATCTGAGCCCTATCGAGGGATCTCTATTCCACTCCTTGTCGCTAGCCGCTCGATGCGTGAAATTGCACCTGGAGTTGAATTTCATAATTGCTCACCAGTTGAACTTATTTCGATTGCAAAAACTCAATATCAATCAATTCTCATTGAAGGTGGAGTTGATTTCCTATCAGGCGTTATAAAGGCCAAGGTTATTGATGAGATCTTCTTAACTAGGGTGAAGATTAGTGGTGATGGAAAGCTATTTGATGAAGAAGATCTAAAGCAAAATTACCGAATGGCATCTGAAGAGGTTCTCGACGGTTTGAGCTTTGAACGTTGGGATCTCAACGACCCGATATAAACGCAACTCCCGCAACCGCAAAAGCGATACCTAGATATTGAACTCTGTGAAGTCTCTCTCCGAGGAATCTAAAGGCCAAGATCGAAGTGAATATTGGGAATAGTGAGCCCAAAACCATCGCTATTGATACCAGACCTTTTGTAGTAGCTACTCCAAGTAAGAAATTTGCTAGAAAATCCGCGATTCCTATAAATAGTAAAGTAGGAATATCAACTTTTGTAAAACCTCCTAGACTCCTTGCGCGTAGCGCGATAAATATGCAGATTGTTACGGAAGCTAGTCGCATCGTTGTCATGGTATGTAACGAATCAACTCTCGCTCCAATCGCAATAAAAGTTAGTGCACCTCCAAATCCCAGAGCTGCTATCACGGCGAAAATTAGAGGTCGGATTGGCAAACCACCTTTTACCTCCGGACCACTAGCCAAGAAAGCACCTATCAATGCAACTATAAGTCCGATAGTTTGTATGGAAGTTGGTCTCTCACCCTCAAGAAAAGCAATTGTCAACGGCATGAGGGCTGCCAGAGAAGCTATTGGGCTTACGACTCCCATTCTCCCGGTAGCAAGTCCAGTATAAAAAGCAAGGAGTCCGATGAATCCGGAAATTCCTGCGATTACTCCTGGGATGAAATAACCGGAAAAAGTTAAGTTCGGGGTTATAAATTCGCGGCCAAAAATTAAAGTTACCAGGATTGCGCAAATACCGAAAAGTAATCCAAAAAATTGAGAGACCCCAGTGACGGCAATTGAGCGAAATCTTTTGGAGAGGTTTCCAGCTAAATAGTCGGCAGTTCCCCAGAGCAAACTTGACAAAAGCGCCAAAATTGAACCCATAACGCCAACCTACCTGAGGGCGCTCCCACGCGCCTTCCGCCTCATTATTAATGACTCTCCTACCCTTGGACGGTGGCGAGAGATGGCATTCAATTTCAGAAATTTTGTAGTGAGGCAAGAGGCATGCGTTTTAGACCAGAAATTTCAGTGACCGAGGTTCCCGCACCGGCGAAATTGGCTCCCTTTTCGATTGCATTTAGCGCGGATGTAATGATTGAAGATGATGATGTTGCAACGGGGCGTTTCGTTATGCTTCACGATCCTAATGAGCAAGAAGCTTGGTCTGGGACCTTCCGCTGCGTCACATTTGTTAGATCTGCGGTTGAAAGTGAGATGCAATCAGATCCGCTGATGTCAGACGTTGCCTGGACTTGGTTTCAGGATTCACTTAAAGAGGCAGCAGCGCCAAGTAAAGCAACAAGCGGAACGGTCACTCGAGTTTCAAGCGCATCTTATGGACAGATGGCAGATGCTGAACATTCTGCGGAAATTGAAATCCGCGCATCATGGACCCCAATTTCGGCGGAGAATTTAGAGCGTCATTTTCTCGCCTGGATCAGACTCCTTGAAGTTTCATCTGGATTAACACCGCTAGCCGATGGCGTAACTTCGTTAACTCCCAGGAATTAATGCGAAACCTAACCGCCCCTGGTGGCGGCACGCGGAAAATTATTGAAAGCGAAGCTCAGTTTTCGCAGGCGCTGCAAGATCTCGCTGGTGGGAGTGGTCCGATTGCCATCGATGCCGAGCGGGCTAGCGGCTTTAGATATAGCCCCCGGGCTTATCTGATCCAACTCAAAAGGCGAAACGGTGGGCTCCATCTCCTCGATCCGATTGCGCTGCGAAATTCGCCCTTAATCGAGAAATTGTCCAAACTTATTTCAGAGAACGAGAGCATCATCCACGCAGGTAGCCAAGACCTGCCTTGTCTACGGGAATTCGGAATTTTTCCAAAAAAACTATTTGATACCGAGTTGGGAGCGCGCATAGCTGGCTTTCCCAAAGTTGGTCTGGCGCCACTTTGTGAAAATCTTTTAGAGATTTCGTTGGCCAAAGAACATAGCGCAGTCGATTGGTCGATTCGCCCACTAAGAAGTGAATGGCTGGACTACGCAGCCCTGGATGTTGCGGTGTTAATTGATCTAAGGGACAAAGTCGAAGCTGCGCTCCGAGACTCCGGCAAACTGGCGTGGGCTGAAGAAGAATTTGCCGCGGCGCTAAAAATGGAGCTTTTGAAGCCGCGACCAGAACCATGGCGTAGAACTTCAGGCATGCACCAGATTCGCTCGCGTTTTGATTTAGCGCTAATTCGCGCCTTATGGCAAGCCCGAGATGAGATCGCAAAAGAGATTGATCTTGCGCCAGGCAGATTGCTCAACGATTCGGTCATTATCGAATTGGCCAAGAATAAACCGAAGAAACGTGAGGATTTTCTAGATTTGCCTATTGTCAAAATGCGAATTCGCAACGAGATTCAATCGGGCTATATCGACCACTGGCTGGTAGTGCTCAATGAGGCTTATCTAATCCCCGAAGAGAATTGGCCAGAGATGCGAGCTCGCGGTGAATCGTTGCCTGCCCCGAGAATATGGCGTGAGAAGTTCCCAATTGCCAATGCTCAGCTCCAACATGTGAGGCGGAATTTGGCTGAAGTTTCGGAGAAATACTCTATTCCGCAAGAAAATCTTATTTCCCCCGACACATTAAAGAGAATAATCTTCAATTTGGGGAGGGAGGAAGTTTCGAAATACTCAGAGCGGTTGGTATCGGAAATCAGCGCTGCCCTAAGTGATCTCGGAGCTCGAAAATGGCAGGTTGATCTTGTCGCCGATTCCATAGCGCGAGCGAAAAGTGAGTCAACACCTCCGCCCCTCCCAGGCGATACTGAAGATAGTTCGGAACCCGCGGGCAAAGAGTAAGTGACTAATTACGCAACAAAAATGTTGCGTAAATCGAGGCCGGATAGTAGGGTCTCTTTATGATGAAAAAAAGTCTGAATCTCCTTTTCTCGCTAGCCCTTCTTTCCACGCTGGCCGCCTGTTCAAACAATGCTGAGAACGGGGCGAGCTTGGTCATTTACTCCGGGCGCAGTCAGGAATTTATAGAACCCTTTTTTCAACGCTTTTCAGAAGTGAGTGGGATTGAGGTTGAAGTGAGATACGGAGATTCCGCAGCACTTGCTGCCCAAATCCTTGAAGAAGGGGAAAATTCCCCGGCTGACCTCTTCCTATCCCAAGATGCAGGCGCCCTCGGCGCGGTATCTGCAGCAAATATTTTTACAGCGCTCCCAGAGAATTTAACAGGCACAGTTGAACAGAAGTACAGATCCTCTAGTTCCGACTGGCTAGCGATTACCGGTCGAGCCAGGGTTATAGCTTTCGCCCCAGGCCGAGTAAAAAATCCACCAAATTCGATTGCTGCTCTGACTGATCCAATTTGGAAAGGAAGAATTGGCATCGCTCCCACCAATTCGTCTTTCCAAACATTTGTAACTGCCATGATTCAGAAGCAAGGAGAGTCGGTAACTGAATCCTGGCTTCGTGGACTAATGACAAATTCGGTTAAGTTCTATGAGAAAAATAGTCTCATCGTCCAAGCAATCGATTCAGGCGAGATTGATGCTGGGCTAACTAATCACTATTACAAGTGGGAAGTCTCGAGAGAGTTAGAACGTCCGATCAATGTCGAGATTTCCTTTTTTGAGCCGGGAGATATTGGCAACCTAGTAAATGTCTCAGGCGCTGGAGTTTTGGCAAATAGCAAGAATCAAGATAAAGCTTTGCAACTCCTAGCTTTTTTACTAACTAAAGAGGAGCAAGCCAGGTTTGTGGCTGATGCCCAAGAATACTCAATTGTTGATCCAAATCTACGTCCAGAAGGTTTGCCTGCTTTAGCTGAGATCAAGTCGCCAAATGTAGATCTAGCCTCTCTATCCGAGTTAGAAACTACTCAACGCCTTCTCATTAAGGTCGGCATGTTATAGCAAATGACAAGTCTAGATCCTGCAAGAGTTTTGAAGCGAGAGAGTCCCAATGACTCGAAAACTTCTCCACTTTTGATCATTGCAGGGTTTATGGCGCTCTTCATAGTCGCTCTTCCTTTGTTTTATTTGACCAAACGTGCTCTACAAATAGATGCTGAGACCCTGAGAATCGTATTCTGGCGCTTTAAATCTGCAGAGATCTTGATTACAACCATTTCGCTCTCTGTTGGAACGGCAATGATTGCCACTCTTCTCGGTATTGGAATTGCTTGGTCTCTAAATAGCGTGGCTCTTCCTGGGTTAGGTTTAATTCGCGCTTTAGTTATTCTGCCAATTGCTATCCCCAGTTACGTCTTTGCCTATGCCTGGCTCTCTCTGGGTTTTCTACCAAAAGGATTTCTAGCTGCATTACTTGTGTTAACGCTTACGACTACTCCCTACGTTACATTAGCAGCATTAGCTACTTTTCAAAGAGTGGATTCTTCACAAATTGATGTGGCGCAAACCCTTGGATTAAATCAAATCGAAACTTTCCGTCGTGTAACTTTCCCCCAGATTCGTAATGCTGTTGCCGCTGGGTCACTATTGGTTGCGTTATATGTTCTAAGTGACTTTGGCGCAGTTTCGCTTCTTGGAGTCGACACCTTCACTCGAGCAATTCAAAATACTTATCAAGGTAGTTTTGATCGAAGCAGCGCCTCTATTTTGGCATTACCGCTAGTCGCAATTTCTTCTCTTGTAATTTATGCTGAATCTAGTACTCGACAACGATCTCGAGTCTTTACAAGTTCGGTTCGAATAGTGAAACGAGCTCCATTTAATCGTTCTAATCGCGCAAAGTTTTTAGCCCTGACATTTATCTTTGTCTATCTATCGGTCGCGCTGATCATGCCGCTATCGCTATTAATTAATAGGTTTATTTCTCGCCCAAAGCCAATTGATGTTGCCGCATTGATTCAAGCCTCCATTTCAACTATTAGCGTCTCTCTTCTTGGTGCCTTCTTTGCCTTATTGTTGGCTTTACCGGTTGCGGTATTGGCCGCTAGAAGGTCGCGACTGGGTTTATGGTCAGAGCGAGGCGTTCTATTGGTTCATGCTCTCCCAGGAATCGTTATGGGATTAGCGCTCGTTTCCTTTGGCTCAGATTTTCCTACTGTTTATCAAACGCTTGGCTTGCTCGCATTTGCTTATGCCATTCTCTTTCTTGCTAGGTCAGTGGGTTCGACTCGAACCTCAATTGCCAAAGTGCCAAAAAATCTCACCGAGATTGCTGCAACTCTTGGCCAGAATCGTTCCAAGATATTCCTGCGAGTTACGTTGCCAATAGCTGCGCCCGGAGTCCTTGCTGGGACTCTATTAGTCTTTCTCTCTGCCATGAAAGAATTGCCCGCAACTTTGATGCTCAGACCGACTGGTTTCGAAACACTAGCTACTGAAATATGGAATAACACCGCAATCTTTCGTTTCAGCGAAGCAGCTCCCTATGCTCTACTGCTCATTGTGATTGCTGCAATTCCAACGTTTTTAATTAGTCGTCCCGATAGAGATTTTGAAAAAGGCGGATACTGATGACCACGCTGGAAGTAACTGACTTGGGCGTAAAATTTGGAGAGCGTGAAATTCTCAAGAACCTCTCTCTTACCATTCCCTCCGGATCTTATGCAGCGCTACTAGGTCCATCAGGTTGCGGTAAGACGACTTTGTTACGAACGATTGCCGGCCTAATTCGACCCTCATCAGGAGCTATTCGATTCGGGAAAAAATTAGTAAGCGTCTCGTCACTTGTTCTTCCTCCACATAAGCGAAATATCGGGTATCTGCCACAAGAGGACGGTTTATTTCCACATCTAACTGTCGGCGAGAATATCGGTTTTGCATTAACGAGAAACGTTCAAGTCCTTGAGCGAAAAGCAATCATTGAAGAGATGATGGACTTAGTTGGATTAAATGGCTTTGAGAATCGAAAACCTCATGAATTAAGCGGTGGACAACAGACTCGCGTGGCTTTAGCAAGAGCTCTTGCTACGAAACCAGCAATAGTTCTTTTGGATGAGCCTTTCTCGAATTTGGATCAAGCTTTGCGTGCAGATGTGAGCGAAGAGGTAGTTGCATTACTGAAGCGCACAAAGACGACTTCTTTGATGGTAACTCATGATCGAGAAGACGCACTTGTCTCTGCTGATGTAATAGCCTTAATGCGAGAGGGTCATGTAGTCCAATTTGGAACTCCTGAGAATGTTTATATGCAACCAATTTCTGCCGAAATTGCAGAAAGCACCGGAGATGTAATCGAACTTCCGGCAAAACGATTCAAAGGAGGTCGACTGGTCTCACCACTCCATGGGGTTGCCAGCCGTGCTGCCGCGAGCGCAAAAACACAAAAAGCAGAATTGGGCACTCTCTTAATTAGACCTGAGGAAATCAAGGTTCATACGCCGAGCCGCAAGTATCCAAAGGCGATCATTCGTGAGATTCACTATTACGGCCACGATGCAATATTAGATTTAGAAATTTCTGGGCTGCGCAAGAATTTAAGAGTGAGAGTAGGTGGCCCCATTAGCTACAAAGTTGGGTCGACGGTTGGCGTTGAGCACTTCGGCCCAATTCGTTGGGTGAGTAGGTAGATGACTGGGAAGGCTACCGACGAGTAGAGTTCTGCCATGAAAACAGCCACCGCCAAAACCAACGTTGTATTAGTCGATGCCGTCCGCACTCCTTTTGGAAAAGCGGGAAGTCTTTACCAAGGGACTCGAGCCGATGACATTGTCATTCGGTGCATTAGAGGTTTACTAGAGAGAAATCCGCAAGTTAATCCCCGTGAAATTGATGAAGTTGCGATTGCTGCAACCACCCAGTTTGGTGATCAAGGAATGAATATTGGACGCTCGGCAACGATTCTCGCGGGTATCCCAAATACAGTTCCTGGATACTCAGTTGATCGCTGGTGCGCTGGTGCAATGACTTCTGTGACGACACTTGCTGGCGCTATAAATATGGGAGCTTACAACTTGGCAATCGCTGGCGGGATTGAACACATGGGTAACCATCCAATGGGTGAAGGCTTTGATCCAAATCCTAGATATTTAGCCGAGAAGATTGTTGATACCGATGCGCTCTCCATGGGAAATACCGCTGAGAGATTGCACGACAAGCTCCCACATCTTACGAAAGAGCGAGCCGATAAGTACGCACTAAATTCGCAGCTAAAAACGGCATCTGCTTACAAGGCTGGAAAGATCCAACCAAATTTAATTCCAGTCGCTGTTAGAAATCCAGAACAGGGTTGGGGCGTGGCAACGATTGATGAGCCGCCAAGACCTGGGACCACTCTCGAAGCTCTTGCTACCCTAAAAACTCCTTTTAGACCAAATGGCCGAGTAACTGCAGGAAATGCTGCTGGGCTAAACGATGGTGCAACTGCGGCTCTATTGGCAAGTGAGAAGAAAACTCAAGAACTAGGTCTTCCTATAAAGGCTCAGTTGATTACCTTTGCTTTCGCTGGCGTTGAGCCTGAAATCATGGGATATGGACCAGTACCTTCAACAATTAAAGCCTTGGAATTGGCCGGACTTGGAATTGAAGATATCGGACTATTTGAGATTAACGAAGCATTTTCAATTCAAGTTCTCTCCTTCTTAGATTATTTTGGTATCGCCGACGATGACCCTAGAGTAAATATTTACGGCGGAGCGATAGCAGTTGGTCATCCGCTCGCCTCATCTGGAATCCGTTTGATGCTCAATCTTGCTGAAGGTTTTAAAGAGCACCCTGAAGTTCGCTACGGAATCACCACTATGTGTATAGGTCTCGGAATGGGTGGCACCGTAATCTGGGAGAACCCTCACTTCAAGGCAAAGGGCAATTAAAGATGAGCGAAGCTACAGCACCTGAGGAGGTAGTCTCTCGAGCCCTGCTACGGGAAGTTGATCTCTCGCTATTCGGCTTTAACGGAAAACTCTCCCTCATCTCATTGGATAACGGAATGGAGCACAACCGACCTAATACTTTGGGTCAAAAATCATTGCAAGAATTGGACGCCGCCCTTACCAGTGCAGAATCAAGCGATTCGGCAGCTATCGCAATCACAGGTAAGCCATTTATTTTTGCCGCTGGTGCTGACCTTTCAGGATTACCTTTTCTTAACGATAAGAAAATAGCCCTACAAATTGGTAAATATGGACACGATCTCTTCAAACGTTTGGGACGAAGCAAAAAGCCTACATTCGCATTTATTAATGGTTTAGCCCTCGGTGGTGGTCTTGAAATTGGATTACATTGCAATTATCGAACTCTTGCCTCCACAGCATTTACGGCTTTGCCTGAGTGTTTCTTAGGTCTCGTTCCAGGTTGGGGCGGTGCAACTATCCTTCCTAAACTGATTGGTCCAGAACGTGCGGTAAAGGTCATCATCCAAAACGCACTAAATAACAACACGATGATGAAGGCCAAAGATGCGCTCGAGATTGGCGTGGTTGATTCTGTTTTTGAGCCAGCAGATTTCTTGGAGAAATCTTGCGCATTTGCCGCGAATATCCTCTCTGGAAAGAAAAAGATTGAGCGAAGTGATTTTACGAAAGATGCAGCGGCATGGGAGAAATCTATAGAGATTGGTAAGGCAGCTGTAGCCAAAAAATATGGTGGCGCTGACATCGAATCTCCTCGACGCGCATTGGAGTTAATATCAGCGGCAAGAACAAACACTTTAGATCAAGGGTTTGATGCTGAAGACCAAGTTCTAGCGGAACTTGTTATGGGCGATCCGCTCCGTGCTTCACTTTACGCATTTAATTTAATTCAAAAGAAGCGTAAGAAAGTTGAGGGCGCTCCAAAGCCAGCATTGGCCCGTAAAGTTACCCGAGTTGGAATCGTTGGGGCAGGCTTGATGGCCTCTCAGCTCGCACTTCTGTTCATGAGAAATATGAAGGTGCCAGTCATCATCACGGATCTTGATCAGGCGCGCGTTAATAAAGGTATTTCATGGATTTACTCTGAAATTGACAAGTTAGTTGAGAAGAAGCGATTGCATGAAGAAGGTGCGCGACGTTTAAAAGGTCTGATTACAGGGTCGGTAGATCAGAAAGTGTTTGCAAACTGTGACTTCATAATCGAAGCTGTTTTCGAAGAACTTTCAATAAAGCAGAAGCTTTTCAAAGATTTGGAAAAGATAATTACACCAGAATGTGTACTAGCAACAAATACCTCGTCCCTTTCGGTTGAAAAAATGGGAGAAAGTTTAAATAATCCGGAGCGGGTTGTTGGATTCCATTTCTTTAATCCAGTCTCTGTTATGCCACTTCTAGAGATAGCCCGAACATCTAAAACGGATGATGCCACCACAGCAACTGCTGTAGCAGTTGGCAAAGATCTCAAGAAAACAATGATTATCTGCAAAGACGCTCCTGGTTTCGCAGTAAATCGCCTGCTGACTCGCTTTATGGGTGAAGTTACTGATGCCATTGATGAAGGAACGCCTTATGACGTTGCAGATAGCGCCTTACGACCACTTGGTTTCCCCATGTCACCTCTTGAGTTATTTGGACTGGTGGGGCCCGGAGTTGCCCTACATGTATCCAAAACGCTCAATGCTAATTTAGGCCCCCGCTACAAAGTTTCTCCAACAGTTTCAAGATTGGTTGAGCAAGGGGTGAAATCTTTTTATCTGAGAGACGAGAGTGGAAAAATGAATCCAAATCCCCAAGCTCTCGACTTGGTAGAAAAAGGTAACTCTCCATCAACTGCGGATCGGGTTAGAGAGCGTGCCTTGAAAGCGCTAGCCGAAGAGGCGAAGATGATGCTGGATGAGGGCGTTGTAGCCACACCGTCAGAGATTGATCTATGCATGCTCTTAGGAGCGGGCTGGCCAATGCATCTTGGTGGGATTTTGCCTTACTTAGATCGCGAAGGAATTAGCGTTGCGGTTTCTGGTCAACGCTTCCATCCTCCCGGAGTTGCTTCACTTCCCCAGTAGCGCTTTGGGAGTACCAGCCCGAAATTTGGAGAGCAATGGCTTGTGAGGTTATCCCTAAATCCTCGAGAATCTGATTTCGTTTAGCATGTTCAAAAAACTCAAGCGGGGCGCCAATTGAGTGAATCGGTATCTTAATATCAAGCTCACGGAAGCCTTCTGAGAGGGTACTTGCGATGCCACCATGCGATATGCCATATTAGACAACAACTTTTTGAGAATACTTTTCCGATAACTTTGCAAGAAACTCTATCTGCAGCGGCTTTACCCGACGTGGATCAATAACTGTTACGCCAACGCCTTCTCTGTTCGCCTGAGTTGCAGCGTCAACAGAGATCTACGCCATTGCACCGACGGCAATAAGTAAGATATTGGTACTTTCGCCACGGTATCGAAAATCTATTCCATTCCGACTCTCGAAAGCGGGCATCTCGGTGCCAATAATTCCCTTGGGATATTGCATAATAATTATCTAAACTAATTTTCAGCCAACGAGTGATCTGAGTACATATTGCATGATTCCGCCGTGGCGATAGTAATCAGCTTCTCCCGGCGTATCTATACGAACCTTGGCTTGGAACTCAATTTTGCCGGCTGTTACTTTGACATACTCTGGGATTTTTCCATTATTCAAGTCGGTAACTCCTGATATAGTGAAAGTTTCCGATCCGGTAATTCCAAGACTCTCACTATTTTGATTATCTAGAAATTGCAGCGGTAAAACTCCCATTCCAATCAAGTTGGATCGATGAATTCTTTCAAATGACTCTGCTATTACAGCGCGAACGCCCAATAGCACCGTTCCTTTCGCTGCCCAATCACGTGAAGATCCAGACCCATATTCTTTGCCGGCCAGAATTACCAGAGGAATATTTGCGGCTTGATACGCCATAGAGGCTTCGTAAATTGTTGTCTGCTTTCCTTCATCAAGAAAGTTCTTTGTGAATCCGCCTTCCACACCATCTAATAATTGATTCCTAAGTCGGATATTTGCGAAAGTGCCTCGGATCATTACTTCATGATTACCTCGCCGCGAACCGTAGGAATTGAAGTCGGCTTTATCAACGCCATGCTGCAGCAGATAATTGCCTGCGGGTGAATCAGCCTTAATAGAGCCAGCGGGCGAAATATGATCAGTTGTAACCGAATCGCCTAACTTCGCCAAAACTCGAGCTCCTTGGATATCAGCGACCGGTCGCGGATTTTTAGGCATACCTTCAAAGTAAGGCGGCCTTCTCACATAAGTTGATTTCGGATCCCATTCAAATACTTTTCCGCTCGGAGTCTCTAGAGAAGTCCACCTATGGTCGCCCGCAAAAACGCTGGCATAATCTTTTTTGAACATCTCTGATGAAATAACAGAGTCGATTACAGATTGAACTTCATCCGGTGTCGGCCAGATATCCTTTAGAAATACTTTTTTCCCATTTAGATCTTTACCTATCGGATCTCTTTCAAAATCATGATCCATAGATCCTGCTAAAGCGTAAGCAACTACTAGAGGAGGGGATGCAAGATAGTTCATCTTTACATCTGGGCTAATTCGACCTTCAAAATTCCTATTTCCAGATAAAACAGCCGCAACTGCAAGATCATTATCGTTAACCGCTTTACTAACTTCACTTGGTAATGGTCCAGAGTTTCCAATACAGGTCACACATCCGTATCCGACTAGATTGAACCCAAGTTTCTCAAGGTAAGGAGTTAAGCCTGCTTTTTCATAGTAATTTGTGACGACTTTAGATCCAGGAGCAAGTGTCGTCTTTACCCAAGGTTTGCTGGTGAGTCCTCGTTCTGATGCTTTTTTCGCAAGTATTCCGGCGCCAATCATCACGCTGGGATTCGATGTATTTGTGCACGAAGTAATTGATGCAATTACAACCGAGCCGTGCTTAACATTTCCCTGTTTGCCATTTACGTTGACGGGGATTGCGCCCTTTGCAGATTTCTCACCGAGGTATCCGGGAAGCGATTTCTGGAAAGAAGCCTTAGCCTCCGCAAGAGGAACGCGATCCTGAGGTCTCTTTGGCCCAGCGATAGACGGCACAACTCTTGCAAGATCAAGCTCTAGATGCTCTGAGTATCTTGGCGTGGCATTGGGATCATGCCAAATACCTTGTGCCTTTGCGTAGCTCTCGACGAGCTCAAGCTGTTCTCGATTGCGGCCAGTTAGCTCCATATATCGCAACGTTTCTTCATCAATCGGGAAAATCGCAACTGTCGAGCCGTATTCAGGAGACATATTTCCAATAGTGGCTCGATTGGCCATCGGCAATGCGCTTACACCTGGTCCGTAGAATTCAACAAATTTTCCTACCACGCCGTGCTTACGAAGCATTTCAGTGATATTTAAAACTAAATCTGTCGATGTGGTTCCAACTGGTAGCGAACCCTTTAGCTTAAAACCAACAACGCCGGGAATAAGCATGGATACCGGCTGCCCCAGTAGAGCTGCTTCAGCCTCAATCCCTCCAACGCCCCATCCCAAAACTCCTAAACCATTAACCATAGTTGTATGCGAATCGGTGCCAACAACGGTATCTGGGTAGGCCCGGAGACGGCCAGCGACCTCTCTAGTCATGATGACTCGAGCTAAATATTCAATATTTACTTGGTGAACTATTCCAGTACCGGGAGGAACTACTTTAAATTCATCAAAAGCAGTCTGCCCCCACCGAAGAAATCGATACCGCTCGGTATTTCGCTGATACTCGATATCTACGTTCTCTTGAAAGGCTGAAGCTGTTCCATATCGATCTGCAATAACGGAGTGATCGATGACTAATTCTGCGGGAGCTAGTGGGTTAACTTTTGTGGGATCGCCGCCTAATTCGACTATTGCTTCGCGCATAGTTGCTAGATCAACTATGCATGGAACTCCGGTGAAATCTTGCATGATTACCCGAGCAGGTGTGAATTGAATTTCGGTATCAGGTTGCGAATCTGGGCTCCATTCCGCCAAAGCCTTGATCTGCGCTGCCGTTATGTTGGCCCCATCCTCAGTCCGCAACAGGTTTTCTAGGAGAACTTTTAGCGAGAATGGCAATGATGCTGCTTGGGTGAGTTTAGTGATATCAAAAATCTCATATGTCTTACCAGCTACTGATAGATCCCTTCTGGCGTCGAAGGAATTCTTGCTCATGTACCCATTCTAACTGGCTTCGAAATCACGCTCCTACGCTAGCGCCCTACCTTCTGATGAACCTCGCCACACATTCCATATGTTGTGTCATGGGGAACGAGTCAAAAGCTCGAACCGTATCCATCTCAAAGGAATGAGTCGTTAGAAATCCAGCATCTCTGGCAAGCGCCGCTGGGTCGCAGGCAACATAGACGATGGCTCGAGGCTCCAACCGAATAATTTCATTCAAGACCTTTGCGCCGGCGCCAGATCGAGGAGGATCCAGAATAACCAGGTCGCAACTCGTTAGTTTCTGAATCTCCTTCTCCACTCGACCAAATCGAAACTCGACATTATCTGTAGAAGCGCAATTCCACTTGGCATCACTTATTGCCGACTCAGATTCTTCTACCAAAGTTAATCTGCCGCCTGAGCCAATGACTTTCAGTGAGGGTGAACTAAGGATTCCAACGCCAGCATAAAGATCAACTACATGGTCGTTGGGGCGGTAACTGGAAAGTTCCGTCACAATCTCACTCAAAAGTGAAGGAGCAGATTTATGACTCTGCCAGAAACTCTCTAGAGATATTTCAAATTTCTGGCCATAAACTTCGTAGGGTATTCGATCTGACTTGCTCACATCAGAGTGGACCTTCCCTAGCCCATCAACTACCACTTCAATTTTTGAGCCCGGCCTGAATTTTTGAGAATTTAAAAGTTCGATGGATATCCTTGGATCAGCTATTTTGCATGATTCAATTTCAATTAATTCATTACTTCTTGATTGGAACATAGCAACTTTACCGTTATTGCTTATATTAAATTCCATCCTGCTTCGCCAGCCAAATACCGGAGGCACTTCCTCAACTTGAACTTCAATTTCAAGATTTGCAAGTCTCTGAAACTGCTCTTTAACTATGAGAGACTTCAATACGCGTTGTCGTGTTGGAGTTATATGCTGAAAATCGCAACCACCACAACCACCTGGTCGCGCGTATGCACATTCCGAAGCTATTCGGTCAGGTGATGGTGATAGGACTTTGATGCAATCGGCTCGCGCAAAACTTTTGGAAATCTCCGTAATTTTAATGATTACTCGTTCTCCAGAAATCGCGTGACGCACGAAAATAACACGCCCTTCAAATCTTGTAACGAAGTGTCCGCCATGCGCAACTGGACCAATTCCTACTTCCAGCTCGTCACCAATCTTCATATAACCCCTTATTGGATTTCATCTTCCTACGTGGATTCGTATATTGCGCTATTGCGGGTGTAAATTCTCTCATTGTGCACATCGTGATTATGGGATGCGGGCGCGTTGGTTCTACATTAGCCAGAGATTTTCAAGCGCTTGGCCACTCCGTATCTGTAATCGATCAGGATCGTGAAGCTTTTCGCAGACTAGGAGCCGACTTCAACGGTTTGACTGTTGCTGGAATCGGTTTTGATCGCGATACTTTGATTGAAGCAGGAATCCAACGAGCAGATGCTTTTGCAGCAGTCTCCGATGGAGATAACTCAAATATTTTGGCGGCGAGAGTTTCTAGAGAAGCTTATGGTGTAAAGAATGTCGTGGCTCGAATTTATGACCCAGGTAGGGCGGAGATTTATCAGAGATTAGGCATCCCAACCGTTGCCACAGTTCTATGGACCACCGATCAGATAATGCGAAGAATTCTTCCAACGGGTGCAAGATCGCAATGGCAAGATGCTTCGGGTCGTGTGCAACTTGTCGAATCCTCACTTCACGCAGGTTGGTTTGGCAATCAAGTTCTTTCGATAGAGAAGTTAACAAAAGCTCGAGTAGCCTTTGTTACTCGCCTTGGTGAAGGATTGATTCCCGATGAGCATTCCGTATTACAGGAAGGCGATGTCGTGCATTTACTTGTAACTGAAGAAAATCTTGAGAATCTAGATGAATCTCTGAGAAATCCTCCAGGAAAGAAACGATGAAAATCGCGATTGCTGGGGCTGGAAATGCAGGTCGTGCAATTGCTCGAGAGCTGATATCTAATGGTCATCAAGTACTGCTAATTGATAAGAGTCCGAAGGCGCTAAAGATGGAGAGTGTGCCTAGCGCTGAATGGTTGCTTGCCGACGCTTGTGAAATTTCAACTTTAGATAAAGCTGGTCTTGATCAATGCCAAGTAATGGTTGCGGCAACTGGCGATGACAAAGTTAATCTAGTTTCATCTCTGTTGGCAAAAACTGAATATGGAGTTCCTCGAGTTGTAGCTCGTGTAAATCACCCGAAGAATGAATGGTTGTTTGATTCTTCTTGGGGGGTTGATGTCGCTGTATCAACACCGAGAATCATCGCCGCCCTTGTAGAAGAAGCCGTAAGCGTTGGGGATGTAGTTCGACTCTTCTCAATCAAGTCTGGTGAAGCGAATCTTGTAGAAATAACTCTGCCCGATACAGCTAAGTGCATCGGTAAGTCGGTAGAAGAGATTGAACTACCCGTTGATGCATCTCTTGCCGCGATTATTCGAGATGGCCATGTCCTAACTCCGTCCCAGCATGAGGTATTCACTGCTGGCGATGAGTTAATTTTTGTTGCTTCAAGTAGCGCCGAAGAGTTGATTAAGGGCTGCTTCATAACTAATTAATTGGAGGGCCTGAGTTCCGGTCTTAGATGCGGACCGGCTTTGATTACGTTCCAAGTCAACCAAGCGGCAAGAATAAATAATGGATAGCCCATTACCAATCGAGCCGTTCCCAGTGCGTTTACATTCTCAGATAGATATAGCGGGTATTGGACAACTAACCGAGATAAGAAAAGCCCTACCCAGATCCAAGTTGCCTTTATGTATACATTTCTTCGAAGGGGATCTTTCCGCCACATTAAATTTTCGCCAAGCAACGGTCCAAGAATTAAACCGATGACCGGCCAGCGGACTAAATTAGATACTGCATATGCAAAAGCGTATATGGCATTTGTCCATAAACCAGGCAGGTAAAAATCCTCGGCCTTACCACTTCGATTTGATATCCAGGCACAGATTGCAACACCGATTACGCCAGAGAGCGCATGTTGGACCGTTTCACGATTTATTAATCTTACGATAGTCACAATCGCACTCAGGGAAAGTGCAATCAGAGCTGATTGTGATACCTCCTTAGTTACATTAAAAGCCAATAGAAATACAAGTGCAGGAATGCCAGAGTCAAATAATCCTTTCTTTCCGCCGAATGCAGAGAGAATCTTTTCCTTGTCATTGGGAGTGCTCATGATTTACCAGTGGAGCCAAAACCACTTGCCCCTCTCGAGCTACCTGGAAGTTCCTCTAACTCAATAAACTCTGCGTGTTCAACTTTTTGTACCACCAATTGAGCAATCCGTTCGCCGCGTTTAATGCTTATCGAACTCTTCAAGTCGTAATTTATGAGGATTACCTGCAGCTCGCCGCGATAGGCGGCATCAACCGTACCTGGTGCATTTACCATTCCCAGACCCTCTTTAATTGCGCGCCCAGATCTAGGGTGCACGAAGGCGGCGAAGCCGGGAGGAAGTGCAATTGCAATTCCTGTGGGGACTAACTTTCTTTGGCCAGGAGATAACTCAATATCAATTCTTGAGTAAAGATCAGCGCCGGCATCTCCTGGTTTCGCATAAGTTGGTAGCGGTAAATCAGGATCTAATCGTTTAATGAGAACCTTCATGGATTTATCTCAAGCTCCGGCGTCTTGCCGTTAATTCCGAAGAGCGCCTCGCGAAAACCTTCTGGGGCATTGTTTACAAAATGCTCGAGCGGAACCGTGATGTAGATGGCTGCTGCTTCTACAGCAATAGGTCCAGTTTCAGAGTCGATTCGACCTTCGGCGCGACAATAAACTTTTCTACCATCTTGTCCAAATATTTCGGCCTTGATGTATAAAGTCTTACCAACTTGTACCGGTAACAAGAAAATAGTTTCAAGTTTTCCAGTTACTGCCGGCTCTCGTATTAACCACATCAACTTACCGAGCGCTTCATCGAATGCACATGACAACAGGCCGCCGTGAGCAAGTCCAGGTGCGCCCTGATGATGTTCTGAGACTGTGAACTTTGCGGTGATCGTCATATCCGAACCGGCATAAGCTGTTAAATGAAGACCCGTTGGATGCGATGCGCCACAACCGAAACAATCTTGATTATGTGAACCTAGAAGTGTGCCTTCTGGTGGCGCTTTGGGATGTCGCTTTGGTACCTGAGAACCAGGTGGCGGCGAAATACTTAAACCCTTTGACATAGCGCGAAGATTACCCTGAACTTGAAGTAATCTGACCGATGTGAGCGAAACAATTCGATGGCCGATACGTATCTGGATAGCCATATTTGCGCTCAATCTTTCGATAGTTCTAGCAGTCGGCGTAGCTCTATCAAATTTAATGATCCTTGCACTATTCCTTGGCTTAACTATTATTACGATTTATTCTTCGATAAGAACCACGCTACGTATTCATGTAACCCAGAATTCATTGCGAGTTAGAGATGCCGAAATCGAACGGAAATACATTGACCGAATCGAAATTCTCGACGAGACTGAGATGCGTCAAGAGCGTGGCGTGCTTCTAAACCCCAAGGCGTATCTGGCTCTTCGCTTCTGGGTTAAAACGGGAGTAAAAATCTATCTTTCAGATGCGAGAGATCCCACTCCGTACTGGCTAATTAGTTCTCGAAAAGGTAAAACAATAAAAAATATTTTAGGAATTTAAGCGCAATCTTTACAAACAGCCTTAGTGCCCTCACCTCTTGCTAATTGAGTATGGTGGTGAACTAAGAAACACCTAGAACAGGTGAATTCATTTTCTTGTCGAGGAACCACCCGGACTGCTAACTCTTCTCCAGATAGATCGGCTCCTGGCAACTCGACGTTCTCGGGATCTTCTTCATCAACATCTATCTGTCCTGATTGGGCTTCAGCGCGTTTGGCTTTTAACTCTTCAAGAGATTCCTCATGGAGCTCTTCATCAGTTTTCCTGGGCGTGTCATAGTCGGTTGCCATTTCTCACCACCTTTTCAATATCGGTACTCGGGCGGATAATGCCCAATAACCTGCTGCTATGTCCTGCCCAACCTTCGGCGTGTCGAGATTATTCCCGCCCGTTCTGAGCTCCTTTACGTTTACGAGCCGCATCTCTACGCCAATTCTGGATTGCTCCGTGATTTCCTGAAAGAAGGACGTCAGGAACTGCTAATCCTCTCCAGATTGCAGGCTTGGTGTATACCGGATACTCCACTTCCCCGATTTCATTATGCGACTCCTCAAGCAGTGAATCTGGATTTCCAATTACGCCAGGTATTAATCGTGCAACTGCTTCGATTGTCACGAGTGCAGCTCCTTCCCCGCCATTTATCACATAGTCACCTATAGAGATTTCATGCAGACGTATTCTTAAATGGGCTCGATAAAAATCTACGACGCGTGCATCAATTCCTTCATATCGACCGCAAGCGAAAACTAAATGATTTGAAGTTGAGAGGGATTCAGCAGTTCTCTGATTAAAGACACTACCGGCGGGAGTTGGGAATACTAAATCCAGCACCCCCTCATTTTTCGATAAGACTTCATCAATCGCATCTCCCCAAGGTTCGGGGCTCATCACCATGCCAGCGCCACCGCCATATGGAGTGTCATCTACGCTGCGACGGTTACCGGGCGCAAATTTACGTAAATCAATAGTTTCGAATTCGAGCGCTTCTTTTTCTATCGCCTTGCCAATTAGGGAAAGGCTCAAGGGTGCAAAATATTCTGGAAATATCGTTATCACAGTGAATTTCATAATATGCCTTCAAAATTATCAATTATCAGTTCCGAGGTGTCAAAGTTAATCGTTGGAACATGCTTTGTGACAAATGGAATCAAAATCTCGCCCGAGGATGTCTTTACAACTAAAGTATCGTGAGCTGGATGGTCGAGCACATCGACGACCACTCCAATTAGTTCACCATTTAATTTCGTTGCTTTTATCCCAACAATTTGGGAGATATGAAACTCATTCGAGCCACGATCAGGTTTAGTTATCTCAATTTCAGCAAGTAGCTTTGTACCTCGCAGCGATTCTGCAGCGCTTCGGTCTTGCTTGCCAGCAAATGAAAGGAGCACTATCCCGTTATTCTCCCGCGATGTTTCAATAAGTAGTGGCCCGCGGTCAGATGGATCGGTTTGAAGTTGCTTTCCAATTTGGAATCGCAACTCAGGTTTATCAGTCAACGATTCAATAGTGACTTCACCCCGTAATCCGTGGGTGCGGCCGATTCGACCAATGACCAACAGCAACTAGCGCACTTCGTCAGCCTCGATCAGATCAACTCTCACGCTTCTGCCTGCGAGAGCTGAGACAACCGTACGTAACGCTTTCGCGGTACGACCATTGCGACCGATTACCTTGCCGATATCGTCTGGGTGCACACGAACTTCTAATGTAGTACCGCGTCTACCATCAAGTTCGGTTATGACAACTTCTTCAGGATTATCGACGATTCCTTTTACGAGATGCCCTAGAGCTTCGTCAATCATCTCTACTCTCCTGGTGTTTCAGCTACTGCTTCAGCAGCAGGTGTTTCGTCCGCGGAAACTTCAACCGGGGTCGCTTCAGGAGTTTCAGTAACTGGTTCTGCGACAGCTTCGGCTGATTCTGAAACTTCAACTGGCGCGCTCTTCGCCGCTAACTTCTCGGCCGCACGCTTCTTCATAGTTGTCGCGCCATCTTTCGGCTCGTTCATTGCTGCTTTGACGGCCGCTTCGTAAGCGACGCGCTTCTCTGGTCGAGCCGGAATCGTCTTTAGGGTTCCTTCACCGCCTGCGATACCTTTAAATTTCTGCCAATCGCCAGTAATTTTTAGTAGAGCAGCAACAGCCTCTGTTGGCTGCGCACCTTGCTTCAACCAATGTTGGGCGCGCTCAGAGTTTACTTGAATTAATGAAGGATCTGAGGCTGGAGAATAGCGACCGATTTCTTCAATCTTGAGTCCGTTTCTCGCCTTACGTGAATCGGCTACCACAATTCGATAGTGCGGAGTGCGGATCTTTCCGAGTCGCACCAATCTGATCTTTACTGCCAAAGCTTGCTCCTCATTAGTTTCGTTCGATGATCTCGCCAAGGGGATGCCATGGCAGTACCGCTCGAACTTTTTGGTTGCCGGTCAAGAGATAGAGGGCTCTTGAACAGGGGCCTTATCTTGCCATGCGTTAGGGGAAATCCCAATTTCTTAACTATCGGCTCTCCTCTTGAGCGCGTTTCGCCGGATTGCCCGAGCGAGATTTCTTCTTTGGCGCTGTTGGCTTAACTACTTGTGGCGAGATCGGCAGACCTGCCCCGCCGTTCTTCATCTGCTTCATCATCTTTGCCGCCGCATCAAAGCGATCGACTAAGTTATTTACCTCAGTTACGGTGCGACCGCTACCTTTTGCAATTCGAGTTCTTCGCGATCCATTAAGAATTTTCGGTTCTCTACGTTCTTGTGGAGTCATGCTCTGCACAATCGCCTTGGTGCGAACTAACTCGTCATCATCTATTGCGGCCAACTGCTTCTTCATAGTTGCTCTATTTGCGCCTGGAAGAAGTCCTAATACTTTAGAGATTGATCCCATCTTCTGCATGGCTTGAATCTGCTGGAGGAAGTCTTCTAAGGTAAAAGTCTCGCCAGATAAGAATTT
Source organism: Actinomycetota bacterium (assembly GCA_016870975.1). GTDB lineage: Bacteria > Actinomycetota > Actinomycetes > Nanopelagicales > Nanopelagicaceae > MAG-120802. Next base: position 72,665 of record VGAE01000001.1, read on the forward strand.
ATCTTTCAATCGCTTCGCGGTATCTGTATCCACCACTCGTTTCGCTTGTTCAGCCAGAGTTTGAATATCGCCTAGTCCAAGAATTCGAGATGCCATTCGCTCTGGATAGAAATAGTCAAAATCGCCAGTTCTTTCGCCATTCGAAATGAAGAGAATTGGCTTGCTCGTCTCTTCTGTGATGGATAGCGCTGCGCCGCCTTTGGCATCGCCATCCATTTTGGTCATGACTATGGCGTCGAAATTGACTCCGCGATCAAAAGCCTGTGCCGTTCGAATTGCATCTTGGCCAATCATGGCGTCTACGACAAAAAGAATTTCATCTGGCTTAGTTGCATCTCGAATAGAACGTACTTGCGCCATCATCTCTTCATCGACGCCCAATCTTCCCGCTGTGTCAATTATGACGACATTGTGAAATTTCGATCTCGCTTGCGCAATACCATCTTTTGCAACTTTTACCGGATTGCCCGCTCCATTGCCTAGCTCAGGTGCATAGATAGGAACCCCAATTCCATTTGCGATTACTGTAAGTTGATTAACAGCATTAGGCCTCTGTAAGTCTGCGGCGACTAGTAATGGAGTATTACCCGAATCCCTCAAGAAAGCAGCTAACTTCCCAGCGAGTGAGGTTTTTCCGGCTCCCTGTAATCCGGCAAGCATGATTACCGTTGGTGGCTTCTTTGCGAATTTTAAGCGGCGGCCTGCGCCACCCAGGATTCTGACCAGCTCGCGTTGCACGATCGAGTAGATCTCTTGAGAGGGATTGGTGCTCTGTTTAAGCGTTTCTAAATTTACTCTCGCCTCATTTTGAATCCGCTCAACAAACTTATCTGAAACGGTTCGTGCAACATCAGAATCGATTAAAGCGTCTCGGATCTCATCGCAAACTGCGGCGATTTCTCCCTCTCCAATCCGTCCTCTGCCTCGCAGAGTTGCGAAGGCGGTTTGGAACTTTTCAGAGAGGGAGTTGAACACGCGACGAGCTTACTAAATCGCAGCGTTACCTCTTTCGCCAGTTCTAACTCTGACGACTTCTTCTACTGAGGTGACCCAGATTTTGCCGTCGCCGATTGCCCCCGTTGAAGCGCTCTTGACTATTTCGTCAACGATTTTCGAGACTTCGGTTTCAGACGCGAGAATTTCAAATCGCAATTTTGGCAGTAAATCAATGGGGTATTCAGCACCACGATAGACCTCAACGTGTCCACCTTGTCGCCCAACGCCTGAAACTTCCGAGACGGTAATTCCACGGACTCCAATTTTGTGCAGTGCGCTCTTCACATCATCGAGTTTCTGAGGCTTAATAATTGCGGTTATCAATTTCATATTTACCGACCTCCCCTAAGAATTCCACCCATTTCATAGGCGCTCTCTGCATGCTCGCTAAGGTCGACACCCGACAACTCCTGATCGCTCTCAACTCGGAATCCAATAGTCTTTTCGATTATTAGTCCGATGATCAAAGTTGCAAAGAAGCTATATGCCATAACTAATCCAACACCGAGAGCTTGTTTTGCAAGTAGCTCTGTTCCGCCACCGTAGAAGAGACCATCAAGACCAAGACTATTTACCGCGCTGCTTCCGAAGAATCCAATAGCTAAACTTCCGATGATTCCTCCAACGAGGTGAACTCCAACAACATCAAGTGAATCGTCATAGCCCAAGCGGTACTTCAGACCTACCGCTAGAGCACAGAGTGCGCCGGCGATTAATCCGATAACGACTGCGGCCCACGGCGCTACGAATGCACAGGCCGGAGTAATTGCAACCAGTCCCGCTACAACACCAGATGCTGCGCCGAGAGATGTGTAATGTCCATCGCGAAACTTCTCAACAAGTATCCAGCCCAGTAAGGCGCCAGCGGTGGCACCTTGAGTGTTGATGAAGGCAAGTCCCGCCGTCGCATTCGCACCTAATGATGAGCCGGCGTTAAATCCAAACCAGCCAAACCAAAGTAGTGCAGCTCCAAGTAAGACTAGAGGCAGCGAGTGTGGACGCATCGGACTTCGTTGCCAGCCGATTCTTCGACCAAGAATTATGGCGAGTGCGAGAGCTGCGGCACCAGCGTTGATATGAACCGCGGTGCCGCCAGCAAAGTCTTGGACACCTCTGCCGGCTAAGAACCCAACGCCAGAAACATCATCGCCAACTTTATTTCCGAAAGCGAATACCCAATGAGCGACTGGGAAATAAACGACGGTAACCCAGATTGCGACAAAAATTGCCCAAGAGAAAAACTTTGCACGATCAGCAATCGCGCCCGATATGAGGGCGGGGGTAATAATTGCGAACATCAATTGAAAGGCGGCAAAGGCGAGCATCGGAATCGGATAAATCCCACCGTTATTTGCCAATTCATTTACCTGGTCTCCGAGGCCAGATAGAGAGAAAGATCCATACCAAGGAGAGTTAGCTTCATAACCAAAAGCCAATTTGAATCCGTAGATAACCCAGAGGACGCTGACTATTCCAATTGATGTCAGGGACATCATCATCATATTTAGCACGCTCTTCGAGCGGACCATGCCCCCATAAAAGAGCGCCAGGCCGGGCGTCATTAAAAGGACGAGCGCCGAGCTAGCGAGTACCCATGCGGTATCGCCCGCACTTATTACAACTTCACTCATTGAAAACTCCTAGACCTTAAAGGTTCTTCTGCCCAGAGGGCCGATCCACTCACCGTTGAGTATGCGCAGTCTCAAGGCGCGGAGTTACGGCTAATCGCGCCCGCGGTTACGGCTATGTAAAAAGATTCTTCAGGTAACTATCCGGGTCAAAATCCGAGAGGTCGGTGAGGCCCTCTCCAAAACCGATTAATTTCACCGGCACCTGAAGCTCCCGCTCTACCGCCAGGGCAATTCCCCCGCTTGCTGAGCCATCCAGTTTTGTGACCACTATTCCGGTAATTCCAATTGCCTCATGGAAAACTTTCGCTTGCGCAATTCCATTTTGGCCGGTGGTTCCATCCAAAATAAAAAGTTTTTCATCTATTGGCGAAACCTTGGAGACAACTCTCTCAATTTTTCCTAATTCTTGCATCAGATTCTCTTTGTTGTGCAACCTTCCCGCGGTATCGATAATCAATACTTCGCTCTTTTCATCAATTGCTGACCCCACCGCATTAAAAGCTACTGAGGCAGGGTCTGCATTTTCCTTCCCTACAACTATCGGAACGCTAATTCTTCTTGCCCACGTGCTTAACTGGTCGACTGCAGCAGCTCTAAAGGTATCGCACGCCGCCAAAGTTATGGATTTACCTGAAAGTTTCAACTTATTTGCAATCTTGGCAACCGTTGTAGTCTTTCCGGTTCCATTGACTCCAGTAATAAGAATAGTTGTTAACCTCTCTGAACTAATTTGCAGGCTACGCGGAGCGTGCGAGAGCGACTCCTTTATCGAGGTAATGATTTGCTCTTGCAAATCCGTTCTTTCGGTTTTTCTTGCAATCTCAAGTATTTGATCTGCATAAACTCTGCCGAAATCCGCATCAATCAATAGCTCACGAAACTCAGTTAGTTCATCTGGAGAGATTTTGGTTAGGTTAAATTTAGCGAAAAAATCGCCGAGCTTGCCCATCCCTAAACCGATTCAGTTTCGACCTCGCGTAAGCGTTGCGAGATCACTTCAGAGACGCCATCGCCGCGCATCGTAACTCCGTAGAGAGAGTCAGCAATCTCCATTGTTCGCTTCTGATGAGTAATTACGATCAACTGAGAAGCAGTTCGCAATTCCTCTAGAACTACGAGTAATCGGCCCAAGTTCGCATCATCCAGCGCTGCTTCAACCTCATCCATTACATAAAACGGACTAGGCCTTGCTTTGAAAATCGCAATTAGCAGAGCAACTGCCGTTAGCGAACGTTCACCGCCAGAGAGAAGAGAGAGGCGTTTGATTCGTTTCCCTGGAGGTCTCGCTTCAACATCGACTCCAGAATGCAATAGATCGCTTGGATCGGTAAGTATGAGTCGACCCTCGCCACCTGGGAATAGGCGAGCGAATATCTTCTCAAACTCACGCGCCGTATCTCTATAGGCTTCTTCAAAAATTTGTTGAACTCTGTCATCAACTTCTTTGATGATATCTAGCAGGTCTTTCTTAGACTTCTTTAGATCTTCAAGTTGCTCCATAAGATACTTTAAACGCTCTTCTAATGATGAGAATTCTTCAAGTGCCAGAGGATTAATTTTTCCAAGGAGGGCTAGAGATTTTTCGGCACCTGCTAAGCGCTTCTCTTGTTGTTCTCTCCTAAATGGAACTAGTTCGCCTTGTTGTAACTCACCCTGTTCATCTTCGATAAATGTTGGAACATCATTTTGCGGTCCAAACTCAGCCACTAAGAACTGTGAATCTACTCCAAACTCTTCCCTTGCCTTTATTTCTAACTGCTCTATTCGTAGCCTCTGCTCGGCTCTGGCTATCTCATCCCTGTGGACGCTTGAAGTTAACTGTTCAAGTTCAATCGCTAAATCTCTAATTTGGGCGCGAACACTGAGAATTTCGCCATCGCGCGCACCTCTAGATTCTTCTAATCTTGTCCGCTCATGATTTGCGCGAGAAATAGAGTTTTCTATCTGGATAAGCGCCTCATACGCAGCATCTGCAATCGCCTGAGCAGTAAGGGCACCTCGGGCTCGTGACTCTCTACGTAATATTTGTCGAATCGTCGCCTCGCGTTCGGCGCTCGCCGATTGCTCAAGGCTCGAGGCACGTTCTGCAATTGCGTTAGCCCGCTCTTCAATAGTTCTTAGGCCTAATCTTGCCTCCACCTCAAGGGCTCTAGCCGTAGCAACCGAGGCGCGCAAATTTTCTAACAAACTAGTATCTGGAGAGTTGGGTAGCTCGCCCGATACAAACTCGCGTTCGGCAATCGCCAACTCTGATTGATCGCCATTCATGCTGTTCTTTACTTCAACGAGAGAACCTTCAATTCTCGCTATCTCAGCGGTTCCGCCCTTCACATTCTGACTTGCTGCCGCCATCTCCTCGGCTAACCCTGCCATGCGAGCATCTGACTCATTTAGTCGAGCGAGCGCCTCGTCATATCGGCGTTGCTTTTCTCGGACCTCGCCTTGCAGTGTCGAATTTTCAAAAACAAATCGCTCACATTCATGGTTCGTTTTGGCCAATTCAATTTCACTATTCTCAATCAAAGTTGTAATTTCGATGAGAGAGGCGGAACGGGTAGATCCACCTCGAGCTCGGCCTCGGCCAATTAGATCTCCATCGCGAGTCACCGCAATGAGATCGCTATTGCGGCTAATTAGCGGCTCAGCCTCTGGAAGAGCGTCAATTGCAACATAGCCCGCAAGCAGTTTCTGCAGAATAGAGTCAAGGGTAGATGTCGTAATTTTCGAGATTAATGGCGTTGCTCTTGCCGGATATTGATAGGCCTTAGGTTCTTCGTCTGCCAAAATTAGGAGTTCTGCGCTTCCGGCATTCTCACCCTTTAGGAAGGTTAGAGCGGTAATTGCGCTTGAATCATCATTGACTACCAATGCATCAGCAAAATTGCCCAACGCCGAAGTGATTGCAGCCTCCCATCCAGGTTCAACTTTTATCAACGAGGCAACGCTGCCGCGGACATTTATCCCCCGGCCATTATTTAATAGTGCTCCACTACCATCTTTATGTAGCGTAGCTTGTCTTAAGGCATCAACTTTGGCGCCAATAGCTGCTCGCTTGCGTTCAGATTCGATTAGGCCTTCTTGATTCTTCTCTAATCTAGCCTTTGCATCCTCGAGTTCAGATTTAGATTTTTCAAAATCTGCATCAAGGCCTCTCTCGTTCACTCCAAGTCCTGCAATTTGATTTTCCAATTCCACAAATTCTTTTCGGGCAATTTCGACTCTATTCTTTGCCTCTGCTAGAGCGGAATCCAATCTACTTATTTCCGCGGCAGCGCTAGCAATGGCAGATTGCAAACTTTTAATATGCCCCTCTTGTCTTGCCGTACCCTCACGATAATCTGCAATTGCACGGAACGCAGCGGCCACCCGATCCTCTTCGGATTTAAGGCGTACTTCTAAAGCATTTAAATTTCTACTAGCACCATCTAATTCCTCTTGTGACCTTAGAATTGACTCCCGAAGCACAGATTCCTCTTGTCGCAAACTTCGGGCTTCAGATTCCATGACTTCTGGATCTCTGCCGCTGGAACGAGCCTCTTCGACTTCTTCCGCAAGAAATCTTGCCCGCTCTGAAGCCAAATTCTGAGTACCACGCAATTTCTCACGCTGTGCCGTCAAGTTATAGTAATTATCTTGCGCTGCAGTTAGTTGTGGTCCCTCTTCAATAGCTAATTTGTCTAATTCAACTTCTCGATTTCGTGATCGATCAAGGCTTTGTTCAACTTCAGATCGTCGCTCCCTGAGCGCAGTTTCATCTGCAACTTCAAGTGAGAGAATTGCTTTCAGATTTATTACATCATCCGCTAATAGTCTTAATCGAGCATCGCGAACTTCCGCTTGAATCACAGCGGCTCTCTTTGCTACTTCTGCTTGCTTACCAAGAGGTCGAAGCTGACGGCGTAATTCATTAGTTAAATCTTGAACTCGCGACATATTGGACTGCATGGAGTCCAACTTTCGCAGCGCCTTTTCCTTTCGTTTACGATGTTTAAGGATGCCTGTGGCCTCTTCAATAAAACCTCTTCGCTCTTCAGGATTGGCTACCAGAATCGCATCAAGTTGGCCTTGGCCGACAATTACATGCATTTCGCGACCAATACCGCTATCACTTAGTAATTCTTGAATATCAAGCAAGCGAACACTTTCACCATTGATCTGATAATCGCTCTGTCCATTTCTAAAAAGAGTTCTGGAAATGGTTACTTCAGTAAAGTCGATAGGAAGGACGCCGTCAGTGTTATCTATTGTTACTGCCACCTCAGCACGCCCTAACGGCGCTCTGCCAGAAGTCCCAGCAAAAATGACATCTTCCATCTTGCCACCGCGCAGACTCTTTGCACCCTGTTCTCCCATAACCCAGGTGAGCGCATCAACCACATTGCTCTTTCCCGAACCGTTAGGTCCAACAATGCAGGTTATTCCAGGCTCAAAGCGGAGAGTCGTCGGAGCAGCAAAGGACTTGAAGCCCTTCAAGGTCATAATCTTCAAATACACATGTATAACCTAGCGGGAAGAGCGTTTACTGCCCCGATTTCCGACCCCATTCTTGCCCAGTTTTGATTTTGTTCGCGGTGCCTGTTGGCATAGCGGGCAGAAATGAGAGGCGCGATTGGCAAATGTGATACGCCGAATACTTGTCCCACATCTGCTGCATGGCTCCCCTTCGCGTCCATAAGCCTTGAGAGATATCTCGTAATAACCGCTCTCTCCATTTACATCTATATATAGATCATCGAAACTAGTACCGCCCCGCTTAAGCGAATTGTTCATAACTTTAGTTGCATTTCTAATAAGAGTTCGTAACTCACTTTGAGGAATTGATTCAATCTTTCGCTCTGGGTGAATTCGTGAAAACCAAAGTGCTTCATCAGCGTAAATGTTGCCTATCCCACTAATTATTTTTTGGTTTAGGAGGGCTCGCTTTATCTCAGTTTTCCGATCACTTAGTCGCCTTACTGCTTCTTCAAGATTGAAGTTTGAATCGAATGGATCTTGAGCGACATGTAAACAGCACTCGGGAATCTCACCACTGGGCGTGTCAATCAGCTCATCAATCGAAAGCCATCCAAAAGTCCTCTGGTCGACAAATCTAAATTCTGCCGAGGATCCTGCGAATCGAATTATCGCCCTAACGTGCGGTGAAACGGTTTTTTTCTTAGAGGTAATAAGCATCTGGCCGCTCATGCCCAGGTGCCCCACTATCGCATTTCCTCGATCCAAACTAAACCATAAATACTTCCCACGCCGATAAACATTCTCAATTTTCGCTCCGACTGCATTTTCAAGACTTTGCTCACTATTTCTATTCACACGTGGATGCAAGATTTGAATTTCAGCGATTTTAGATTTTGGTAAAAACTTAACTAAGCCTCTTCGAACCGTCTCGACTTCTGGCAGTTCTGGCATGGCTATATCTTCTTAGATAATTCCTCGTATGCAAGTCGTGCGGCCTCTTGCTCTGCCTCTCTCTTGCTTTTTCCACTTCCAGACTTATATGCGCTGCCATTCACAATAGCTACTGCCTCAAAACTTTTATCATGATCAGGTCCGGATTCAATAACTCGATATTCTGGGGTCGGCCATCCGGCGGCAGCTACTAATTCTTGTAGAGCAGTCTTTCCATCCAATCCCGAACCTCTGCTTATGGCCTCTTCAATTACTTCTTTCATCAAATTTAGAATTACTTTACGACAAACTTCAAAACCAAGATCGAGATAGATCGCTCCAACCAACGCTTCAAATGCATCAGCCAAAATAGAATTTTTATCTCTTCCGCCAGTTAGTTCCTCACCTTTTCCGATGAGAAGAGCCGAGCCAAGTTCTAAAGATCGGGCAATTGAAGCAAGCGCCCGCATATTGACGACCCCAGAACGCAAAGGGGATAAACGAGATTCATCTAGATCTGGAAATCTTTCGTAGAGCTCTTCGGTAACAACCAACCCAAGAACGCTATCTCCAAGAAACTCAAGACGCTCATTTGTAGGTAACCCACCAAACTCGTAAGCATAAGAACGATGAGTTAGCACGAGCTTTAAACGCTCTGGACTAATCGATACTCCGAGTTTTTCATCGAAAGCCCAGGACAGAATCAAACCTCGAGAACTTGGCGATCCTTATAGGTGCCACAAGTTGGACATACCGTATGTTGCAACTTAGGTTGTTGGCACTTGCTGCAATTTGCAGTTGAAGCCGGTGTAGCCTTCCAAGAGCTACGGCGGTGACGAGTACGTGAGCGCGACATCTTTCGCTTTGGTAATGGCACGACCGACTCCTTTACTTGATTAAATTTCGGGGCGAAGTATCTCCCACGACCTATCTACCTGCCAAATCGAGGGTCAGATTTCCACTCAGAGAGACCCCTCCAGCGTGGGTCAATCAATTCATGCTCGTGGCCGCCAGGCAGATTTTCCCATTTCTCCCCACATCCACTGCAGAGACCTCGGCAATTCTTGCTACAAATTGGATTTATCGGAAGCGCGAGTATTACCGCATCTCGAATTGGGATTTCTAGATCAGCGATATCGCCTTCCATTGTAAATTCTTCATCTTCATCTGCGCGATTCTCGTAGAAGAATAACTCTTGAAAGTTCTGATTAATTTCGATTGTCATGGGGTCAAGGCATCGCCCGCATTCGCCCACCGCTTTACCGGTGATTATCCCGGTGACGAGAATTCCATCAGATACTGATTCCGCTTTGAGTGTTATGAGTATGGGAAATTTGACTGGTATTTCAATCATGGGATTGCCAATCGATTCAGGCGCAGCAAAATCCAAACGGAAATCTTTGAAATCGCCGGCCCGTCTTGGCAGTTCGTGAAGGTTTAACTTGTAAGGGGAAGTCGTCATTTAATCTTTAGATAGTTGGGAAAGCACATCTTTATCACTTGCGCCAGCAAGCCGTTCCCGACCTCGATTCACTGCATCTAAGGTCTTATTTAGAATCACCTCCAGAGTGGCCAACCTAGAATCGATGTAGGCATCAACTTCTTCACGCTCCCGCTCAACTTTATTGTGAGCTTCGTCGACTAATCGCGCCGCCTCTTCTCGGGCCGCTGCGACTATGGAGGTCTGTTCTACCATCCTTGCAACTTCCTCACGCGCATGCGCGATTAGTTGCTCCGCACTCTGGCGTCCCTCCTCAATTATCTGCTCGCGATGTGCCAAAAGTTTCTTCGCGCTCGCAAAGTCATTTGGAAGGGACTTCGAAATCTCATCGAGAGCACCTAAGAGCTCTCCTCTATGAATTACACATGAAGCAGAAAGAGGAACGGCTCTAGACTCTTTTACCAAAGTTACGGCAGCCTCTAACTTTTCTAGTGATTCCATCAGTTGCCTTTCCCTCCATGGGTAGAGCGGGCTTTCAATTCTTTTAGTACGCCCACTGGGACAAGTGCAGAAACATCTCCTCCGTAACGAGCAATTTCACGTACCAACGACGAACTAAGGAATGAGTATGCAGGTTTTGTGGCCATCAATAAAGTATCAACCCCCTTGAGTTGTAAATTCATCTGTGCCATCTGGAGTTCGTAGTCAAAATCACTTACAGCCCGCAACCCTTTGATGATAGCGCCAATGTTGTTGGCCTTGCAATAATCAACTAGGAGTCCACTCCAAGTATCAACTGTGACATTTGGAATATGAGATATGGCATCTTTTGCTAAAACAAGTCTCTCATCGATTGAAAATAAGCCCGTCTTTGAGGAATTGGCAAGAACGGCAATAACCACTTGGTCAAAGAGTCCGCTAGCTCTTTCAATGACATCAATATGTCCATTGGTGATTGGATCAAAAGATCCCGGGCAGACAGCTTTCCTCATGGGCAAACGCTAACACGCCTCGGCATAGAAGATTGTGGCAGCCCCATATTTACGCTCTTTCAACAAGGTAAATTCCTTTGGCCAATTAATTGGCTTACTTTTAGAATCTCTTTCAATTGCGATTATTGAGCCCCTCTTAAGAAATCCACTACTTGAAAGTAGATTCAAAACTTCAATTACCTCACTCATAGTTGCATCATATGGAGGATCAAGAAAGACGATATCAAATTTACTTTGCGCAGGTTGTTCAAGAAATCTCTTTACTGGACTTTGAATAATTTTGCTAGTGCCAACGCCGTGAATTTTACTTAGTAATTCGTGGTTACTTTTTGCAACTTCGACTGCTTTTGCATCTTGATCAACTCCTTGAACAAAAGCTGCGCCGCGGGAGAGCGCCTCGGCGCCCACAGCGCCAGAGCCACAATAAAGGTCCATGAAACTCAAATCGGAGATGGATCCGAATTCTGATTCTAAAGTAGAAAAAAGTGCTTCTCTGGCCCGATCCGAAGTGGGCCTCACACCTTCTTTTGGTGAAATAAGATTTCGACCTTTAGCAAGTCCGGCAATAATTCTCATTATTTCTTCTCCAAATATGAAGCGCGTTCTTCTTGGCGTAACTTATCAACTTCAACAAGCAGTCTCGGATTGTTTCTCAGCGCTTCATCGGAATCAATCAATTTAGTTGCTACTTGTCGCGCCTCAATAATTAAAGATTCATCACGAATGACTCTGAGTAGTCGTAAGTGCGAAGTTGCTCCAGATTGTGCACTTCCTAGTACATCGCCCTCGCGGCGCTGTTCAAGATCCAAACGACTGAGTTCGAAACCATCTGTAGTTGACGCTACAGCTTTTAGACGGAGCGCTGCTTCGCTTTCAGGCGTAGCGCTCGTTACCAAAATGCACAGCCCTGGTGTCTGACCGCGTCCAACGCGGCCGCGCAACTGATGAAGTTGGGATACGCCAAATCTCTCTGCATCCAAAATGACCATCATTGAAGCATTAGGGACATCAACACCAACCTCAATCACCGTGGTTGATACAAGAACGTCGATTTCGTGAGCTTGAAAAGCATTCATTGTGGACTCTTTCTCATCGGAATGAAGTTGTCCATGAAGTATGGCGATTCGTAGACCCTTTAGTATCTGATCGCGCAATTTAGGAAAGATATCCGTAACTGAATTTGCCGGTTGAGAAAATTGCAACTCTGGATCACCGGATAGGCGCTTCATACGCTTTAACTCATCACTGCTTAATCCAAAGTTAGTGAAATCAGAATCATCCGTTGGTGAAATTTTTGGTGCGACTACATAAACCTGGTGGCCATTAGCAACTTCCTCCCGAACTCTTTGCCAGGTTCTTTCCATCAATTTAGGTTCAGCCAATGAATTTACGACATGAGTTTGGATTGGGGTTCTTCCTAAAGGTAGTTCATCTAAAGTTGAAACATCAAGATCGCCGAATACCGTCATGGCTACTGTTCTGGGGATTGGAGTGGCGGTCATAACCAGAATGTGTGGTGGATATTCTGATTTACTTCGAAGCACATCTCTCTGTTCGACGCCAAATCTATGTTGTTCATCAATCACGACGAGTTCTAAGTCCTTGAACTTCAATTCTTCATTTAGGAGTGAATGTGTGCCGACGAGAATATCTATTTCGCCGCTCTTGGAAAGGCTCAAAATTTCTTTTCGCTCGACGTTCGTTGAGGATCCAGTGAGTAATTCAATCCGCACACCGTCCATGGATCCATCCAATGCACCTCTTTTAGCAAGGTCACCCAACATCCGTGTAAACGTTTTGAAATGCTGTTGAGCCAGTACTTCTGTTGGAGCTAATAGAGCGGACTGTCCACCCTTAACCGCTAACATAGCTCTTAAGGCAATAACGGTTTTTCCCGAACCGACATCACCCTGTAGCAATCTATACATTGGTGAGTCGCCTTCCAGATCAGAACATATCTCGACCCAAACTCTCAATTGCGCCGCGGTCAATTTGAAATTCAGCGATTCATCAAAACGCGCTAACAATTCAGAATTCACCTTAGAAGGTATTTTGGATTGACTTTTCCTAATCTCTCTCTTGCGGAGCAACAAAAATAGCTGCATGGCTAAAGCTTCATCAAATGTCAGGCGATAGATGGCCTTTTCTACAGCTTGTAAATCTGTTGGCTGATGAACTTCTCTAAGTGATTTAGAGAGACTTGGTAGATTCAGTTGAGTCTGAACTTGACTTGGTAATGGATCTTCTAAATCTTCAATATTTACTAAAGCCAACGAGACGCATTGCGCGATCTTCCATGAGGGAAGTTTGCGCGTAGCTTTATAGACCGGCAGATATTTACCTGCAAACTCACTTGCTGCTGATTGAGAATCTTCACCTTCGGGAATCAATAGATAGTCAGGATGAGCCAATTGACGTTGATTCTTGTACTGACTCACTTTGCCAGCAAACAAACCTTCGCGTCCTTCGCGTAAATCCTTGATTCGCCAAGCTTGATTGAAGAATGTCAGTAGAAGTTTTTCTGAGCCATCAGATACAACTACTTCAAGAATCCCACCTTTGCGACCAGGTATTTTCTTGATTTTACAACTAGCGATTTGCGCCAAAATTGTGACTTCATCTCCATCTTTCAATAAATTAAAATCAGTTAATTGACCTCGAACTACATAACGTCGCGGATAATGACGGAGAATGTCTTCAACTGTTGCCAAGCCCAGTTCTTCATATAGAACCTTGGCGGTTCGATCGCCCACGACGAGGCTTGATTTAGAACTTAGGTCAACCATGCTTCATTCTCCAATAGCGACGGCCTAAAGTCTGGAAAGCCCCTAATTTTCCGCATTGATTGGCGTTGGTTGGCGATCTCCGGCTAATCTTGCGTTCTCAAAACCGTGCTTTAGGAGTTTAGCCATGGCATCAGTCTGCGACGTGTGTGGAAAAGGACCTAGCTTTGGCAACAATGTCTCCCACTCTAAGCGTCGTACCAGGCGCCGCTGGAACCCGAATATTCAGCCAGTTAAAACACTGATTAATGGTTATGCGAAGCGAAAGAATGTATGCACTTCTTGCTTGAAAGCTGGAAAAGTAACTCGCTAGTTCTTCCATCTGTGCTCAAAGCCAGATATTGAAATCGCTTTATCGTCCAAAAAAACGCCAGTTCCGGACTCAACTCTCCCTATTTCTATAAATCCTTCGAGAGCCTCGCTGCAAGTTCCAAGAAGTTTGTGATCTTCTCCTCCGTTTAAAACCCAATTCAGATATTTTTCTGAGTTTAGTAAGCGCAGCGGACTCGACCTCATATTCTCTGTGTAGAGATTAATTCTTACCCCACTAGCTTGAGCTATTCGCAATGCATCTTGTAGCAATCCATCGCTAGTATCTATTGCCGAGTTTAACTTTCCCATTGATTCCCTGTATTTCTGATAATTTATCGAGGGGGCAAGATGTTGACTCATAAGGTCTTTTGCCATCTCACTTGAGATGGCGGCATCGCTCTGAAGTAAATGTAAACCGGCTGCGGACGCGCCTGGTAACTCCGATATAACAACGCGATCACCGATTTTCGCTCCACTTCGCCTCACAGGTTTTGAAACATCACCGAGCGCTGTGACCGAAATGGTCAATTCGCTTCCAGTTGATAAATCTCCGCCGATGACTGTTGCGCCGACTAGGTCAGCTTCGTTTGCAATTCCATCTGCAATTTCCAGGGCACCAGCTAGGTGGCGATCAGGAAGTATGAGAGCGACAAGTAAGTACCTTGGTACTCCCCCCATAGCAAAAATATCAGCGATATTTGCAGCTGTAACTTTTCGACCGATCTGAAGATAACTACTCCAATCACATCTAAAGTGAACATTTTCAACTGCTACATCTGTTACTACAACTTGTTTTCCATTGGGAACAAATACTGCCCCATCATCGCCAATTCCGATCTCCAAAAATTGACTACATCTTGAGAAACGTTTCCTTATTTCTTCAAGCAGCTCAGATTCGAGCATATCTATCGGATTACGTTTTTAGAGCGCTGTAGCGCACTTGTAATTAATTGAGTTATTAATTCGGAATAACTCTTGTCTGTTGCTTGCCATAGCATCGGGAAAACAGAGCGTGGTGTAAAACCTGGCATCGTATTCAATTCGTTAATTACGATTTTTTCATCTTCCGTTAAGAAAAAATCAACTCTTGCTAGACCTTCACAACCAAGGGCAGAGAAAGCGGCTATTGCGGCTGAGCGAATTCTCTCTGTTAGAGAGGTGGATAAATCAGCTGGAATCTCAAAATTGGTTGATCCATCTAAATACTTCGCTTCGAAATCATAGAATTCATGTGGCGGATTTACTTTAATCTCGGCAAGGACTGAGGCTTGCGGTCTGCCATCAATCTCTAAAACTGCACACTCTATTTCTCGTCCTGTGATTGCAACTTCCGCCATCACTTTAGGGTCAAATTTATGAGCTGAATCAATCGCGGTCTCAATCTGAGATGAATCCTTTACTTTGTAAGTACCACGACTTGATCCACTCCTGGCTGGTTTTATAAATAAAGGGAAACCTAGAGCGGACACTTTCGCTACCTCTAAAGATTTATTGGAGCGCCAATCCTTTTCATGCACGGTGATCCCGTCGGCGACATCCATTCCAAAATCTGCGTAGATTGGCTTAGCAAATGTTTTGTCCATAGCGACCGATGAGGCAAGTACCCCAGAACCAACATAAGGAATATCAAACATCTCAAGTAGACCTTGAATTGTTCCATCTTCCCCATATGCACCATGAAGAAGAGGGAATACAACATCTATACCTATAGATTTCTTGGAGTCCGAAAGAAAGCCATCATTTCCGAAACTTAAGTTACTAGCTATATCTGGAACCGAGGGAAGTCCGGATTCGCCATCAACAAACTCGGATGAGCCTTGTAGATGAATCAAAGCTCCAGCCCTGCTAATTCCAATAAGAATTGGTTCAAATTCTCTCTTGTCGATAGCGGCGATGACCCCCAATGCAGAGATGCAGGAAATCTCGTGTTCGCTACTTCGACCACCACAGATTATGGCAACGCGTTTTTTCACGATTCTTCTATCTCCGCTCCGGTTGCAACCTGCATCAATTGAATGATTGCCTCCGTTGGGGTTATTTTATTGGTAACTACTTCAGAGACCGCTTCCATGATCGGCACTTCAATGCCGACAGAGTGCGCCAATTCGACTAGCGAACTAGCGGTCGAAACTCCTTCAACGGTAGATGAGACGCTTTTTACCGCGCTATCCATGGAACCTGTTTTCCCAAGAGCCTCGCCAAAGGTGCGATTTCGAGAGAGCGAAGAACCGCATGTTGCTAGCAGATCTCCAACGCCAGCAAGACCCACAAAAGTTAATGGTCGCGCACCGCGAGCCATGCCAAGTCGCGTCAATTCATTTAGACCTCGAGTAATGACTAGGGCCTGTGTATTTTCTCCAAATCCCATACCTATAGACATTCCTACTGCGAGGGCAATTACATTTTTGGCCGCGCCAGCTAATTCGCATCCCACAACATCTGTGGATGTGTACACGCGAAAGTAGGGTGCGCTAAAGAGTTGGGCGGTGGCATCTGCTAATGCCTGCGATTCACTCGCAGCCACCGCTCCGACTGGCTGGCGCAGCACCACTTCCCGGGCGAGATTTGGTCCAGTAAGGATTGCAATCTCCTCTGAGTTTATTTCTAGTGCGTCTTGGACGACCTCACTCATACGCAAGTGCGAACCTAACTCAACTCCCTTTAGCGTTGAGATAATTGGGATTCCAATTGGGAAAATCTTTTTCCACTCTGAAAGATTTTTGCGAAGGGATTGAGAAGGGATTGCTAAGACCAAAGCACCTACATCTTGAAACGCCACTTCAATCTCATTTGTTGCAACGATCGAGTCGGCAAGTGTTAAATCACTTAAAGCGCGCTCATTGATGTGCTTGGTATTAATTTCTTTCACCACTTCTTTGTTGCGTCCCCACAGAATTACTTCATTACCAGCATCAGTTAGCACTTGCGCCAAAGTGGTGCCCCACTGACCAGTTCCAAGAATTGAAATTCTCATCGAACCCTCTTGAAATTACCAGTTCTTGGTAAATCTGATTTCTTCGGATCAAGTTTCACCTTCGGCGCGCTTTCGCCACGCAAAAGCTCTAGCAATTTTGCTATCTCATCCATAATGGCATCAGTCGCCGCTGCAATATCGGCCGGTCTATCACTACCTCGCCATTTATCTAAATTAATTTGATCACCCATAATCACTGAAACTTTAGTGCGCGGAAAAAGTTTAATCTTTCGGCCATAAGGCGGAATAACTACTTGAGGTCCCCAAGAGGCGCATGGATAAACCGGAACTCCGGTCATCAGCGCCAGACGCGCAACGCCAGTCTTGGCGCGCATCGGCCATAAGTTTTCATCTCTAGTTAGCGTTCCTTCGGGATAAACCCCAAGGAGATGGCCCGCTCTAAGAACAGCAATTGCATGTTCAAAGCCCAGGACAGCATCTTTACTCTCGCGCTTAACCGGAATCTGGCCTGCCGATTTAATGAACCAACCAATGAAAGGAACCTTGAATACCGCTTCTTTGCCTAAGTATCTAGGTGCTCGGCCATTGTTATAGAGAAAATGTGTAAAGGTAAGTGGATCTAAATATGAAAGATGATTACATACAACAATTGCGGCTCCAGTTTTTGGTAACTTCTCTGCGCCACGCCAATCCTTTTTGACTATTAGATTCAATAAGGGGCGGAGAACTCCGGCACCAATTCGGAACGCCCAATTAGTTCCAAGCGGCTTGCCCTTAGGCGGAGTGTAGGAAACTCGAGCGCCGCTCATGGATGAAGCCTAAACGCAATGGCAAAAGGCCACGCGCGTGAGCGCGTGGCCTCGAACGATAAATTACTTACCGCTTTCCCTTTTTCTTGCCTTTCTTGGCCTTTCCAGCCTTTTTAGCAACCTTCTTCGCTGCTTTCTTGGCCGACGGCTTTACAACTGGAGCTGGCTTTGGAGCAGGTCCAAGTTTGCGATCGCCTGAGATTACTTCCTTCAGAGCTTTTGCAGGGAGGAATCTAACCTTCTTGCTCGCCTTAATCATGATCGTTTCACCAGTAAATGGATTACGTCCTTTGCGAGCTTTGCGATCGACTTTCTTAAACTTTCCAAAGTCGTTGATTGTTACATCTTCGCCCCGTTGAATATTTCGTACGATTGAATCGAATACGATTTCGACGGCGTGGGCGGCCTCTTTCTTGCTTCCGTTGAAGTGTGGAGCCAACGAAGCAATGAACTGGGTCTTGTTCATTTAATCCCCTTATTTACGCGTAAAGTTAAGCGTTCGCTTAACTGTGCTCACAATTTACGCACCTAAAACCGCTAATTTGTGCATCTTTTTCGGTGTGTCGCAAGAAAAGTGTATTTCAGGAGTGAGAAAAACCCCTATTTTGCAAAGGTTTTCCAAGATGTATTGAAAGTCTAAATAAAAGGTTGAGAGTATTTAATCAATTAAGAATTGGCAGTGTTTTCGGCTTAAAAGCGGCGCGACCCTTTTCAAAGTTCTCAACTTCCTCAATTTTTCGAAGGGTCAAACTAATATCATCTAGACCTTCCATCAATCGCCAGCGTGTGTAATCATCCAATTCGAAATCTATAGCCCGTCCGCCATAACTAACTTTTCTCGACTGAAGATTTACATCTATCTGAGTATTTGGGTCCTTCTCAATTGCGTTCCACAGAGCTTCAACTTCATTCTGGGGCAGAATTACAGTTAGCAGACCGCCCTTAAGTGAGTTGCCGCGAAAGATGTCGGCAAATCTTGAAGAGATAACAACTTTAAAACCATAGTTCTGTAGCGCCCAAACCGCATGTTCGCGGGACGAGCCAGTTCCAAAGTCAACCCCGGCTACCAAGATGGTTCCGTTTTTAAATTGCGGTTGTTTTAGAACAAACTCTGGATCACTGCGCCAAGCAGCGAATAATCCGTCTTCGAACCCAGTTCTTGTCACACGCTTTAAATAGACCGCTGGAATGATTTGATCGGTATCAACATTGCTGCGTCTTAATGGAACTCCAGTTCCCGAATGCGAGATGAATTTTTCCATTATTTCTCCTAGAGATCAGCTGGTGAAGCCAGCGTTCCTTTAATTGCGGTAGCTGCCGCAACCAGCGGACTCACAAGGTGCGTTCTACCGCCTTTTCCTTGTCGCCCTTCGAAGTTTCGATTACTTGTGGAGGCCGCTCTTTCCCCTGGCTTTAATTGATCTGGGTTCATACCGAGACACATCGAACATCCCGAGCTTCGCCATTCCGCGCCAGCATCAAGAAATACTCGATCTAGACCCTCGGCCTCGGCCTGCAATCTGACGCGGGCTGAGCCGGGGACAACCAACATGCGCGTGTCTCCAGCGATGCGTTTACCCTTGATTATTTCTGCGGCTGATCTTAAATCTTCAATTCGACCATTCGTGCACGAGCCGAGAAAAACGGTATCGATTTTTATCGCTTTCATTGGTGTACCGGCTTTTAAATCCATATATGCGAGTGCGTTCTGCGCAGCGACTCTCTCTTGCTCGTCGGCAAACTCACTTGGAATTGGCACAGAAGTATTTAGTGGAACACCTTGCCCTGGATTAGTTCCCCAGGTAACAAATGGAGAAAGTTCATCAGCATTAAGCGTTATCTCTTTATCAAACTTAGCATCAGAATCGCTATGCAAAGTCTTCCAATAAGCAAGAGCTGCCTCCCATTCTGCCCCCTTGGGAGCGTGGGGTCTTTTCTTAATATATTCAAAAGTTATTTCATCAGGTGCGATCAAACCTGCTCGTGCACCAGCTTCAATCGACATATTGCAGATTGTCATTCGAGCTTCCATAGAGAGTTGGCGAATTGCACGACCGCGGTACTCCAAAATATATCCCTGTCCACCGCCCGTTGAAATCTTCGCAATTACAGCAAGAATGATGTCTTTTGAAGTAACGCCGGGTTTGAGAGTTCCTTCAACATTAATCGCCATCATTTTTGGTCGATTTAGAGGAAGCGTCTGGGTCGCAAGTACATGTTCAACTTCGCTAGTACCAATTCCAAACGCAAGTGCGCCAAAAGCGCCGTGAGTTGAAGTATGTGAATCTCCGCAAACTATGGTCATTCCCGGTTGAGTAATACCGAGTTGCGGCCCAACAACGTGGACTATCCCCTGCTCGACATCGCCGAGTGAATGGATTCGAATACCAAATTCAGCGCAGTTCTTTCGCAATGTTTCGACTTGTAAACGAGAAACCGGATCTGCAATTGGTTTATCGATATCAATAGTTGGCACATTGTGATCTTCTGTAGCCAGAGTTAACTCTGGTCGACGCACAGCTCGGCCTGAAAGGCGCAGTCCGTCAAATGCTTGGGGACTGGTAACTTCATGAATTAAATGAAGGTCAATGTAGAGAAGATCAGGTTCGCCAGCGCTCTGGCGCACGATATGATCGTTCCAAACTTTTTCGGCCAATGTCTTGCCCATTGCCCCCTCCTAACCGCCCATCTTTACTTCTCACTTGTTGAGATGGCATTATCAGATTGTGGACAAGAAGAATAGCGGAGTCGGAGTCCTTGATAAAGCGGTAAGAATTTTGACCGTTTTAGAATCTGGTCCGCATTCTCTGAGCGAGCTCGTAAAGGCGACCAAGATCGCTCGACCAACTGCACATCGCCTAGCGGTAGCCCTGGAGGTACACCGGCTAGTAGCGCGAGACTTAAATGGTCGATTCATTCTGGGTTCTCGAAATAGCGAATTTGCGGCTGCTACCGGTGAAGACCGATTATTGGCAGTTGCCGTGCCCGCTCTCGCATCGCTTAGAGATGCAATAGGTGAGAGCGCCCAGTTATATCGCAGACAAGGAGATCAAAGAATCTGCGTTGCCGCAGCAGAGAGAATCTCTGGACTTCGTGATTCTGTTCCAGTTGGCGCAGCGTTGACGATGAGCGCTGGATCAGCTGCCCAAGTATTGCTGGCATGGGAAGATGCTGATCGACTTCATCGAGCGCTTACCTGTGCGAGATTTAGCGCGGCTGCACTGTCGGCGGTTAGGAGACGTGGTTGGGCACAGAGCGTTGGCGAGCGCGAACCTGGAGTTGCATCGGTTTCAGCGCCAGTGCGAGGACCGAATAACAAAGTCATTGCAGCAGTTAGTATCTCTGGACCAATTGAAAGATTAGGTAGACAACCAGGAAGAATTCACGCTGCTGCCGTCGTCGCAACAGCAGCGAAATTAAGTGAACACTTATTGAAGAGGTGATCACGATGGCAGCCCCGAAGGGATTCGAACCCTCGTAGCTGGCTTGAGAAGCCAGAGTCCTAGGCCACTAGACGACGGGGCCATCGATATTTAGTTTTCCTGCTGGGGTACCAGGACTCGAACCTAGACAAGCTGAACCAGAATCAGCTGGGCTGCCAATTACCCCATACCCCAAAGCGCTAAGAATAGCGCGAAGTTAGCTAGTTGATTGCCTCCCGCAATCTCTGCATTGAAACTTCCCTGCCGAGAATTTCCATTGATTCAAAGAGTGGTGGCGAAATCGGGCTACCGGTTACGGCAATTCTTACGGGGCCAAATGCCAATCTAGGTTTTAACCCTAACCCATCAAGAAGTGACTTTCGCAGCGCTTCTTCAATTTGCGTATGGCTCCAATCGCTAAGTGCTTCAAGAGACGCGACAGCGTTCTGCAGGACTTTCTGTGAATCAGCCTCGATTAGTTTACTTTTTGTTTCTTCATCAAATTCTAATTTTGTCTTGAAAAGAAAGCTGAGCATTGGCACAACTTCACTTAGTTTAATTATTCGCTCTTGAATTATTGGGAGAGCCTTCCTCACTAAAGAAACCTCGGTTTCGGTTCCTTTGATCACGCTATCTTGAAGTAGGAATGGCAAGGAGCGTTCCAAGAATTCTGTAATAGAAAGTGCTCGAATTTTATCTCCGTTTATAGCTTCTAGTTTCTTCATATCAAATCTAGCTGGAGAACTATTTACTCTATCGACTGTAAAGAGTTCAGTTAACTCCTTCATAGAAATATTCTCTCGATCGTTACCCGGAGACCAACCTAAAAGCGCCAAATAATTGCAGATAGCCTCTGGTAAGAAACCCTCCTCGCGGTACCAAGCAATAGAAACTTCGCCGTTTCGTTTTGATAACTTCGCATTATCTGTGCCCATTACAAAAGGTAGATGGGCGAATTCTGGGATATCTGATTCTGCAACGCCCATAGCTTGATACACGCGAATCTGTCTCGGTGTTGATGAGAGTAAGTCTTCACCTCTTAAAACATGAGTAATCTTCATTAAAACATCATCTACGGCTACTGCTAACGTATAAAGAGGCGATCCATCTGCGCGCATCAACACAAAATCAGGAACATATTTATGCTCGAATACAACTTCACCTCGAATTAAGTCTCGAAACTTAGTTTCGCCATCTGGCATGCGCATTCGAATAACTGGTTTTCTTCCTTCATCCTGATATCTCTTGATATCCGAGTCGCTAAGAGAGCGGCATTTTCCATCGTAGCCTGGCGCTTGATTTTTTTCACGTTGAGCTTCTCTGCGTGACTCCAACTCTTCCGTAGTGCAATAACAGTTATAGGCGTCGCCATTTCGTAAGATTGTTTCGGCCCAATCTTTATAAATTTCTAATCGCTGCGACTGTAAATATGGACCGTATGGTCCGCCAATCTCAGGACCTTCATCCCAATTAATTCCTAGCCACTTTAGGGTATCGATAGCGCGCCCGATGTATTCATCGGTAACTCTTTCTCTATCCGTATCCTCTATTCGAAAAATTAATTTTCCATTGGTGTGCCGAGCATATGCCCAAGCAAATAAGGCAGTACGAATATTGCCTACATGTAGATCGCCAGTAGGAGATGGCGCAAATCTGGTTCGTACTTCGCGGGTCATCTCATCACCGTATTTACAAGCTCGCCTATGCCCTCGATTGCAACTGAAACTTTGCTTCCTGGAACCATCGGGCCAATGCCGGCCGGCGTGCCAGTAAGAATTAAGTCACCGGGAAGCAACGTCATAATTCGAGTCACGAAGGCGATTATCGTGGGAATGTCGAAGACCATCTGATCTAGCCTCGCCGATTGCTTTATCTCGCCTCCAATTCTTGCCGAAATTTCTTGGTTTCCTGGCCTAAATTCAGTTTCGATCCAAGGTCCGATAGGGCAGAAAGTGTCAAAGCTCTTTGCTCTTGTCCACTGTCCATCTGCTTTTTGAAGATCTCGAGCGGTCACGTCATTAGCAATCGTGTAACCAAAAACTACATCAGAATATTTTTCCTTTGGTACATCTTTACATATTCTAGAGATCACAACAGCAAGTTCAACTTCGTGATCTACTCGAGAACTATCTTCCGGCCAGCGAATAACTTCATCTGGCCCAATAATGGAAGTATTCGGCTTTAAGAAAATTATCGGCTCATTTGGAACATCACTACCCATTTCGGTTGCATGATCAGCATAATTTTTTCCAACACATACAATTTTGCTTCTTGGTATTACCGGAGCCAATAACTTAACCTCGAACTTCTTGATTTTTTCATCAAGTGGCAATATTCCCGAGTAAAGCGGGTCTCCGGAAATCAACCTTATTGAATCCTCATTTTCAAGGATTCCAAATTGGGGATCGCTACCCAAAGAAGTTTTCTTACTGGGTGTAAAACGTACAATTCTCATTTTTTAGACCTAATCATTTTCAGAATCGTACTCATCAGAATTTTTTGTTGTCATCCGCTCAACAAGTACGGTTCCAATACGATGCCTCCGGCCGACTGGACGCTCTGCCACAATTTTCCAATCATGAAGAATTATTTCGCTACCCGGAATTGGGACGCGACCAAGTTTCTTCGCCATGTATCCGCCGATAGTGTCGACATCTTCACGCTCTTCCTCATCCAATTCAAATTCCAAGTGATCTACTAAGTCTTCAAGGTGAAGTCGCGCCGACGCTCTTGCTTTTAGATTAGGCGTTAACCATTCAATCTCATCGACGTCATCATCGTATTCGTCAGCAATTTCACCCACAATTTCCTCAATGATGTCTTCGATAGTTATCAATCCGGCAGTTCCACCATATTCGTCTACCACAATAGCTAGATGGATCTGGTCGCACTGCATCTCTTTCAAAAGATCAGCTGCCGTCTTCGTTTCTGGGACAAAGGTTGCAGGCCTTATATGTGAAGATACCAATTCCTGTGTCTCAGATTCTCGATACTCATGGACTCTCTTGGCTAAGTCTTTTACATAAGCGATTCCAATTATGTTATCTAACCCTTCGCCGATAACAGGAATTCTGGTAAAGCCAGATCTCAGTGCAAGAGATAGACCTTGTCTAAGATTCTTGTTTCCTTCGATCCATACCATCTCGATTCTTGGAACCATCAATTCTCGAACTAAGGTGTCACCCAACTCGAAAACTGAGTGAATCATCTCGTGTTCAGTCTCTTCAACTAGGCCACGTTCTCGTGCTTGATCAACTAAGTCGCGTAGCTCTGCTTCATTTGCGAATGGCCCACTTTTAAAACCCTTACCTGGGGTGATTGCGTTTCCGATGGCAATTAATAGTGCAGGGATTGGTCCCAAGACTTTCGAAAGTAGAACGGCGGCGATGCTTGCTGGAACGATCCATGAACCAGCACGTTGTTTCCCCAGAGTTCTAGGGCCGACTCCCACGACTACATAAGAGAGCGTCAACATAGTGAATACTGAGATCGCCAAGGCCCAATTAAGGGAAGCGATTTCGCCAATTAATGATTGTGCAACAAGAACCGTGGCCGTTAACTCTGAAGCCTTTCGGACAAAAAGTAAAACATTCAAATAGCGAGCCGGTTCTGACAAAATCTTTCTGACCCATGATGCGCTTCGCGACGATTTCTTTAATTCTTCTACATACACCCGCGAAACAGAGTTAATTGCGGCCTCGCTACCTGCGAGAAATCCAGCAAAAAGTAGAAGCAAAACGACTAGCATTAAGGTTAACGGGTTCATGGGCGACAACGCCATTCTCTCAGAATCTTATCCTGACGCGAGAACATCGCTGTTTTCTCGGCATTTTCTCGATGATCAAATCCCAAAAGATGTAGGACCCCATGAACAAATAAAATCTCAAGCTCATCCTGCAGTGAGTGTCCAATGTCTTTAGCTTGCTTCTTTGCATAATTTGGACAAAGAACTATGTCACCTAGTAGTCCGGGACCGTCAGTTGAGGAGTTTGGTTTAATTTCATCTATAGGAAATGAGAGAACATCGGTAGGGCCTGATTCATTTAGCCATTGCATGTGAAGCGAACTCATCTCTTCCTCATCTACTAATGAAATGCTTAACTCCGAATCTGGATGAATTCCAAATTGACTAATACAGAATTCGGCAAGAGCTTCCAGACGACTGGTATCGACATTAAAATTTGTAAGATTCGTAAGATCGATGTACATAATTAATTACCTATGGCGTTTAGCGCTCGTTACGAAGTGAGCGTGGCTTATTCTCTCTTCGTGCCGCGCGATTACCTTGATTGTCGAATCGACCGTATGCATCGACTATCTCACTTACAAGACGATGTCTGACAACATCTTCAGAGGTCAGTTCCATAAATGCAATGTCTGCTAATCCTTCTAGGATTCCTTGAACTATCGATAGCCCAGATTCCTGATGGCTCGGTAAATCAATCTGTGTGATGTCGCCTGTAACGACCATTTTTGATCCGAAGCCGAGCCGCGTTAGAAACATTTTCATCTGTTCTGGGGAGGTGTTTTGGGCTTCATCTAAAATAATAAAGGAATCATTTAAAGTACGACCTCGCATGTAAGCCAGTGGGGCTACTTCAATTGTGCCGGATGACATTAATCTTGGAATTGCATCTGGATCTAACATGTCATGAAGTGCGTCAAAGAGTGGGCGCAGGTACGGATCAATTTTTTCATGAAGCGTCCCCGGCAAAAAACCTAAACGTTCCCCAGCTTCTACAGCTGGGCGCGTCAAAATTATTCGATTAATCTGTTTTGCCTGAAGGGATTGAACTGCCTTCGCCATAGCGAGATAAGTTTTTCCAGTACCTGCGGGTCCAATACCGAAAGTAACGGTGTTCTTATCTATTGCATCAACATACCTCTTTTGATTTACCGTTTTGGGGCGTATTGTCTTTCCACGCGAACTCAATATATTTAAAGTTAATACCTCGGCAGGGGATTCATTACCATCACTGAGAATCATTGAAATAGATCTCCGAACCGCGTCATCACTTAAAGGTTGACCTGCCCGAACCACCGCCAGAAAATTTTCGACTAACCGCTCAACTTTGGCTACTGAATCAGCAGGACCTTTAAGAGAAATTTCATTGCCCCGAACCGTAGTGACAACTTCCGGAAATGCTCGCTCAATCGCCCTTACATATGAGTCATTTGGGCCAGTCAGAGATACGCTGGAAATATCGGACGGTAATTTGATTAGCGCGCTGGGCATCGTCTCAATTCTATCCGGGTGGCCATCCAAAGGCTCGCCCACCTATCAGGTGTAGATGAGCGTGAAAGACTGATTGGCCAGCTTCAGCGCCAGTATTAAAGACCGTTCTATAACCTGAGAGCCCGCGACCTTTTGCCAACTCTTTGGCAACTCTAAACATCTCAGCAAGAATTTCAGCATCGCTCTCGGCAATCTCTCCGGCGTTCTCAAAATGTTTTTTGGGAACAATTAATAAATGGGTAGGAGCTTGGGGATTTATATCATCGAATGCGATTACTTCATTGCGATCATAAATCAATTTCGCCGGGATTTCACCCACGATAATCTTGCAGAATATGCATTCCATGGTTGATATCTACCAGATTTTGAAGCCAGTTTGTACCGCAGCGAGAGCGGCTACACCAGCGTGAGCGGAGCGAAATACCGGTCTGCCTAGTTTTACTCCTCGGGCTCCAGCCGAAAGGAATCCGGCATATTCATCTTCAGTTATGCCACCCTCGGGACCAATAATTATTGTTACTTCTTTTGGAGGTTCTAAATCAAAATTTTCACTAAGTTTAGAGTCACATGATTCATGGAAAACAAAAGTTAAATCGCTATCTTGAATTCTATTTTTGAGTTGTGAAGTCGTATGCACGTCTAGGATTTGAGGTATCCAACTTCTTCTGGATTGCTTTGTAGCCTCTCGCGTCCAGGATTTCCATTTAGAGAGCGCATCCTTTTCCTCCTTCCATTGTCCGACGGATTTGGCGGCTTGCCACGGAATTATGATTTCCGCTCCTCCTTCAGTTAACAATTCAATAGTCTCGCGTGCTCGATCGCCTTTAGTTAAAGCTTGGACGATGATCATAATAGTTCTTGGCCGAGGCTCATCGATTACATCAAGAATTCGACAACCAACGTTTCTCTTGTTTATATCAAGTACTTCAACTTCAGCGCGACGTCCAGTGCCATTGGTAACCGAGATTCGTTCGCCGGCTTTAACGCGGGCCACTCCGACATGGTGCGCTTCATCGCCTTCAATAACTACATCTCCCCGAACCGGAATGTTTTCGACAATGAATAGAGGTAACATCATTGACCTCGTAGCGCATCTCTGAATTTAGTAAATAAACCGCCTTCACTTCCCTTTCGAACCTGATTCGCTTGAGCAGTCTCGCCACGCATCTTCGCCAGTGATCGAAGTAGCTCTTCTTCAGGTTTAGAAAGTTTGGTCGGTACCTCTACATTTAAGTGGACATATAGTTCGCCACGACCACTGCCTCTAAGTCGAGTCATTCCTTTTCCTCTGATTGGA
Organism: Actinomycetota bacterium; assembly: GCA_016870975.1. Taxonomy (GTDB): domain Bacteria; phylum Actinomycetota; class Actinomycetes; order Nanopelagicales; family Nanopelagicaceae; genus MAG-120802. The sequence continues at coordinate 99,904 of VGAE01000001.1, forward strand.
ATGACATCACCGCTTTGGGCTCCAGGCTTTATTTCCACTGGGATTTCTCCATCTAGCGTCTCAACGCTCTGAGCACTTCCAAGAGCGGCACTTGTCATTGGAATATTTAGTTGGAGATGGAGATTATCGCCATCACGCACCAAAAATTCATTTTCTTCTATCTCGATCTCGACATAAAGATCGCCGGCCGGCCCACCGCCGGGTCCAACTTCGCCTTGGCCGCTGAGTTGAATGCGATTGCCAGAATCAACGCCAGCTGGGATCTTTACATCAATCTCTCGTCGAGAGCGCACGCGACCATCGCCATCACATTCTCGACATGGATTAGCAATTACAGTTCCATAACCCTGGCAGGTGCCGCATGGTCTAGATGTCATAACCTGACCAATAAATGAGCGAGTTACTTGTTGAACTTCACCTCTTCCCCGACAAATATCGCACGTCTTGGGCGAACTTCCTGTTTCGCATCCATCGCCTCCGCACTTAGTACAGATAACTGCAGTCTCTACGGCTAATTTTTTTGTAACTCCGAAACAAGCTTCGCCGAGATTGATATCTACACGAATAAGCGCATCTTGACCTTGGCGCATTCGCGGTCTCGGTCCACGGGCCGATCCCCCGCCAAAAAACGCATCCATAATGTCGCTAAATCCGCCAAATCCACCCGCGAATCCTTCGCCACCCCGGTCATATGAATTTCTCTTTTGTGGATCGCTAAGGACTTCATAAGCTGCAGTAATTTCTTTGAATTTATCTTGAACTTTAGGATCTGGATTCACATCAGGATGCATTTCGCGAGCCAGCTTTCTATAGGCACGCTTTATCTCGTCCTGAGATGCACTTCGATCAATTCCGAGAGTTTGATAAAGATCTGCCATTACTTACCATCCGTTAGGAATCTTCCAACATAACGTGCTACTGCTTGGACTGCGGACATCGAGGTTACATAATCCATACGAGTTGGACCAAGTACCCCGAGAGCGCCAAACGAATTCCCGTCATTGCCATATCCCACCGTTACCAAACTAGTAGTTTTCAAACTCTTTTCTGGCTGTTCTGAACCGATTCTCACACCAATGGTTTCTCCAAAATCACTGAGCAACCTCAACAACACAACTTGTTCTTCTAGAATCTCTAGAACGCCATGAATGTCACTGGATACTTCACTTCCAGAGCGAGTTAAGTTTGCAGTTCCAGCCAAGACCACTCTTTCCTCAGATTTTTCCAGTGACATTTCAATAAGATTTGAAATTATCAAGGCCGCTGAAGTTCTCTCTTCTCGCGATAAAAATTCCAGTAACGATTCAAGTGAATTTGCGACATCAGCCATGCTCTTACCAAAAACTAGATTATTCATTTTCGACTTTAAATCTGAGAGGGAATTCTCGGCTAGCGAATATGGCAACTCTAGAACCCGCTGCTCAACTCGCCCAGTGTTTGTAATTAAGACAAGCATCAGTCTTCTTGGCGTCAACAGGAGAAGTTCTATGTGGCGAACCTTGGATTTTGCAATCATTGGATATTGGACAACTGCAACCTGCTTAGTAACTTGAGCAAGCAGGCGCACCGTTCTCATTACGACGTCGTCTAAGTCATTCGCGCCCTCCAGAAAAGTTTCAATCGCCCGTCGCTCTGCAGCGGAAAGTGGTTTAATCTTCGCAAGTTTGTCGACGAAGAGTCGATAACCTTTATCGGTAGGTATACGACCGGCGCTGGCATGAGGTTGCGTAATAAACCCTGCCTCCTCTAATACCGCCATCTCATTTCTAATGGTCGCTGAGGAAATTCCTAGGCCGTGGCGTTCTGCTATCGAACGAGAGCCAACTGGCTCTTCAGTGGCGACGTATTCTTGGACAATCGCTCGTAATATTTCTAGCTGTCTAGATTCCATAGCAGCCTAAATCGAAGCAATCCCAAAAGTTGCAATCAGTAGTAATAACATCGCAGGAAATGCAGTGCGCGATTTATTTGCTCGAAAATGGAAGAATATTGCGCCTGCCATAATTATCCAGATTGTGATTAGTCCGTAGATTTGAAGATCAATATTATCTAGCGCAAAACCAACAGCCAAAGAGAGTGCTGCCAAGGTTTCTAGCATTCCCACCAACCTAGCCAAACCATCTGGAACGCTCACATCTCTAGTTCCTGATAAACCAGCCGCACTGCCACTCGCTTTTGATAGTCCAGCAATCAAGAAGACTACGGCTAGGAAGAGGACGACGACGGTGTTTGCAGTCTGCATAGGGAGTGAAGTTACTACACCAACAATTCTCGCACTATTCGATCTGCTATCAAGCGTCCTTTCGCCGTAAGAACGAGGAGAGAATCACGCCAAGTTAAACTTTCGATATAGCCGGAATTCTTGAATTGATTCGCAATTTCCAGTTGTTTATCGGTGAGCCTTTCAAGTGGAATTCCTTCTCGAGTCCGAATCCGTAACATTACAAATTCATCTCTCATGTTTTCTAAAGAGAGTACTTCGCTATCTTGTTCCGGCGATCTATTCTGACTAATCAACTCTTGATACTTGCGTGGATGTTTTACATTCCACCAACGCCTCCCCTCAATAAATGAATGCGCTCCCGGTCCTACTCCCCACCACGAGGAACCATTCCAATAAGCCTTATTGTGCAGACTCTCCGCGCCAGGGATTGCCCAGTTGCTTAGTTCATACCAATTAAATCCAAGACTTGTAGCTGCCGCATCAAATTGAAGATATTTTTCTGCAGTCTCGTCGTCTGCTGGCATTAGAAGTTCACCGCGCTTGATCTGTGCAGCTAATTTAGTTCCAGTCTCAACAATGAGCGCATAGGCACTTATATGATCAATTGGTAACTGAAGGGCCGCCTCAAAACTTCGTTGCCAATCTTGAAAGCTTTCACCCGGTATTCCGTAGATAAGATCAACACTTAAATGTTCGAAGCCTAATTTCCGTGCTAGTTCACAACTTTTGACAACATTATCTGGGTTGTGCGTTCTATCGAGAGTATTCAGTACATGCGGAACCGCAGACTGCATGCCAATAGAAATTCTATTGACACCACTCTCCCTTATTGAATCCAAAAATGATTCAGTTATCGTGTCTGGATTTGCTTCAAGAGTAATTTCAGCATTGGGCCGAATCTCAAAAAGTGCTGATATCTTTGCGATTACTCGCGATACCTCTTGAGCTGGCAAAAGTGAAGGAGTGCCTCCACCAAAAAATATCGTCTCAACTTGAATCTTGCCCAATTTTCCGGAAGCTAGCTCAATCTCCTTTAAAGCAGAATCAATGTAGCTAGTTGTAATCCCCTTCAAATCGGGGGAATTTAATTCACTAGGCGTATAAGTATTAAAGTCACAATATCCACATCGTTTTACGCAGTAAGGAACGTGGACATAGAACGAGAGTTTTCTGCTCTCGTTATTTCTTTCCTTTTCCACCTTCGCCATCCGAATTTGTTGAGAGGGCGGCAATAAAAGCTTCTTGTGGAACTTCAACACGACCCACCATTTTCATGCGCTTCTTGCCCTCTTTCTGCTTTTCGAGCAATTTTCGCTTACGCGTGATATCGCCACCGTAACATTTAGCTAGAACGTCTTTGCGAATCGCTCGAATATTTTCTCTAGCAATTATCTTCGCTCCGATTGCGGCTTGGATGGGAACTTCGAATTGTTGCCTTGGAATTAATTCGCGGAGTTTTCCAGTCATCATGACGCCATAAGGGTAAGCCTTATCGCGATGGACTATTGAGCTAAAGGCATCGACGGTATCTCCTTGAAGCAGAATATCAACTTTAACTAAATCTCCCTCAGCCTCTCCAATTGGTTCGTAATCTAGAGATGCATAACCCTTGGTTCGCGATTTGAGTTGATCAAAGAAATCGAAGACGATTTCTGCAAGTGGCAAGGTGTATCTGATCTCAACACGATCTTCGGAGAGATAATCCATACCTCCTAAAACGCCGCGACGAGACTGGCATAACTCCATGATGGTCCCTATGAATTCCGAAGGTGCAAGAATTGTTGCCTTGATAATTGGTTCGAACACTTTCTCAACTTTTCCATTTGGATATTCGCTCGGGTTTGTAACGATTTTTTCCTTGCCATCCTCTAGAAATGCTCGATAGACCACATTTGGAGCTGTTGAAATTAGGGAGATATTAAATTCGCGCTCCAATCGCTCTCGAACAATTTCCATATGCAAAAGTCCAAGAAAACCACAGCGAAATCCAAAGCCGAGTGCCGCTGAGGTTTCAGGCTCGTATACAAGAGCAGCGTCGTTCAATTGCAACTTATCTAATGCGTCTCTAAGCATTGGATAGTCATCACCATCAATTGGATATAAACCCGAGAAAACCATCGGCTTGGGATCTTTGTAGCCTGAGAGCGCTTCTTTCGCCGGATTTTGATAGGAAGTAACAGTGTCGCCAACTCGTGACTGACGAACATCTTTTACTCCAGTAATCAAGTAACCAACTTCACCTACACCAAGTCCAGAGCTACTCACAGGTTCAGGTGAAATAACTCCGATATCCAGTAATTCATGCTTCACCCCAGTTGCAATCATCTGTATTTGTTCTCTGGGAGATAACTTCCCATCAAAAACTCGTACATAAGTCACAACGCCTCTGTAAGTGTCGTAAACCGAATCAAAAATTAACGCTCTTGCCGGCGCGTTTAAAGAGCCTTTAGGTGGTGGGATTTGGGCAACGATTTGATCTAGCAGCTCTGTGACCCCATCGCCAGTTTTTCCTGAAACCCTCAAGCAGTCAGAAGGTTCGCAACCCACCAATTTAGATAATTCGATCGCGAATTTTTCAGGTTGAGCAGCTGGCAGATCAATCTTATTTAGAACTGGGATTATAGTGAGATCATTTTCCATCGCCAAATAGAGATTTGCTAGTGTCTGGGCTTCGATCCCTTGAGCGCAGTCGACTAAGAGAATAGCTCCCTCACACGCAGCAAGAGAGCGAGAAACTTCATATGTGAAATCTACGTGACCAGGAGTATCAATCATATTAAGAATGTAGTCTTTTCCATCTATGCCGGATTGCCAAGGCAAGCGGACAGCTTGACTCTTAATTGTTATGCCACGTTCACGCTCAATATCCATTCGATCTAGATATTGCTCGCGCATGTTGCGCGCTTCAACAACGCCAGTGATGCCAAGCATTCGGTCAGCTAGGGTCGATTTACCGTGATCAATATGAGCAATAATGCAGAAATTCCGGATTTGTTCCGGATTTGTGTGCGCCGGTTGCGGTGCTTTGGCTAGAGGTATAGCGGGCAAAGTCCGCCTCGATTTATCTTATTAGCGGACGCCGGCCTTATTGGCGGCCTTGGCCATCGCTGACTTTTTATTGGCAGCTTGATTGGTGTGAACTACGCCTTTTGAAACTGCAACATCCAATTCACGCGATGCCGTCTTAAGCTCGGAAGCAATCACCTTGGCGTCCCCAGATGTTAAAGAATCACGAAAGCGGCGAATCGCTGTCTTGAAAGATGAGCGAACCGATTTGTTGCGAAGACGCGCCTCCTCGTTGGTCTTGATTCGCTTGATTTGGGACTTGATATTTGCCACGGTGCCTTCCTTGCTTTATCGAATGCGACCGCGCAGGGTATCAGAAGGCGATATCCCTTCTCAAACCGAGGCTTTCGCGCCACCTCTGGCAACGTTCTCAGCAATCGCTAGAACCGCTCTCTCAAGCGCAAAAAGGCCATCTACCTCGCCACCTTTAACACCTATATCAGCTTTGGATAATTCAGTGAATGCAAAGGTAATCATGCCTGGTCGCCACTTACTTAGCTGACGTCTTGCTTTATCAATCTGCCATGGCGCCATGCCAAGTGAACCGGCTAGTTCAAAAGACTTTACATGCTTAGGAGCATCCGAGACTTTTGCAAGCGCTCTGACGGAACTTGCAATCGCAGAGATGATCATTATGGGATCTGTGCCTGATTCCAACGCATTACGTAATGAAATTAGAGAATTCTTTACATCTCCTAAAATAACTGCATCAGCTACATCAAAGCCAGTTGCCTCAACTCGTCCTTGATAGTATTTCGAGATATCACTCTCATCTATAGCGCTCTTTTTTGGGTCTGTATCTGAAGCAATCTGACTGCAGGCAGAAGCCAATTCTCGACTGTCGTTTCCCGTTGCATCTACTAAGGCGTCGATTCCACTTGGAGAAATTTTTCTTCCATGCCGTGCAAATTCACTCTTCACGAAGTCAGCTTTATCACTCGCTTTCTTAAGCGGTTCACAAAGAATGTACTCAGCCTTTAGTTTTTTTATTTTCTCAATCAAACCTTTACCTTTTACACCACCTGCATGAAGGAAAATAAGATTTAGATTCGGTTCCACTTCAAATTGTTCCAAGAATTGCTGAATTTCCTCAGAAACTTCTGAGATTACATCTTGAAGATCTTTGATGACGATCACTCTTTTTTCTGAGAAAAGCGAGGGTGCCACCGCATCTGAAAATCTTCCAACTTCCAACTCAGATCCCATCAAAACGGTTCGCTCAAAATCGCTTCGCGCTGCAAGCGCAACTTCAAGTCCACGATCCGCCAACGCATCCTCTGAGCCGTGAATCAAAACTACTTCAGCTAATGCCAAATGATTTTCCACCATTCTTTTCCAAGCCGTCGGGAAGAGAATACTGGCTTCTCCTGGCTACCGCTCCAGCCAATCGCGATAGATCCAAAATTATCAGTGCGCTGAACTATGCCTATTGACTCCAGTTCTCGCACCAGTTTGTCGTTAAGATGCCCACAAGAGTTGGGCCCCGCACTGATTAGGAATTGCTCGGCAGATGAAAATAGAGCCATTACTTGATATTTAGAACCATGATGAGGGACCTTCACGATATCGATTTCTGAAAAATCATTTTTGCGAAGAAGTTCTTCCTGGGCGCCAGGTTCAATATTGCCAGGAACTAAAATTTCAATACCTGAAAATTCACACGCCAAATAGAGCCCTACTTAGCGCAACCTATTCGGTTAGCTCGCCGAATTGTGGATTTAGAGAACGATATTTACAAACTTAGGTGCCTTAGTAATTACTTTCTTAGGCATAACGCCATTGATTTCTGTTTTTATAGCCGGGTCAGTAAAGGCCATCGCTTCTAACTCGTCATCTGAAATATCAGGTTGAACATCAATTCGCGACTTAATTTTTCCGTTAATCTGGAATATCGCTGTTACTGCATCAGCAGTCAGAAGAGATTCATCAATCTTTGGCCAACCGGCTAACGCGACCGAAGGTTTGTGTCCCAATCTTTCCCACATCTCCTCAGCTGTATATGGAGCAATCAAAGAGAGAGATATCGCGATTGCCTCGACTGCTTCACGAACTGATGGATCTGCCGCGCCGCACCCCGAATCAATAGCTTTTCGCGTGGCATTAACTAGTTCCATAATTCGAGCTACTGCCACGTTGAAGCGGAAAGACTCAATAGCAAAAGAGATGTCGTGAAGCGCCTTGTGAGTAATTTTTCTTAACTCGATATCGCCATTTGAAAAACTGATACCCGGTTCACTTGCGACATCTCCAGATAAACGCCAAGCTCTATTAAGAAACTTAACGGAACCGGAAGGTGAAACATCTGCCCAATCAACGTCATCTTCTGGCGGCCCGGCAAAAACCATAGAAAGTCGAATGGCGTCGACGCCATGCCGCTCAAGTTCGTCGGAGAGCCGAACCAGATTGCCGCGACTCTTGCTCATGGCCGAGCCATCCATTATGACCATTCCTTGGTTAAGCAGTCGAGTGAATGGCTCATCGAAATCAACAAGTCCCATATCAAAAAGTGCCTTTGTAAAAAATCTAGAGTACAAAAGATGGAGAATTGCGTGCGTCACTCCACCCACATATTGATCAACGGGTAGCCAAGTCTTCACCTTTTGATCATCAAAAGGTGAATGTTGATTATTTACACTGGTGTATCTAAGAAAGTACCACGAGGAGTCAACAAAAGTATCCATGGTGTCGGTATCCCGCAGAGCATTGCCGGTGCACTTTGGGCATTGAGTATTTACCCATTCGGATGCAGTCGCTAGTGGAGAAATTCCCTTTGGTTTTAGGTCGACCGACTTTGAGTCGGGAAGCTTCACGGGTAATCGCTCGATTGGAGCAGGAACCTCTCCGCACTTTGGACAGTGAATTATTGGAATTGGAGTTCCCCAATAACGCTGGCGAGAAATCAACCAATCGCGTAATCGATAATTCGCAGTTGGAACAGCCATGTTCTTCCTCGAAAGTTCATCGATTATCTTGGAGATAGCGGCTGAGCTCTCCAGGCCACTGATTGAGCCCGAGTTAATTATCTTTCCGTTGCCTTCTGTCGCGATTCCGGTTTCGCTTGAATCAGATTCTCCGGTATCAACAACTACTTTAATCGGTAACTTCATGGTCCTAGCAAAATCTAAGTCTCGCTGATCATGTGCTGGTACCGCCATGATCGCACCAGTTCCGTAATCAGCAAGAACATAATCACTTGCCCAAATTGGAATCCGCTCGCCGTTTACCGGGTTGATGGCGTAGCGTTCTAAAAATACGCCTGTCTTAGCTCGGTCAGTTGCTAACCTATCAATGTCACTTGCCGAGCGCACCGATTCAAAATATTTGTTAAATGCAGATTCGACTTTGCTACTTGTAGCAAGTTCCCTCGCAAGCTCGCTATCCACGGCTACCACCATAAATGTCGCCCCGTAAAGCGTGTCAGGTCTGGTTGTGTAGACGATTACCGGTTCGCTTCGGCCCTCAATTTCAAATTTGATTTCAGCACCGGTCGATTTCCCGATCCAATTTCGCTGCATCGTAAGGACTTTGTCGGGCCACTTTCCTTCAAGTTGCTTCATATCTTCGAGTAATCTCTCGGCATAAGCAGTAATCTTGAAATACCACTGATTCAATTTTTTCTTAGTTACAGAACTATCACATCTTTCACAAAGTCCAGCAATCACTTGTTCGTTCGCGAGTACGGTCTGGCAATCCGGACACCAATTGACCGCAGAATCTTTGCGATATGCCAACCCTTTTTCAAATAATTTTAAGAAGATCCATTGGTTCCACTTGTAGTATTCAGCATCGCACGTATATAGAACGCGATCCCAATCAAAAGAGCATGCGTATCTACGCATAGAAGAGCGTTGCGTATTGATATTTTCGTAAGTCCAAATACTTGGATCTTCATTCCGCTTAATTGCAGCGTTTTCTGCGGGAAGACCGAATGCATCCCAGCCAATCGGGTGCATGACATTAAATCCACGTTGAACCCAATACCTTGCAATCACATCACCAAGTGCGTAAGCCTCGGCGTGGCCCATATGCAGATCACCTGAAGGATAAGGAAACATGTCTAAGACATATTTCTTAGGTCTAGCGTCGTCTTTTCTTCCGGATCTGAAGGGTGCTAATTCATCCCAGATTGGCAGCCATTTCTCTTGGACGCCGTGGATGTCATAGGCCTCATGCATGTGGCAAGGTTACCGCCAAACGACTCCGGTTAACTCCTCACTCACTTGCCATAAATTCGAAGAAAGTTCTTGATCATATGCAATAGATCTCGCTCTAACTGCTTTTGGAAAACCTCGCATCTCCATAAATCCATCTGGACCAATATAAGTAGCTCCATATAAATCCGGGAAGGTAGCCGCACACAAGGTCGGCAGTGCTCCTCGTGAAGCCGACTGCGCAATAATTGAATTCATAAATGAAGTTGCACGCTCTTCCCAAATTCGCTCCCTAAATTGTGGACCGACAGATTGCAAATTTGTATTTGAGTAACCGGGGTGAGCTGCACATGCTCTAAATCCCCAGTTATTGGCTCGAGCCCTGCGCTCCAATTCGAAGGTAAAAAGTACGTTGGCTAATTTGCTATTGCCGTATGCACCCCACGCAGAATACTTATTCCTCCCAAGGCAGATATCCTGAATCGCTTCCTTATCACCAACTCCAAAATTTCCGGTTCTATGCGCTTGACTTGATACTGAAACAATTCGAGAACGAACGCGATTCCTAATCAAACCTGCAAATGCAAAATGGCCTAGATGGTTTGTCCCCATCTGCATTTCAAAGCCATCTTTGGTCATGAGCTTAGGAATAGCCATGATTCCAGCGTTCAAGATCAATACATCTATTTCTCCATTTAAGTTCTTGGCTGCGCGGCGCACGCTTTCTAGGTCAGTTAAGTCGAGTTCAAGGATCTCAATGCGTTTTGGGGAAAGTTCCGACTTAACTTTTTCCGCTTTAGAAAGTGACCGGGCTGCAATAATGACCGTGCCACCAGCTCTTGCTACCTCTCGAGCTGCCTCTTTTCCAATACCACTCGTTGCACCCGTGATAAGAAATCGCTTTCCTGTTTGGTCTGGCAGGTCCGCAGCGCTCCATCTTTTTGGAATTCTCTGAAGTGGAAGTCCATTTCTCGCACTCATTCTCAACCGCCTTCTTTAACAATTTTCATAATTTTCTAGTTCTCAAAAAAAGTGGAGCTAAGGGGACTTGAACCCCTGACCCCCTGCATGCCATGCAGGTGCGCTACCAGCTGCGCCATAGCCCCGTCTTCTCACCTTACATCAAGCGCCACTTTCTTCACCAAAGATAGGTTCTGGTAAAGATCCAGCATTATGTTCTACCAATATCCATCCTGGTCGATGGTGTCCATTTTCCATAATTGACCAAGCCGCATTAGAGAGACCACCGATGGTTGCCCATTGATTCATTGGCAAACCCAACATTTTCCCAATGATTATTCGCGCCGTGCCGCCGTGTGTGACGACGACTAATGTTTCAAGATTGGGTTCGATTGCTCTTTCGATTGCGGCTACCGCTCTCTCTGCAATTTCACTTCTTCTTTCGCCAACTTCACCAGCCGGCTCATCATTGCCGTCAAGCCACGTCACAAATCTTTCAAAATCAACAGCGCGATTCTCCGCTCCAGTTCTACCCTCCCACTTCCCACCGTTGGTCTCACGTAAACCGACATCTATCAGAACCTGTAATTTAGAAATCTCCGAAAGCGCCTGGGCCGTTTGTCTCGCTCTAATTGAATCGCTGGAAACAATTTTCGATGGCTTTAACCCCATAAGTAGTGGCGCTGCCCTTCGTGCTTGAGCAAATCCGGTTTCATTCAATGGAATATCAGAATGACCTTGAAATCTATTCTCTAAGTTCCAATCAGTTTGACCGTGTCGCCAGAGGACAATTCTTTGAATCATTTATCTTCTCCTCCGACATTTTCAATTGCTGAGATTTCAATTCTAGGGCAATCATTCCAGAGTCGCTCAAGCATATAGTAGTTACGAATCTCTTCTGTTTGAACATGCACAACCAAATCTTCATAGTCAAGCAAAATCCAACGGGAAGATTTTTCCCTTCGAACTGGCCGCTCATTTTGAGCAGCCAACTTCATTTCGATGTTATCTGCGATTGCTTCAATTTGTCGCTCGTTTTGACCGCTTGCTATCAAGAAAACTTCGCTTAGGACCATCTGTTCTGTTAAGTCAACCGCTACAAGATTCTTCGCCAACTTATCAAGTGCTGCAGCGGAAGCCCGCTCTAGAAGAAGCAAAGTCTCTCTACGAGGCGCCATATAAACCTTTTGCTTTTATATAGGCGTAAACGTTAGCTGGAAGTTTCTCTGAAACAGTTGCACGTTTGTCTATTAAACTTCTAATTTCAGTTGCAGAGATTGGAAGTGCATCTATTTTTATCGAGTTAGCCTTGATTTGAGAACCAATAAAGCTGGGTCCGGGGCGCTCAACCACTAAGAATTCAACGAGATTTGCCAGCTCTTCTATTTTGTGCCAACTAGATATTTGAGCAAATGCATCGCTACCAATAACCCAATGAAGATTGGCGCCCGGATGCTGATTTTGTATCTCGATTGCGGTATCTATCGCAAATGAGGTGCCAGGTCGATTTACTTCACAATCGCTGATTTCAATATCTCGATCTTTCAAAGCTATTTTCACCATCTCAAGTCGTTCCTGGGGACTTGCGATTGCCTCCCGAATTGCGGGGTTACCAGCAGGAACAACGACGATTGAATCAAACTTCTTTGAATTCAATAAGTTATCGATAACGTGGAGATGGCCCAAATGGATTGGGTCGAATGTACCTCCGAAGATTGCGCAGTTCTTAGTCTTTATCAAGGCGCATAACTAAATACAGGAGGAACATCAGAACCGCAAAAGTTAAAATGCCAAAAAATGCCGGTGGAGCGGGAAGTTCTCGACCAGCCTCGCTAAATAACTCGAACATGGTCATATCCTATCTGTCCCATTCTCGAGAAGAGTCAAGAATTGGCTTTCGTTGATGATTCTCACACCTAGCTCTTCAGCCTTTTTCGCCTTCGATCCGGGTGAATCTCCGATAACAACGAAATCAGTCTTGCTAGATACCGATGAAGCAGCTTTTCCGCCATGCTCCAAAATAGTTTCGGAGACTCCATCACGTGTAAAACTATTGAGAGCACCCGTAACAACAATTGTTAGGCCTGCGAGAGTTTGAGGTCGCTCCTTTTTATCTATATCTACAGTAGTAACTCCAGCCCTTCGCCATTTATCAACTATCACGCGATGCCAATCAATACTGAACCATGTAGAAATACTCTTGGCAATGACTTCTCCTATTCCATCAATTCCTGCAAGTTCATCGCCGGATGCTGTTGAAATAGCTTCTAGGGATTTAAATTCTCGGACGAGAGCTTGGGCTGCTGTTGGACCAACATGTCTAATTGAGAGCGCTACCAGGACGCGCCATAGCGGACGTTTTTTTGCGTCTTCAAGAGCTTGGATCAATTTTTCTGCATTTGATGCAGCCGTTCCATCTTTCTTTCGAAAAAATTCGCAGTTGAGAAGTTTCTTGGCTGATAAATCAAATAAATCGCCTTCATCAACAATCAATTCTGCACCTAGTAAAGCTTGCGCAGCTTCATATCCGAGTACGTCGATGTCTAGTGCAGCGCGAGAACCAATGTAATAGATTCGCTCTCGAAGTTGCGCCGGACAATTTTGGGAATTGGGACATCTAATATCTACGTCACCCTCGCTTATTGCTTTGAGTTTTGATCCACAATCTGGACAATTAGTTGGCATTACGAATTTCTTCTCTTTGCCAGTTCTACGCTCTACTACTGGTCCGAGAATTTCAGGAATCACATCTCCAGCTTTTCGAAGAATTACTATATCGCCAATTAGCACTCTTTTTCGTTCAACTTCCTCTACGTTATGTAACGTTGCATTTGTCACCGTTGATCCAGCTACCTTAATCGGCTCCATAAATCCAAAGGGCGTTATTCGCCCAGTCCTTCCGACGCTCACTCTGATATCTATCAACTTTGTTGTTACTTCTTCAGGCGGATATTTGTAAGCAATCGCCCACTTTGGCGCTCGAGAAGTTGTGCCGATCAATTCTTGAATGGATCGCTCGTTTACCTTGACCACAACTCCATCAATTTCGTGTTCCAATTCGTGACGAAGCTTTAAGAATTCAGTGATGAATTTCTTTACTCCGCTTGAATTCTCAAGAACTTGATAGCTCCTTGAAACAGGAGCTCCCCAACTCGCCATTAACTCATAGGCTTGGCTCTGGGAATCAAAAGTAGCGCCCTTAACAGCGCCAATTCCGTGAACTATGCAAGATAAGGGTCGTGCCGCCGTCACCCTTGGATCTTTCTGTCGTAACGAGCCAGCTGCGGCATTTCTTGGATTTGCAAAGGGCGTTTTTCCAGACTCCTCAAGAGCTTCGTTTAGTTCATTAAATGCGGCAACTGGAAAGAATATCTCTCCTCTAATTTCAACTAATTCCGGAATTCTGGATCCCTTTAAGTTCTGTGGAATAGCGGTGATGGTTCGCACATTTACCGTTACATCCTCACCAGTTTCGCCATTTCCTCTAGTGAGAGCTCTAACTAGTTTTCCATTTTCATAAATCAGATTAATTGCTAGGCCATCAATCTTGAGTTCACATAGCCAACTCTTTTTTACACTCGTAGATTCCTTTTCGATACGATCAAGCCAAGAGTCCAATTCTTCATCGCTAAACACGTTATCTAGGCTCATCATCTTCTGGTGATGATTGAACTGCTCAAAATGAGAGGCAAAGCCTCCTCCCACTTCAAGTGTGGGCGAATTTGGATCAAGTAATTCTGGGTGAGCGCTTTCAAGAGCGCTTAATTCCTTCCAAATCGCATCAAACTCAGCGTCAGTGATGATGGGTTTGTCGAGGACGTAATATCGATATTGGTGATCTCTAATTTGTTCTGAAAGTTCACTCATTTTGCGGCGAACTTTGGCGCCTTCTTTCATGCAGTCCTCGAAATTGTGGCTGAGCAAACCACTCGATCATCTTCATAGATAACCACTGCTTGTCCGGTAGCTAAGCCAAATATTGGCGAATCCAGGATTACTTCTAGATTCTCGCCGTGAACGGAATAAGAACAAGGATAAGCGCTGCCATGTGCCCTGACCTGTGCCAGTCCGCGAAATGTCTCGGTAGTACTGGAATTATTTGTCGGACCGCACCAAATCAACTTTTCTCCTGAGATATTGCTAATTGCAAGCTCTTCGTGTTCTCCCACTACAACCGTATTTGATTTTGGTTCAATTTTTAAAACATATCTAGGTGAACCAGTTGGAGTCGGCTCACTTATTCCTAACCCTCTTCGTTGTCCGATTGTGTAGGTGTAAGCACCATGGTGTTCACCTAATTTCTTTCCAGTCGCGTCAACTATTGGTCCAACCTCGCTACCTAATCGATCACGAAGCCAGCCCGCGTTATCGCCAGACGGAACAAAGCAAATATCATGGCTGTCTGGCTTTTGAGCGACTGTTAATCCTCTTCGCGCCGCCTCCTTTCTTACATCTTCTTTACGGGTATCCCCCAACGGGAAAATTGCACCATTTAATTGTTCGTAATTCAAAACTGCGAGTACATAAGATTGATCTTTCGCTTCATCTATTGCGCGATGTAAAGTCTTATTGCCGTTTTCCGATTTTACTTGAGCATAGTGCCCCGTTACGACCCCATCAAATCCCATAGCTTTCGCTCGATCCAAAACTGCGGCAAATTTAATTTTTTCATTACACCTTAAGCACGGATTTGGAGTTCTGCCAGCTGAATATTCTGATAAGAAGTTCTCTACGACGTTTTCGTGAAATTCTTCAGACATATCCCAGATATAGAAAGGTATTCCTATGCGATCCGCAGCCCGTCTCGCATCATGTGAATCTTCAATAGTGCAGCAACCTCTTGCACCAGATCGATATTTTTTCGGATTCTTAGAGAGCGCAAGATGCACCCCAATTACCTCATTGCCTGATTCAACAGCGCGGGCTGCCGCGACTGCAGAGTCAACGCCACCGCTCATAGCAGCAATCAACTTCATGCGTTGCTCCGGTAAGCTGCTCTCGCTCTCTCGATTACTCGCTTAAGACAGGTATGGAAATAATCAATGTCACCTTTGGAGTTTTCTGGTGAGAGGGAGAATCTCAGAGAAGATCGCGCCTCAGGTTCACTTAATCCCATTGCCATCAAAACATGGCTTGCTTGCTGGACGCCTGCAGTACATGCCGAACCGGTAGAACATGCAATTCCTTCTGAGTCAAATAGAAGTAGTAGTGAATCACTCTCGGTATTTGGAAATCTCACATTTAATATTCCAGGCAAGCGCTCTCCTGGACCTCCATGAAGGACTGCATCTGGAATATCGTTTTTAATGGTATCAAGAAGAGATTCACGTAGCGCCGATACATAAATTGAATTCTTCTCACGATTTCGATGCGCTGCTTGAGCTGCGAGTGAAAAAGCGATGATGGCAGGTGCATTCATGGTTCCACTGCGAATATCACGTTCTTGACCACCGCCATGAAGAAGCGGCGTAACATCAAAACCTTTCTTCAGTATGAGAGCACCAACTCCGATCGGGCCTCCTAATTTATGTGCACTTATAGTCATTGCAAATAAACCAATTTCGGAGAAAGAAAGTGGAATTTTGCCGAAACTTTGGATTGCATCGGAATGAACTGGGATCTCGTACTTCTTTGCAAGATGGACGACTTCCCCGATTGGCTGAATAGTTCCTACTTCATTATTTGAGTGCATCACGCTAATAAGTGAAACTTCAGAACCACGATTTTCCAGTGCAGTTTCTAGATAATCCAATTTTAGGTAGCCCGAGCTATCTACTGGGACCTCGATAACTTCTGCGCCTTCACTCTCCGCTAACCATCGAATTGGATCCAAGATTGCATGATGATCGAATGTTGAGGTGATGATCACTTTTCGCTTTTTGTTTTCTGATAATCGGTGCCAATAAATACCCTTGATTGCAAGGTTATTGGCTTCAGTCCCGCTGCCGGTGAAGATAACTTCACTTGGTTCACATTCAACCAATGGTGCAATTCGTTCTCGAGCCTCTTCGACATTACGTCTCGCCTCTCGCCCATAGCTATGCAAACTTGAAGGATTTCCAAGAGCGCGCGCCTGTTCGACTAGCGCTTGTAGCGCTACTTCGTTTATCGGAGAGGTAGCGGCGTTATCAAAATAAACCCGAGGCATAGGGAGATTCTAAAACCTAGGTAGGACCGCGCTTATGAGCGTTTAGCTTTGATGGCTTCGCGAGCCTGTGGGAGCACCGCAAAGAGATCCCCGACCACGCCAAAATCAGCTAGATCGAAGATTGGAGCTTCTGGATCTTTATTGATTGCGACGATTGTTTTTGAGGTTTGCATACCTGCTCTATGTTGAATCGCTCCAGAAATTCCACAAGCAACATATAACTGTGGTGAAACCGTCTTTCCAGTCTGGCCAACTTGATGAGTGTGTGGATACCAACCAGCATCAGTAGCTGCTCTCGATGCGCCGACTGCGCCGCCAACTAAGTCAGCGAATGCTTCTACTTCAGCAAAATTACCGTTTGTGCCACGGCCACCTGAGACAACAATCTTTGCTTCAGTAAGGTCTGGACGACCTCCTTTAACAGGTGGCTGCGATGTGGAAATTTCCACCAATTTATCTTTGTCATCAATAGTAACTGAAGCTTTTTCGACGGTCGGATTTGCGGAGGAACTGGATGGCTCAATTGAGCTTGGTCTTACCGTAATAATTGAAAGCGGTGTTTTAAGTTTCGCTTTTACTGTAAATGAACCACCAAAAACTGATTGAGTAGTACTGAGTTCAGATGAAACGTCAACTGCATCAGTGATAATTCCGGATTTGAGACGTACGGCTAATCTTCCGGCAATCTCTTTGCCGCGGGCAGATGACGCAATAAGCACCGATTCTGCTGACTCTTTTTCAATAATCTGGGCGAGCGATGAGGTCGCCGCGGCAATACCGTAACGACTGATTTCATCATTTTCTACAACGAGAACTCTTTCAAATTCCGTGCCATTAAGTTGAGTTGCGAGAGAATCACCAGTTCCAGTATTTGCAAGTAGAACTCCGATGGCATTTCCGGCGCGCTTGGCAAATGTTGCTAATTCTGAGGCTGACTTGGCAACTTTTGTTCCATCATGATCTATCAAGACTAAATTCTTCGTCATGTTAGACCAACCGCTTCTCTAATAAATAGTCAGCAAGTTTTGATCCACCTTCACCAGAATCTTCGAGCTTGACACCCTTTTCACGAGGTGGTCGTGATTGGGAATCAAGTACTTCGCTCCAAGCGGTCAACTCTGAGGCAGAAATACCCAGATCATTTAAAGTTTTATTTTCAATTGGTTTCTTCTTTGCTGCCATTATTCCCTTAAATGATGGATATCTTGGCTCATTTATCTTCTCGATAACGCTAACTACGCAAGGAAATTTGGCCGACATATTCTCGACGCCGCTATCTGTCATTCGGACGATTTCAACCTGTCTTGCTGCGACATCTACTTTCACTGATCCTGCAAAGGTTAATTGTGCCCAACCCAAGATCTCAGCAACCATCGCCGGAACTACGCTCATTCTTGCATCGGTAGATTCAGTACCGCAGAAGACTAAATCAAAACCGCCCGATTTAATTGTGGAAGCTAAAACTTTTGCCGTTGAAACCGCATCTGAACCCTGAAGTGCTACATCTGTTACCAAAATTCCCGAATGTGCGCCCATAGAGAGACCTTTGCGAATCGCTTCAGTAGCGCGTTCTGGACCCATCGAGATTACAGTAATTGAGTGTTCCGGAGTTTCCTCTCCTTCATTTAGCGGCTCAAGGATTCGAAGCGCTTCTTCTATGGCGTATTCATCAAGATCATTTAAAACCGCATCGACACTTTCGCGATCTAGTCGGCCAGAGACCATCTTCTTCTCGGCCCAAGAATCAGGTACTTGCTTAACGCAAATCGCGATTTTCATATCGTCATGCTACTGAAGGGTAATCGAGCACTCCAATCGAACTTGGCAATATGTGACCTACATCGAAGGTATTGGATGGTTGGATAGCAAGGTGATGCCTGCTGATCTACCACCTCTTGGCACGCATGTAAGAAGCGAGGGAACCAGTTTCGCACTATGGGCACCCTCAGCAGAGTTGGTCGAATTAACTCTCTTCGAAGATAGTGGCCGCAAGGAGATTCGCCCTCCGCTAGAAGGCGGAGATGGTCCTATCTGGCGAGTATTTGTTCCTGGAGTAAGAGCTGGGCAGCGCTACGGATTTCGATTACATGGTCCTTGGCAGCCTGACATAGGTCTCCGATTTAATCCAAATAAATCATTGATCGATCCGTATGTGCAATCAATAATTGGTGACCTTTAGAACGCGCCAGAAATATACGCGCATCAAGCTATTGATCAACTTGGAACCGGTGATCTATGGATCGAAGATCTAAGAGACTCCGCGCCTTTTGTTCCTCATTCTGTGGTCACAGATGCAAAGCCAAGATCAATAGATCGACCAGATATTCCCTGGCAACAGACCGTCATTTATGAGGCGCATCTACGTGGACTTTCTGCACAAAACCGCAAGATTCCCGAGAGGGAGCGTGGTACTTATGCTGCAGCGATGATGAGAATGATTGATTTTTCTCTTGTATCTTGGTTCACACAGATAGTTTATCAGTAGCTGCTAACGACTTTTCTCTACCTAGACGGAATGGCTCAAGTGCGTTATCCCACGTTTTCCCCACAAAATTCTCAAGTTCCTCAACAATTTTTGAGGTAGATAAATTTTCTTGTAAAACACGTTTGATTTGATTTTCATTAATCAATAGATCTCCATGAGGTCCAACAGTGGAATGAAATAGACCTAGTTCTGGAGTATGCATATACATGACGTCTTCGCCACCTTGAGTTGCTACTTCATGCAATTCGAAAATTAAGTAATGCCAGCCGCGAAGCGCGCTTGCCAATCTTGAACTTGTACCAATAGGACCGTTCCAAGTGAGCTCGCATCGCAAGCCACCTGGGTTAAGAGATTGCAGACTCCACTTTAAATTGCATGGATGGCCTAGCGCTTCATCAAGGCTCCACTCAATATTTTTTGCCATCACGCGAGGCGCAGAGTGAATACATAGATAGCCGTGGGCCTGTCCATACCCCACGACGGGTAGCGTTTTCATAGCAGCTCCTGGGTTAGCAAGCCGCATCCATTTGCAGATGCGACCTTCCCCAGCCCATCTGCCTCGGAACAGATTCTTACCTTATTTATATTTCTTGTCCACACCTACCGGAGCGTTAAATAGGCGAATTCTCTTCAGCGATTTATCAGGGTAGGCTTGGCCCTAGTCCAACGCTTTTCGAAAACCACTTGCTTTTGCTTGATCGGTCTGAAGAACGGGAAGACTGGCAAGCTAGAAAATCTCGTTTGTCCCAATCAAGACTGAAGGAAATAAGTAAATGGCAACAGGCAAAGTAAAGTGGTTCAACTCTGAAAAGGGATTCGGATTCATTGCGGTAGATGGTGGCGGACAAGATGTCTTCGTTCACTACTCAGCAATCCAGGGATCTGGTTATAAGTCCCTTGAAGAGGGTCAGGCAGTAACTTTCGAAGTCATCCAGGGTCCAAAGGGTCCACAGGCTGACGCGGTAGTTCCTAACTAATCCACTTTCTTATTGGAAGCCCCGAGGAAACTCGGGGTTTTCTTATTTTTTAGCTTTTTTCGCAGCTCGATTCACAGCCTTTACTGGCGATAAATTCTCGCCGGCTCGCCAAGCATCTAAATATTTCCAAGGCCAAATAGCGCCACGACGAATTTCCCAATCGCCAGGTTGCGTCTGAAAAGAAATTCCAAAATGCAAGTGGGGCTTCGGAATTCCTCGCGCGCTACCGGTTCTGCCAACTTCGCCAAGTTTCTGTCCCGCGACGACCCTAACGCCTGGATCGATGCCCTCTTCGACTTTGGATAAATGTGATCCGTAATATCTAACGCCATCATCTCCAATAATTGAGACGGAAAGCCCGCCACGATGTTCGCCACGATTGGTCTTTCCGCTCCATAAATCTCTTCGGCT
The DNA here is from genome assembly GCA_016870975.1 of Actinomycetota bacterium. Lineage (GTDB taxonomy): Bacteria > Actinomycetota > Actinomycetes > Nanopelagicales > Nanopelagicaceae > MAG-120802. The sequence goes on from VGAE01000001.1 coordinate 120,326, forward strand.
GACGTCTTGGACTACGCCGGATATGGGTGCAACAAAAGCACAACCAAATTTAGTCTTGATATCTGTAGCCGGATAGTCATGATGATATTTTGAATAAGTAACTTTGCAACCGACAACTGGAAAAACATACGTTGTGTCAGCGTTTGCAGAGAGCGAATCAAAGAAACTTAACGCCAAAACAAATACCACAATAATTCGTATTCGCGTGCGCATTCGGAGAAGGTAGCAATTCTCTCTGAGTTGACGTGGTAACAAAACGCTAAGTTTCCTGTGAGGTTTCCCTTCCAGTATGATTCAAGAGGGGGTAGTAGCTCAGTTGGTTAGAGCCCCGGACTCATAATCCGGTCGTCGTAGGTTCGAGCCCTACCTGCCCCACCAGAGAATTGGAGTGCACATGGACTTAGTTGAATTAAAGTCCAGATGGAATGATGTTCTCGATTTACTCGAACGCAGGGATCGCGTCGCCTGGATCGCATACTTTGATGCGCGATTAGCATCTCTTGATGACGACGTTTTGACTCTCCAGTTTATTGATGCGGAGAAAATGAGTGGAGCTCATGACTATAAAGCCACGCGAAACGATCGGATTCGAGGCGCTCTGGAGAGTGCAATAAAAGAGGTAACTGGTAACAAAATTCGAGTTATTGAGATTTAGCCGATTTCCAATTTCGAATCGCTCTAATTATCAGAGCCATGACTACTAGCGCAATTCCAATATCTACGAAGAGATTTAGAGTGTTGGCCCAATCTTCGGCATCGCGCCATCTATCACCAAGTTGAATTCCAATGTATATCCAAGCCGCATTAAACATAGAACTGCCTAATATAGTTAGTAGTGAAAACTTAGCTAGGTTCATTTTGGCCAAGCCCGCGGGAATGTTTACAAGTGAACGTATAAGCGGGAAAAAGCGGCCGATAAGAATTATTGCGCTCCCATATTTTTCGAAGAGTGTGAAGGATTTGTTCAGATCCGACTCTTCAACACCGAGATATTTTCCATATCGAGAGACAATTCTCTGAAGTCGATTCCTGCTTAAACCGAACCCAAGCGTGTAAAGAACGAGCGCTCCTGCGAGAGATCCGATTGAAGTAGCAATCCAGAGTGGAAGAAAGCTGAATTCACCAGTTGAAATGTTGAAACCTGAGAGCAAAAGAACTAATTCAGATGGGAGTGGGATAACAATCGATTCAATTGCGATGAAAAGTCCAGCTCCGAAAACTCCCAGGCTTTCCACCAATTTAATTGCGAAATCGAGCACGAGGCAAGGGTAGTCGCAACCGCGCGTCTCACCGAGTTTTAGGATTAATTGGACATAATGGCGCGGTGATTTTTCGCCCGCTCGTGATGTTCATGGTCACTATTACATTGATTGCGCTTCCTGTGCCTGCAATTCAAGCGGCGAAACCCAGTACGACTTTCTTTCTTGCGCAAACTCCTGGTTTTCCTGAATCCCAACTTACTTTTCACGGTTTGGTAAAGCCAAAAGTAAAGAATGCGATTGTTCGAATAGATGTGAAATTAAAATCCGGATGGCGCGATACAAAACTACGAACTAAGACGACTACAAGTGGTTCATGGCGAATTCAATCTAAAGTTACTGCCTTTGACACAACTGCTACCTATCGAGCAATAGTCGAAATTGGGAAAAAAAGATATGCAACAAAAGCGAAGTCAATAAAGATTAAGGAGCGGCCCCAGATAACGGCCCCGGAATCCCTAATCCCGCTAACCGGGCCTGGCGGGCGAATTCATGGCACCGATGTAAGCAGATGGCAACACCCAGGCGATAAGCCAATTGATTTCGTAAAGATGTACAACGCCGGTATTAGATTTGTAATGATCAAAGCATCAGATACCCGCGATGAAGCAGATACCTTGGCTCTTAAGTTTCTATTGATAGATCGAAATGCAGCTCAAGCCGCCGGTATCTATACCGGTTACTACCATTACACAATTCTTCCTAATACGACCGATGAGCAAGCAGTAATTCGAGACGCTCAAGCACAAGCACAAAAAGCGATCTGGCGATTGTCAAGCCTCGGCGGATATACCGGTCGAGATCTGCCTTACGCACTGGACCTTGAGAATAACTGCGTTTTAATTTCAGGTTCGGTATGCAGAAAATATGCTCAAAAAAAATTAGTAACTTTATGGGCCGAAACTTGGATGGAGACCATGTATGAAAAGACCGGTCGCAAGCCATTCTTTTATTCGTATCCAACTTTTCTTGAGCAGGCCATGGTTCGAAGTGAGAAACTTCGCGAATATCCACTTTGGAAAGCACAATACGGTGTAGATCCCGCTGACCCAACTGCTGAGCCTGGTCGAAAAATTTTTGGCTGCTTCGTGCACTCGTGGAGCACCGCAAATTGTTCTTCGCTCTGGCAGATCTGGCAGTACTCGTCATGTGGAATCGGTGAGAAATACGGTGTGACTTCCGCCCGGATTGATTTAAATGTTTTCCGTGGAAATATATTTGCGTTTTTACAGCTAACCAAGGGTGATTGGGTGCCCCAAACCGGGGATTATCTGCCGGTAAATGAGCCAACTTCGCTTCTAGTCACAAGTATTCGCGCCACTTCAACTGATAAAAGAACCGCAATAACTGTTGAGGTGCGGCGCCCAAATAACCAACCTGTAGTAACGGGAACTGTTACCTTCAAACTCGCAAATGATCCAGCCGCGAGAGTGGCTCAATCCCCCGTGCGCGATGCCAGCGGAGTATGGACGCTTTACCTAAGCAAACTTCCTGCCGGCATCACTACCGGTTCGGTGATTTACGTCGACCAGACAAATACCCATGCGCGTTCTGAGCAATCTATTACTTTTGAACTTATTCAAGGTCCTGAACCAACGCCATCACCGACCCAAACTCCGAAACCTGTTAGACCCCCTGGCGATACATGTAAGAATCAGATTGTTAATTAGAGCTTCAAAGCCAACTCTTGTCGGGCTACTGAATCTCGATATTGCTTCATAGATTCTTCCTTTTTACCGGAATCCCAACCGAGAGCTGTCGCAACTATTTCAGCAACTCCCCCAATTAACGAAATACCTTGATCTTGAAGTTCAAAATTCAATCTAGTTCTGCGATACATAACATCTGATACGGAGAGAGCGCCTTCATGAGTGACTGCGTACCAAATCTCAGCCTTGAGATATGGCAACTCCGGCGAAAGTTTTTCTAAATACTTCGGGGGCGCTTCACTTAAAACTTCTGCAATCAGTGAACCATAACGATCTAGAAGATGTGTTACAGTTTCTGAAGTAATTTGATAAGTAGTTGCAAGACGCTGAACTTGATTTTTAAGAACTGCATAGCCTTCCGCTCCAATAATTGAGAGTGAATCAGTACAAGACTTTGCAATTATTCGCCGTAGATCCGATGTCGCTTCATTCACGGTATCTTCTGACATCACTCTATAAGTGGTGTATTTGCCACCAGCGATAGTTACAAAACCAGGTACTGGATGATCAACGACATGTTCTCGTGAAAGATCTGCGGTCTCGGAGTTATCTTCTTGAGAAATTAATGGTCGTAGTCCCGCAAATACGCTGATGACCTGGGATCTATCGAGTTTGGGTTCGAGAATTCGATTAGCTTGTTGAATTATGCAATCAACGTCTGCTCTAGTTGCAATTGGTTCAGCTAAATCATCTTTGTAATCGGTATCCGTCGTACCAACTATCCACTTTCCTGACCAAGGAATAATGAAAAGTACGGAATTTTCAGTCTTAAGAATTACCCCACTTTCGGATTTGATAGCGTTTCCTGGAACAACGATGTGCGCCCCTTTGGAGGTTCGAACTTTGTAGCCTGGCTTAATGCCAAAACTTCGATAAAGCTCATCGGTCCAAACGCCAGTTGCCATCACTGTCACTCGAGCCTTCACTTCAATTACCTCATCACTCAAGAGGTCGCGAACTTTGGCGCCGACAATTCTTTTTCCATCCCTCAATAGCGCCTCGCACTTAATGCGGGTTCCAATTGCTGCGCCGTACTTTGCAGCAGTTCGGGCAACCATCATGGTATGACGAGCGTCATCTACCTGAGCATCAAAATAACGATATCCACCAGTGATCAAATCAAGCCGCAACGAGGGAGCAATCTCGCTTAATTCCTTCTGAGAGATGTGTTTATGCCAAGGTAAAGCTCGTTTAAACCCGCGTAGAGCGTCATAGAGAGCCAAACCAGCTCCAACGTATGTGCGCTCTTTAAATTTTTCTTGAAGTGGATAGATAAAAGAGACTGGCCTAACTAGATGAGGTGCAATCGTTGTAATCATCAGCTCTCGTTCTTGCAAGGCTTCTCGGACTAGTTTGAGATCATATTGTTCGAGATATCTAAGGCCACCGTGAATTAATTTTGAGGAACGCGATGAAGTCCCCGAGGCGAAATCGTTAGATTCAACCAGCGCAACTGATAGTCCCCTCGATGCGGCATCGAGCGCGATGCCCGCTCCATTAACGCCGCCACCAATAACAAGTAGATCAAATTTATCTTTACGTAACGCGGAAATAGCGCGCTGTCGATATTCAGGGCTAAGCGCAGAACTCAAGATTGACGATGGAGCCACATGCGTAGGATACGCTCTATGTCTTTTATCGGGGCGCTAGATCAAGGAACCTCTTCTACGAGGTTCATGATTTTTGACCAAGACGGAACTGTTGTTGGACAACACCAATTAGAGCATCGTCAAATATTGCCTAAACCAGGCTGGGTTGAACATGATGCCAGTGAAATCTGGCAAAGAACTGAAGAAGTAATCTCTACATCATTGAGAAAATCAGGAATTGCAGGAAAAGATTTAGCTGGAATCGGGATTACCAATCAGAGAGAGACTACAGTAATTTGGGATAAGCGAACGGGCAAACCGCTACATAATACAATTGTTTGGCAAGACACCAGAACCCAGGAATTCTTGGATCGCTTTAGCGATAGCGAAAAAGCTTTAATAGTTAGTAAGACTGGTCTTGCGATTGCACCATACTTCTCTGGAAGTAAGTTGAATTGGCTGATAAACAATGTATCTGAGGTAAAGAGCGCAGTTGAATCTGGTCACGCTTTGGCCGGCACTATTGATAGCTGGCTGCTCTGGAAATTGAGTGGAGGGACTCATAAGACTGATGTAACGAATGCCAGCCGAACCTTACTTATGGATTTGGAGATACTTGATTGGGATAGCGAGCTCTTAAGGCTTTTTGGCATCCCTAGAGAAATTCTTCCGACTATCTGCTCGTCATCCGAAGTTTTCGCAAGCACTCAAGTTAATGGACCGGTCGGTGCCGAGGTTGCTATCTCTGGAATCCTCGGGGATCAGCAAGCTGCAATGGTTGGACAAGTCTGCTTTGAAAAAGGAGATTCAAAAACCACTTATGGGACTGGCAATTTTGCCCTTCTGAATACTGGTGAAGAGATAGTTAGATCAAAGCATGGACTCTTAACCACAGTCTGCTTCAAATTTGGAAAGGAACCGGCTAGGTATGCATTGGAAGGATCAGTTGCAGTTACTGGTTCTGCAGTTCAATGGTTGAGAGATCAGCTCGGACTCATAAAGAATGCCGGCGAGATTGAGACTTTGGCGGCGGCAGTTCCAGATAATGGTGGCGTTTATTTCGTGCCTGCATTCTCGGGTCTGTTTGCGCCGTATTGGCGAAGTGATGCGCGTGGTGTAATTGTTGGCTTAACACGCGCTGCAAATAAATCACATATTGCGAGAGCTACTTTGGAGGCAATCTCATTCCAGACAAAGGAAATTCTTAATGCCATGGCTCAAGATAGTGGCGTTCGGTTGACTGAAATGCGCGTCGACGGCGGAATCACCGCGAATGAACTTTCTATGCAGATTCAGTCAGATGTAATGCAAATCGAGGTTGTCCGACCTAAAGTTATTGAGACAACTGCACTCGGAGCGGCTTATGCGGCTGGACTTGCTGTTGGATATTTTAAAGATATGACACAATGCAAAACCAAGTGGCAAGAAGCGCGCCGCTGGAAACCAGATTCAAATTCCACAATCGCAATTGATGGGTACAAAAAATGGCAGAAAGCTGTGGAGCGTTCGCTAAATTGGATGGATGTCAAAAAGTAAGGAATAGATCTACTCCGTCGTTGGATAAGTGCGCACGCATACAGGTAGAGTAATAGGCACCATGACGACCAAGAAACTGGGCGCCGGAGTCACTCGAACTGACCGAAAATTGATGGATGGTAGAACTATCCGTTATTACGATACTAACGGCCAGAAACGTGAAGTGATTGACCAACGTAACCCAGAAACTCAACCTGGAATCGGCGAATTACGTCTCGATGTTCAGACAAATGAATGGGTGGTAATTGCAGCCCATCGACAAGATCGGGTATTTCTCCCGCCAAAAGAGTTAAATCCACTAACTGCATCAAGTCCAGGTAACTTAACTGAGATTCCCGAATCGGATTATGAAGTGGTGGTCTTTGATAACCGATCTCCCTCGTTGCGACAACCCGAAAGAGAATTAAAGCTTCCCAGAAATCTTGATTTTGCTACGCCAACTTTTCCGGCAGCGGGCAAATGCGAAGTAGTTTGCTTCACCTCTGATTATGAATCTTCATTTAAGGATTTAACAGATCGCCAGATTCGGACGGTGCTAGAGGCCTGGCGAGATCGAGTCGCTGAACTTTCTTCAGAAACTTATATCGAATACATCGCGCCATTTGAAAACAGAGGTGAGGAAGTTGGCGTCACTTTGTCTCATCCTCATGGACAGATTTACGCATACCCATATCTGCCCCCAAGAACTGAACGAATGCTGCAGGTCGCAAAATCCCACAGAGAGAGAACTGGTCGCGTTCTTCAGAGTGATCTCTTGGAAAGAGAGATCAAGGATGGCGTTCGCATCGTTTCCGAAAATTCAGAATGGATCGCCTTTGTGCCATTTGCTGCTAGATATCCCTTCGAAATACATGTTCTGCCAAAACGATCCGTACCAGATTTAGTAGCTTTGGATCAAACAGCTTGCGACGCCTTTACGCCAATCGCAAGAGAAGTACTCTCAAAATTGGATTCTGTATTTGATATGAAAATGGCATATATCGCAGCTTGGCATCAAGCACCAGTTCGAGTTGGACGTGAGTACCTACAGCTTCACTGGCAAATAACGAGTGTGCGCCGAGCGCCTGGAAAATTAAAATATCTTGCAGGCTCTGAATCAGCTTTTGGTTCGTTCATGATGGATCTAGCTCCGGAGCAATCAGCTAACTTATTGCGCGATGCAAAAATATAGATGAGCATCTCTGAAGATTTTTCTCTTTTATTTAATTATTCGCCTGATCTAGTCTCAGCTGCGCCTGGTAGAGTGAATCTAATTGGCGAACATGTCGACTACAACCAAGGCTTGGTGCTTCCATTCGCCATTGACTCAGTAACAAACTGCGCACTTCGGCTACGAGATGATGCAAAGATCTTAATTTCATCTAAGCAGTTGAATTCTGGAATTTATGAGACTAAATCTTCAGATATAGTTCCCAAAACCGGACCAGATTGGACGAGATACATACTTGGAGTTCTCTGGAGCCTTGGAATTGATCGCGGGGTAGAGATTCTTGTTGATAGTGAAGTTCCACAAGGCGCCGGACTCTCTTCTTCTGCAGCCCTGGAATGTAGCGTCGCCTTTGCTCTTAACGAGGCGTTGCAGTTAGGCTTAAGCAGAATTGACTTAGTTCGCTTAACCCAACGCGCAGAGAATGATTTTGTTGGAGTTCCCTGCGGCATTATGGATCAAACAATTTCCTTACTTGGAGAAGCGGGCCATGCGATTTTGTTGGATTGCCGAGATCTCTCTCCGCAACTTATTCCAGTTAACTTCGAAGATAATGGGCTGCGCCTTTTGATTATTGATACCCAGGCTCACCATGCGCTTGTAGATGGTGGATATGCCGAGCGGCGAGCACAATGCGAGTCGGTATCAGGAATTTTTAGTCTAGATTCTCTGAGAGATCTTTCTAGAGAGAGGCTAGCTGCTAAAGGTTCGGAACTAGATTCAAAATTGTATTCAAGAGCTTTGCATGTCGTTACCGAGATTGAACGTGTTAAGAGCGCTGTTTCTTCTCTCCAAAGCAAAGATTTTGTGGGTTTTGGTGAACTATTAAATGATTCACACAAATCTCTTCGTGACGATTATGAAGTATCTTGCCCAGAGTTAGATTGCGCCGTAAAAATATCTCAGGAAAGTGGCGCTCTCGGTGCTCGTATGGTTGGCGGCGGCTTTGGCGGAAGCGCAATTGCATTGGTAAAAGATGGCGATATGGGACTAATTGCTAGCTTAGTCGAACGGGGCTTTGCGAAGGCTTGCTTTAAATCACCAAGATTTTTTGATGCGGTGCCTAGCGATGGCGCCCGATTAATTGACCGGCGTAACTGATATAACTTCTACGCCACCGATTGCATTTAAGACATTAACCAAATCTGAAGAATCTGTTCCGGGGAAAGCGACAGTTATATCGTCGATACCTCTTCCACCTTCTGAGGAGAGAACTACTAATCCGCGAATGTCGCCACCTGCGAAACCAATTGCAGATGCAACCGCGCCAAGAGATCCTGGGCGATCAGGAAGTGCGACTCGAATTCGAACCATAGCCATGGCTGGAGTCTAGGTGAAAAGCTCCCCGACTTGGACTCGAACCAAGAACCTGCCGGTTAACAGCCGGCTGCTCTGCCAATTGAGCTATCGGGGATTGCGGGCAAACTCTAAGTCAAGCCTTCCCCGAATGCCAATTCCCGAAGGGCTCTTCGTCGACTCTCCATATTAACTAATTCCGCAAAAACCTCTCCGTATTCCTTCTCGTTTTCGACGGGATTCAACCGCTGCAGCTTTGATTTGATTTCGGCGATTGAGCGAGAGAGAGCTACTTCATTAAGTCGCGCAGTAATACTTGATATATAGCGATCCGAAATCTCGCCAGTAGTTCGCACTGGTTCAACGGAAAGCTCCATAACAAATGAACGCAAATCATCACTATCTACCGCGCTTATATCGATAGCCTCTAAATCTTTTTGACTATCAACAAATGCACGAAGTCGATCATAAGCTGGATGGGAGAAGGCATTTTTTTCAATTTCAGGCCACTGATAATTAAGTGCAGGAAATTGAAGACGTACTTTTAAAACTTCTCTTTCTAGAGCTAGCTTGGGTTCGCTTGGATCTGGTCGCCAACTTTGATTTGGCTGAACATCTTGCGCAGTGATCTTCCTCGAAGATGACTTCTTTACCGCTGCGCTCACGACTTCTACATCCATACCTAGCCAGCCCGCCAGACTTCTAACGTATTCTGGGCGAAGTGAAGCATCGCGAATCTTTCCGATAAGAGGTGCGGTCGAATTTAACGCGCTCACTCGCCCCTCCGGTGAGTTCAAATCGAATTTCTTTAACTCAGTTCTAATTGCAAATTCAAAGAGCGGCACTCTTCGTGCAATGAGATCACGAACCGCGACATCCCCGCCTTTCTGTCGCAATCCGCAGGGGTCAAGTCCATTTGGTTCAACTGCTACATATGTTTGCGTGACAAATTTCTGGTCATCGTCAAAAGCTCTCATCGCCGCTTTCTGGCCGGCAGCATCTCCGTCAAAAGTGAATATAACTTCACCTCTAAAGGTCTCGTCATCCATCAAAAGTCTTCGCAAAATTCTTATATGGTCATCGCCAAAAGCTGTTCCACAAGTTGCTACTGTAGTCGTTATTCCAGAGAGATGTGCGGCCATGACATCGGTATAGCCCTCAACAATAACGACCTGTCGCGATTTAGCTATCTCTTTCTTGGCTAGATCTAAACCATAGAGAAGTTGACTCTTCTTATATACAGGTGTCTCCGGGGTGTTTAGATATTTAGGGCCAGTATCTTCAGCATCGCTAGCAAGTTTGCGAGCGCCAAATCCAACGACATCACCAGAAATATCTCGGATAGGCCAAATCAGGCGATTGCGAAAGCGATCAATTGGGCCACGCTGACCTTCTTTAATTAATCCTGCGCTAGTTAGCTCCTCGATTGAAAAACCCTCGCCTCGTAAAACTCTAGTGAGAGCATCCCATTCATTTGGGGCAAAGCCCACGCCGAAATGCTCAATTGCCCCGCTATCGAAACCGCGCTCACTTAAGAATTTACGACCGACTTCAGCTTCTGGAATCTTTAATTGTTCGCGGTAAAAGTTTGCTGCGGCAAGATTTGCAGCGACTAAACGTGATCTTCTTCCGGCCGGAGCGCTCGTCCCGCTTGAAGCGTCATAGGTAAGTTGATAGCCAAGTCTTTCGGCTAATTTTTCAACAGTCTCGGTAAATGAAAGGTGATCCATCTTCATAACAAAAGCAATGACATCGCCACCGGCTTGACATCCGAAGCAGTGATAGAAACCTTTGTTTGGAGTTACATGAAATGAGGGACTCTTCTCATCATGAAAGGGGCAGAGACCCTTCTTTTGGCCACCTCCAGCATTCTTAAGTTGAACATATTCCCCTACGACATCATCAATTGCAGAGTGGTCTCTCACATAAGCAACGTCCTTATCGCGAATCCGTCCCGACATATCTAAATCCTATTGCTATTTAGCGGTTAGCTCTTGGTATAGCGCATAGGCGCCTGGATCGGTTAATGACGCAACTTGATCGATTATCACGCGCAGCTGTTTCAACTCTGTATCAGCCTCAAACCACTCTTGGAGAAAGAAGCTCTCTAGTGCAGCCGGTGCTCTTTCCATTAGTAAATCAACTAGTTTCTCTAGTAGTTCTCTCTGCTTTGTATATAGCTCTTGGGATTTTTCAGCCAGGATTATGTAATAACCCGCCATAGATTTAAGAATGGCAACCTCGACTTTTTGGGAACGAGGGACAATTAAATCTGCGCTATAGCGAGTCAGATTTCCTGACCCGTACTTATCTCGAGTTGCACTCTCGGCAGCAACAGCGAAACGACCTATGAGTTCGCTCGTCAAATCTTTTAATTGAGCTAACTGCCGATGGCTTCTATCAAAGCTCTTCGGCCAACAAGATAAGGATGAAAGTGATGAAAGCGCCTTTTCTGCCTCTTTTTCGGTTAGATCACTTAGGTGCTCAGTCTTTGCGACTTCATAAAGTTTAGGCAGATCATTTTGAAGATTTGCTAATTCAATATGTCCTGTTACTAAAGCGTCTTCTAAATCATGCACTGAGTAAGCAACATCATCTGACCAATCCATAATCTGCGCTTCCATGCTTGGCTTATTTCCTGGAGCGCCACTTCTTACCCAGCTAAAAATCTCGACATCGTCCTCATAAACACCAAACTTTCGCGAATTTTCTGCAGCGCTCCATGGGTACTTAGCTGCCGCATCAAGCGTGGCCCTTGTGAGATTCAATCCGACTGATTTTGCCGACTGATCTACAGTTTTCGCCTCTATTCTTGTAAGTAACCTAAAACTCTGGGCATTACCTTCAAATCCGCCACAATTTTTTGCGAGTTGAGCGAGCGCATTTTCTCCGTTATGTCCAAATGGCGGATGGCCTAAATCGTGAGCAAGGCAGGCACCCTCCATTAAGTCAGGATCTGCCCCGAGTGCGGCGCCGAGTTCCCTGCCAACTTGTGCACATTCCAAAGAGTGGGAAAGTCGCGTTCTAGGAAAATCACTCGCCCACGGAACTGCTACTTGGGTTTTTGCAGCTAAACGCCGTAGCGCAAAAGAATGAATGATTCGGGCTCTATCGCGAGCAAATTCCGTACGTCCAGCGCGTTTAGCAGGTTCGTCCAGGAAACGATCACGGTCAAATTCAGAATATCCAGGATGCTCTGTTGCATTCATTAGTGCCATAGTTAGTAAGGCTACAGTTCCCCAGGCAATATGGTCACTGATGTGTATTCACCATCTTCCTAGTGTGATGTAAGCAAGATAGGCACCAGCTTCTCTAACCAAATATCGAATTCCAGCTTTATCTACACTTGCAATTCCACTTCGCACTGGGGAACAACTAGCCTGAAAACCAAAATCGGCTGCCATCGTCTTCGATCTTAAACAATGATAGGGATCAGTCACGATGATTATTTTTTTGAATTTCGCTGCATCTACAGTTTTTGCTAGACCTTCAATACTTGTATAACTATCGCGACCAATTCGAATTGCTGTAATTGATTTTCGTGGAATGCCATTTCTACCTAACCATTCACGGGCAGTCCCAGCTTCCGTAAATCGATCGCCTGGGGCGCCTGCTCCTAAAGTGAAAAGGCGTTTTGCATAGTCATTTTCATAAATTCGCTTAGCTTCTCGCAATCTGGCTTCCAACACTTCCCCTGGGTGGCCATCTAATTGTGCAGCTCCCATCACTACAATGGCATCGGCCTTATCTATACTGGTATTTCTCGCATCTAGCCAGGTGCGCGCAAACGCAAAAGTTGGAAATGCAAGAATTAAAACTAATACGAAAGTAATTAGTTTGGTAAACAATTTAAGAATAAACATCAACCACCAGAACCAGAATCGCAACCATCGACAGTGGCGAACTCTTCTGGATCATCAAGCCAACCTTGCGGTAGCGAAACAGAGCGGCCGTGTGATCGCCTGCCTCGCGGAGCATCTCCAACTTCAGTTGGATAGGGCTGATCTTCTAACTGAGAGAGCAGATAGTCCAATTCCGCGAGATCTTTTACCATCCCCAATTTCGGTCTGATCTCACCTTCAACTCTAAAACCTTTCAGGTACCAAGCCATATGTTTTCTCAAATCACGACAGGCACGTTCTTCATTTTTAAAGTAATTCGCCAATAGTTGCGCGTGTCTGCGCAATACTTCCTTCACCTCGAAAAGCGTTGGCGCCGGTCTAACTCCTTCACCAGAAAAAGCTCGCACTAGATCTCTAAATAACCAAGGTCGACCTAGGCAACCTCTGCCAACAACGACTCCGGCACATCCAGTCTCGCTCATCATTCGCACTCCATCATCACCTGTCCAAATATCGCCATTTCCCAGGACAGGAACGCCCGTTGATTTTAGGTGCTCTACGAGATTTGCAATCTTTTGCCAATCAGATTTACCCTCGTACAACTGTTCGGCAGTTCTTGCATGAAGTGCAACCCAGGCGACGCCCAGACGCGCTGCAATCATTCCAGCGTCTAAATAAGTTTCATGTTCACTATCGATTCCAACTCTCATCTTAACTGTTATTGGGATATCAAACGGCTTGGCAGCGATAACTGCAGCCGAGACCAACGATTCAAATAGTCGTCGCTTATATGGAAGTGCAGCGCCGCCGCCTTTTCGAGTGACTTTTGGAACTGGACAACCAAAATTCAAATCAATGTGATCAGCAAGTTCTTCTTCCCCAATCATCTTTACCGCAGCTACCAATTCATCTAGTTTCGTTGCGTAGAGCTGAACCGATCTTGGCGACTCGCCTTCGGCCGGATCTATCATCCGTAGACTTTCTTCATTTCGTTCAATGAGTGCTCGAGCAGTCATCATCTCAGAGATAAATAGCCCGGCGCCTTGTTCTCTACAAAGTAATCGAAAAGCAGCGTTTGTAATTCCTGCCATAGGCGCTAAAACAATAGGCGTTATTAATTCAACCGCGCCAACCCGAGTATCTAGTCGAAGCGGTGCGCGATCTAGCAACCGAGACGTCGTGGCGCTAGCCATGCTTCCACCTGATCGATCCCGATTCGCTCTTGTTTCATAGAATCGCGTTCTCGAATTGTGACTGCTTGATCATTTAACGTATCAAAATCAACTGTGATGCAGAATGGAGTACCAATTTCATCTTGTCTTCGATATCGCCGACCAATTGCACCGGCATCATCAAAATCAACACTCCAGTTTTTCCGCAATTTCAGAGCTAAATCGCGCGCTTTCGGTGAGAGATCAGCATTTCGAGATAGCGGAAGAACTGCAATTTTTATCGGCGCGAGACGATGATCGAGTCGCAATACTGTCCGCCTCTCCAATTCACCTTTGGCATTAGGCGCCTCATCTTCGGTATAGGCATCCATTAAAAATGTAAGCATGCAGCGATCAACACCAGCCGCTGGTTCGATTACATAAGGGAACCAACGTTCATTGCTCTTTTGGTCAAACCAAGTTAAGTCTTTACCCGATTTCTCAGAATGTGATTTCAAATCGAAATCAGTCCGGTTCGCGATACCTTCTAATTCGCCCCATTCCGTGCCGGTAAATTCAAATTTGTACTCAATATCTACGGTTCGCTTTGAATAGTGAGAAAGCTTTTCTTTCGGATGTTCAAAAAGTCTAAGACGATCAGGGTTTATTCCTAAATCTTTATACCAATTTAACCTAGTATCTATCCAAGTTTGATGCCACTCCTCATCACTACCAGGAACGACAAAGAACTCCATTTCCATCTGCTCAAATTCACGCATTCTAAAAATAAAGTTTCCTGGAGTAATTTCATTTCGGAAAGATTTACCTATCTGGCCAATTCCAAATGGCGGCTTCTTGCGCGCTGTAGTTGCGACATTTTGAAAATTAATAAAGATTCCCTGTGCGGTTTCAGGACGCAAATAGGCTAAACCTGATTCATCTTCAACTGGACCGAGAAATGTCTTGAGCAATCCCGAGAATTGACGAGGCGGAGTGAACGTTCCCTTGTTGCCGCAATTAGGACAGTTCAATTCTTCTAACGATGCCGGTTTCTTGCCATGCTTTGCCTCGAATGCCTCTTCTAAGTGATCGGCGCGATATCGCTTATGGCAAGAGGTGCATTCCGTTAATGGATCGGTAAAAGTTTCGACGTGGCCGGATGCTTCCCAAACTTCTTTTGCAAGAATTACACAAGAATCTAAACCGACTACATCATCTCGTTCCATAACCATTGAGCGCCACCATTGACGTTTGACGTTGTTTTTTAGCTCAACTCCGAGTGGACCGTAATCCCAGGATGCACGTAATCCGCCATAAATTTCTGATGAGGGATAAACAAAACCTCTTCGTTTCGCGAGGCCAACAATTACATCTAATCGATCTTGGGCCATGGTGTTCTCCATCCGGCTGGCTGTCGGCGGTGCGCACCGGTCGCAGCTCACGCTGGGCGCAGGGACCAATTTTAGTTTGAAATGCCCCCAAAATCCCCTACCCCTGAAAATGGAAATCGTTTTCATTTCTGCTAATCTCCCCGCATGACTCCAATACTCCTTGCCGCCATAACCGCTATCGCGACCGCTCTAGGTGGCCTACTCGCCCTTAAAGCGAAAGATCGGCTTCACCTTGTTCTCGGTCTCTCTGCCGGCCTTTTGCTCGGCTTAGTTTCCTTTGAGCTAATTCCTGAGATCTTCAAAATGAGTTCGGACGAATTTCTGGGAGCCCCTACAGTCTCCGTTGCGCTGATCGCTGGTTTCCTTCTACTTCACCTCTACGAACGATTCTTTGGATCTCACGAACCCGCTGAATCTGATTATGGCCATGAGCACTCGCATAGGGCCAATGTTGCAGGTGGTATCGGCGCAGTCGCGATGGGTATTCATATCTTCATAGATGGTCTTGCACTAGCAATTGCATTCACAGTGAACGATGCGCTTGGTTTTGCAGTTTTTGCCGCATTATTGGTTCATGCGTTTAGCGATGGTTTAAATCTTGTTGCTTTCTTGATTAAGAACGGAAAGTGGAGCAAGAAGGCAGTTTGGTTGCTCGGAGTAGATTCTTTAGCGCGCGTCGGCGGGGCTGCGGTCGGAACTTCTCTAACTCTTAGTGAAAATCTCACCTCACTTTATCTCGCTGCTTTTGCTGGAATTATTATTTATCTTGCAACGAGCCATATTCTTCCCGAAGCTCACGCGCGCCATTCTTCAAGATGGACTCTGGTAGCCACAATCGCGGGCGTACTTGTCATGTGGGGATTGGTGAGCCAACTTCACGCCGTGCATATTCACTCTCATGCCGGACATTCTGTTGAATCTGACCACGAGGAGAGCGACCATGACGATGGTGAAAAAGAAGAGGATCACGACCACAATGAATAAATCCGAACTAAAGGTCATATCTGTATTGGAACGAGTGGGTGGATTTGCAAGCGCACAACAACTACATCAATTACTGCTTCGAAACGGAGAATCGATTGGTTTAACGTCGGTATACCGAGCCCTTCAATCATTAAATGATGACAAAATAGTTGATCAGCTAAGAAAAGAAGATGGCGAAGCCATATATAGATTATGCGGAGATAGCCATCACCATCATCTCGTATGTAAATCATGTGGCTCAACTGTAGAAATAGAGGGCTCAGCGCTTGAGAAATGGGCAAAAGCCATGGCAGAAGAACATGGATATCGCGAAGTTGGTCACCTTGCTGAGGTCTTTGGAATCTGTTCAAGCTGCTAAAAATGGGAGATTTACGAGGGTTGCCGACGCCTATCTGTCCTTATTGCAGTTCTGACCTAATCAATATCACGGTAAAATTTGATCCCGACACGTATGAAATTTCTATGTACCTTTTAGATAACGCTAGTTGCGCTAAGTGTGGTGCACTGCTTACTGCTCCCACTCCGGAAGACTTGCCTGTGGCCTAGCACTCTTCAAGACCTCTAGATTTTCTTTCGTATCTGGAATTATCCAGCGCTTAAACCCAGCCCCGTTGAACTCTAGAACTAATACTGGTTTCCTCTTGTACACGACACAGAAGTCTCTACCTCACCTGTGCCACATAGTTCTAAGCATGATCAAGAAAGGAAACCCTGTTCCCGGGGCACGAATGCCACGAAGTACCTCCGAAGTCCAAGGATTCTTGTGTCTAGTCACGGCCTTCAAGTCTGAAATTTTCGTCCTGGGATCTCGGCCAAATGCGCCAAAGTTCTCAAGCCAACTTAGGTCGTAACGAAGGTTCTCTCCATCAATTTTCAACATTGACAAATCTTAATCAAATATCGGTCCCACTCTGCGCGATCTCTTTATCTCAAAGAATCCGGGATAACTAGCAACACCTAGTACTCCATCCCACAATTTCCCGGCGGCTTCTCCTTTGGGAGCGGGTGAAATAACTGGCCCAAAGAAGGCAGCACCATTTACTGAGATGATCGGTGTGCCGACATCATTTCCAACTAGTTTGATGCCACGTTCGTGACTTTCGATAATCGTCTCGTTTAAAGTTTCGTCATCAGCCGATTTAGCTAATTCAGTCGGGAGCCCCAATTCAGAAAGTGCCTCTTCAAATAGCGCTGGCTCAACCTCGCGTTTTTCAATATGGATGCGGGAAGAAATGGCGGTGTAAAGAGGAAGCGTTATCTCATCACTTCTCATGCGTTGGGCTGCGGCAATAACTCGAGTGGTCTGCCAAGACTTAATTAATTTTGATTTGTAATCTTCCGGCAACTCTTTATCTCGATTTAGGTGAGCAAGGCTAAAGAGATTCCATTTCACTTCAATGGGACGAACTTTTGTCACTTCAAGAATCCATCTTGAGGTCATCCATGCCCATGGACAGATTGGATCGAACCAGAATTCGGCGTTATCTCTTGTCATTTCATGCCTTTCCGAATCTCCGCTCCCGATTTGCGTAAATTTCAATGGCTCGCCATAAGGTTTCTCGAGTTACATCGGGCCAAAGTACATTCAGAAAGACCAATTCCGCGTAAGCCGACTGCCAGATCAAGAAATTGGAGGTTCGCTGCTCTCCCGATGAACGGAGAAAGAGGTCTACATCGCTCATCTTGGGCTCATCTAGATACTTAGCAAATACTTTTTCCGATATTTGTTCGGGTTTCAATTTTCTGCGAGATACGTCGCGAGCAATTGCAGCGGCTGCACCTGCGATTTCTGCTCGGCCTCCATAATTAATGCACATATTTAAAGTTAGGTTCTTATTCCGTTTTGTCATCTCCTCGGCCGCCTCTAACTCTTCAATAACGGATTTCCAGAGACGTTGCGGTCTTCCAACCCAACGAATTCGAACGCCGAGGTCATTCATTTCATCGCGTCTTCTCTGAATAACTTCACGATTAAAACCCATCAGGAATCTCACTTCATCGGGCGAGCGTCGCCAATTCTCAGTTGAGAATGCATATGCAGATAACTCCTTTACACCGATTTGAATTGCGCCCTGGACGACTTCAAGGAGAGCTTTTTCTCCAGCTTCATGGCCTTTAGTGCGCGGAAGTCCACGCTGCTTTGCCCAGCGTCCATTTCCATCCATAACAACTGCGACGTGATTTGGGAGTTGCTCTTTGGAAATTTTTAGCGGCTTCATCTTCCTGCTCGTTCAACCATTGGCAGACTTCGCAACTCTCGCTCTAGGTGCCACTGTAGATATGCAGCGATCAGGCCTGAAGCCTCCCTGCGACTCTTTTGCTTGCTTACGTCAGCGCTCTCCCAATTACCAGTTAGAAGATCCGACATCAAAGTTAAAGTTTCTGGAGCTGGAGTTGCTGAAGCGGCAGGCTTACATGGAACGCAGACCGAACCACCGCCGACTAGTGAAAAATACTTATGAGGACCGGGAGCTTCACATCCAGAACAGATTGTCATTGAGGGCGCGTAACCGGCGATAGAAAGTGAACGCAGAAAGTAAGCATCTAAAATTAAAGATGGGTCATGTGATTCATAAGCAAGTGCCTTTAACGCACCTAGTAATAGTAAGAATTGTTGGAGCGAAGGTTCTCCTTCATTTGAAGTAAATCGCTCCGAGGCTTCAAGTAAAGTCGAAGCTATTGTCCACTTCTGGTAATCACCGGCAATCGAGTCTCCGAAGATTTCTAGACTTTCTACCTGGGTAACGATGTTGAGCGTTTTTCCGACATAAAGTTGGATATCGACCAAACTTCCAGGCTCTAACCTCGCCCCAAATTTTGATTTAGTTCTTCGAACTCCTTTTGCGACAGCACGCACTCGCCCATGTTCTCGAGTTATTAGCGTGATGATGCGATCGGCTTCCCCCAATTTATGGGTACGGATAACTATCGCTTCGTCTCGATATAACGCCACGAGGAAAAGGTAGCGACTCCTACTGTCGAAGAGCCCGATTTACCGCCGAAACGACCGCTTTAAGTGAGGCGGTGGTGGTTGATGGATCGATCCCAACACCCCAGTATGTTTCGCCATTGACGGTGCATTCCAAGTAAGCCGCAGCGTTGGCATCGCCACCTGCGCTCATCGCATGCTCGAAATAATCAGCGACTTGAACGTCGACACCGTGAGCCTGGAGGATGTGGCAGAAAGCTGAAATCGGACCATTACCCGATCCGTTTAATTTAATTGGCTTCTTATCTTCGAGAAGTTCCACAATTAAATCAACGTTCTTATTTGGTGCCGATGTTTGTGTTAATCCCTCGAGTCGGTAACGACCCCATTGATCATCTTCAGATGGCAAATATTCGTCGACGAAAATCTTCCACATTTCATCAGGAAATACCTCGCCACCTTCGTTATCAGTCTTGGCTTGGATTACCTTGCTAAATTCAATTTGAAGTCTGCGAGGTAATTCGAGTTGATGTTCACTTTTCATAATGTATGCAACCCCGCCTTTGCCAGATTGCGAGTTAACTCGAATGACCGCCTCATAACTGCGGCCGATATCCTTAGGATCAATCGGCAGATAAGGAACAGCCCAAGTGAAGTCGTCCACTTTCTTTCCAGCCGAACTCGCGTCGCGCTCAAGATGTTCAAACCCCTTCTTGATAGCATCTTGATGAGAGCCACTAAAAGCGGTGAAAACTAAGTCGCCGCCATATGGATGTCTCTCTGGGACGCGTAGTTGATTGCAGTACTCAACGGTTCGACGAATCTCTGGAATATCGCTTAAATCGATCATTGGATCAATACCATAACTCAAAAGATTCAAGCCAAGAGTTACCAAACAGACATTTCCTGTCCGCTCACCATTACCAAAGAGCGTTCCTTCGATGCGATCTGCGCCAGCTAAGTAACCAAGTTCTGCGGCAGCTACTCCAGTTCCGCGATCGTTGTGAGGATGAAGACTCAAGACCACGCTATCTCGATATTTCAAATTACGATGCATCCATTCAATCGAATCTGCATAAACATTTGGAGTCGCCATTTCGACTGTTGCTGGAAGATTAATAATGGTCTTCCACTCAGGCATTGGTTGCCAGACATCATTAACTGCGTTACAGACCTCGAGTGCAAAATCTAATTCAGTGCCGGTATATGACTCTGGGGAGTATTCAAAGAAGATTTTGGTATCAGGGACTGATGCCACAAGTTCTTTACACAGCTTTGCACCATCAACTGCAATCTGTTTGATGCCCTCTTTATCCATGGCAAAAACCACGCGCCGTTGCAGAGTCGAAGTCGAGTTGTAGAGATGTACAACCGCTTGTTTTGCGCCAACGAGAGATTCAAAAGTTCGGCGAATTAGCGGTTCGCGAGCTTGAGTAAGAACTTGGATCACTACATCATCTGGAATTAGCTTCTCATCGATTATTTTGCGAACAAAATCAAAATCAGTCTGGCTAGCGCTCGGAAAGCCAACCTCAATTTCTTTGTAGCCCATCTTCACCAAAAGTTTGAACATAGCTAACTTTCGGGGGACATCCATCGGGTCGATAAGGGCTTGATTGCCATCTCGAAGATCAACTGAGCACCATTGTGGCGCTTTACTCATCTGCTTTTCCGGCCAAGTGCGATCGCTTAAAACCTTTGGAATGAATGGCGAATAGCGATGACGTGGCATCGCAGAATTCTTCTGTTTCGGGAAACTCACTTTATTTTTCTCCTTCGCTTCCGGGTTTTGGCCGGTGGTGACTGACCCCGCAGCGAGGAGACCGGACTAATTGGCCTCGCCGCGGCAGCGAAGAAGGAGGGCGCCAAGTAACAGTGCCAAAGTTGAGATTTCACTGCGGAACATGGCCAAAGACTATCGCTGCTCTAAAGAACTGGCAAATAACGATCTAATTCGAATGCGGTTACTTGCTTGCGGTATTCGTCCCATTCGGCACGCTTGTTACGTAAGAAATATTCAAAGACATGCTCGCCCAAAGTATCTCTGACCAGCTCGCTTCCTTCCATGCCCTGGAGCGCTTCGCTTAAATTCATCGGCAGTAGCTTCTCTCCGCCTTTTTCTAATTTGTAACCCTCTTCCACTCCTTTCAAGCCAGCAGCAATCATTACTGCAAAAGCTAGATAAGGATTGCAAGCAGCATCTGGGGCGCGAAATTCGATACGAGTTGAATTCTCTTTCTTCGGCTTGTACATAGGAATTCGAATCATGGCATCGCGGTTTTCTTTACCCCAATTGATTTTGGATGGAGCTTCGCCGCCGCCATGAAGTCGCTTGTAAGAATTGACCCATTGATTTGTAATGGCTACAAATTCTGGAGCGTGCTTAACAAGACCTGCTAGAAAAGATCTAGCTGTTGGCGACAATTGATCTTCACTTCCGCCCTGGAAGAAAGCATTCTCTTCACCTTTAAATAGCGAGATATGGGTATGCATTCCTGAACCTGGATGCTCAGAGAGGGGTTTAGGCATAAACGAGGCATAGATACCTTGGCTTAACGCAACCTCTTTTATCAAATGACGGAAAGTCATTATGTTATCGGCAGTGCTTAGTGCGTCTGCATATCGAAGATCGATCTCTTGTTGTCCAGGAGCGCCTTCATGATGGCTAAATTCAACCGATACTCCAGTCGCCTCCAACAAGGAAATTGCTTCGCGCCTGAAATCATGACCGAGAGAGGTTGGAGTTTGGTCAAAGTACCCGCCGGAGTCAATCGGTTTTGGTCGCACGCCAATCTTTGGCGCCTCTTGAAAGAGAAAGAATTCAATTTCGGGGTGGGTGTAACAGGTAAATCCAAGTCGCGCCGCTCTATCCAAAGTTTTCTTTAGAACATTTCTGGGATCTGCAGGAGAAGGTGTGCCATCTGGCATCAAGATATCAGCGAAGATTCGAGCTGCTTCCGGTCTATCTGCTCGCCAGGGCAGAATGGAGAAAGTTGCCGGGTCTGGCTTTGCCAACATATCCGATTCGGTAAATCTTGCGAATCCTTCAATTGCTGAACCATCAAAGCCAATACCTTCGGTGAAGGCAGTCTCTAATTCCGGAGGGGCGATCGCAACTGACTTCAAATATCCCAAGACATCGGTAAACCAGAGATAAACAAACCGAATATTTCGTTCTTCAAGTGTTCGAAGTACAAATTCTTGCTGTTTTAGTTGCGCTTCATCGCGGGGAATCATGGCCTGATAATGCCCGAGCCTCGTTACGGCAATGTTAAATCTTCAAATAACGAAATTTTCACTCTCGTCTTGATTGGTTTTTGCGGCAACATCCCGCACAACAACTCTATTTGCGCTTATTCGAGCCCCAGCGCCGACGGTTATATTCCCTATAACCCTGGCGCCAGATCCGATGACTACGCCATTTCCAATAGTTGGATGACGTTTTTCTTTTGTGAAAGTTCTAGAGCCCAGAGTGACATCGTGATAGATCATGACATCATCACCAACAATTGCCGTTTCCCCGATAACAACGCCCATTCCATGGTCGATGAAAAACCTTCTTCCAATTCGTGCTCCTGGATGTATTTCAATTCCAGTAACTGCTCTTATCCAGTTTGAGTAAATTCGAGCCAGCAACTTAAATCGAGCTCTCCAAAGAAAATGCGCAATTCGATAACCCCAAACTGCGTGTAGACCCGGGAATGTCAGAGCTACTTCGAGTCGATTCCGAGCAGAGGGATCTCGCGTTAGAGCATTGTTGATATCTTCAAAGATTCGATTGATCATTAATCCATCAAATCTTTATAGAGAATTGTTGATAGATATCTCTCGCCAAATGATGGAACAATTACAACAATCGTTTTGCCAGCAAATTCATCTCGCTTGGCAACTTGGGCTGCCGCCCAAAGTGCCGCACCTGATGAAATTCCAGCGAGGATTCCCTCTTCAGCGGCTGCGCGTCGAGCAAATGCGACCGCATCATCGGCTTGTACATCGATAACTTCGTCATAAATCTTGGTATCGAGAATTGGCGGAATAAAGTTTGGCCCAATTCCTTGGATTGGGTGTCCTCCTGCTGCACCACCACTTAGTAAAGGTGAAGCGGCCGGTTCAACAACAAACATCTTCAAACCTGGCTTGCGCTCCTTTAGAACCTGCCCAATTCCGGTAATGGTTCCACCAGTACCGCTACCGGCAACAACTGCGTCAACTGTTCCATCGGTGTCACGCCAAATTTCTTCAGCCGTAGTTTTACGGTGAATCTCGGGATTGGCTTCATTTTCAAATTGGCGAACCATGACCGCGCCATTTTTTCCGAGTTCCTCGGCCTTGGCCACGCAACCTTTCATGCCTTCCGATGCCGGAGTAAGAATTAGTTCTGCACCAAAAGCGCGGAGTAGCGCACGGCGCTCTTTTGACATCGAATCTGGCATGGTGAGAATTGTTTTGTATCCTCGAGCTGCCCCCACCATCGCGAGTGCGATGCCAGTATTTCCGGAAGTTGCCTCCACGATTGTTCCGCCTGGTTTTAGTTGGCCGCTCTTTTCAGCTGCGTCAATCATGGCGATTCCAATCCGGTCCTTCACGGTGCTTGTGGGGTTATAAAACTCTAATTTGGCAAGAACATTTGCCTTGGCGCCATCGGTAATTCGATTCAATCTAACTAATGGGGTATTTCCATAAATCTCTGTGATATTGTTATAAACCTTCATGATTTCTCCTTATATTTTGAATTCTGGGATTATTACTTTGCTGCGAGAAATTTAGAGACAGCAACAAATATCAACACGACCGAAATCGATTACCCGGCGCTTTATAAAGTGCCAATTTGAAATCAAGGTCATTGCTGAATTTTACATCGTGGGGGAAAAATCGCTACTCGCGAATGATTTGCATTAAGAGCGTTTTCGCCAACCAGATGTCATTGGGAGGCGACGGTCCTTTCCAAATGCAATGCGACTCACTTTAGTCCCGGGCGGATATTGGCGGCGTTTGTATTCCGCTTTATCAACAAGGCTAATCACGCTTTCGACCAGTTCGCGTGGAAAACCACGTTTGATGATTGATTCAGCGTCGCCACCTTCATCAACATAAATCTCCAGAATTTGATCCAACGTTTCGTATTCAGGAAGAGAGTCACGATCTCGTTGACCCGGTCTGAGTTCCGCGCTTGGTTCCTTGGAGATTGAATTTTTGGGTATTGGCGACTTCTCACCTTCTACTTGCGCAACTTGATTTCGCCATTTTGCCAATTTCCAGACATCCACTTTGAATAAATCCTTAATCGGAGCGAAGCCACCCACAGCATCTCCGTAGAGAGTTGAGTATCCGACGGCTAGCTCAGATTTATTTCCGGTAGCTAAGACCAAATGTCCCTCTTGATTCGATATACCCATCAAGAGCGATCCTCTAACTCGAGCCTGGATATTTTCTTCGGCTAAACTTTTGAGTTCAGTCATTTTTTTAAATGATTCGATGGCAGGTTCGATTGAAATCTTTCGAATCGAAATACCTAAATTGTCGGCTAATTCTTCGGCATCAGAGAGTGAGTGCTCGGATGAATATTTACTTGGCATTAATACCCCAAAGACATTCTCTCTGCCGAGGGCGTCAACGGCTATGGTTGCAACTAACGAAGAGTCAATTCCGCCAGATAAACCAAGCACGACACTCTTGAGTTGATTTTTAAATATATAGTCCTTTAATCCAAGTACCAAGGCTTGCCAAATTTCCTCTTCATCCGATAGCCGATTGGTAATTTCATTTCTTACTTCGCCGCTAAGGGATTTCACGTCATCGCTGATAACCAAATCCGGCTTTGCCGAAGTGATATCAACAGTTAATTCAGAGATCATCAGCTCTTCTTGGAACTGCTTTGCTCGACTGACTACAACACCGACTTTATCGATAACTATGGAATCGCCATCGAAAACTAAATCATCTTGCCCACCAACCATGTTGACATACGCGATTGGAGCTTTAATTTGCTGGCAACGTTTCCGTAGCAGTTCTAGACGTAAATCATCTTTAGAGCGTTCAAATGGACTGCCATTTGGAACCAAGAGGATTCCCGGGGTTCTAGCGGCCAATTCGGCCATGGGACCCTCATCCCGCCAAATATCTTCACAGATAGCGACTGCGATATCCACGCCCATGTAGCGAACAATCAAAGTCCCACTTCCGGGAGCAAAGTTTCGAAACTCATCAAAAACACCATAGTTTGGCAGGTGGCGCTTTACATACCGTGCGACAATTTTTCCGCCGTACAAAAGCGCAACTGCATTTAAAGGTTTGGTTTCTCTATCTAGATAACCAACAACGGCCAACAGGTCGCCGCAATTATTTTTGTCTAAATTACTAGCTAACTTTTCGACTTCTTCCTTCGCAGCCTTGCTGATGGCCGGTCGTAGCGCCAGATCTTCGATTGGGTAACCGGTAATTACCATCTCTGGAAACACGACTACCTGAGCGCCGACTTTCTTAGCCCTTATTGCAGACTCGAGAACTTTTGCAGAGTTTCCTGTTATATCCCCCACCAGCAGATTTAACTGAGCAGCCGCAATCCTTAATTTGGTTTGGCGAGAGATAGGCACGGTTCAAGAGTACCTATAGACTTTCCACGAATCTCCCGGGGACCTTATGGCTTCGAGGAAGGAAAAAATGAAGCGTTTTACTCTTGCCGATTTAGCGGCCTGGAAGCATGCGGGCAAGAAGTGGTCAGTCATCACCTCGTATGACAGCGTGACCGCATCAATCTTTGATGAAGCCGGAATTCCAGTTCTCCTTGTTGGTGATAGCGCCGGCAATAACTTCTTAGGCGAAGAGAACACCGTCCCGGTCACCGTAGATGAATTGATTCCATTGACCAGGGCTGTCGTTCGCGGGTCTAGCCAGGCTTTGATCGTAGCCGATCTGCCTTTTGGCTCTTACGAAATTAATGGTGAACAAGCGCTCGCAACTGGGATACGTTTCTTGAAGGAAGGAAAAGCACAAGCAGTAAAACTTGAGGGTGGAGTTCGAGTAATTGAACAAGTTAAAGCCCTCGTCAAATATGGCATTCCAGTCATGGGCCATCTCGGAATGACACCCCAATCCGTCAACGCTCTTGGAGGATTTAAAGTGCAGGGTCGCGGAGAGAGCGGCGACCGATTGATAGAGGATGCTAAAGCTCTCGAAGCTGCTGGTTCTTTTGCAATAGTTCTGGAACTTATCCCGGCGGAACTGGCGGCGCAGATCACGGCGGCCCTCTCGATACCAACTATTGGAATTGGCGCCGGAATCAATTGCGATGCTCAAGTTCTAGTTTGGACGGACTTAATGGGCATGACGCCGAGCCGGCCCAAATTTGCCCGGGCTTATCGCAATTTGCGAAAAGAGATGGTTGATGCTGCGCAGGAGTGGCGTGAGGATGTCGCCTCCGGCAAATTCCCGAGCGAGGGCGAGACTTTTCACTGACTAGACTTTTCGGGCTATGGCTCGACTCGCGATGGATCTATCCCCGTTAAAAAAGTATCGCGACTTCCGAATAATTTTCACGGCCGGGCTCTTCTCATATTTCGGCTCGATGATTACCTTTGTTGCTCTACCTTTTCAGGTTAAGGAACTTACTAACTCATTCTGGGCGGTCGGCTTAATTGGAATTGTCGAGATTATTCCGCTGACGATTTTCGGTCTCTATGGTGGTGTGCTTGCTGATCATGTTGATCGAAAAAAGATGATATGGTTTACCGAATTCGGTACTCTCATTGCCACCTTAATTCTTTTTCTTAATGCGCGTCGAGAAAATCCCAGCGTTATCTTGCTCTTTGTAATTGCAGCGATTTTCGCTGCTTTGAGCGGGTTAAAGCGGCCAAGCCAGGAAGCGATCCTTCCCAGATTGGTTAGCCATGATGATCTGCCTAGCGCAAGCGCATTGATGAGTTTGCGTTGGCAATTCGGCGGCATTGTCGGCCCCTCGGTTGGCGGATTATTGGTGGCTAGCTATGGCGCAGGTGCCGGTTATCTTGTCGATTGCTTAACCTTCGCAATTTCACTTTCATTATTGACTCAAATCAAAAGCGTGCCGCCGCTAATTGCACGAACTGCCCCGTCGATTCAGAGCCTGGTTAAGGGAATCCGATACGCCTTTAGCCGTAAGGATTTACTAGGCACATATTTTGTTGATTTAGCCGCCATGTTTCTGGCGATGCCGATGGCGCTCTTTCCATTTTGGGCTGATGAGATTGGCGCGCCCCGGGCGCTCGGACTTTTTTATTCTTCTATTACCGCAGGCGCAGTACTGGTCACCATTTTTAGCGGCTGGATGCGCCACTATCCGAAACATGGAAGAGCGGTAGTTTTCGGAGCTCTTGGTTGGGGGGTCGCAATTGCATTTGCCGGCACCTCAAATTCACTTTTAGTGGTGATCTTATGCCTGGTTATTGCAGGCGCATTTGATCAAGTGAGTGCGCTCTTCCGCGGTTTCATTTGGAATCAATCGATTCCAGATGAACTACGAGGTCGATTAGCTGGAATAGAGATGCTCTCTTATCTTTTGGGACCTCTTGGAGGTCAAGCGAGGGCCGGCGGCATGGCGGCGCTTACATCACTTCGAATTTCTGTTGTCGGAGGCGGTTTGATGTGCATTGGTTTTGTAATTGCGATTGCCTCAGTTATGCCAGCCTTTCGGAACTATGACGTTAATAAGAACGAATTCGCCGTCCAAGAGGCAAAAATTCGTAAAAATCGCGAAAAATAGCAAAATATTTTTCCTGCCTACTCAAACTTACCTACGGGTAACTTACTCCTCATAATTTGGTAGATTTTTAAAATCGCGATATTTATGCGTAAAAATAAGGTTTTCAGAGGTATTAATTGACAAAAATCAGATGATTTATTAAAAGTAAATCGCGACACGCAGGCCCGGAAATAACTTCAAAATAGTGGAAAGTTGGCCGAATAACTGACACGATTTCCCTTGAAGCGGTTCGGTGACGGATCCGGACCATTCTGAAAGGAAACTACGTGGCAAAACGTCGTAAGAAGGCAGCAGCTAAGGCTGCTCCAAAGCGTCGTCGCCGTAAGAAGGCAGCAGCTAAGGCTGCTCCAAAGCGTCGTCGTCGTAAGAAGGCTGCTAAGTCAGCTCCAAAGCGTCGTCGTCGTAAGAAGGCTGCTAAGTCAGCTCCAAAGCGTCGTCGTCGCAAGAAGGCTGCTAAGTAATTTAGCACCAGAATTACAGAGAAAGCCCGGCTGCATATGCGCCGGGCTTTTTTTATTGCTTACTTTGTTTTATGAATTGAATTCGCAGTTCTTTAGTAAGGCTCTCAAAAGTTGAAGTGAGATTCTCTTGTTCCTTGCCCGTTAGTTGATCAATGAATCGGTGGCGGACGCTGGCGACATGATCGGGTGCAGCAGCGACAATTGCTCGATACCCCTTCTCTGTCATTACCGCCCAATAACCTCTTCGATCCTCAGAGCACTCCTCGCGCTTTAACCATCCAGCCTTCTCCATAACCTTCATCCGATGTGAGAGCCGTGATTTCGAAATCATTGCTAATTCGGCAAGTTCACTCATTCTCATGCGGCGATTTGGAGCCTCAGACAATTGAGCCATAACTTCATAATCAGCCATAGATAGGTCGTGGCCATCAAGGTCGCTCTCAAAGGCTTCCAAAAGCCTTCTTGAGGCGATGATGTAAGAGCGCCAGGCGCGCATCTCGCGATCATTGAGCCAACGAGGTTGACCGTTTTTTCCCGCCATATGTGAAGGGTACGCGAAAATCGAATTAGTTGAAAGTTGAACTACCGACAAAAAATAGTGATGCGCCACTTCAGTTAGGCTCATCCTAGATATGGAAGGCTTGGGTGATTTATGGCAGAGATTTCAAATCCGCAGCTCCTTCGGCCCAGGCTACCTAGATGGATTTTCGGGACCTTCTTAATTCTTATCTCTTGGGCTCTCTTTGGTTCAATCCTGACCGGAATAACTGCTGATCGATTTAATATCGATCTTGACGCCCTTGCGGTCAAAAGCGCGAAAAGCCGAGCCATACTCGACGGTTACGCGCCTTGGCAGACCGCGACCACAATCTTGATCTCCTTTGCCCCCCTTCTAATTGCCGTTATCGCTCTCCATCGGTTCCTGCTGCGCCTGCCTATCCGTACCCTCTTCACGAGAAACTATAGGAAGCTCTCCCGCGAGGTATTAGTAGGCGCGATCGCCATGGCGATCCTCATACTTATTTCAGGCGCCCCAGACCTGATCTTCAATCCAGAGAATTACAAATTCAATTTTGAAGTTTCCAAGTTTCTTCCCTACCTGTTTATCGCATTTACTTTAATTCCAATCCAGACCAGCGCTGAAGAAGTATTTTTTCGAGGTTGGATTCAGCAGCGTTTGGAAAACGGGAGACGATCAACCTCGTTGGTCTCGCTTATTGGCGGGGCCCTATTTGCACTTCCCCATCTCTCAAACCCAGAGGTAAATGGTGAGTTATTCTTTGCGATCTTGGGTTATGGAGCCAGTGGATTTATGTTCGCCTGGGTCAGTATGCGAGATCAGTCAATTGGGATTGCTCTTGGAGCTCATGCGGCAAATAACATTATGGCATCTCTCTTGGTTTCTAGCGCAGACTCAGCGCTTCCCTCCGTAAGTATCTGGACAACTCCAGCCGTCAATTGGATTTCGGCAGCAATTCTCTCGTTGATCGCAGTTCCATTATTTATTTGGCTTACTGCAAAACTGGGTCGAAAAATCTCATGAGTTTTAACTTCAAAATTTCTCACAAAGGTGAGAATGGCCGTGCTCGAACTGGGGTAATTGAAACTCCACATGGTCCAATTCAAACGCCAGCATTTATTCCAGTTGGTACAAAAGCAACTGTTAAATCAACTCTGCCAGATTCCATCTCATCTCTCGGCGCCCAAGCTGTACTTGCCAATGCCTATCACCTTTATCTTCAACCGGGATCTCAGACAATTGGTGAGGCCGGCGGATTAGGCAAGTTCATGAATTGGCCCGGTCCTACCTTTACCGATAGCGGTGGCTTTCAAGTTATGTCACTTGGCGCTGGATTCAAAAAAGTTATCGATATGCAAGGTGATGGCGTCGATGAACCTTTCACTTCAAGCAAGGAGCGGCTCTCGGAAGTTGATGAGGAGGGCGTCACCTTCAAATCCCATTTAGATGGTTCTAGCCACCGCTTCACCCCAGAAATCTCAATGCAGGTTCAACATGAAATTGGCGCCGATATCATCTTCGCCTTCGATGAATTAACTACGCTCTATCACGATAAGCGCTACCAAGAGGGCTCGTTGGAACGGACACGACGCTGGGCGCTGCGTTGTCTCGATGAACATGATCGACTGACGAAAGAACGTATGGAACGCCCCTACCAGGCCCTTTTTGGGGTATTACAAGGAGCGCATCACGAAGACTTACGAAAGAAAGCAGCTCGTGACCTGGGAACGATGTCGAGCAGCGGGATCGAATTTGATGGTTTTGGAATTGGTGGCGCCATTGAGAAATCTAGGCTCGGCGAGATCGTTGGGTGGGTGGTTGATGAACTTCCAGAATCAAAACCACGACATCTCCTCGGAATCGGAGAGCCGACTGATTTATTTGAAGGTGTTGAAAATGGCGCAGATACCTTTGATTGTGTGGCGCCGACGCGAGAGGCAAGGACAAGCGCTGTTTATTCAACTACCGGACGATTTAATGTCTCGGGCGGCGCCTATCGCAAAGATTTCTCTCCAATTGATGATTCTTGTCAATGTTATACCTGCAGGAATTACTCGTGCGCATATCTGAATCATCTATTTCGAAGCAAAGAAATTCTGGGTCCGACCCTTGCCACTATTCATAATGTTTCATTTATCGTTGACTTGGTAGCCAGAATGCGGTCTGCTCTTGAGAGCGGCAATTTCCCGGAGTTTAAAGAGTCATTTCTTGCAAAATACAACGAGAGGAAAAGCTGATTGCATATCAGTATGATTCGCCAATGATTTTTGGCTTACCTATTCATCCCTTGGTTGTTCACGCGGCCGTCATTCTTATGCCAGCTGCAGCCCTGGCAGCGCTGGTCATGTCATACCTGCCTAGCTTCTCTAGACGATATGGCAAGTTGGTGCTGGGTGTATCGATTCTTGGATTGATTTCGCTTTTTGCGGCGAGATGGAGCGGTGAAAAATTGCAAGAAATCGTTGGCGTTGAGATTGAGCGCCATCAAAACTGGGGAAATTTGACGCCATTTATCAGTATTCCGCTAGTAGCTCTTATTTACATCCGTTGGCGCATGGATCGAGAGGGCGCAAATATTGGTTCACCGGCCATTAGAAGATCGGTCTCAATTCTCTTAGTTTTAGCGGCACTCATCTCACTTGTTTACGTTGCATTGTCTGGCCACTCTGGAGCTGAATTGGTTTGGGGCTGGGTAAGTAAGAATTAACGTTTAGTAATTTTAAATAGCACCAGTGCCAGTATTGCACTAACTGCTGATCCTAAAATCACAGCCATAACTGCGATATCTTGAAGAGCGCGATCATCAAAGGCTAGTTTTGCTATGAAAATTGCAACGGTAAACCCGATTCCGGCAACGCTTCCAGTGGCAATGAGAGCGGGGGCCGAGGTTTTCTCAGGCAAATCGATTAGTCCGCGCGATGCGAATAGTTTAGAGGTAGCAAAAATTCCAAGTGGTTTACCTACGACCAAACCAAAGAAAATTCCCCAGGCAATCGGCGAACTCAGAGCGGTTCCGATTACATCACTAGAAAGTGCAACCCCGGAATTGCTAAAGGCAAATAGGGGAACCACCAAGAAACTTGATAACGGATGCAATCTAGATTCCAAAACTTCTACGGCTGTAAGACGGCCATCTTCGCCATCTTCCAACTTGCTATTCTCTGAATTAATGGCGGGCGTCAATAACCCCATAATGACTCCGGCAAGAGTTGGGTGTAACCCAGCGCGATAAAGGCTATACCAGAGTAAGGCTCCTGCGGGTAGGTAAAACCAGGGGCTGCGCGCTCGGAACTTCTGGAGAAGGAAGGTCGCAACTATCGCCACGAAAGCACCTGCGCCCCAGGAAATAACTACTCCGGTTGAATAAACAACGGCGATTATCAAAATCGCGGCAATGTCATCCATAACAGCTAACGCAAGCAGGAAAGCTCGCAAGCCGGCGCCAGCCTGGGCTCCGATAATCGCCATTAGACCAACTGCCAGCGCAATATCGGTTGCAACAGGAATTGCCCAACCTGAGGGAGCAATATCTCCAGCAAAAATCAGATAGATCACTGCCGGAAAGGCCATACCGCCGAGCGCTGCGATAAATGGCGCAAGTGCGCTCTTAAAACTCGAGAGATGTCCTGAAGTGAGTTCGCGTTTAATTTCAAGTCCGACAACAAAGAAGAATAAAGTCATAAAGGCATAGTTGATTAACTTAAGAACTGTTAGAGAGATGAAAATTCCAGGAAAATCAATCTCAAATGAATAATCCAAAATAGAGAAATATTGGTCGGCGAGAGATGTATTTGCAATTACCATTCCTAAGAGAGCCGCTATGACAAGAACGGTGCCCGAAGAGCTCTCATTCTGAAGGAAATCCCGGAGCGGATAGATTCGCCGTTTCATGTGCTAACTATGCCAAAAAGGGCTTAGGCTTTATCGCATGTCTTATCTCTTCTCGCCCTTGACTGTACGCGGTATCACCATGCAAAACCGCGCTTGGGTAAGTCCGATGTGCCAATACTCGGCACACGAAGGCGTTGCCACGAATTGGCATGATGTCCACATCGGCTCCTTTGCAACAGGCGGAGCTGGCTTGATCGTGATGGAAGCGACTGGCGTAGTTCCTGAAGGAAGAATTTCAACTCAATGTCTTGGGATCTGGAATGAAAAACAACGAGACCGACTAATCCCAATCGTGGAATTCGCTCATTCCATGGGAACAAAAATAGGAATTCAATTAGCGCACGCTGGAAGAAAAGGTTCTTGCTTGCCACCGTGGAGTGAGCGACCCATGGCCACTTTGCAAGAAGGTGGCTGGGAATGTTTAGCGCCAAGTGCCATTTCTTTTGGCGGAAAATATCCGACGCCTCGGGCGCTAACGATTTCAGAGATTGATAAGTTAATAATTTCATTTGGAAATGCCGCTAAACGTGCAATATCTGCCGGTTTTGACTTAGTTGAAATTCATGGCGCTCATGGATATTTGATTCATCAATTCCTCTCCCCGATTTCAAATATCCGTACCGATGAATTCGGTGGCAGTTTTGAAAATCGCACTCGCTTCTTGAGAGAGATTACGAAATCGGTAAGAGCCAATATTCCGGATTCAATGCCACTTTTTCTAAGAATCTCAGCATCTGATTGGCTCGAAGGTGGTTGGAGTATCGAAGAATCAATTTTGCTAGCCAAAGAGTTGAAGGATCTCGGTGTTGATTTAGTCGATGTATCTTCTGGAGGAACTAGTTCGGGCGCCCCAGTGCCGGTTGGCCCTGGATATCAGGTGCCATTCTCTGACCGAATTAAAAATGAGGCGAAGATTCTTACCGCAGCAGTCGGTCTAATTACCGATGCGCTTCAAGCTGAGGAGATTGTCGCCTCCGGAAAAGCAGATGCGGTGATGATGGCTAGAGAGATGTTGCGTAACCCGAGATGGCCGTTAGCCGCTGCAAAATTACTAGGTGCAGAAGTCGCTTGGCCGCTTCAATTACTTCGAGGCCAGAACTGAGGCCAGGCGCTCGGCAAGAATCTCTCGAACTCTAGGAACAACTTTTGTCGCATAGAGCTCAATAGATTTCATCAATTTCGCTTGAGGCAGCGGGCCATTTGCATATTTGAAATCAAATCGATCCGCGCCAACAGAATCAATTGCGTACGCAATCTTTTGGGCGACAGTTTCCGGGCTTCCAACATAAAGGGAGCCATGGCGAACTTCATTTAAATAGTGCTCTTTCGTGGTCGGACCCAACCACGTTCACGGCCAATTCGTCCGAACATGGCGTAGTAGTGTGGCCACTGCTCTTCAATAGCAACTTCATCGCTATCGCTGATATGACCCGGTCAATGAATTGAAATAGTCAATTTCTCTTTGCCAAATTCGGCCATCGCCCTGGCGTAAAGATCTGCAAATGGTTTAAAGCGAGCCGGATCTCCACCAATAATCGCGAGTGCTAGATGTGCGCCGACGCGAGCTGCGCGAACTACCGATTCAGGTGTGCCGCCAACTCTAATTCGTAGCGGGATAGATCCGCGTTCAGTTTTTAGATAGTTCTCTTGATTGGAAAGTGGTTCTCGAGTTGTGCCGGACCAAGTTACTGGTCGCTCTTTCAAAGCCTCCGCTAAAAGTTGCAACTTCTCCTCAAACAAAACTCCATAATCAGATAGCTCGTATCCGAACAACGGGAAAGATTCAATAAAGGAGCGACGGCCTGAAGTTATTTCGGCGCGACCATTTGAAAGAGCATCAATTAAGGCGAATCTTTGATAAGCCCGAATTGGGTCATCGCTGGATAGAACAGTTACACCAGTCCCCAGACCAGTTTTCTTCGTTACGGTAGCCAGACCGGCAAGCACTACATCTGGAGCTGAAACCGCAAAGTCATCTCGGTGATGTTCGCCGACATCTAAATGATCAAGTCCAAGTTAATCGGCTAAGACTCCTTGGGCAATAACATTTCTAAGCGGCTGGCCAGCGCCAATAAACGCACTGGAGTAGTCGTGTTGCATATCGCCGAAGGTGTCGAGTCCGAATTGGATCTTCATGGCTGTAACCTACCTTAAGATAGTTGAATCTTCAACTAATAATTAAGAGGCGACATCGCGTCGGCGGAAAGTTAACCCTGAGGCCAGCGCCGCCACTAATAGCAGGGTGCTTACCCGGATTAGCGCCTCGGTGTAGGTAAGTGACTCAGCTACCCCGAGCGGCGAACCTCCGGCGGCTACGACCCCAAGTAGCGAGCCTGGCATCCAATCAGCCGACGGGCGCCAAGCGATTGAGACGATTGATTCGACCACTAAGAGCCAACCGACTCCAATAGAGATAGAGCTAATTGGTGAACGCAGAATTAAACCTAGGACCATTCCGATCGTTCCATAGCCGATTGTTGAGATAAGTACATTTCCAAAAGTTTCTAATAAATCCATTCGAGCTTGAGCAGTCTGCCAAGCTGCAGTTTCTACCTTTGCCGTTCCAGAGAGGGCAAAGGCGAGAGCCACGCTCGTAATTGCGCTAATAATTACGCTAATCAACGCGAAGATAGACATTGATAAATACTTACCGACAAGAAGGCGAATTCGCCTCGGCTCTCTTACCAAGAGGTTGCGGAGAGTTCCGTATGTGTATTCCTGTGCAGTTTGGGCGGCGAATACACAGAGAGCCACCAGACCAAGTAATCCAGCCGAGTTACTAAAACCAATCGTTATTCCAGATGAGAGTGCAAGCACCTCACGCGTTATTCGCATACCGCGTTCAGCATTACCAGTATCAGAATCAATTAATAGAAAGAGTAGAGAAACGATTAGCGCTGTGACGGCGATTACCGCACCCATACTTCCTAAAAAGAGAGTTGGCCGGCGCAATTTTCGCCATTCGGCGAGAAATATCTTCAATTCTCCTCCGTCATTTCGAAGAAGGTCTCTTCCAGATTTGGCCTTACCGGAGTCAGTTGGCGCAATAAAATGTTATTTTCGAATGCTAAACGATTCAAGTCGGCGCTCCAATCTTCACCAGCATATACTCTAAGCAAATCGCCGTCTATAACAGCTGGGTGGCCCGCGGCATCGACTAAATTCTTAAGTTTGATTAGATCTGAAGCTGAAGCTGGGCGAGCAACAATTATGGGCCGAGATCGATGTAATAAATCTATTGTCTTGCCAAAGAAAATAACTTCGCCTTTGCTCAACATAACTAGGTACTCAGAAATCATCTCAATTTCGGAAAGTAAATGTGAAGAGACAAAAACGGTAACGCCTTGCTTTGCTAAATTTGAGAGCAGATCTCTAATCTCTTGAATTCCAGCGGGATCGAGACCATTAGTTGGCTCATCTAAAATCAAGAGTTTTGGATTAGGAAGTAGCGCTGCTGCAATTCCTAGTCGCTGTTTCATTCCAAGCGAGTAAGTCTTGTACTTATCTCCGCCACGACCAGATAAGCCAACTAGATCAATTAGCTCTGGAACTCGGTCATGCGAATATCCACCTAAGGTCGCAAGCACCTTTAGGTTTTCAGCTCCCGAAAGCGCCGGATAAAAAGCCGGTCCCTCAATCATCGCTCCAACTTTGGAGAGATATCGCTCGGGGTGCGAAATTGGTTCATCCAAAATCTGGCCGCTTCCAGAAGTCGGCTCAATAAGACTTAACAGTACGCGAATCGTGGTTGTTTTACCTGAGCCATTTGGGCCGACAAAACCACAGATAGTGCCGAGCGGTACTTCAAATGTTGCCCCATTTACCGCTACCAAGTCACCATAACGTTTGGTCAATCCTGAAACTGAAATTGCGCTCATTCGCTCACTTTAATAGTAGTTACTGGAATCGTGTCAGTTCGCTTAACAACTACATATCTGATCTTGAGTCAATCCAGCGAAAGCAGTATCAAGGTGTTCGCCACATCCGCGATAGGTGTACTTGCCACATTTCTCACAGATCACGCGGCTACACATGGCCACAACTCTACTCGCCATATGTGAGCTTCTGATTCAATACGCCAATGCGCGTTGTCGTAATTGGCGCTGGAGTTATTGGTTCTTCCATCGCCCTCCAGTTAACAAGACGGGGCCACGAGGTCATTGTTATCGACCGCAATTCTGCCGCTGGAATGGGTTCAACTAGCGCCTCTAGCGCTGTCGTCCGATTCAATTACTCGACTTTTGATGCAGTTGCACTTTCTTGGGAGTCATACTTCTTATGGAAAGACTGGAGGTCGCTAATTGATGGTGATCGGCCCAATTCGCAGAACCACTATGCCGAGCTTATGGATCGCGGATATGTGATGTTAGATGTTCCAGTTCTTTCCAATGAGCGAACGATGCGACTTTTTGATCAAGCAGAAATTCCTTATGAAATCTGGGATTCAAACACGTTAAAGGTTCGGATGCCAGGAATTGATGCCGGAAGATACTGGCCAAATAAACCGGTTAAATCAGATGAATTCTGGGAACCAGCAACTGAGGAATTGGGTGGAATTTTCACTCCAGTTGGTGGTTACGTAAGTGATCCACTTTTGGCGGCTCAAAATCTTGCTGAAGCCGCTCGACAAGCGGGAGCTATTTTTCGATTTCGTAAAGCAGTAACTGCAATTTCTAAAAATAATGATGGTCGAATAAAGAGCGTCGCAATCTCTGACTTTGATAATGAAGTTAAGAAAATTCTTCAATCCGGAGTTGAAAACCTGGAGTGTGATGCTGTCGTAAATGTGGCAGGGCCTTGGTCAACGATGATTAACCGAATGGTTGGCGCCGGAAGTGACTTCACGGTAGAGGTGAAGCCGATGCGACAAGAAGTTCACCAAATTTCATCTCCCAAAGATTTACTACCAGGACCAATCATGGGCGATCTTGATTTAGGAACTTATGTTCGTTCAGGTCCCGGTGGCATTACCCTGGTTGGCGGGACTGAACCGGAATGCGATACCTGGCACTGGGTAGAACCAGATCAGGTTGATCAAGTAAATATGACTCGTACGGTAGAGGTTTTTGAATCCCAGAGCTATCGCTTTGCTCGACGCTTCCCTGCCGCTCAGATTCCCTCTAATCCGGTAGGAGTCGTCGGCGTTTACGATGTTTCATCCGATTGGACGCCAATTTATGACAAGACTGATGTTCCGGGCTTTTATGTGGCTATTGGAACTAGCGGAAATCAATTTAAAAATGCGCCGGGCGTTGGATTCATCATGGCTCATCTAATTGAACAAGTCGAAGGCGGCAGCAAACATGATGATGCTCCGGTTGTTTACAAATGTGAGAAAACTAACCACGAAATCAATCTTGGAACATTTTCGAGAAAGCGTGATCGAAACGCTACTAGCGGAACCGTGATGGGTTAGAGCTTTACCTCATCGCGTTTCTGAGCAATTGAATTTAAAAACTCTTCATCTACAGCAACGCCGATACCTGGTTTATCTGGAACATCCAGCTGACCATTCTTCATAATGAACGGCTCAGTAATGTCCCGCTTGTAATATCGATTAGAGGCGGAGGTGTCGCCGGGCAGCTTAAAACCATCTAGAGCAGCTAGTGCAACATTCGCAGCCCGACCAATTCCAGATTCCAACATTCCGCCGCACCAAACTGGAATATTAATGCTCTGGCAGTAATCATGTATTGCTCTCGATTCAAGATAGCCACCGACCCGCCCCGGCTTTACATTTATCACCGATGTCGCTTTCAATTCAATCGCATCTTGAGCAGTTTGAAGGGAAATTATCGACTCATCTAAGCAGACAGGGGTCTTGGCTTTTGCCGCTAATTTGGCATGCCCGACTATGTCATGCTCGTGAAGAGGTTGTTCATTTAATAGTAAATTGAATTGATCTAATTGCAAAAGATGGCCGATATCTGATCTTGTATATGCCTGGTTGGCATCCACTTGCATCAAAGTATTTGGATACAACTCTCTGATGCGACTTACTGGCTTGATATCCCAGCCTGGCTTAATCTTTAATTTAATTCGTTTGTAGCCTTCAGCAATATATCCCGCTACCTCTTCCTCTAATTTCTCAATACTCGATGAAATTCCTACTGAAACTCCGCAATCAACTTTGGTTCGGGTTGCGCCAAAAAATTCCACAAAGGAACGGTTTTCGCTCTTTAATTGCGCATCCAAACAGGCAGTCTCGAGGGCGGCTTTTGCCATTGGGTGTCCTAGGAATGGTTCCAAAATTTTGAAAATCTCAGCTACCTCAAACTCACCAGCTTCTTTTAACGCGGGCAGAAAGAACGTCTTTATTACATCGACACAGCCAGTGAGATATTCACTTGAGTAAAGGGGCTCGGCCATCGCGACACATTCCGACCAACCAATTCCAAGATTTGTGTGAGCCTTAACTACAACCAGATGCCGCACATTCTGGGTGCTAAATGAGGTTTGAAACGGTCTAATAAGAGGTAAGTCTGCGTAGATGAATTCAATTTTTTCAATCTTCATTTAAACCTCACTCAATATGTATTTTGGGTTGCCATTTGGATTTTTCTGAAAATCCACGATCTGCCAACCGGCGTCCAATTTAGGCTTTAGCGCATCGCGAACTTGTTTTCGCCAAGCCCGAGCACTTTCAATATCACTCTGGCGAAGCGCGACAATTTCGCTCGGGATTTCAACTTCAATTGAATTTCTTTCTGGAGCTAGAACTGGGCTTTCCGTGACGTCCCATTCAACGAGAATTCGGTCTGATGCATCTCCTGCATTTATTGAATCGGCCATTTCCCCATAGAAATTTACATAGTATTTGATTGCCTTAGTTTTCAATATTGCAATATTGAGCCAGGCATTTCGCGCAACAAGTGGATCAAATGTCCATTTAATTTTGCGATATCCCTCTCTTCTCGCCCACTCTTTCTGGTGCAATTTTAATCCAAGGCCAATACCTTTATCTTGTTGGCTCGGAAGTACTGCTGCCATATGTGAGTGGATATAGAAAGTTCCATCGCCATCTTTTGCTGGAAACCCAAAAGCCGCTCCCACGATTTCGCCACCGATAAACGCTCCAGATAAATATGAACCGCTATGCATTAACGCTTGGAGAAAATTCGGAGCAATTTGTGTCCCCTCACTGGAGGCAGGCCAGACAGTGTCGAATAGATATCGCCCAAGTTGTTGATCGGCAAGTGTCTCTAAAAATCGGTATTCGACCATTGGGACATCTTGCCAACTTTCAGTAGATTCCCGATATGAAACCTGGCGAGTGGCGCTCTCCCCTCAGCGCAGCGATAGTTGCGAAAGCCGGAGTATCAGTCTCTTGGCCACAAATTGTTGGCGAAGATATTTGGTGGGTAGAAACCAGGCCGAGCGAAGCTGGCCGTCGCGTAATTGTTAGCCAAAAGCGCGGAGATCTAATTGACTCTCCCTTTAGCGCGAGCCATACCGTCCATGAAATGAGCGGTCGAAGTTATCTTGGAATAGCAGAGAACGACTCTTATCGAATCTATTTTTCTAACCGAACCGACCAACGAATCTACCTAAAGGTTGGAGATAGCGCGCCCGCTCCAATAACTCCCAAGACCAATCGCGCAGATCGCTTTGCAGAATTTATCAAGGTACCAAATGGAATCTGGTGCGTTCGCGAACAAGTGAATGGCTCAACTTGTAAGCGCCAATTGATTGAAGTCTTGGATGACGGAAGATTCAGGACGCTCATAGAGGGCCATCAGTTCTTTGCTCATCCGAGAATTTCGCCCGACGGCAAATATTTAAGTTGGATTTCTTGGGATCATCCATTTATGCCATGGGATGGCACTCGTCTATTTATCGCCGATATTGAGGCTGGCAAACTCTCAAATAAGCGCGCACTTGCTGGAAGCGATACCAACCCAGTTCTTTCACCGGAGTGGCTAGATTCCGAAACTCTAATTTATATTGATGAAGAAAGTGGTTGGTGGAATCCTTGGAAAGTAAGTACTAGCGGTGCGCGAGGACAGATCATCAAAGAAAAT
Organism: Actinomycetota bacterium; assembly: GCA_016870975.1. GTDB lineage: Bacteria > Actinomycetota > Actinomycetes > Nanopelagicales > Nanopelagicaceae > MAG-120802. The sequence goes on from VGAE01000001.1 coordinate 160,849, forward strand.
TCGGAATGGGGCTTTCCCGCTTGGCAGCTCGGTTATCAAGGAGTCGCTATCCTTCCGGGGCGAAAATTTGTCGCCATACATGGAGCGGTAGATAAACGTCGTTTAGTAATCGTTGATGTTGATAGAAAGAGCTTTACTGATATTGAGAGTGACTATTCATACTTTGCAGCAACCTTTCACGCCGCTGGAAATCGAGCTGTGGTTTTCGCATCCGGTAACGACACTTTCCCAACTTTGATTGAAGTTGATACTGCGAAAGCGGTTATCGGAGAGGTGATCAGGCCTAATCCCCTTCCGATTCCCAAGGAATATGCCGCTCCTATTTCGGAGATTGAAATCCCGACACCAAACTACGAGATCAAAGTAATAATGCATCACGCACATAATCCAGAGCAGAAAGTAGATGGGCCAACGCCACTCCTAGTTCTTATTCATGGTGGCCCAACGGGCAATAACTTCGCAGCTGCGGATATTGATTACCTATATTGGACTACACGCGGATTCACAATTGCTGATGTAAATCATGCAGGGTCAACTGGCTATGGCGCTCAGTATCGCCATTTGCTCTACCGCAATTGGGGAATTCTTGATTATCAAGATGTCCTCTCGACGGTGAAGTACTTAGTAGATACGGGAATAGCCGATCCAAAGAAAATTTTTATTAGCGGTGGCAGCGCTGGCGGCTTCACCGTTCTTAATTCCTTAATTCATAGCAATCTCTTTGCCGCTGGAGCTGATTACTATGGCGTTGCTGAACTATCAACACTTGCGACCGATACCCATGATTTCGAGTCTCGTTATTTAGATTCCATGATTGGCCCCTTCCCTGAAAAAGCGGAACTCTATAAAGAGCGCTCACCGCTTACTCACGCTGAAAAATTAAGTACACCTTTAATAATCTTCCAAGGAACTGAGGATCCAATAGTTCCTCCCTCGCAATCTGAGAGGCTCCGCGATATTTGTGTTAAGAAGGGAATCACACATAAGTATTTCGCCTTTGAGGGAGAATCCCACGGCTTCGTTAAAGCCGAATCTCTCACAACCTCGCTGGAGGAAAACTTAAAATTTTTTGGAGCCGCTGGCGGCTTCAATCCAGTGACGTCAGGTTGAGCCATGGCATTTGATGTCAACCGAATCCGTAGAGATTTTCCTTCATTAGAGTCTGGGATTGCATTCTTTGATGGCCCTGGTGGCAGTCAAGTCCCAAGAATTGTTGGCGAAGCGCTCTCAAAAGCTTTAACGCAAGCTTCTTCTAATCGCGGAACTGTGACGCTCTCTGAACAGAATGCAGATCGGTGCGTGGTTGAATATCGAAGCGCAGTTGCAGATTTATTGAACTGTGACTCAAAAGGGGTAATTTACGGACGTAGCTGGACCCAGTTAACTTACGATTTATCTAGAAATCTTGCGAAAACCTGGAGAGCTGGCGATGAAATTATTGTCTCCAGACTGGATCATGATTCAAATATCAGACCTTGGATACAGGCAGCGAAAGCAAAAGCCACAACCGTAAAGTGGGCGGAAGTCGATTTGAAGACTGGAGAACTTCCAGTTTCTGCGGTCACAGATTTGCTATCAAAGAAAACAAAAATTGTAGCTGTTACCGGAGCTGCAAATACCCTTGGCACGAGGCCAGATGTTTACGCCATCGGCCGCGCAGTTAAAGCTAATGGATCGCTATTTCTTGTAGATGGGGTCCACCTAACGCCACACACTGTTATTGATTTTAAAGCTTTGCCTGCCGATTTCTATGGCTTCTCGTCTTACAAAGCCCTCGGCCCACATTGCGCTTCTCTCGTCGCAGATCCTGCGCTGTTAGAGGATATAAAAAATGACAAGTTAAGGCCTTCTACTATGCAAGTACCAGAACGATTCGAATTCGGAACACTTCCCTATGAATTAATGGCTGGCGTCACCGCCGCTATTGATTACATCGCTGCGTTAGATACCGAAGCAAAAGGAAGTAGACGCGAGCGAATTGTCCAATCAATGAACTCTCTAGAGAAATACGAAACTTCACTCTTTGAATATTTAGAGGAACAACTCTCCTCGCTACCCGGAATAATCCTTTATGGGCATGCCGAAAAAAGAACTCCGACTCTCTACTTTAATTTCGCAAATATTCCCGGCAAAGCTATTTATGAATTCCTTGCCACCAAGAAGATAAATGCTCCAGCATCAAATTTCTATGCCTATGAAGTCTCACTTGCCCTTGGATTGGGTGATGCGGGCGCGGTAAGAACTGGACTCGCCCCCTACTCCACCAGGGAAGATGTGGATCGTTTGTTTAAGGCCTTGAAAGAATTCTTGAAGAGATAATTTATGAACCGAACTTATGTAATAACGGGCGCCGGATCTGGAATAAGTCTTGCAACAAAGAAGAAACTTGAGCTGCTCGGGAATCGTGTTATCAGAATTGATTTGAAGAATTCTGATGTTTTCGCTGATTTAAACGAGAAACATGGACGAGAGACTGCCATAGCTAAAGCGCTTGAATTAGCTGCGGAAAATATCGACGTGGTCATTGCAAATGCTGGATCAGCTCTTCCCGTAGCTTAAACTGCATCAATTAATTTTTTGGCGCAGTTTAATTAATTTGGGGTTTTAATTTACCCCTTAGGAAAAGTAAATCTCCAAGAGTTGTTGTCACAAGTTCGATGGCAACCTTGTTGCCCTGCGACTCTTTACTGGTTGAAAAACTTCTGGGTGGAGATGAAACATCAGCGCTAGCAAGAGCCCAAGAATTAGTTGACGCAAAAATGGGTCCGAAGGGGTGATCTATTCATCATCAAAATTAGTTTTAAGTAGATGGATTCGAGGAGAAGCATCAAGATTGATTGGGCTGAGGCCGGAATTCCCATGAACTCCGTAGCTCCCGGAATTGTGCGCACTCCGATGGTTACCGAAATAATCGCTACACCGGAAGGTCGAGAAGGGCTAGCAAAAGTGGTGCCTATACCGCTTCATGGTTACCTAGGATTCGAGAACATAGCCAATTTAATTATCTGGCTAGCCAGCGAAGAGAATACCCGTGTAACTGGGCAGACTATCTATATCGATGGCGGTTCAGATGCAGTAATTTGCGGCGATAATGTTTGGAATTTAAAGCTTAATCAATGACCGGCGTTGGCACTATTTCGAGTAACTAAGTAGGTACCGATTCCGGCTAGTACCATTCCTGATATTCCAATCTGAGTTATGCGCTCGCCAAAGATAAAGAAAGCTTGGAGCGCGGTGAGAGGCGGGACGAGGTAGTAAAGGCTTGATACCGAGCTAGTGCTATCGTTCTTAAGTAAATAAAAGAGTAGAAATATCGATCCGATGGATAGCGCGAAGACAATCCAAGCCAAAGCCAACAAGAATTGAAGATTGACCTCAATATTCCAGTCTTCAAAAAGCAACCCCGCGATTGCGAAAAGAATCGTCGCGGTAAGAAATTGAATCGCGGTACCTGGGAGAAAAGGAATTTCACTTCCACCCTTTTTTTGAAGCAGGTAGCCTGTCGTTGTACCTAGTAAGGCTAAGCAGCTCGCAAAAAGTCCAACTTTGGAAAACTCTAAGTTCCAAACACCTTGAAAAATCTTTGGTAGCAAGAGAAGTAGAACTCCGATAAATCCAAGAATTAGTCCAGCAATCTTCTTAAACCCTAGCCCTTCGCCAAAAAGTCTAAAGGCAATTACGGACACCAGAATTGGTTGAAGACTCACTACAACTGCGGTTACTCCCGCGGGGAGACCGAGTGAAATCGCATAAAAAACGCCGCCGATATAGATGACTTGAAGAAATGACCCAACCTTGATTGATTGATATACCTGAGAACGAGTAATCCGAAGAGGCTCGTTAATGACTTTTGCGATTAAGAAAAGAATTAAAGCTGCAGAGGCATATCGAATAGTTAAGAATGCAAAGGGCTCAGCATAAGGAAGTATGTACTTTGCGCCGACAAAGCCGGTACTCCAGAGAAGTGTAAAAATTACAGGCGCACTTTTTGCCAGCCTCGTCACTCCGAAATTCTACCTTCATCAAATATATAAACTTCTCCTTCTGAAAGCGCTTGCGGCCTCGCACCTTTAAGGATGTGTACTTTAGATTTTCCAAAGACTTTCCATTGATCTGCTCTACTCAATTTCACTAGCGCTGTTAATTCATCTATTCCCATCAAAATTCTTCCCTCGGGCACATCGACAATTAACTTGGCAGAGCTATCTGGAATCCATTTAAAGAATTTATCGAAATGTGGAATCACTCTCACGTTTGGCACAAGCGCTAAACCTTCTACAGAGGGAGTTCTAGACAATCTGAAATGCGGAACTTCGGAGCCAAGCACCATCGCCCCGGCGCTGCAACCAGCAAGGGAGCCCCCTTCACTCCAATTAGATTCGATGGCTCGCCATGCAAGAGTGTCGCGCAAAGTGTCAGCTAAAAAGTGAGGATCCCCACCAGATAAATAAATCAGCGCTGCATTTTCCAACATCTTGGCAAATGACGGATCGTTTGCACTCTCCCTATCAAAGATTGGCAAAGTTACGGATTCGATGCCTAAACGTTCGGCTTGCAGCTTTCCTAGGTTCGACCAATACTCAAGTCGATGCGTACTTTCTTGTCCGGCAGCGGTAGGAAGCTGGAGGTAAATTTCTTTACGTCCATTGCGTTTTCCCTCTTCGATCAATGATCTCTCTAATTCAATCATTTGGGGTAGGTACTCACCCGAACCCACTAAAGCTATTGCGCCGGACATGGCCAAACTCTATTAGAAAGTCTAGGGATTATTTCTCTTATAAATTAGCAGAAAGGTTAAGGCGATGATCGAAGCCGGAATCGCATTCCACTGCTCAGCAGGTGAGCGAGAGATCAATTGTAGAATTGTGCTAATAGCAAATAACCAGCCTAAATATCGCGCAAACTTGAAATCTTGATTTGAAGCAGTTGAACTAATGAATTTTCTTAAATAGAAAATCAAGATACCCGTGCCCAACGCCATAAAAAGATAAAGAACGCGCAGCGTTATCGGAAAACTTGAATATTGGCCCCCGGCCGCACGAGTGCGAACCCAGGAAAGATCTAAAGTCACGCTCAAAAGAATTGCGACGTTATAAATCAAAGCCAATTGTGCCGGCCAGATTAGTTTGAATCTTTTCCCTGCTTCAGGCATCTGATAAATCTAGCCGCTGCTTGAACTTATATTGAGAGCCGTTTGGAAGAGTCGCCCTATAAGCCGGACATAGAGTAAGACGGATCTTTTGCGCTGAAAAGAACCTCCTTGTCCAGAAATTTGCCCTTAAGTCCAGGAGTCAATAGATGGTCTGTCCTTGTACTTCTCCTCAACTTCAACCATATAAGCGCCGCTCCAACCGTACACAAGACAACGAAGAGGGTAACCACCCATAACCTACAATTGTTGTTATGGAGAGAATTGCGAAGCAGCCTAAAGAACGTAGAAGTTCGACGAGACGCGAAATAATCTTGGCTCTTCTTGTTGAAAGCAAGTCTTTTTTGAGTTCGCAGGAGATACATAAATTACTTAC
>VGAE01000002.1 GCA_016870975.1 Actinomycetota bacterium
CCTACGATTTTAATTGCCAAATTAGGCAAGATGAATGCAACACCATTTCACCTTGGTGTTGGAATTAGTCAAATTGGTGAATTTTCATTCGTTTTAGGTAGTGTGGCCTATTCGCAAAATGCAATAACCCTTACCCAATACACCGGCCTTCTACTTGCAGTTGTTATCTCAATAACTGGATCTACCATCCTGGTGAGAAGGCAAAGAGTTCAAAAACAATAATTTATAGAAGAGTCGCCCTATAAGCCGGATTCTGTCTTGCTATTTCTAGCGAGATCACCATCCATCTAGATCTGTAATTACTTACAGATTCAAGCAACCTACCCACCAGCTTGAACGAGCAGTTCTCAAGCGCTGGCCTACGTGGTCTTGCTCCAAGTGGGGTTTGCATAGCTACTGATATTGCTATCAGTACTGGTGGTCTCTTACACCACCGTTTCACCCTTACCAATATTGCTATTGGCGGTTTACTTTCTGTTGCACTATTCCCGCGGATCGCTCCGGGAGGATGTTATCCACCACTTTGCTCTTTGGAGTCCGGACTTTCCTCGGTGCTTAAAAGTTAATTAGGCTCTTAAGTAACGCAGTGATCCGGGCAACTCTTCGAGGCGAATTCTACTTTAGTTTTAGAGCTTGGCGTTAATCAGTTCTAACGGCCTGGAAGTAACGCTAGAAAGGGTTTTCTCTCTTGAATAACCCATCTCCTCCAAGATTTCTAATGAACGAGAGAGTTTCCCGATTCCACCAGCAAGAGTGCCGTCAGTTCGTTCAGCTCTACCATCGCGAATCTCGATCTCCATGTCGCCGAGACGATGCTTGCCAGAACCGAGTCCTGCGGCAGCAACAGAGTCAGTCGTGATGATTAGACGATGCAAAGCTTTGTCGCATGCTTTCTTGACTAGTTCGCGTAAGACATGTACATCGTCAATAATCATCTGGAACTGGATATCTTCTCTTTCGAGTACTAAATCAACCAAACCGCCATCTTTTCGCATTCCGTTATATAGGTGCGTGACAGTTTTGGCGCCGGCGTTAAACGCCGCTTCCGCCTCCGGCCGCTCTGCTGTGGTATGCCCGAGTGATACAACGACACCGTTCTTCGTTAGCTCTTTAATAGCATCAATGGCGCCAGGAAGCTCGGGGGCGAGTGTGATCATTTTTAAATTGGGGATTGTCAACATCTCATTGATTAGTGTTTTGTCGGGATTACGTAAGAGTTCTGGAGTATGAACACCGCGGCGCTCATGAGAGAGACAGGGACCTTCAAAATGTAGACCGAGAATCTTCGCCTCATCTTCATTTTGATTGGACATGGCTTCGTTAATTAATCGTGCGGCTCTTTTTAGTTGATTCAAATCGCTTGTGATAAGAGAAGCGAGGTAGCCCGCAACGCCTTCCTGCTTTAAAGCGCGACTGGCTTTTCGAATGTCTTCATGAGAGTTAGCATTAAGAAAATCAACGCCGGAATGGCCATTAACTTGGATATCAATCAGTTTGGCTGTTGTCATTTCTTTATCCAAATCTTTCCAAAGGCAGGAGCGGAGAAAGCATCCCAAATAACAACGCTCTGCACTGAGGACCCCCAAATTGTCTGTGTCTTGCCAAAGTGTGTCGGTAGATGCCAGAAAAATCTAGCAGCATCTAAATCTAACTCTTTCCAAAGATTTGCTCGAGCTTTTGAATCTAGAGTTTTGCGAGCTTTTTCGACTTTAGCGGCAAAATTCTTGTACTTCTCATCTGTCTCATTCTGCGTGAGATTGAACTCCCCCTTTGCTAGAAAAATCTCTGGAATTACCGCTGAGGCTCTCGGCCAATCTGCAAACCAACCAGCCGACGAAAGATCGCTCTGCTTGCTTGGTTGGCGAACAGTTGAGATGTAATCAGAAGTAATTTCATTCCATATGACAGGTATTCCTATCTTGGCAAGCGCTTCATTGACCAGCGCTGAAGTCGCTCCAAAATCGTCTGACTTTCTAACATCGACTCTTAACCCCGTGCTAGTTAATTTATTCACAACAAAAGGACACGCACTTCTCGCAAGATCTAAAGAGGCTCGGGCTGTTTCGTAATTACCTTCGGGGATGAACTCTGGACTTCCGGGGCCAACTTGCTTTGTGGGAGCAAAATCAAGGTGTAGTAGCGGACTTATTGATCCAGTTGCATAGGTGCCAACAAATTTCTCGCCACCTTGGATATCCGTCAAGGCTTTGGTTGGCCAAGCTAGATAAATGGCTTTACGTGCTTCTACACACGGAATCGCTCTTGTATTGAAGGCAAAATATCTCACGTAATTGTTCGTTGCAATAATATTTCGAGCACGCAACTTCTTTGTGGCCTGGAACTTCTCTCGATTGGCGCGAAGCGGTTCAACGAGGCTAATTGCGTTAGGGATTGAATCATCAAGTATCGCTTGATCAATGGCTTCACGACTCATATTAAATTTAACAATTACCTCTTTGGGCATTGGAATCCGATTTGGATCAGTTTTCGCGCTCCAATACTTATTCTTTGTAAGACGAAGCTGGATATCGCTATTTTCAGCAATTTTGTAAGGGCCGGTTGATTCAGGCTTAAGATCATAGAGATCTCGAGTGTCTTTCTCGGGCTGTATCGGTGACACATAGCCAAAGGTGGCCATGTAATTGAAATCAGGTTCTGGTCTACTTAACTTAAAAGTAATAGTTTTCTTATCCTTGGCACAAGTAACGGCTTTATCAAAAGCTGTAAGACCCTCTAGGGAATTTGTATAGGGCCCTGAGTAAATCGACTTGCCTTTAGCATCCATTGGTATATCGAGAAGTGAAATCAAGTGCATGGGTCCATCTGTTATTACATCTTGGGCGAAGACGCGTGAGACTGAGTACTTAATATGTTCACACCTAATTTCTTTACCATCCTCAAACTTAATTCCATTCTTTAATTTAAAGCTCCAGGCAGTTGCATCCTTCGATACTTGACCTAAATTAGTTGCGAGATCAGGTACCAACTCTGTCCCTTTAGCGCCAGCTACTTGTCGATAGGTCAAAAGGGTTCTAAATAAGAATGATGAGGCAAAAGCGCGATCACGCGATAGGTAGATGCGAGCAGGATCGAGGTGGGCAAAGTGTGGTGTAGAGAGTAGCAAATTTAAAGTGCCGCCAGGAGTTGGCTTAAGAACCGCTGGTTTACTGCTCTTACTCTTACTTGCCTTCGGTTTTTCCGCCCAAGCAAACTGAACCGGCTGAGAGGAGAGAAAAAGTGTTAATCCGCAAGCAACCGCAAAACTTCGCAACGCTCTAGATCTCAAGACTTCTCCTTGCCAACCTGTTGGCCTATCGTAGATGTCCACGCTCATTAACTGAGCGAATCGCCATCAAACCATCCGACGGCCAGATTGAAATAGAAGAAATACTTGCTGGAGATACATCAAGATTAAAAATAACATTTGGCTCGGCTTTGAGAGCGGCCGCAAGCGCCGCCTTTATCATGCCGTTATGTGTAACTACACAGACTTTCTTATGTGGAAATTCAGCAGAAATATCTTGTAACCCTTGAAGAGCGCGCGCCATTGCTGAGTCGTAAGACTCACCTCCCGGAGGAGCGAATGATGAAGTAGAGACCCACATGGCGTACTCATCAGGATAATCAGCCTTTACCTCATCAATTGAAAGTCCATCCCACATCCCAAAGTCACATTCTTGCCACATTTCATCTAAAGTAATATCGAGGTCCGTTAACTTAGAGATTGCTTCAGCCGTCTGCTTGGTTCTTAGAAGCGGGGATGAAACAAGAACATCAGGTTTGATACGAGCGATTTCTTTTGCGACCAACTCTGCCTCTTTCAATCCAGGCGGAATTAGCTCGGGATTAAGTGGGCCAGAGCCTGAAAATTTGCGCTGCGGCGTCAGAATAGTTTGTCCATGGCGAACCAGATGAATCATTGTTGGAATTTCGCTCGACAACAATCTTTCGGTCAAATAATTTCTTCTTAGTGGGCCGCTATGCTCAGCAATAATTCCGTCTAAGGCCTCATTTACTAACCGATCTGCATGAACATTCACATCTCTCGGAATCCATTCATATCGAACTAGGTTTGTCGGGTGGGCATTTTTCGCCTCAATCGCTAAGCGCTTCATCTCCGAATTTTTAATTTTCCAATTTCCACTCATCTGTTCCACAATTAATTTTGAATCCATCTTCACATGAACATGGGCGGTTGCATCAAGTTCATTTACTGCTCGCAATCCTGCGATTAAGCCATTGTATTCCGCTACATTGTTGGTTGTTTCACCAATCTTCTCCGATAATTCGATTAACACTTTTGACTCTTCCAGAACCACTGCACCATAAGCAGCCGGCCCCGGATTGCCTCGGGAACCGCCATCTGCGAAAAGAGTGAGACTTCGAGCCATTACTTAACTCTAATCAATATCCGTCGACATTCCTCGCAACGAAATACTTCATCATCAGAAAGAGACTTAATTTTTTCCATTTCCGCAGCATTTAATTTTAGATGGCAGCCACCGCAGCTATCTCCGACTAGTTGCGCTGCACCTAATCCATCAGATGAGCCTCTGATCTTTTCGTATAGAGTAAGTAATTCCTTTTCGATTTGCGGAGTAAGTGCCTCGCGGGCAGTGAGACTGCTCTGCTTGGCCGATTCCAAATTTCTTACTTCAATTTCTAGTTCGGATTGAACTTTGGTTAGTTCTACTTCAAGAGAAGTAAGTTGCTTCCGTAGATCTGTAATTCGCTTACTCGCATCATCAATTCGTACCATAATTTCAAGTTCAACTTCTTCTAACTCTGATCTTCTTTTTGCAAGAGTTCCTAGTTCGTGTTGAATTTGCTCAAGCTCTTTCGGCGTTCCAGTTCCCGAAGCAAGTCTCTTCTCATCCTTTTCGATTCTTGAAACAACTTGCTCGACATCAATCTCAGATCTAGATAGTTCGTGTTGAATATCGCTTTTCTCCGTTTCTGCCGCAATCAGAAGATTCTTTATATCAATTAAGCTTCGATTCAAACTCTCTAAGTTTGAATTTAGCGAAAACTTTTTGATTTTATGTGCAATTTTTAATAGATCGATGTCGATCTGTTGTAGAGCCAGCAATCGCTCTTGGTCTAAATGCGACGCTTTCATGTCGTAATCCTAGTGGCGTTTTACTTGATTAAATCCTGCAGAAGACTTTTTACTCTCGCTTCGATTTGATCTCGAATTCTTCTCACATCTTCAATGCTCTTACCTGCAGGGTCATCCAAAACCCAATCTTCGTATCGCTTTCCAGGAAAGAATGGACATGCATCTCCGCACCCCATTGTTATGACTACATCGCTGGCTTGTACTGATTCGGTTGTGAGAACATTTGGAGAACGCCCAGAAATATCGATTCCCTTTTCTCTCATTGCCTGAACTGCTATTGGATTAATTGAATCCTTCGGCGCGCTACCAGCCGAGTAAACATTTAATTTCTGGCCGCCTAAATGTTCTAGGAAGCCAGCCGCCATTTGAGATCTACCGGCATTATGAACACATACAAAAAGCACACTTGGTTTACTCATCGCTGAATCGCACGCTCCTTAGACAGATAATTGTTTATAGCGAACGCGACCAAGCCACCCAATGCCTGGACGGGAATGAATAAGAGAAGTGAGTTGGGGCTAATTCCAGCGAGTGACTCCGTGAACATACGACCAAGAGATACTGCAGGATTCGCAAATGAGGTTGAAGAGGTGAAAAAATATGCAGAAGCAATCCAGAGGGAAACTAGAGTTGCGCGTTGTTGCGTCTCGATTCTTTTCCAACTCGCTACTGCAATAAGCACTAAGCCAGCACTGGCGACTAATTCGGCAGCTAGAAGATTGGTACTGTTTCGCTCGATAGCCGAAATTGATAGTAATGGTCGGTCAAATAAACTTTGAGCAATCAATGAACCAGAGATAGCCCCTATAAGTTGGGCAAACACATAAAAAATAAATTCCTGAGGCCTTAATTTTCGATTTAAAAGAATCACCATAGAAACGACCGGATTGAAGTGAGCGCCGCTTATCTCTGCAAAAAGGTTAATGGCAATGTAGAGGGCTGCGACTGTGCTGATCATGTTGACTAGAAGCCATAGGGCGCCGTCTTTAGTCCAAATAGAGGCCATATGAGCAGAACCAATAACAGACGTTGTGATTAGCGCTGTTCCAAAAAACTCTGCGAAAAGTTTTTTCATACAAGTAATATACACTTCAAGGCTCAGCAGCATCGTTACCTAAAATGTATTTTAGGTTAACTTGAAGTTTTATTTATGAAGGTGAAATCAAAAAGCTTTTCATAACCTATGTTTTGATAGAGCTTAACTGCGCCTAAATTAGAACTTGTCACTCCAAGGCAAACTTGTTTAATTCCAAGCGTTGCAAGCTCTTTCGATACCACTTTCATTAAGTGCTTACCCAAGCCTTTATTGCGGCGAGCGCTATCTGTGACCACGGATGCGACAACATGCTCACCAGATTGCCACTTACAGATTGCAGCCACTCCTTCTAGCTCGCCAGAGTCACTTCGAATGCTGCTCCAACGAACAATCTCCGGATTACCTGGAGATACCGATAGATCGCGGCCGTGCTCCTTTAAAAAATCCGCAATCTCTTCATCTTTTGGTTCTTCAGTTAACTCAAGGCGCGGCTCGCTTGGCACATGGAGTGAATAGGCTTCCCATTCATTCTTTTCGTACTTTGTAAGTTCCTTTAACCAGCTTGAGCTTCGTTCAAAACTAATTTTCGACCACTCCAGCCTTAACGGAGCTCGCTTTCCGAGAGCAAAAACAAATTTTCCATTATCTTCTCGACAGATTGAAACACCCGATTCATCAATCAATAATTCAACAAACTTTTCTTTCGGTATCCAAAAGCGAATCAGCGTTGATGATTTCCAATCGTTCTTCAAAAAATCGAGCGCTGCAGAGTAATCTGTAATTGAGCGAGTGCTCATGCATACCAAGAGAAAACGGCTACTGCGATTACTGCAACTACTATCAACCAGCGAAAGAATTCATCCTCGGCTCTTCGATGGTTTCGACTCTTGGCATCCGGATTGAGATAGGCGCTACCCATTTTTTGATACGCCCTAAACCCGGCAAGGATCGTGAAAGCGATCACGCTGTAAAGGAATGTCTTTAAATCCATCGTTGGCTCCTGACTCCCCAAGTATGCCAAGCCCTGGAAGAATCTGCGCCATGGCCCGTATTTACCACGAAATTTTGGAAAAGGTAGACTTAGTAAATGTTTGAGAAATCGGCTTACCAAAAAAGCGTCCCGATTGAAGAAGAATGGTCTGAAGAAACTGTCGTTGTCCAGGCGGGGCGACCAGAGCGGGTTCCTACGGCGCCGATGAATACGCCAATTACTTTAAGCAGTACTTACATCCATCCTGCGCTAATTGGATATGCCAGAGATGGCAATGAGGTTTGGGCAGCCCTTGAAATCGCCCTTGGCGAATTAGACGGTGGATACGCAATTTCATTTGCCTCAGGGCTAGCGGCGGCTAGCGCAATAGCAGAGTTAATTCCTGCCAGTGGAACATTGGTTCTTCCCCGTGCCTCTTACTACGGCGTTAAAAATATCTTTGATATTTTAAGTAAACGCGGACAAGTAAAACTTCGCTTTGTGGATGGTGGCAATACTGAAGAAGTTATTGCAAATATCCCAGGCGCTGACATGGTTTGGATGGAGTCAATAGCCAACCCCACATTGGTGGTTGCTGATATTCCAGCTATTGCTGCTGCAGCAAAAGCCAATGGCACAATCTCAGTAGCTGATGCAACCTTTGCCACTCCAATGCGGCAACACCCAATTGCGCTTGGTGCCGACATCGTCCTTCACTCTGCGACTAAGGCCATCGGTGGACATCTAGATTTATTGCTAGGAATCGTAGTTTGTAAAAGTAAAGAACACGCTGCCGTCATCGATTCCTATCGCCATGATCGCGGTGCAACCCCAGGATCTCTAGAAGCCTATTTAGCGCTCCGCGGACTCAGAACACTCTCAATACGAATAGATAAATCCGAAGAGAGCGCGCTGGAGCTGTCCAAGCGATTAAAAGCTCATCCAAAAGTTAAAGCAGTTTATTACCCGGGCCTTGAAGGTGATTCACAATATGCAATTGCTCAAAAGGTTCTTCCTAAAGGCGCCGGCTCTATGGTTTCTTTTGAAATCGATGCTTCCCCAACAAAAGTAGATGAGATGCTCGGTAATTTAAAACTTATTGCTCATACAACAAGCCTTGGCGGAGTTGCTAGCTCTATCGAACGTCGAACTCGTTGGCCAGCTGAGGAAGCGGCTGGAGTGCCTATGACGCTCTGTCGATTCTCAGTTGGAATTGAAAATGTTGAGGATATCTGGCGCGATCTCAAATCTGTATTAGGGTAAAAAGGTCCAAATCTCTACGGCGAGACTTCCATTAATTTATATTGATGAGAAGTCGAGTAAAGAGAATTCTTCTATTTCGCAATTTTTCTACGGTATGAAATTTGAATCTATCTCCCAGGGGCGAATTGGTGAGTTATCCAGAATCCCGGTTTGTAAATCTTTATCCCAGCCGGCAATAATGACAACGCCCACCGCAATGAAAACCCAACCTAAACTCCGTCGGAAGATTCCTTCAGATTTAATAGCCCAGCCCGCCGATTTAATTAATCGCTGACCAGTAAGGGCCACTGCCAAGAGAGTTCCATAAAGCCCGAGCGAGTAGGCGAACAGAAGTGCTAAGCCTTCGGCAAAGGAAGCTGGCTGCACGGTGACAATTACATATGCATACAGAGGACTACATGATGAGAAGACTGGTCCAAGAGCCGCGCCCGTAAGGATTGCTCCAGCTTTTCCTTCTCGCTATCGAGCCTTACTCAATAGAGGCGTGCTCCTACTTTGTAATGAAAGATGCACTTGACGGATATAAGCGACGTTTCACACACCCTGCCCGGTTGAATTATCTTGCAAGGCAGAGCACCCCAGCGTTTACACGAGCCGCCTCATTAGAATCTTGCCATGGACACAAGTCAAGGTGATGCCAAGTGGATGTCGCAATTCATGGCATCGAGACGAACCACTAGAGACTTTTTACCAATACCTGTCCCCCATGAAATTTTGATGCAAATCCTTACGGACTCTTTGACTGCTCCAAGTTGGTCGAACACTAGACCATTTAAAGTAGCAATAGCAACGGGCAAAGTGAGAGATCAGATCAGCAATGAATTCCTATCACGCTGGTCGATCTTGTCAGCAATTATGCGCAAGGGAGTAAAAAACAAGTTACGGCTTCTTTACTCTCGCTACGGCTTGCCTACTAGCAACAGAACAATTGTAAAGCCCTACGTAGCAGAGCTTAGGCCAAGAGCAGAGAGGGTTGGCAAAGAGCTCTATGAATTGTGTGGTATCAAACGTGGCGATCGTGCAGCCCGAGATAGGCAATGGGGGAAAAACTATGCATTTTTTGGGGCACCAGTTGAGTTATTCGTTTATATCCATAAAAGTCTTCATATTTATGCTGCTTCTGATGCTGGCTTGATGATGCAAAACTTAATGTTATCGGCGCATGCTCATGGTTTAGGAACCTGTGCACAAGGAGCTGTGAATATTTGGGATGACGTAATTCGCAAAGAATTTTACATACCAAAGAAATACCGACTCCTATGCGGCCTCGCAATCGGATATCAAAGTAATGATCCAGTTAATTCCTTTAGCGCTCATAGGCTTGATGTTCATGAAATAATTGTTCTGCCAAAAAATAAGACAGACGTTGAGTGAATCTGCGTTATCAAGCTTTATGACAAGTTCGTCTTCGTGGGTGCTGGGGGCCTCTGGTTGTAGGTGAGATTGAATTCGCGCGCGAAATAAAAATCATTCTGGTATCGAAGAAGAATTGAGCATTGGAGGAGACAGTGTGTGATTCTTTTAACCCTTCAGTGCTCCTGACATAAGTCCACGAAGGAAATAACGGCCAAGGATTATGTAGACCAGAACTGTCGGAAGTGAGGCAATGAGTGCGCCAGCCATCTGCACGTTCCACTGGACTATCTGGCTTCCCGCGATGTTGTTGAGCGCTACGGTTACTGGCCAAGAAGATGGACCAGTGAGGACGACTGCGAAGAGGAAGTCATTCCAAATCGAAGTGAATTCCCAGATAATGGCAACGATGAAGGCCGGGATAGATATCGGAAGAACCACTCGAAAATAAGTGCCAAGCATCCCCGCTCCGTCGATTTTGGCCGCCTCTATCAACTCAGACGGAACAGATGCATAGTAGTTACGGAATATGAGGGTCATGATTGGAAGCCCATAAATAACGTGAACCAGAATCAATCCGGGGATACCGCCGTAGATTCCAAGCTCGCGCATGGTGGTAACGAGCGGAATCAAGATTGATTGATAGGGAATGAACATCCCGAAGAGGATTACCGGAAATACGATATCTGCGCCCGGAAACTTCCATTTAGCCAAGACGAAACCATTCATGCTGCCTAGGAATGATGCGATCACGGCAGCAGGGATGACAAGTTGAAAGCTATTGATGACCGAAGGACCGAGTTTCTCCCAAGCAAGGGAGTAATTGACAAAGTCAAAAGACTTCGGCGACGACCACATCGTATCGAGTGAGATATCACCAAGTGGCTTAAGTGAGGTCACTATAACCACATAGACTGGAAGCAAGAAGAAGATGAGGAAAAAGATCAGTGCTGGATATAGAAGGAGGCGAGACTTTTTCATGACTTTCGCTCCTGACGCATGGTGAAAATCAGGTAAGGAAGGATGACTATCGCGACGCTAAAAAGAATGTATGTCGCAAGAGTCGCGCCTTTGCCGAAGTTGTATGCATCAAAAGATGTCTGCCACATATATATTGCTGGGACATCAAGGGCGAGTTGTTTTCCTGCAATAGCAATAATCAAGTCAAAGACTTTGAGTGAGATATGGCCAAGTATCACGATTGCAGATAGTGCAATAGGGCGCAGTTGTGGCAAGATCACATAGCGATAGATGCGCCATTCCGATGCACCATCCACTCGAGCAGCTTCACGAGTCTCTTCAGGGATGCTTCGGATTCCTGCTAAGAAAAGCGCCATTGTGTAGCCAGCCATCTGCCAAACCGCAGGCAGGGCGATTCCGGCCATCCCCCAGTTGGGAGTCAGGTGCCATTGATTGACCAAGGGATCAAGACCAACCTTTGTGAAGAGCAGATTAATTCCACTTATTCGATCATCAGTCGCAGGATTCATCAACCAGCGCCAGACAACACCCGTGACGATAAATGAAATCGCCATAGGTAGGAGATAAACGCTTCTGAAGAGTCCTTCGAATTTCAGTTTCTGATCCAGCAAGATTGCCAAAAGCAAACCTAAGAGTAGGCATGCAACCATGAAGACCACGGTGAAGATAAGAGAGTTCTTGATATCAATCTTGAATCGTTCATCGACGAGTAAGTCTCGGTAGTTCTGCAATCCGATGAAGTTGAAGTCAGGTGAGAGCGCTTTCCAATCGGTGAGAGAGATTCGAAAATTCCAACCGATGAAGCCATAGACAAAGACGGCGAGTGCGATAAGAGATGGTGCGGTCAAGAGCAAGCCTGGCATCCAGTCCTTGGCTCGCTTCATGGGATTCCTTACTAGTAAAAGAACTGGGAGCGACCCAAAGGCCGCTCCCAGTTGTTCAGTTACTACTTACCTGAGTTTGTTGCGGCAGTAGCGAGCGCTGCTTGGAACTTCGCTACATCTTTATTCTGTAGGAGGAGGCCAAGTGCAGTGTCAATTTCTGCCTTCCATGCATTAGATGCAGTCACACCGTGAGTCAGTGATCCTGCAATCTTATTGCTACCCCAGTCATCCATCGCGGACTGGAGGTATGGAGGATAGATAGCCTTCTCGGCATCGCTACGTGCAGGGATTGAACCCTTCTTCACGTTGAACGCATCCTGTCCTGCTGCAGATCCAGCGACCTTGAGCCATGCAATCGATGCATCACGATTCTTCGCACCTAGTGGAAGTGTAAATGAATCTGAGAGGAACTGGAAAGTTCCCGCTGTGCCTGGAGCTGGTGCCCAGGTGTAACCCTCTTGTTCAACAAGTGAGTTATCTACGCGGAAATAACCTTCTGCCCAGTCACCCATGATGTTGAAAGCTGCCTTGCCGTCAATGACGAGCTTGGAGGCATCCTGCCAACTAAGGCTTGCTGCATCAGAGTTTGTGTAAGTAAGGACCTTCTTGAAGGTGTCAAGTGCGCCCTTAACTTCTGCAGAGTTCCAACCAGTTGATCCATCCCAGAGGCCGTTGTAGGCGTCAGTACCAAGAACGCCAAGAAGAACGGTCTCGAATAGATGTAGTTGTGTCCACTGCTCACCAAGTGCGAGTGGAGTAACTCCTTTTGCCTTCAACTTATCTGCTGCGGCAAAGAAATCAGCCCATGAACCTGGCATCGAGATGCCATTGTCAGCGAGGACCTTTGGATTCCCCCACATGACGTTCGCACGGTGGATGTTTACTGGAACGGAGTAAATCTTTCCGTCGACAGTGATGAGCGGAAGAAGTGTTGCTGGCATGACATCACGCCATCCCTCCTCGTCATAGAGGAAGGAGAGATCCTCAAGTTGACCTGCGGTGATGTAATCCATCAACTCCGCGCCAGCGTGACCCTGGAATGAATCTGGTGCTTCGCCTGCTTGTAGACGAGTAGCTAGGACAGCGCGAGCGTTTGTACCTGCACCACCTGCAACAGCAGCGTTGACGAATTCAACCTCTGGATATTCCTGCTTGAACACTTCAACGAGTGCGTTGAGGCCTGCTTCTTCACCTCCACCGGTCCACCAAGAAAACACTTCTACTTGACCGCTTGCGTTGCCGCCCTCATCTGAGCTGCAGCCCGTTGCAGTCAAAGCAATTGAAGCCGCGATGGCGATTGCGCCAAATAGCCTCGACGTTCTTAACTTCATATTTGCCCTTTCGAATTATTTAAATGGGGGCTGCTGCCCCCCCGTGTTACTTTGAATCGGAGCAAATCTATCTCTTGATCCAAGATTATGGAAACCTTCAGTCTTGTTATTTGAGAGGGCTTAGATAGCGATTCGGTAAAAAGTCCGAGCCGTGAAAGAGGCCCACTTCAGTACCCTTAGCTAAGTGTCATAACCATCTAACCAGCAATCGGATCCGCAGGCTTCCGGCCCGGCAGAGCTCATGGCCGAGGCGACCGCTCAAGTCGTATCCAGCGAAGTCTCAGGCGGGCGACTTTCCGGAGATGTATCAATATTGCAAGGTTAAAGACTTAGCGTCCAAAGCGAATTGAAATGTCTGAAAAGAGTGAATCTGGTGGGCGCTGAGGGTTTTGAACCCCCGGCCTACTCGGTGTAAACGAGCCGCTCTACCACTGAGCTAAGCGCCCTAAGTGCTAAAGTCTATAACGATGCGAGTGCGCTCTTGTAATCAGCAAGATTTCGCGCTTCCGCTGGGCTATTTACCACGCTCCAACGGACGATTCCGGCTTTATCAATGATGAATGTTCCACGAAGTGCAAGTCCGCGTTCTTCGTTGAAGACGCCGTACTTTTTCGCGATTTTGCCATGTGGCCAGAAATCAGAGAGAAGTGGGAATTGATAACCCTCTTTTTCGGCAAAAACTTTGAGTGAGTAAGCAGCATCGCATGAGATTGCTAATAATTGAACTTTGTCGTTCTGGAAAAGGGAAATGTCATCGCGAAGTGCGCAAAGTTCCCCGGTACATGTGCCAGTGAAGGCGAATGGGTAAAAAACGACCACGACAATTTTGTTCCCACGGAAAGATGAGAGCTTTACTTTTTCGCCATTTTGATTAGTTAGTTCGAAATCTGGCGCTTCTTGACCAATAGTTATTTTCATTTCTTTCCGCTCTTCCTTGCGACTAATCGGGTCGCAGTCCAATCTTTCGAAACTTGCATGGTTGAGGTGAGGCTTAGCCCTGCTGTTGGCGCTGCATCTTGAATATCACTTGGCTCAACATGACCGTCGCGACCGACTTTTGGAGTGAGCAACCAAACTTGTCCGCCATCTGTGAGATAAGTAAGGCAGTCGACGAGTTCATCAACAAGATCTCCGTCGTCTTCGCGCCACCAGGTAATGACTGCATCAACGACTTCTTTAGAATTCTCATCAAGGAGTTCATTGCCAGTAGTTTCTGCAATCTCTTTACTTAACTGCGAATCGGAATCATCAGCGAAACCCCGCTGAAGAACTAAAAATCCAGATTGGATTCCCAACCGGGCTGCTACGCCCAACCCCGCCGGGGTGCTCAATGACCTCTCCTTTCGAAAGCGAGTGAG
This sequence comes from Actinomycetota bacterium, assembly GCA_016870975.1. Taxonomy (GTDB): domain Bacteria; phylum Actinomycetota; class Actinomycetes; order Nanopelagicales; family Nanopelagicaceae; genus MAG-120802. Next base: position 14,296 of record VGAE01000002.1, read on the forward strand.
ATAAGTCCACACTTTGAGAGGAAGTTACGCAACTTAGCCTCGACTTTCGATTTCGCCCTATCGCCATTACGCGGAAGAATAGGGATGTGAGCCTTGAGCAATCGCACTCAATCCAAGATCTCCATCTTTCCCAGCTGGTTGATACCAACCCGGAGGAGACCCAGGAATGGCTCGCCTCTCTAGACGCGCTTCTCAAAAACGCCGGCACGGTAAGAGCTAGATATTTGATGCTCTCACTCCTTCGCGAAGCACATGATAAAAATATTGGTCTACCAAATCTTCGTGTAACCGATTACATGAACACTATTCCACCGGAAGAAGAACCAGCTTTTCCCGGTGATGAATTTCTCGAGCGCCGTATTCGCGCATATGTTCGCTGGAATGCCGCAATCATGGTCCATCGTGCGCAACGTCCGGGTGTGGGAGTTGGCGGACATATTTCGACTTTTGCATCCTCGGCTGCGCTATATGAAGTTGGCTTTAACCATTTTTTCAAAGGTAAAGAACATCCTGGTGGCGGAGACCAAATATTTTTCCAAGGTCACGCTTCTCCTGGAATGTATGCGCGTGCTTATCTTGAGGGGAGATTTAATGAACACCAACTAGATGGATTTAGACAGGAACTCTCTCACCCTGGCGGTGGGCTCTCTTCATACCCACATCCAAGATTGATGCCGGAATTCTGGGAGTTTCCAACTGTCTCAATGGGCCTTGGTCCAATCAATGCTATTTATCAAGCGCGCTTTAATCGATATCTACAGAATCGTGGAATTAAGGACACCTCTCAACAACACGTCTGGGCATTCCTTGGCGACGGCGAGATGGATGAGCCAGAGAGCGTCTCTGCATTAACTCTCGCGGCGCGAGAAAATTTAGATAATTTAACTTTTGTAATTAACTGCAACCTACAACGCCTTGATGGTCCGGTACGCGGAAATGGAAAGATTATTCAAGAGCTAGAGGCTCTCTTCACCGGAGCCGGTTGGAATGTATTGAAAGTTATCTGGGGTCGCGAATGGGATCCGCTATTTGCCAAAGATAATGAAGGTGCACTAGTTGATTTGATGAATCGAACCCCGGATGGAGATTTCCAGACTTTCAAAGCCGAGAATGGAAAGTATGTTCGAGATAATTTCTTCGGCCGTGATCCTCGCACCGCAGCAATGGTTGCTAGTTGGAGCGATGATGATATTTGGAATTTGAAGCGCGGCGGCCATGATTACCAGAAGCTATATGCCGCTTATAAATCAGCTACTGAATTTAAAGGTCAGCCAACCGTGATTCTCGCAAAAACAATTAAGGGTTGGACATTGGGTTCACATTTTGAAGGACGTAACGCAACCCATCAGATGAAGAAGTTGAAGAAAGATGACTTGATTGCGTTACGCGATCGCCTTTATCTGGAGATTCCTGACGATAAATTAGATGAGAAATTACCGCCGTATTTCCATCCCGGCGTGGAGTCTCCTGAATTCAAGTACATGATGGAGCGCAGAAATTCGCTTGGCGGTTCAATTCCAAAGCGACGCAGCAAATCCCGCGCACTTCCACAACCAGATGATTCGCATTATGAGGTAGTAAAAAGAGGTTCTGGTCATCAGGAAGTCGCAACTACTATGGCATTTGTACGTTTACTTAAAGATCTTGCGAAAGACCAAGGTCTCGGAAATCGAATCGTTCCTATCATTCCGGATGAAGCGCGCACTTTTGGTATGGATTCTCTCTTCCCAACAATGAAAATTTATTCACCTCATGGCCAGAAGTACACGGCGGTTGATCGAGAGTTGATGTTAAGTTACAAAGAATCGACAACTGGAGTGATTCTTCATGAAGGTATAAACGAAGCTGGTTCAACTGCTTCATTTACTGCCGTTGGAACTTCATACTCAACCCACGATGAACCGATGATTCCGGTTTATATCTTCTATTCCATGTTTGGCTTCCAACGTACCGGTGACGCTTTCTGGGCTGCTGCTGATCAGATGGCTCGCGGTTTTGTTTTAGGCGCAACCGCGGGGCGAACAACTCTAAATGGCGAAGGTTTACAGCATGAAGACGGCCATTCTCATTTACTTGCCTCTACCAATCCCGCAGTAGTTGCCTACGATCCGGCATTTGCCTTCGAAATCGGCCATATCGTTAAAGATGGTCTTCGTAGAATGTATGGTGAAGATAGCGAGAATATTTTCTATTACTTAACGGTTTACAACGAGCCATATCTTCAGCCAGAAGAGCCGGCAAACCTTGATGTTGATGGGTTATTGCGCGGAATTTATCTTTATTCACAATCAGCAAAACCAGGCAGAAAAAAGCGCCGTGCAAATATCTTGGCCTCTGGCGTCGCAGTAAATGCTGCGCTTAAAGCACAGAAATTGCTCGCTGATGATTGGGGTATACAAGCGAATGTTTGGAGCGTAACTTCTTGGAACGAATTGCGCCGAAATGGACTTGAAGTAGATCGTCATAATCTTCTAAATCCTCAAGATAAGCGCCGCGCCTACTTAACCGAGAAATTGGATGGATTTAGTGGGAGCGTTCTTGCGGTAAGCGATTTTATGAGAGCGGTTCAAGACCAGATTTCTCCTTGGGTGGAAGAGGGATTCGCATCCCTTGGTACAGATGGCTTTGGTTTATCAGATACACGTGGCGCACTTCGTAGACATTTCAAAGTTGACGCAGAGTCAATTGTCGTTGGAGTTTTAGCGCAACTAGCTAAGGAAGGAAAGCTCTCCGAAAAGAAGGTTGAGAAGGCTATAAGTAAATATCGCTTAGCCGACGTAACTGCGGCAGATCCGGGTAACACTGAAGGCACTGGATGATTGGTCGCTTTCCCATCCTCGATATCTCGCCAAGCGGTGAATTTGCGCAAAATGATGAATGACAAGAGGGCAAATCACTTGATTGGCATCTTGTGCAATATGCAGAGCACCATCAAATCCAAAGTTTGATTAAGGATTTGAATAAGATTTATCGAGTTAATCGAACACTTTGGGAGAAAGACACTTCTCCCTCGGGTTTTAAGTGGTAATTGACGATGATAGATCCGGGAACATCATCGCCTTTACTAGATTTAGCGATGCTGGCGAGACATTGATTTCAGTTATTAATTTTTCACCAGTTGCTCAAGAGCAGTTTTGCCTTTCACTTCCGAGTGGAAGAAATTGGCATGAAATACTCAATACCGATGCCACAAAATTCGGCGGTTCGGGAGTGGTCAACGATATTGTGGTTGCAGAAGCAAAACCGCTTCGTAATGAGTTGCACTCGGCACTTCTCAGGGTGCCCCCACTAGGAACGCTTTGGTTGGCTCGCAGCGACAACAAAAAAGGCAACTAAAATCAACATTAGCGAAGGCATTAACATCGCGATTGGAAGAGAAGTTGCTCCTGCAATAACAGCAAATATGGTTCGAGCAAAGAACGAGAGAATTTGATTAACCGCTCCTAATTCAGCAACTGTCACGCCGCCCGGCTTTCCAGATCTAGCTGATGCATACCCAAAGAAAAGCGGTCCGGCGAATGAGATTCCAAAGCCTGCTAGTAGCGTTCCAATACAGAAAATTGTGTAACCTAAATAGAGATTAACATCTTTAAGGTAGAGCCCAAGAAACAAGCCAACTAAAAAGATGGTTCCACCCGAAACTACAAATGGTTGCACAATCTCAGCATCGCTGCGACCTCCCCGCCACCGGTTATAACCAAATCGCCCGATAATCATCGCCGACATAAATAGGAAGTACGGAATCACGGCGATAGATTTCGATACCCCAAACTCTTGTCTCGCCAGAATCGTGGCCCAATCACCCATCACAAATTCCAACATAAGAGCGCAGAGAAATCCGATACTGACTACCCAATCAATGGAAAATGATTTCATCATCTTGCCAAAGGTGACAATTTCATCTTCTTCGGTGACCTCATTTCCAGAGAGCAAGATAGGTCGCAAACGATAAATCGTGCGGATTTTTAGAAAAAGAACTATCGCAATCAGCGGGAGAATGTGCCAATTCAATGAGACTCTCGATGAAATAAGTAACGCGATGAAGGCAGTTGTGACAGCTCCGGCTGACCAGAGACCATGAAGCATTGGAATTACATGCTCGCCACTCTCAGATTGGCGATGTAACGCCTGGGCGTTGATTGCGATGTGATACGAGGCCCAAGCAAATCCTGAGATCACATTCACAATTAGAAATAGCCAGGGGCTCTTCGACTCCACCAAAATCGCAATTGTGAGATAAGTAAAAGAGGCGCTGGCTAAGAGCACCTTAAAGACTCCAAATTTGTGTACTGTGTATCCCATAGTTAAATGAGCTAAGAGCGCTCCTATAGATCCTGTGCCAAGTAAAATTCCAAAGAACGTAGTGGAGACATCTAGGTTCGCCTTTATATCTGGAAGGCGAGGGGCCAAACTCATTACCCCAATGCCAAAAAGATAAAAGAGCGCAGCAAGATCACGTTTCTCACCAGCTTCGATAGGTTTAACCATCAAAAGAGCGCGCTAGCCAGCACTTGCCGAGCCTTTATTAGATCTGGGTCGCTTTGATCTACGAGTTGAAAAAGTAAGAGCAGATGATCCTTGGCGCGGTTTCTATCTTCGCCCTTAAACCTGGATACAGCGCGCAATAAACGCTCAAAGCCTTCTTTCCGTCTACCCGATGCAAATTCGACATCGGCTGCCATTAGCTGATGTTGTAACAAACTTGGGTTTGCATCTCCATCACGCAAAGTTCGCTCAAAATCTAGAGATGAGATTCGTAGCGCCAACTCGCATTGAGCTAAACCTAATTTAGCCATCTGTTCATTGGGGCTTCGCTGTAGCCAATTCTTGAAGGCCATCGCCGCTCCGAAGTAATCGCCTTTCTCCATGGCGGAGAGCGCGGCAATCTCTTCTGGTTCCATCCTTGGTTCCGGAATTTCCGGAACATTTACCAGCAATCCACGCTCGCTTGCAATTTTGAAAACTTGAGCCAGCAGAATTCTTATTTGATCTTCGCGTGCTGGTATTTCTGGAAGCGGGAGAACTTGTTCAGCAATAAATGCGAAGGCTGCAGGTAGTGATTGGATTCTCAAGGCCTGAACTAACTGCGGCTCCGTCTCAATATTTACGCCGCCAAATTTCCATGATTCGCCATCATCTTTACTCAATTTAGCGAGTAAATCTTTTAATTCAAGAGTTTGCGGCGCGCGATCGGTGTAGGCAACAAGAAGTACTGGTTTGGTCTTAGATATCTGCACAAAGTCTGTGAGAAAGTTTTCTGCGGTTGCTTCGTGAACTGTTGCTGCCGAAGTTGCTTTAGTTTTTCCTAGAGAGCTAAGATCAAAAGCCCTACCAAAGTTTGCAGGAATCGATGAACTCATATCTTGCCTCCCATCGCGCCTGAATCTAGTCGGTTTGGCAGAATCTCACGAATGTAATCCGCAGTTGCAAAATCAAGGCCAGGATCATGTCCGTTGCGTTCTCCGAGATACCAACGATGTTCAAGCACTTCGTGGAAGAACTGAGCGTCCTCGATGCGGCCGGCCAAGTTGGCGGGGACTGAATTAACCACTTTATAAAAAACCTCTTTTAGCCAACGTTGAGCAGCTTCACTGCGATCGGGCGTCTTTGCAATCTCGCGAGAGTGAAAGCGATCAAAGGAAGCCAAAATTCGTTTAGCCTGCAACTCTTCTACTTCCAGGCCCATCAATTCTTTCAAGCGAAGTGAGTGGTAATTAGGTGCTACCAATTTTGGAGTAAACTTCAAAGTTCCGTTATCACCTTGTACCTGCAGATCTACCTCCTCGACAGCAAAACCAAGATCTTGAAGAGAACGCATCGCGCGCTCCACTGCATGACGATCATTTGCTGGGAGTACTTGAGGCTCGCTCAGTGCGCTCCAAATTCTGCGATATCGCTTGATTACAGACTCACTCGCGCGAATTGGTTCCATACCTGGAAACAAGACACCAGAGAGTCGAAGATCTTCCAATTCAGCAGCTACATTGAAACGCGCGATATCTAGATCGTGTTCGCGCTGTCCATGACTTAATTTCTTTTGGAACTCTCCAGTTTCGGCATCGACTAAATGAGCAACAAAGGCCTCGGTATCCCTGCGAAACAGAGCATTTGAAAGAGAGCAATCGCCCCACCAAAATCCAAGTAAATGGAGTCTTACCAGTAAATATGCAAGAGCGTTTGCCATATTAAAAACTTCATGTGCGGTCACGCTTCCACTCAATAAAACGCGATAAGGCAATGAAAACGGCAGAAATCGAGTAGCTATTGCACATGGAAGTTCTTCTCCAGAGATACTTCTTCGGCCATCCACAATCGCAACCTGGGCGACTGAGGGAGCACCTCTCTGTCCCAGTTCGCGAAGCGCTTCATATTCTCGCTTTGCAAATTCAGGCACCGTCTCTTTAACGGCATAGATTTCGCTCTCGTGCATCTCGTCAGCGCGAACTAGTCGCACTATGTGTCGAGAAATTCCGCGCTGCGATGCCAGCGAAGGGTCCTCTGGCCACTCCTCCAAAGGAAGATGCCAAGGGAGTCGTGCAAGCTTTGCAATTTCATCACCTAAACCCGTAATTCGTAATTGGGCGCTCGCGTTCGACATAGGCGCAATTCTTTCAGGCTCTAGACTTATATCATGGCGCAAATTAAAAGAGTCTTCCGCAAATCAAGTGATAAATCTCCCCAAACCAAGAAATCTGATATTGATTTTGGTGAATCTGGGTCTTCGATAAATACTTCTCACCCCTTTTATTTTGGATTTTTGGCAGCAACTGGCGCCCTAGTTGCCATCGCAATTCTTCAGGCTCTCCAATCGGCGAGCCAAGTATTTATCCTCCTAATTTTTTCCCTTTTCTTAGCGATGGGTCTGAATCCAGCGGTCTCTTTTCTACAATCTAGAACTAGAAAACGTGGTCTTTCGGTCAGCTTAGTTGTCGTGGGAGTTCTGCTAGTTGTTACTACCGCGGCTCTCGTTGTAATTCCCCCAGTTTTCAATCAAATTAATGATTTCGTTGCCGGCGCGCCGCAATTAATTGATTCGCTTCGCAATAACCAAACTATTTCGAAGCTAGATCAACATTATGGACTCATTAAATCACTTCAAGATAAATTCCAAACTTGGTTTGCAGATGGCAAGATTCTTACCGGTGCGTTTGGCGGCGTATTAGGAGTAGGAAAAACTGTTCTCTCCGGTGCATTTGCAACATTAACAGTCTTAGTTCTCACGCTGTATTTTCTTTATTCACTCCCCTCGGTTACCAAGGTCTTCTATCGTTTAACACCAAGGTCTCGTCGGGAGCGTGTTTCAAAAATCGGTGATGCAATCATCGCGCGAATCGGTTCCTTTGTTGGCAGCCAGATCCTGATTGCATTCTTTGCCTCAATCTTTGTCTTCGTTCTCGGTCTAGCACTTTCCTTGCCATATGTCGCGGCGCTTGGCACCTTAATTCTCTTTGTTGCTCTTATTCCACTCGTAGGTCATTTCATCGGAAGCGCGATTGTTACCCTGGTTGCTCTTACTCAATCGCCAACAAAGGCCTTGCTTGCCCTAATTCTTTACACAGCTTATGTTCAAATTGAAAATTACATCATTACTCCGCGCATAATGCGCCGCACTCTTGCTATCCCCGGCCTCGTGACCATCGTGGCTGCGCTACTTGGTACCTCTTTGCTCGGATTAGTTGGCGGTGTTCTAGCGGTGCCAATTGCTGCGGCCGTTCTATTGTTAATGGATGAAGTGGTATTCAAGAAGACTGATAATTCGTAGAACCATTCTTCTGGAAAGTGGCAAGCAACTTCACTAGCGCCAATCCGAGCTAATTTCGGTTCTAGAGTTCGACATTTCTCTTGGGCTTTCCAGCACCTTGTATTGAAAACACATCCTTTTGGTGGATTCGTACTTGAGGGAATCTCACCCTGGAGCAAAATCTGCTTTCGAGTTCGCTCCTTCTCTGGATCGGGAATCGGAATAGCAGAGAGAAGGGCGCGTGTATTGGGAAACGGGTCGCCGGCAGGACTGGGCTCGGCCGAATCAACTCAGACACGGTTTAGAGCTTAGTCTTATCCAATGGCAGTTAAGTCAACGACCTTCGAATCTTATAATCCCGCGACTGGCGAGATTGTCGGCACATTTCCAATTCAGGGAAGAGCGGAGGTTGAAGAGGCGGTCTCCCTTGCGCAACGAGCTTTTGAAAATTGGTGCCAACTTGGTTTTCGTGGTCGTCATATAGTGCTGCGAGATTTTGCTTCAATATTGACGAAAGAGATAGATCTAGCTGCAAACTTAATCCATAACGAAACTGGAAAACCTTTCAGCGATGCCAAACTTGAAGTGGCTCTAGCTATTGAACATATCGGTTGGTCAAGTAAGAACGCTGCTAGAGTTCTTGGAAAGCAGAATCGACCATCTGGGCTACTTATGTTCAATATGGCCTCACAGGTCCAGCGGGTTCCTTATGGAGTTGTTGGAGTTATCGGTCCTTGGAACTATCCCATCTTTACTCCAATTGGTTCGATTGCTTATGCGCTCGCCGCAGGCAATACCGTGGTTTTTAAACCTAGTGAATACACACCAGCTATCGCAAAATTCATCGAAGAGCTCTGGAATCGAATTGCGCCATTTAGTGGAATTTTCCAAGTAGTTAGCGGAACCGGAGATACTGGTGTTGCGCTAACGCAATCTCGAGTTGGAAAGATTTCTTTTACCGGCTCAACTAGAACTGCTAAAAAAGTTGCAGCTGCTTGCGCAGAGAATATGACTCCGGTAATTCTTGAGTGCGGTGGCAAAGACGCGGTTCTAATTGATCAAGATGCCAATATTAAAAAAGCTGCAGAACTAACGCTCTGGCATGCCATGTCTAATGCAGGTCAATCTTGCATCGGAGCCGAACGGGTTTATGTACATCGAGCCGTATCAGCAAAATTCAAAGAGGAGATTGTCCGGCAAGCGAGAGAACTTAAACCTGGCTTTGCTGGCGATGCGAATTATGGACCAGCCACTATGCCCTCTCAACTTAAAGTGATACAGCGCCACCTTGATGACGCCGCTGAGCGCGGTGGAAAATTCTTAATCGGTGATACTAATTCCATAAAAGAAGGCTATGTAGACCCAGTAATCATTGAAGATGTCCCTGAGGATTCAAGCGCAGTCACAGAAGAAACTTTCGGACCGATTCTGATAATTAATACGGTAAATAACATGGATGAAGCAGTCGACCTGGCAAATGCCACAGGTTATGGACTCGGCGCTGCCGTCTGGTCAAAGAAGAATGGAAAAAGGATTGCGTCACTACTTAAGTGTGGCATGGTTTCCATTAATTCCGCATTCTCATTTGCTGCTGTTGGATCACTGCCGTTTGGAGGTGTACAAGATAGTGGTTATGGGCGAATTCATGGTGCGGAAGGACTCCTTGAATTTACTTATCCACGCACGGTAATTCGACCTAAGTTTAGGATTCCTTTCGAATTTACTTCGTTTCAGAGGAGCAAATTTGCAGATCAAATCTTGGTTAGATTAGTGCGAATACTTCATAAACGCCGAATCAGAAAAAAATAATTTAATATCTGGGAGCGTTGCGCGTTCTTTCAATGTTTGGTTTTCGCTTATCTCTCTTATTCCAACAAGGTGTATGCCAGTGTCGACGTGACTCAACATCGCCCTCTATCCATGCCACAGTATGTGGCGTAGCAGTTCGAATTAATTGATCGCATCCTGGACAGCGATACGGCTTAGTAGAACTCGAACCGGTAATACGCCGTACTCGGTAGATACCCTCTTCGTGCTCCTCGATTGTCTCGTGCGATGTAGCGATATCCCGCTCGGGCCTTACTGAATTTTTACGACCTTTCGCAGGTTTTCTTCGTGGGCTCACAGGGAGATTTTCACCCATTTCAGGCAAGATGGATCCATGATTCGCCGCCTAATTGCACTATCGCTAGTCTTTTTCGTTTTGGCCGTGCCCTCGGTTAAAGCGGCAACAAAGAAACGAGTTCCCAATCCACCGCCAAGAGAGACCTGGCCTCCCGAAGGTTTCCGTGAGAAAGATGGTGTCTTTGCAAAGGTTCCAAAGTGGCGCGAAGTTGTTGGTCAACTTTCCTCAAAGAAGTTTCCGCAACGAGATGTTGCTGCCTGTAAAGAGTTTGCTTGTGGCGCCGTATTGGTAGCAGCTGAGACTGGGTGTGAGTGGTGGGAAGTCAACTCATCAGTTCGAAAATTAGATCCAATTACTCAAAATAGAGATCGGGTTGGAACCCTAGTAACAATTTCTACGGGAACCAAAGAACGTCAATTAGCAACTCTTATTTTAGTTAGCGGTGAACCTCTTGATAGCAGTATTTCAATAGGTGGCATTAAAGTTATTTGCCATCGCGAACCAGGCGCTAAACCGAAACCCGGAAATGTATACAACCCGGTGAATCGAAGTAGTTGATGCTTGGCGGAATAAATAACGAACTCTTTCTCAAATCACTTGCCGGTTTTGCGGTAATGGGAGTCCTCATGATTCTCTTGAGATGGGCTTTCGCGCGAGGTAAATCTGTAGTGGAGAAACCTCGAGAGATGGGCGAAGATAATAAGTATGGGATGTTAAAAGTTGCAGCTAAGCCAAAGAATCATATTGAGGGAGAGATTATTCGTCAGAAACTTATTGAAAACGGCATTAAAGCAAATCTGACCCAGACAAAAGAGGGTCCTAGAGTATTTGTCTTTCCAGAGGAATTGAAAGCGGCCGAAGCGATACTTAGAAGTTAGCGATTCTTTCCAGGAATCCAGAGTTGATCGCCCAGAGTTTTATTTTCATATCTGGCAAGAACGAACAACAAATCTGAGAGGCGATTTAAATATTTCGCTGTTAACTTATTTACACCTTCTCCAAAACCATGAATAGCTAACCAAGTTTTGCGCTCAGCGCGTCGCACAATGGTTCGAGCTACGTGAAGATGGGCCGCGGCCGGTGTGCCAGATGGAAGAACAAATGATTGCAAAGGCTTTAAGTGCGAGTTGTACTTATCAATCTGTTCTTCGATATATGTAACTTGAGATTCAAGTATTCGTAGTGGTTCATGCTTTGGCTCGTCTACGACTGGAGTGCATAAGTCTGCTCCTACATCGAATAAATCATTTTGGATTCGAACAAGTAGCTTGCGGATATCGCCACCTAATGACTCAACTGTGAGAACTACCCCTAGATATGAGTTGGCCTCATCAACTGTGGCATATGCTTCAAGTCGCGCATCATTCTTCGAGGTCCGACTCATATCGCCAAGCGAAGTTGTTCCATCATCGCCAGTTTTTGTGTAAATCCGTGTCAGATTAACCATGGGGTGAGCCTATTGGACTGACTACCATGTGACCACTTGAGCGCCGAGGAGCATTGATGTCCGAGCAGGTTAAAGACCGATTCCAAATCATCGGCGGCGCCCATCTAACTGGTGAAGTTTCAATTTCTGGTGCGAAGAACTCAATTTTGAAATTGATGGCGGTCTCCCTCATGGCGGCGGGAAAATATCGTTTGGGTAATGTCCCTGCGATCGCTGATGTAACCATGATGGGTGAATTACTTGAAAGTCTAGGTTGCAAGGTTATTCACGATAAGAGTAGATCAGAGTTACTCATCGAAGTTCCAGATCAACCTGGACATAAAGCAGACTACCAATTTGTGAGAAAACTCCGCGCCTCTATCAATGTTCTAGGTCCGCTCGTTGCCAAACTCGGACGTGCTGAAGTAGCTCTACCAGGCGGCGATGCGATTGGCTCGCGCGGTTTAGATTTTCATACCAGAGGTTTAAAGGAACTAGGTGCAGTGACCCAGAGTAAACATGGTTATATTGTCGCAACCGCTCCGAATGGATTGAAGGGAGCGAAAGTTGAGCTGGAGTTTCCTAGTGTTGGTGCCACTGAAAATTTGCTTACCGCAGCCGTCTTAGCAAAAGGCACTACAGTTCTGGAAAATGCTGCGCGCGAACCTGATCTAGTAGATATTGGAAACTTCCTAAATGCAATGGGCGCCAAGATTCAGGGATTAGGAACTCCAACATTAGTTATTGAAGGTGTTTCTAAGTTAAACCAAATCGACTATGTTGCAATTCCGGATCGAATCGTTACCGGTACTTGGGCATTTGCCGCAGCAATTACTCAAGGTGATATAACTATAAAAAACGCCAACGCAAGCCATTTAGAGTTGCCGTTAGAGAAATTAACTTCAGCGGGTGCAGTCGTAACGACAACTGCGGATGGTCTACGTGTAAAGATGTCGCGCCGCCCTAGCGCTATCGATATTTCTACTCTTCCCTACCCTGGTTTTCCGACCGACCTCCAACCCTTTGCCGTCACACTAAATTCAATAGCAGAGGGCGATGCGCTAGTGACTGAAAATGTCTTTGAAGGACGATTTATGTTTGTTAATGAGTTGATGCGACTGGGTGCGAATATTCGAGTCGATGGACATCACGCCTCAATCATCGGCATCCCAAAACTCTCCTCAGCTCCGGTAGCAGCCTCGGATATCCGAGCAGGGGCTGGCTTAGTTCTAGCTGGTCTAGTAGCTGAAGGCACCACATTTGTGGAAGGCGCTTCTCATGTAGATCGCGGCTACCCAAAGTTTTCCGAACAACTTAGAGCACTCGGCGCAAATGTAACTAGAGTTGATTAACTTATAGTTATGTCAGTTATTTGACCGTCCTTAATGAATGCATTAATACGATTAGGTCTGTAATCCTTGGTTGCAGGTAAATCTTTGCCATCACGTTGAATAGTACGAAAAATCCAATTATTCAAAGAAGCACAGATCTCTGCGGCTCTCTCTGAGATTCCAATAAGTTGTGAGCCACGTTCGGTGGAAATTTCACTTTCAGTTTCAATCCTCTTTGGACAAGTGCCTCTGGAAGATCCAATATTTAAAACTTCGCCACGGATTTCGCGAGTTCCTACGGCAAGTATCGCTGTTGATTTCGCTCTGGCGCTAACTTGAACTTTGTAAACCCCCGGCTCGCCAATTTGGTCCATTCTTGCAAGAAAGAAATAATTCTGTCCGCCATAAGGTTCATAAAATGTTGTGCGCTCTGAGATTTTCAATCTTGAAACTTTTCCGCTAGGGGAAGTAACTGTAACTACAGGCAACCTTTTATTTGATAATCGATTTTCTGGTGCTCGGTCAAGAATCAGATACTCAAGCCGCATCCGCTCATTAGAATTTAAAGCAAATCTAAAATATTTCTTCTCACTTTTTTGATTAAAACTAGCCGTAACCGCAAACGAAATTGTTCCCTCGACCAGCACCGGACTTAGGCTTACATCCCTACTTTCTGGAGATAGAAAGACCGGTTGGTGTGCGAAACTGATTGCGCTTGCACCGATCAATAGTGCGAGCGCAATTATTGAACTCTTAAGCGCTCGCTTCGCCGAGAATCGAGACGCGATTGTTAGCAACGGAGAGGAAGCCACCGTGAACCTCAAATTCTTCATTGGCTCCATCAGCTCCCTTAATAGTTACTTTTCCATCGACCAAAGCTCCCAGCAACGGTGAGTGGTTAGGCAAGATTCCCAGATTGCCCTCGAGTGTGCGAGCTGAAACCATCTTTGCTTTACCAGACCAGACGCGAGCTTCTGGAGTTACAAATTCGACGGTGAGTAATGAATCGCTCATTAGTTCTTCGTCAATTCCTTAGCCTTACGTTCAACATCCTCTAAGCCGCCGCACATAAAGAAGGCCTGCTCTGGGATATGGTCGTAATCGCCATTTGCAAGAGCATCAAATGATGCGATCGTCTCGGTAAGTGGCACAAATGAACCATCAATTCCGGTAAAGACCTTGGCAACGAAGGTGTTCTGGGAGAGGAAGCGCTGGATGCGTCGGGCGCGACCAACGAGGATTCGATCCTCTTCCGAGAGTTCATCGATACCGAGAATTGCGATGATGTCTTGGAGATCCTTATATCGCTGCAGAATCTGCTTAACCCGGTTTGCAACTCGGAAGTGATTCTCACCGATATATCTCGGATCCAAAATTCGTGAAGTGGAATCAAGTGGATCCACCGCAGGATAAATACCCAACTCAGAGATCGGACGAGAGAGAACTGTCGTTGCATCAAGGTGGGTAAATGTGGTGTGCGGTGCTGGATCGGTAATGTCATCAGCAGGTACATAAATTGCCTGCATCGAGGTGATTGAGTTTCCACGAGTTGAAGTAATGCGCTCTTGGAGCACGCCCATTTCATCTGCAAGTGTTGGTTGGTATCCCACAGCAGATGGCATACGGCCAAGAAGTGTTGATACCTCAGAGCCAGCTTGAGTAAAGCGGAAGATGTTATCGATGAATAGGAGCACATCCTGCTTCTGAACATCACGGAAATACTCCGCCATTGTTAGCGCTGAGAGCGCAACGCGCAAACGAGTCCCGGGTGGCTCATCCATCTGGCCGAAGACGAGCGCAGTTTTATTAATAACTCCGGTCTCGGTCATTTCCAAGAAGAGATCGTTACCTTCACGAGTACGTTCGCCAACGCCCGCGAATACCGAAACGCCACCGAAGTTCTCGGCGACTCGATAAATCATCTCTTGAATAAGAACTGTCTTGCCAACGCCGGCGCCGCCAAAGAGACCAATCTTTCCACCTTTTACATAAGGTGTAAGTAGATCGATAACTTTGATACCCGTTTCGAAAGTCTCTGTCTTTGATTCAAGTTGATCGAAATCAGGAGCGGCACGATGAATTGGCCAGCGCTCCTTTACCTGCAGGGATGAGGTTGGAACATCAAGTGATTCGCCGAGAGCGTTAAATACATGGCCTTTTGTTACATCGCCAACAGGTACTGATATCGCAGCACCGGTATCGCAGACTTCTACACCGCGCACCATGCCGTCAGTTGGTTGCATTGAGATGGCACGGACCATGTTGTCGCCAATGTGCTGAGCGACCTCCAAGGTCAACATGCGCTTCTCACCACCAATCTCAATATCGATTTGTAGCGCGTTGTAGATTGATGGCATCGAATCCGATGGGAATTCGATATCAACGACCGGTCCAATCACTCGCGCGACGCGTCCGGTTGCTGTCTTGGTCGTCATCATTCGCTCCCTGCGTTTGCTGAGGACAGCGCATCGGCGCCACCCACGATTTCACTTATTTCTTGCGTAATTTCGGCCTGTCGAGCCGCATTTGCAAGTCTGGTCAACGACTTAATTAATTCATCAGCATTATCGGTTGCTGATTTCATCGCGCGACGTCGCGCTGCATGCTCCGATGCAGCTGACTGAAGAAGCGCGTTATAAACGCGCGATTCGATATATCGAGGCAGAAGTGCGTTGAGAACTTCCCCTGCATTTGGTTCAAATTCATACATCGGAAGCAGACCGGCAGGAGCTGGTCCATCTGATTCAACAACTTCCAATGGCAACATTCTCTTATTTAGCGGAATCTGAGTGACCATCGACTTAAATTCAGTAAAGACAATATGCAATTCATCAACGCCTTCGATATCTGTTGAAGCATCTTTTAAGAAGGCGGCGATTAGTTCAGTAGAAATCTCTTTGGCATTTGCATAAGTTGGCTTATCCGAAAATCCCGTCCAAGAATTTTTTACGGTTCGATTGCGGAACTTGTAATAGTTAACGGCTTTTCTACCAACTACATAGGTAAGGACTTGAAGACCTCGCGCCTTAAGCGTCACGATTAGGCCTTCTGCCTCCTTTATAGCATTCGTAGAGTAGGCGCCGGCCATGCCTCGATCTGCAGTGACAATCAAAACTGCAGCGCGTTTTGGTTCGGCTGATTCCGTGGTTAATGGATGATTTGTATTGGAAAATGTAGCAACAGCACTTACGGCGCGAGTCAACTCATTGGCATACGGAGTCGAGGCGGCAACTCGCTGCTGCGCCTTGACGATCCTAGAGGCAGAGATTAACTCCATCGCTTTAGTGATCTTCTTCGTCGACTTAACGGAGCGAATCCGTCGCCGATAGATACGTAGTTGTGCGCCCATTTTCTACTTCTTAAACCTCATAATCTGTTCGGTGCCATCGCTGCCTTGAGCTTCTGCTTCCGCCTCATTTACCTGCTTTGCAACAGATGAGACGAACTCATTCTTACAGGAGTTAATTGCTGAAGTTAACTTGGCGACGGTGTCATCGTTAAGTTCTTTAGTTTCTGCAATCACATTAAAGATTTCTTTATGTGAACGTACCACGTATTCCAAGAATTCGCTCTCAAAACGGCGAATATCCTGGACTGCAACGGAATCTAATTGGCCGGTTGTGCCAGCCCAGATTGAGACGACCATGCGCTCCAATGAATAAGGGGTGTACTGAGCTTGTTTGAGGAGCTCAACTAATCGAGAGCCTCGCTCTAACTGAGCCTTTGAAGCTGCATCAAGATCGGAACCGAAAGCAGCGAATGCTTCCAATTCTCGGAACTGTGCAAGATCGAGTCGAAGTCGACCAGCGATTTTCTTCATCGCTTTCGTTTGTGCTGAACCGCCAACGCGCGATACCGAGATACCGACGTTGATTGCAGGTCTTACGCCTGAGTTAAACAAATCAGTTTCAAGGAAGCACTGACCATCGGTAATTGAGATTACGTTTGTCGGAATGAAGGCGGATACGTCATTACCTTTAGTTTCAATGATTGGTAAACCTGTCATTGAACCGCCACCCATTTCATCTGAGAGCTTTGCGCAGCGCTCTAAGAGACGTGAATGTAAATAAAAGACATCGCCAGGGTAAGCCTCGCGACCTGGTGGACGGCGAAGCAAGAGCGAGACTGCGCGATAAGCCTCTGCTTGTTTTGATAGGTCATCAAAAACGATTAGAACGTGCTCGCCTTTATACATCCAGTGCTGTCCAATTGCAGAACCGGTGTAAGGCGCCAAATATTTAAAGCCAGCTGGATCAGATGCAGGAGCCGCAACGATAGTTGTGTACTCCATGGCACCAGCTTCTTCTAGCGCACCTCTTACAGATGCAATCGTTGAACCTTTCTGACCGATGGCAACGTAAATGCACTTAACTTGTTTCTTCTTATCGCCGCTCTTCCAGTTTTCGCGTTGATTAATAATGGTATCGATTGCCACAGCAGTCTTTCCGGTCTGGCGATCGCCGATAATCAACTGACGCTGCCCGCGGCCGATTGCGGTCATCGCATCAATTGCTTTGATACCAGTTGCTAGTGGTTCCTTAACTGGTTGACGTTGCACCACTGAAGGCGCCTGTAGTTCTAGAGCGCGCATTCCTTCTGACTTGATTTCACCCTTGCCATCAATTGGACGACCAAGTGGATCAACCACGCGACCTAAGAAGCCATCGCCAATCGGTACTGAGAGAATCTCGCCAGTTCTGCGAACTGTTTGGCCCTCTTCAATTCCACTGAAATCACCAAGAACGACAACGCCGATTTCACGAACGTCTAGGTTTAGCGCGATTCCTAGCGTGCCATCGTCGAACTTCAATAGCTCATTTGTCATCGTGGAAGGTAGACCGGAGATTCGCGCGATGCCATCTGCGGCTTCGACAACAGTTCCGATCTCATCACGTGAGGCTTTGCTGGGCTCATATGACTTAACGAAGTTCGCTAAGGCATCACGGATCTCTTCAGGTCTAATCGTGAGCTCTGCCATGGTTTCTTCTCCCTATCCTGCGAACGCTCGGCTCGCGTCGGCCAAACGATTGACGATTGTGGCGTCAATCAATTCATCTGCGAATCGGATTGAAATTCCACCGATAACAGATGGATCAATCTCGACATTTAATCGGACCGGTTGTCCAATTTTTGCTGCAAGCGTTGTGGCTAGCTTCTCTCGCTGTTGATTTGTAATGGCGATTGCGGTCTTTACGACAGCAATCATTCGATTGCGGCGGGCGGCTGTCGCCTTGATATAAAAATCAATTGTGGCTTCTAAACTTCGGCCCCGTAATCCGCTGACAAGATGGCCCAACATCCCACCGGTAATTTGTGAAACTTTCCCGCCGAATAATTTGGCAACCAAAACCCGCTTATCCTCAGCGGAATAAGCACTCGAACTTAGCGCCTGTCGAAGTTCGATATCGCCAGCAACAATTCTGGAGAAGGCAAAAAGCTCCTCTTCAAGACGATCAAACTCCCCGCCGACATTAGCGGCAGAAGCTTCCGCCTCGACGGCAAGATGCTCCAAGGTATCAACTAAATCGTTGGGCTTGGACCACTTAAGAGCGCTCAACTCTCCTATTAATCCCGCCGCAACTGGTGCGCCTTTGCCAAAGACATCGCTTACCAATTTCGACTTATCTTTCGCATCGCGCGAAACATCAGTTATGGAACGGCGTAGTGGCGCAGAAGAATCGAGCGCCGAGAGCGCGGTAAATAACTCTGAGGCGAATTTTGAAATATCTGCTTCAGATTTACCTTTTAAAGCGAGATCAAGGGCAGACCGAGCAGCCAGAATCGCCTGGCGACTCGTTCCACCCATCTCCGTCAATTCGCGCGTCATTTAATTACTCCGTTTTGTCTCAGACTTCTCAAGATCAGAGAGGAATCGGTCAACAATTCTTGATTGTCTAACCTGGTCATCCAACGCCTCTCCAACAATCTTCGATGCTAACTCCGTTGCTAAGGCACCCATTTCATTTCTAAGTGAATTGACCGCCTGTTGTCGTTCGGCCTCAATCGCTGCTTGAGCTTGTGAAGTTATTCGAGCGGCTTCTTCTTGGGCTTTGCTTCTCATCTCTTCGATGATTGCTGCGCCTTGAACTCGAGCCTCTTCCCTAATTACTTGCGCTTCACCGCGAGCATCAGCAAGTTGAGCTTTGTATTGATTTAACGCAACTTCCGCTTCGCGCTGCGCTTGTTCCGCTCGCTCCATGCCACCTTGAATCGCATCAGTGCGGGCTGCAAAAGCTTTTTCAAACCTTGGCACGACCGCTCTGCGAAGAAGTATGTATAGAAGTGAGAAGGCGATGAATCCAGCGATGATTTCCGCGGTATGCGGAATCAGCGGATTCAACTCTTCGGCTGCCAATTCAATCGAATTCATAAATAAATCCGTCATGGGCCGATTAGAGTACGAATGCTAGGACTAGACCAAAAAGCGCCAACGCTTCAGCAAGTGCGAAGCCTAGGAACGCGATCGGCTGTAGGACGTTTCGTGCCTCAGGTTGACGAGCCACGCCATTGATATAAGCGGCGAAGATCATTCCCGTTGCAATACCCGGGCCAATCGCTGCGAGGCCAAAACCGACCAGGTTGAGTGTGCCTTCCATGTTTATTACCTTTCTATCTACTCCCGCATTCCGGTTGGAATGGGAAAATTGTTAGTGCTCATCTACTAGCGCGCCAGCAATATAGAGCGCTGTTAGAAGTGTGAATATGTATGCCTGTAGGCACTGGACCATAAATTCAAAGAAGGTTAGTGCAATACCAATGGCAAAAGAGAATGGGCTAATCAACTTTAGGCCGATTACTCCTTGCAATAGATGTTCACCTCCCAAGAAAAAAACTAGAAGTAAGAGATGGCCTGCGAACATATTTGCGAATAGACGGAGACTTAAAGTGAGTGGGCGTACTAAGAAATACGTTGCTAATTCTAGCGGCGTGATAAGTACATACGCCGGCCTTGGTACTCCCGGAATGAACATAATACCCTTCAAATAGGAGATCAGGCCATGTCGTTTTATACCAACATAATGGAATACAAAGAAGGTAAACGCTGCCAACACATATGGGAATGAGATGCGCGACATCGTTGGAAATTGAATTAATGGCACAATGCCGAATAGATTATTGACGAGAATAAATGTAAATAGCGTGAAAAGATATGGAACGAAGCGCATAAACTCGTGACCGATTACATCTCTTCCTAAATCATTACGAACAAAGGTGTAAACGCTCTCACCAGCGAACTGCAGCTTCGACGGTACAACCGAGGCTTTTCTTGCGGCGAGGATAAAGAAAGTTGCAATGAGTAATGCAGATAAAAATGCTAGAAGGATTGGTTTGGTCGCGAATACATTTCCTTCAATAAATGGAGGGAGGTTGAAGTCACCAGCGTCGGGAGGATTGAAACCCTCACCTTCGACACCTTTCGTAGCGGCTAGAACGCGCAACACGACTCCTTGGAACGATGGTTACGCAACCCTATTAGGAAGTCGCCAAGTCAGAGAAATCGAAAAGAGATGATAAGTGACCTCAGTTGCGCCCGAAGCGGAGCCAGATCAGATAGAGGGATGAACCCATGCCAAGCAGGAGTCCGCCCAGAAGAAAGAAGCCAGACCCCAACCATCGGTCGAGGCCGTATCCAATACCACCCCAGATTAGAAGTCCTGACAGTAGATAGCCGAAGATTGTCCAGAATGTATTTTCATCATTTCGGGGAGACATCGTTTTCTCCTTTTCTCTCTAGATTACTGCCTAGGTTACTGCTCTAGTTTCGGTGAATTCTCAGGAAGGGGCAACTGTAACCGGAGGCGGAAGAAGACACGAATCTCGCCTCCAAGCCATGCGATAGCTATCAGTAGCGCGCTCACGCCAAAGGCGGTTCGATCAACGTCACCGGGATCTGTCAATCTGGTGACCAAAATCAAAAATAAGGCCATCAAAATTAGTTTTGAAAAGTATGAAAACATCGCAAGCGCCATCGTCGTAATTGGATTGGCATCTTTAGTCAATCGGGAAACTAGCATCGAGACTGAAAAGAAAAATACGACCGTAGTAGCGGCCAAGAGCGCACCCCAAAAACCCGGAAGATTCCTAAGTATTGATGAAATAATTATTGTTAATAGAGAAACAATTAGCGAGGGTGTTAATGCGCCTCGCCAAAGAGCTGAATTTGAGTTTGCGATATTCATATAGGTTACTTAACTAGATCTCGCTTTCGCTTTGTTAACGAAAGTGCAATAAGAAAGAGTAGGGGTCCGCTCAGAAGGGCGAGCCACATCGGAAAGAATGCCGAGAGCATTGCGGGAAATGCCAACATAGCTGTTGCAAAGTAGAGGATTACTGCCGTTCTCTGTTGCGAGTTGCCTAACTCCATCAATTTATGATGAAGATGTTCCTTATCTGGAGTAAATGGTGATTTTCCCTTACGCAGACGGCGCAATACTGCGAGTCCAAAATCCAGAAGCGGAACCGCAAGAACTGCCAGCGGAAGCAGTAATGGCAAAGCAGCAGGGCCAATCTCTTCAGCGAAAACTGCATTCGCGTCTATCTGGCCCATCAGGGTGATGGCTGAAGCTGCAAGTAATAATCCAAGAAACATGGAACCGGAATCCCCCATAAAAATTCGAGCTGGATGAAGATTGTGTGGCAAGAAACCAAGACAGGCGCCAATCATTACCGCCGAAATTAGTGAGGGGGCGCCGGCGCGACTAAAACCATTTTCAATAGCTAGAAGATAAGAGAATCCAAAGAAAGCGGCAGCCGATATGGAGACAATTCCTGTTGCTAGGCCATCAAGACCGTCGACGAAATTAACTGCATTTATTATCACTATTACTATAAGAACTGTCAGAAATTGTCCGATGTTTGTGGGGAGAATGAGAATTCCATTTATCGGTAGCCAGAGCAGTTGAATTCCAAAAATCAGTAGGATTCCTGCAGCAAGTCCCTGGCCAGCCAGCTTCGTTATGGCATCTAATTCGAAACGATCATCGAGCGCGCCAATAAGAAGTACAAAACTTCCAGCAAGGAAGATTCCCAACAGCTCTCGACCATAGGCTTTTCCGACTAGGTTGAGATTTTGAACAGCAATTAAAGTAGCTCCGGTTGCTAACCACATCGCGACGCCGCCCCAGCGCGCCGTTGCTTCTTGATGAATATCGCGCTCTCTTACTGTTGCGACAGCGCGAAACTTCAAAGCTAGATCTCTAACGATTGGCGTCAACATATAAGTTAAGGCCGCAGCAATTAGTAGCGCTAGTGAATATTCGCGCATTACCTGGGATAGGCCGGAAACTTTGAAGTCAATGCGCTTACTTCCTTTTTAATTGCGGCGGCCTTTCCTTCATCTACGCCATCTCTGATTGCGCGCGAAATCAAGGAGGCAATCTCAGGCATCTCACTCGTTTTCATTCCCTGAGTAGTTACCGCAGGAGTTCCAACTCTTATTCCGCTGGTTACTGCGGGTGTTTCTGGATCGTATGGAATTGCATTCTTATTTAATGTAATTCCAGATTTACCGCATCTATCATCTGCAACTTTGCCTGTTACTCCGGTACTTCTGACATCGATTAGAGCCAGATGCGTATCTGTTCCTCCAGATACCGCTCGCATTCCCTCTTTCTCTAGCGCGCTTGCTAGAGCTCTGGCATTTTCAATTACCTGTTTTGCGTAAGCTTGATAAGCAGGTTGAAGGCATTCTCTAAGTGCTACCGCTTTCGCTGCGACCGCGTTCATAGCGGGGCCGCCTTGCATTCCAGGAAATACGGCTTTATCAACGGCGGCGGCATGCTCGGCTTTAGCCAGAATCATTCCGCCCCTTGGGCCGCGAAGAACTTTATGAGTCGTGAAGGAGACGACATCTGCATAAGGAACCGGCGAAGGAATTGCCTTACCTGCGACGAGGCCAATGAAGTGCGCCGCATCTACCCACATGATTGCGTCAACTTCATCGCAAATCTCGCGAATCTTCTTAAAGTCAATCAATCTTGGGTATGCGGTAGCTCCTGAACAAATCATTCTCGGCTTTACCCGCTTAGCAGTTTCGCTCAGTTCATCGTAATCAATTAGTTCATCTTCACTTCGAACCCCGTAGGATTCAATATTGAACCATTTGCCGGAGAAATTAACTTTGGAACCATGAGTGAGATGGCCACCGTGCGGTAGCGACATCGCAAGAACGGTATCGCCTGGTTTTGTGAAAGCTAGATAGACCGCAACATTTGCACTTGCGCCAGAATGCGGTTGGAGATTTGCGTGCTCGGCTCCAAATAATTCTTTGGCACGCTCAATTCCGATTATTTCAACTTTATCTACTTCTTCGCACCCACCGTAATAACGCTTTCCTGGATAGCCTTCCGCATACTTATTAGAGAGCGTAGATCCCATCGCAGCCAGAACAGCCGGTGACGTTAAATTCTCACTTGCGATTAACTGAAGATTTGTTCTTAAGCGGGCCAGTTCTGACAATAAAACTTCTGCAATATCTGGATCTTGTGAACTTAACGCATCGAAGTCTGGTCCGTAGAACTCGGTCATACTGGAATCCTAAGCCGGAATTGCGATATTTGGAGTGACAGTTCGAAGTTCTTCGAGAGAAATTGCTCCCTGACGCACCAGCGTGAGCCCATCAGATTTAACTGAGATAATTGTAGATGGCGGGCCGTCCGGCAATTCACCGGCATCAAAGAAAAATGCATAGTCCGCATCGAGTGCCGGGAAGAGTCGACCTTTTCGATTAGGCGGGGTTCCAGTTCTACTAGCTGAAGCCACGGCGAGCGGTCCAGTTGCTAACGCGACTTCCCGGAGAAAATCAGAAGAGGGAACGCGGAGCGCAATTTCTTCGAGAGAGCGACCATCACCTAGATCCCAAACTAAACCTTGTGCTGGAGCGATCTTTAGCGTTAGTAAACCTGGCCAGAATTTTTCACATAAAATCTTAGTGGTATTTCCAAATTCGTTTGTTACACCAGTAGCCGTTTTGATATCGCCAACGATAACTTGTGCAGCTACACCGCGGTCATCACCACGCATAATATGCATCTTTTTTACCGCACCATGATTAAATGCATCTGCGACAAATACATACCCATGCTCTAATGGCGCAATTAAAAGTTTACCTTCGCGAAGCGCATTACTTGCGCTTAAGATTTGTGAATCTCTCTGTTTCAAATCTAGTTTCAGAGTCTCAGCCATTTGACACCGATCTTGCTAATCTTCTTGCTGAAATCCATCGAGGTCTTTGATTTAGATCATTAAAAGAAACCAAATCATTGAAATCAAGATTAATCTTCTCTGCGAGGGCCGCTAATTGGGTTTCATGATGTTCCATCAATAACAAACCCCTATTTTTGAGAATTCGACTAGCAGCATCGATAAAAGCAAATGGAGCATCAAGGCCATCTCTGCCTCCGTATAAAGAGGTAATTGGTTCATAACTCAGCTCTTTTGGCAGATCAATTCCTATCTTCAGTTCGCTAGGAATATACGGTGGATTGGCAATCACTAGATCACATTTCACATCTGGTAGCGCAGTTTCAACTCGACTTTCGACAACACGCACATCGACTTCATATTTAGCGATATTTTGTTTTAGCCAAGATAACGCCTCAGACTCACTTTCGACCGCAACTACCTGCACGGGCATTCCTCGCAGCTCTGCCTCAAAAGCGATGGAAATCGCAATTGCGCCGCTTCCAGATCCGAGATCCACAATAGAAGTCGGTTGCTGACTCCAATTGAGCGCCGCCTGAATCCGCTCGATTTCAACTAGAGCGGCATCTACGAGAAGTTCCGTCTCAGGTCTTGGAATCAAAACGCCTGGACCAACTTGAAAATCTAAATACCGAAATGGCGCGGCACCCGTTAAATACTGGAGCGGAATTCCCTTGAGCCGCTCCTCCAACAATTCTTCAAATTCCCTCTCTTGATCTGAACTAAATTCAAATTCACGCGCATGAAGTTGCATTCGCTCAACGCCTAAAATGTAGGCGACGATGTGCTCAGCATCTGAAGTTGGAATATTTATATCTTTAAATAGTTCTCGAGCAGCTCTTAATTTCTCCTTCAGCATCTCAAGCCTCTGCTGCCGCCAATCTTTCTGATTTATCAGCTTCAAGTAAGGCGCCGATTACCTCATCTAATTCGCCATTTAATACCGCATCAAGATTATTAGCTTTGAAATTTACTCGATGATCAGTCAATCTGTTCTCTGGAAAGTTATATGTACGAATTCTTTCAGATCGATCAACGGTTCGGACCTGGCTCTTACGTGTTGCAGCCGCTTCAGCATCGGCAGCTTCTTGGGCTGCGGCTAAGAGGCGCGCTCGCAAAATTCTTAGTGCCGATTCTTTATTCTGTAATTGGCTCTTCTCATTTTGACATGAGACAACTATGCCGGTTGGAAGGTGAGTAATTCGAACCGCTGAATCAGTTGTATTAACGCTCTGGCCGCCGGGTCCAGAAGAGCGATAAACATCAATTCTCAACTCATTCATATTTATCTGGACATCTATCTCTTCGGCTTCCGGAAGCACAAGTACGCCAGCGGCCGATGTGTGAATTCGCCCTTGTGATTCAGTCTCGGGAACGCGCTGCACGCGATGAACTCCGCCTTCAAATTTCAACTTTGCAAAAGGAGCGCTCGCCGGATTGGAATTTCCCCGAGATTTAACTGCGACTGAGACATCTTTATAGCCACCAAGATCACTCTCGGTTGCATCAATAATTTCAGTCCTCCAGCCTTGGCGTTCGGCATATCGCAGATACATTCGCAATAAGTTTCCAGCAAAGAGCGCTGACTCATCTCCCCCTGCACCGGATTTAATCTCCAAAATCACATCTCGATCATCATTGGGATCTTTCGGCAATAACAATTCTTCTAGTTCAACCGCCGCTTGTTGTAATTCTGCTTGGAGACTCGGAATTTCAGAGGCGAAGTCAGGATCATCAGCTAACTCCTCGGCTGCCTTTAAATTATCTTCACACTTCTTAAATTTTCGATAACCAGCGATGATCGGTCCAAGTTGAGCATATTTCTTACCAAGTTGCCGAGCTTTTCCTTGATCGGCGTGAATTGCTGGATCAGCCATCTGGGTTTCCAAGCTTTCATACTCACGGAGAATTTCCGGCATGCTCGCAAATCTCTCTTGCTTACTCATCTTCACCTCCTAATACCTTCAGTTTCAATACCCTCAAATACCAAGTAAACAAATGAAGACCGGCACCCCAAAGAAGGGGTATTCGGTCTTCTTTAAGAAAGCTACTTCTTATTTGACTTAGAACTTGCCTTTGTTAATCGCTCTTGGAATTTAGCAACTCGACCACCGGTATCGAGAATTCGTTGCTTGCCGGTATAGAACGGATGGCAGACAGAGCAGACTTCAACGAAAAGTGAGCCAGACTCAATTGTGGAGCGAGTTTGAAATGTCTCGCCGCAACCGCAGGTGACGGTCGTCGCCACATAATTTGGATGTATCTCGTTCCTCATTTACTTCTCCTTGTGGTTTCGCTGGGCCGGAAAGCCGGTGAACCAGCAGAGCGTTAGGTTACCTAACCAAGTTAGAAAGGGCTAATTTCCGTTCTGGTCTGGACCAACGGTGGTCTTCTGGACTTGCATCAAGAATTCTACGTTGGACTTGGTCCCCTTCATCTTCTCGAGTAAGAGTTCAAGGGCTTGTTGTGAATCAAGAGCATGGAGAACTCGACGAAGTTTCCAGACGATATTTAATTCTTCTGGACCCATCAAGATTTCTTCTTTACGAGTACCTGAAGCATCAACATCGACCGCTGGGAAAATTCGCTTATCGGCAAACTTACGATCTAGTTTTAATTCCATATTTCCAGTGCCTTTGAATTCTTCAAAGATAACTTCATCCATCTTCGAACCAGTCTCAACAAGAGCCGTTGCCAGAATAGTCAGCGATCCACCATCTTCGATATTTCGGGCAGCTCCAAAGAACTTCTTTGGTGGGTAAAGTGCCGCTGAATCAACGCCACCGGAGAGAATTCGACCAGAGGCTGGCGCTGCAATGTTGTAAGCGCGACCAAGTCGAGTTATCGAATCAAGAAGTACAACAACATCGTGTCCTAATTCGACTAGGCGTTTGGCGCGTTCGATAGCAAGTTCAGCTACTGAAGTGTGGTCATCAGCAGGTCGGTCGAATGTAGATGCAATAACTTCACCCTTTACCGAGCGTTGCATATCGGTAACTTCTTCGGGGCGTTCATCAACCAAAACAACCATTAGATGGCATTCTGGATTGTTGGTTGTAATTGCATTGGCAATCGATTGCAGAACCATGGTCTTACCGGCTTTAGGCGGAGACACAATTAAGCCACGTTGACCTTTTCCAATTGGTGAGATCAAATCAATCACGCGAGTTGTCAGAATATTTGGTTCAGTTTCAAGTCTTAATCGTTCCTGCGGATATAGCGGAACTAACTTGGAGAATTCGACGCGATCTCGTGTGGTTTCTGGATCATTGCCGTTGACAGTGTCAACACGAACCAGCGCATTAAATTTCTCTCTACGTTCACCCTCTCGTGGCTGGCGAACCTGTCCGGTTACAACATCGCCTTTACGAAGTCCGTTACGTCTTACCTGTTGAAGGGAGACATAGACGTCATTCGGTCCTGGCAGATATCCGCCAGTTCTAATGAAGGCATAATTTTCCAATATATCTAGAAGACCTCCGACAGGAATCAAAACATCATCCTCAGATATAACTATCTCTCGATCGCGCTCGCGACCACGATCACGGTTTCGGTCACGGCCTCGATGACGATCACGTCGCCATTCACGATCTCCACGATCTTCCTGGTTCTCGTTGGTGGACGTGTTGGCGCCCTGTGCGCCATCTTTTTCATCATCTTTCATTTCTTCATCCTCTTCTGAATTCTTACGACGCTGTGAGCGAGCGGCTCGACGTGCCTCACGTTCGGCACGAGCGGCTTCACGGTTTGCTGCTTGTAAATCTGAGATCGCTTGGACAAGGTCAGGCTTCTTTAGATCAGTTGCGCCTTCAATGCCAAGGTTTGCCGCAATCTTCCGAAGATCAGGAAGGAGCATTGCCGAAAGATCTCCGGCTTCTCTGCGAGCACGGGTGCTGGTATCTGCCATGGTCTTGCTTGCTACTTTCTTTTAATTTTGATTTGTTTACTAAGTGATTGTTGCGGATTCTGTTTTGAGAGCCTCGCCTCTGCTGATTAATTTCTTTGGGATCGAAATTTCTTCCGCGTCCCGCTTTGGATTTAGAGACCAGAGAGGATTGTTGGCTCACTTACCGCCGTACCCCACAAAGGTATCAGTTATCCCGGGAACTCCGCAAAACCGAGGGAATTATGCGTTGGAGGTGATAGCTCCGGATGGGGAGATCTCGACATCTATCGGTCGGAAGCTATCCCCCGCACTTCTAATAATGTCATCATGTTCTGCAGCCGAACTGTTGTGAAGAACTAGTACTGAAGGTCCAGCTCCTGAGATAACTGCAGCTACACCTGCGCCTCGTAATTTGTTGACAAGATCAACCGACTTTGGCATTGCTTCGCGGCGATATTTCTGGTGCAAGAAATCTTCGGTCGCTGCAAATAGTAGATCTGGTCGTACCGATAGCGCATGAACAAGTAACGCAGCTCTTCCAGAGTTCTTTGTGGCATCTTGATGAGAAATATTTTCTGGAAGGAGTTTACGAGCCTTACCCGTTGAGAGTTGAGAATTTGGTACTAAAAGAAGAGCTCGGATAGAGGCATCGACCGAGAATCTGGCGGCACATCCAGTTGGCACGCCAACTCGATCCTCCATCCAAGAGATTATTGCGCCGCCTAAAGCCGCTGCCGCAACATTATCGGGATGCCCCTCAAGATCCGTTGCAAGCGCAATCAAATCTTCATCGCTCATTAAAGAGTTTCCAGAAAGCACCAAAAAGCGAGCGAGATTAAGGCCGCCAACAATTGCGGCAGCTGATGAACCCAGGCCTCTGCCATGAGGAATCTGGTTTAGCGCCCGCAGTGCGATTCCGCGCGGTTTTCCACCCATAAATTCAAAGCCACGCATCATCGCTTTGATTACCAAATGTTTACCATCGCGCTTTACTTCTTCGGCTCCTTCGCCAGTTACATCAACATCAAAAAGTTCTTCATCAAGTATTTGTGCAACATAAATATCGCGCATCTCAAATGCGATCGCCAGTGCATCAAAACCAGGACCTAAATTGGCGGCGGAAGCCGGCACTGTTACCTGAATTGGAGTCGCTTTATATGTGAGTCGGTCTTTAAATCCTCTTGCCATTAGCTCAATCCAATCACTTCAGCAGCCCGCTTAACATCAACCGGTACGACGACTGGAGCTGGCGCGCCATCCAAAACCCATTGGACATCCTTAAGCCCATTTCCAGTTACCGTGATAACGATTCGCTTGCCCTTTGGCAACTTATCTAAGGATTTATATTTTAAGAGGCCGGCGATTCCCGCAGCGCTAGATGGCTCAACAAAAATTCCCTCTTTAGCTGAGACTGATCTGTAGGCAGCCAAAATTTCATCATCGGTCACCATATCTATCAAACCTCTTGATTCATCCCGTGCGGCGATGGCTTGTTGCCATGAAGCTGGATTGCCAATACGAATTGCAGTTGCGATTGTTTCTGGATTCTTTACAGGCGAGCCGCTTACCAGCGGCGCCGCGCCAGCTGCCTGAAATCCCCACATTGCTGGAAGTGATTTGCTCCGTCCTAATTTTTGATACTCGAGATATCCCTTCCAATATGCCGTGACATTTCCAGCATTTCCAACTGGCATAACATGAATATCGGGCGCTCCGCCTAGCGCATCAATAACCTCAAACGATGCGGTTTTCTGTCCTTCAATGCGAAAAGGATTAACAGAATTAACGAGAGAGACTGGATACTTTTCTGATAACTCTCGCGCTAGCGTTAAACAGTCATCAAAATTGCCCTCTACCTGAAGTAGTTTGGCACCATGTGCAATTGCTTGCGCTAACTTTCCCATCGCAATTTTTCCTTGTGGCACCAAGACAACCAGTGTCATTCCAGCCTTCACGGCATATGCAGCCGCACTTGCACTGGTATTTCCAGTTGAAGCGCAAATGACTGCACGCGCACCAGCTTCGGCAGCTTTGGAAATCGCCATAGTCATTCCGCGATCTTTAAATGATCCGGTGGGATTACTTCCCTCAACTTTTAACCAAATATCGTTTTCCAACATATCCGATAATTGGCAAGCAGAAACAAGAGGAGTCCCGCCTTCAAGAAGAGTGATTACCGGAGTTTTAGAGGTTACAGGTAGATGTTTTCGGTATTCCGCGATAACTCCACGCCACTGGTGTGCGCCCCGAGGCTTCAATAGCCTCATCGAGAATTGCCCTCTGCTCGAATAACACTTTCAACACGTTTAACGACATCATTCTTTGCGAGAGCCGCAACAGTTGCGGCCAGTGAACCTTCGCTTGCTTGATGAGTCATCACGATCAGCTCCGCGCTAGCGTCGTGGCCAGATTGACGTACTGTCTCGATTGAAACTGAGTTTGAGGCAAAGATCTGGGCAATGGCAGCAAGAACTCCGGGCTTATCCACAACATCCATCCGAATTAAATATCGCGTTAAAACTTGACCACGGTCCGCAAATCGCAATTCAGCATAATCACTCTCACCATGGCCTTCGCCACCTCTTATTTTATTTCTTGCAATTGCAATTAAGTCTCCGAGAATTGCGCTAGCAGTAGGCGCTCCGCCAGCTCCTCTGCCATAGAACATCAGTTCTCCAGCCGATTCAGCTTCCACAAAGATCGCATTAAATGAGCCACGCACCGCTGCGAGCGGGTGTTCTCTTGAGATCAAGGTCGGCTGAACGCGCACATTTATCTCACCCTTGTCATTAATCTCAGCGATCGCAAGCAACTTAATTAAATGATCAATGTCGCGCGCAACAGCGATATCACGGGCGGAAATCTTTGTAATTCCTTCACAGGAAACATCTTTGATGTTCACTCTTGTATGGAATGCAAGTCCTGCCAGAATCGCAGCTTTGGCGGCAGCGTCATGTCCCTCCACATCTGCAGTTGGATCGGCTTCTGCAAATCCAAGTTCTTGCGCCTCTCGTAAAGCAATGGCAAAATCGCTTCCAGATTCATCCATCTTTGTAAGAATAAAATTGGTTGTGCCATTAACGATACCCATTACTCGATAGACGTGATCGCCAACAATTGATTCACGGAGTGGACGAAGAATCGGGATTGCGCCGCCGACGGCTGCTTCGTAATAAAGATCAACACCATTCTTATCTGCGGCTTCAAAAAGTTCCGCTCCATGGTGCGCCAAGAGCGCTTTGTTGGCGGTTATCACTGCTTTGCCATTTCCGATTGCACTTAACAATAACTTTCTAGCCGGCTCAAGTCCTCCCATAACTTCAATAACAATGTCTATTTCAGGATCATTTACAACGGAATCCGCATCGGTGGTAAGCAAATTTGCCAGCACCTTGGCGCGATCTGTTTTCAGGTCACGCACTGCGATCTTCTTCAAAGTTAATTTCGCACCTGATCGTGCTGCAAAGTCTCCGGAATCTTCTAGTAAGAGGCGACCGACTTGCGAGCCAACTACGCCGCAGCCGAGCATGCCAATGGTGAGCTCCTTCTTGGCATCACTCAAGATCGTTCTCCAATCGGTTTCGCGCCTTCTGCAATATCCAAGGCTAGAAGGTCTGAGGTAGTTTCGCTGCGAATTATGGTTCGAGCCATGCCTGATTGGACTGCAATCACACCAGGTCGTGGCACATGGTTGTAATTGCTCGCCATACTTCTTCCATAAGCGCCAGTAGCGGCTACTGCGATGAGATCGCCAGGCTCAACATCGCTGGGTAGCAAAATGCTATTAATAATCACATCACCACTCTCGCAATGTTTACCAACAATTCGACAATCACGTTTCGTAGCAATTGAATCACGATTAGCTAACACGGCTGTGTAATCCGCGTCGTATAGAGAGGTACGAATGTTGTCACTCATTCCACCATCGACGGCAACATACAGTCGCGTTGCACCATCTTTTAGCTTAATCTCTTTGGTGGTTCCAACCTTATATAAAGTGACCATGGCCGGCCCGATGATGGCTCTTCCTGGTTCAATCGAAAATCGGGCAATAGATAAACCTAATCTTTCGCAATTGGTGAGTACTACTTTGTGAATCTGTCGAAGAAGATTTCCAGGTGAGATCGGCTGGTCGGATTCGACGTACGCAATTCCAAACCCGCCACCAATAATTAACTCTGGAAGCTCTACTCTGTTTTCATCTTTATATCTCTTTAGAAATTCAAGAAGTTTTACCGCTGTGGCATCGAAAGCTTCGCTGGAAAATATCTGAGAGCCAATATGTGAATGTACGCCGACTAGTCTCAAGTTGGGAGATTTGGCAATCTCCGTTACTGCGCTCCACGCTGCTCCGCTTGCGATCGAGAAACCAAATTTCACATCTTCAATTGCCGTAGTTATGTACTCATGGGTATGCGCCTCAACTCCGGGATTTAGACGAATCACAATCTGCTGATTTTTACCTTGGAGTCCTGCCAAGCGAGAAACACGTTCAATCTCTTGCAGCGAATCGACCACAATAGTTGCAACACCATAATCGAGCGCCTGAGCGATTTCAGTTTCGGATTTGTTATTTCCATGCATTTCAATTCGTTCGCCTGGAAAATTAGCAGCAGCAACAACCGCAAGTTCGCCACCGGTACAAACGTCGATATTTAATCCGAGTTCCTTAATCATTTTGGCAACCTCAACAGAGACGAAGGCCTTTGCGGCGTAAAAAACATCGCCGGCATGCTCTTGGAAAGTCTCCTGAAGAGATTTCTGCCAAATCGTTGCTCGAGACTTTAAATCGCTCTCATCAAGTATAAATATTGGCGTACCAAATTTTGCCGCAATTGATGTAACCGAGCAACCGCCAATATTGATTTCGCCCTTAACTCGAGTAACACTATGCGGCCAAATTAGTGGATTTAAATCGCTCATAATTACATCCGCTCCGGTGCACTCACGCCAAGTAGCGATAAACCATTCTTAATGGTTTGTGCGGTCGCCGCACACAACGAGGCTCGAGCGCTATGCAAAGCTGACACCCTCTCCTCGCCCATCGGTAAGACTCGGCAATCGTTATAGAAGCCATGATACAAAGTTGCTAACTCTTCGATAAATCTCACGATTCTATGAGGTCGGCGTAGTCGAGCGGCTTGCGCAACTATCTCTGGGTACTCAGCAAGTGCGCCCAACAGTTCCCGCTCGCGGCCATGCTCCAACAATTCTGGGTTGTACGAATCTAAACCATATGCAACTTTAAGTTCCTCGGCATTGCGCAATAGTGCGGTAATTCGAGCATGAGCATATTGCACGTAATATACCGGATTTTCATTAGTTCGCCTCTTTAGTAAATCCAAATCCATCACCATCGGAGTATCGGTCGGATAGCGAATCAACGTATATCGAGCAGCATCTACGCCAACTTTCTCAACCAGTTCTTCTAAAGTGACAATAGTGCCGGCTCTCTTGGAAAGTTTTAACTCTTCGCCACCCTCGATTATTTTGACCATCTGGCCGATTAAAACTTCGATGTTAGAATCAGGGTTATCGCCGACACAGGCAGCCGTCGTTTTTAAACGTGCGACATATCCATGGTGATCTGCGCCGAGCATATAAATGCAGATATCAAATCCGCGGTCACGTTTATTTAAGTAATATGCGGTATCGGATGCGAAGTAAGTTAATTCGCCCCCTGACTTAACTAACACGCGATCTTTATCATCTCCAAAGTCAGTGGTGCGTAACCAGATTGCACCCTCTGATTCAAATATATGTCCTTGGTTGCGTAACTTTTTGAGGGATTTATTCCAGTCCTCACCGGAGTGAAGAGTTCGCTCAGAAAACCAGATATCGAAATGTGTACCAAATTCAGCTAAAACATCTTTCTGTTGCTGCAGCTGTAATGCATAACCGGCCTCTCGGAATTCCGCAATTGATTCTGCTTCAGGAAGTTGCTTTAACTCAGGCCGTTGCGCATCTATCAATTTACCCAGATCTACTATGTATTCGCCCTGGTAACCATCTTCTGGTCTTGGAATTCCTAAAATCGAAGCGCGAATTGATGCTCCAAAAAGATCCATTTGATTGCCGCGATCATTGATATAAAACTCTCTAACTACCTTGGCGCCAACAGCCGAGAGCACACGAGCCAGCGCATCGCCCACCGCTGCCCAACGTGTATGTCCAAGATGCAACGGGCCGGTCGGATTGGCGCTGATGAATTCGAGATTTACAGAGATTCTGGAGAGCAAATCTGATTTGCCAAAATTTTCTCGCTCTTGAAGGATCCGGTTCACGATAGATCCTTGCCAGGATTTGTTTAAAGTTATATTTATAAAGCCGGGTCCGGCAACTTCTATCTTTGCCAGAGACTTATTGGAAATCAATTTAGCTTTAATTAATGTTGCGATATCACGGGGCGCCTTACCTTCATTCTTCGCGAGCGCTAATGCGATCGAACTTGCGTAGTCACCATGATCCCGATTTTTTGGGCGCTCCAGTGGAATATTTTCTATGGCTCCAGTTTTATCAGCCAAAGATTTTGCGATATCACTTGTTAAATCGCCATCTCGCAAGGCATCCGAAATCGCCTCAGCCAAAGCTTCGGCTACCGTGTATTGGGGCGATATGGACACCCAACTAAGGGTACTGAGTCAGCGTTGTAAGAGGGCTCAAATTTTCACCTAAACGTTACTTTGTAGGCGTGGCGCTCTGCCTGGTAAATGCTTCTCTTTCTCTCCCGAATTGCCCTAGATGGGTTAGATTTCGCCAGAATCAAATCCAAGGTATCTACCTCTTGAGATGATTGATGATCAGTTGAAAAGGTAAAGCAAGTGATGCAATTCTGGGCGGTTTAGTTGTTGCGGTTATTGATAACGGAATGGCGCTTCTCGGGTATCCGGCCGGAATTAAGTTCATGGTTACCGAAGCTGTGCTATTAAATTCCGCCTCGGTTGATGCGTTCTCTAGGCGGGGCGCAGCCACAACTTAACGATAAATTTTTGCGGTATTCTCAGCGACTCTCGCGGGAGTGGTGAAATGGCAGACACGCAGGTCTTAGGAACCTGTGTCCTCGGACGTGTGGGTTCAAGTCCCACCTCCCGCACCAATCACCCCATTCCCAGCACCTGGTAGGTCGTGGCAGGATGCCGCTCTTGATAAAACTTTTAAGGGACCAGGAGCGCTAAATGGCTGAAAAAAACTTCCTTTCATGGGTTGGTTTTAAAGGTGAAGAACACCCTAAACCTGGTGCCGCCGATAATTCACAACCTCTTGAAAGAATCAGACAGCTTGAATCTCAATTAGCTGATCTTCGATCACGTAGAGATATCACTGCGCTTTCGAAAGAAGAATTTGAAATTCTCGCAACCGAGACCGCGATGTCAATCATTAAAACTGCGCAACAACGCGAATCTAAGGCGAATGCAATTGCAGATCGCACTGTTAATGAAAGCAAGAAGAGCGCTGCGGCTGCGTTGGAAAGTGCTCAAGCTAAAGCAAATTCAATTCTCACCTCCGCTGAATCGCGAGGTCGCAAATACTTAGAGGCCGCTCAGGTTGATGCAGCTGAATTAGTATCTGCAGCCGAACAAGAGAGTTCAGATCTGCTAGCCGCGCGCAAACGCGAGGCAAGTGGAATCGTAAGTGGCGCAAAACGCGAAGCTGACCGATTGGTTCAGAGCGCTGCTACCGAAATTGTTGGATACAAGAGTTGGCTCAACCAGGTAATTTCAGAGGCCGAACGTCTATATCGAATTCAATCTCAATCGCTTGATGCCGCCGAAGGTGCGATTCGCCAATCTCGGGATCGCCTTGAGACCGCCTTCAATCGCTTAAATGGTTTTCAACGCCAGATTGACGCAGTCGCAGGTTCTGATGGCCGACTCTCTGATAAAGCAAAGAGTAAAAATTCTGAGAATTCAGGAAATACAAAGAAGGAATCTGCCACTAAGTCTAAGAACTCTAAGGCAGCACCGCGACGTCGTCGTTGATGTCTAATTCAAGTAATCGCTACATACATTCAGTCGACGGCTTACGGGCCGTTGCTGTTATCGCTGTTCTTCTCTACCACTTAGGTATTGGTTGGATTCCTGGTGGCTTTCTTGGCGTAGATCTTTTCTTTGTTATATCGGGTTATGTAATTACCGGCTTAATTTTAGATTCAATCGAACGTTCTGGTGGACTTGATCTTCGCGCCTTTTACTTAAGTCGAGTTAGGCGATTACTCCCGGCTCTGGTTGCGATGGTGGTATTCACGACTCTTTTTATCGGTGTTTATGCTCCCGAAACAGTGCGGAGATTTTTATCAGATCTCCCCTACGTTTTTACGGGAACCATAAATTGGTCGCTGGTCAATCGCCAACAAGATTACTTCGAGGCCATTGGGCGGCCGCCATTACTTCAGCACACTTGGTCTCTAGCAGTAGAGGCGCAGTTTTATCTGATTTGGCCACTAGTGCTTCTCTTTGTCCTTCGCTTTCTCGGAAGAAGAAATATCTCATTCGTCGCGCTGGGTATTGCCCTGGCATCCGGTGCAGCGCTATTTGCATACTCAATTCAGATAGATATAAAGGAGTCAGCAGTAAGTCATGTTTATTTTGGCACTGATACCCACTCGATTGGCTTGTTCTTAGGGTCGGCTCTAGCGGTTAGTTGGAAGCCCCAGAATTTAACTAGAGAAATTACTAAGCGAGCTCAAGATTTCATCGACCTTATTGGCGTCATCGGCCTTCTCGGACTACTAAGCACTTTTCTCTTTATCCGGGAGAACGATCCGACGCTTTATCGAATCGCCTTTCCTTTATCGGCGATCTTCGCTTGTGCGACGCTCGCTTCAGTTGTACATCCAGCTTCACGCTTTGCTCCAATTCTTAGCACCAAGCCTTTGCTTTGGATTGGTGAGCGTTCTTATGGAATTTATATCTGGCACTGGATTGTCTTTCAATTAACTAGACCGTCAATAGATCTAGTCGGAGATGATTGGGCGCTTTATGTGCTTCGGGTTCTGATTGTCTTTGCCCTGGCCGATATATCACTTAGATATATCGAAGTTCCAATCCGCCGAGGGTATTTCGAGCTCTGGTTACGCGGCATGAAATATCGGGCTAAATCGGTTCAGATTCGCCAGAAATTAATGATGCTGGCTTTCATTATCACGACTCTTGTTGCAACTTCTGTTGTCTCGGTAAATGCGATACAACGCGCTGATCAAATCGTTGCAGCTGAGGCCGCTCAAGCCGCCGCAAATGCAAAGGCCTCTGATGATGGAGTAATAACTGAGGCCACAACTCCCGGACTTTGGGTTACGGGAGATTCAGTAATTCTCGGTATTAGAAATATTTTGGCTTCTCACGAAAAAATAGAGTTGATTAATGCTCGCGTCGGGCGCCAGATTGGTGAGTTAATCGAAGTTGCTCAAACTGATCAGAAATTTGTCTCCGATTCACCGGTCGTCCTAAATCTGGGCAATAACAATCGTCTAAGCGAATCTGATGTAATAGAATTGATGGAGATAGTTAAGGGTCAGCCTCGCATCGTTGTCGTAAACACCGCAGTTCCAAGAAGTTGGCGTGATGCAAATAATGAATTGATCGCTAAAGTTGTTTCGCGTTATCCAAATACCACAATTGTGGATTGGCAGCGAATATCAGAGAACCACCCAGAATATTTCGCATCGGACGGCGTGCACCTTAACCCGCCAGGAGTAAATGCTTACGTCTCGGCGATATTAGAGGTCTTGAAGAGTTGAAGTGCGAGTTACTCGTACTTACCCCTAAGAGCGAACTTTGCGCCATCAGCTTTTGTTCCATCGGAGTAAACCGATTGGATAAAGAACTGGGTGCCGCCCTCATCGCCAACACGTGCGACATCGAGATTTAACTGATCAGCAGGAACAGTTGCAACTTCGATGAAGTCACGAGCGTTGTAAGAGATTGAGACCAAATAACCGGTAAGTCCCTCAGTTGCCATCGGCGCTACCCAACGAAGAGTTACTCCACCCGATGCGTTATTGATTGCAACAAACTTAGTTGGAGCCTCATAAACCAAATCATCTGCGGGTTCTTCGCTTGGCTCTTCTGTTGGTTCAGCAGTTGGCTCCTCTGTCACGGATTCAGTTGGAGTTGGTTCAGCAGTTGTGCTGTCATCGTTAGGTGAATTTGAGAGCGCGAAGATTGCCAATAAAACAACGCCTGCGATTACCAAGAAAAATATGCCATTTGAATTCTTTTTTTTTGCAACTGGTTTAGCTGAGGAAGAAGATGTTGCTGGCTTAGGAGTACTTGAAGTTGGGGTGAAAGATGATGAGCCACGAGTTGGAACTGGTGGAATTACTAATTTTGAGACATCTACTGTCTTAGCGCTGCGCTTGGGCGACTTCTTCGCTGGTCGCTTTGCACTTCGCGCAGATTTCTTCGCGGTGCGCTTGACTGCGCGCTTTGCAGGACGTTTCGCTGCAGCTCTCTTTGCTGGACGCTTACGAGCCGCCGACTTCTTCTTTGCTGCCACTTGGTATCTCCTTATATTTGTGGATAGTTCTTTAAATCCACCTGAGGTAAAGCCTACCTTTTCACTCCCCTAGAACCAGTTAACGGAGGTTGAGGAAGGGCCTGATTCTTGGGGTGAGATCACGCAACGCTTTTGACCTATGGCTAATTGCATCCTTCTCTGCTGCGGACATTTCACCCAGCGTCCGATTGGAAGTTTCTGGTTGAAAAATCGGGTCGTAGCCAAACCCATTGGTGCCAACAGGTTGATTTCTAATCTTCCCGGGAAGTTCGCCGCGGACCAGCAGTTCCTGGCCATCTGGTTTAACCAAAGCTAAAACTGCGACGAATCTAGCTCCGCGATCCTCTTCTGCAACGCCCCTCAAATCTTCTAGCAGACGTTTGATATTAGCTTGATCATCACCATGAACGCCCGACCATCTCGCAGAAAAAATTCCTGGCGCACCATCTAACGCCTCTACTGCCAGTCCACTATCGTCAGCAAGCGCCGGCAGCTTGGTATGCCGACTAATGACATGAGCTTTCAGAAGTGCATTCTCTTCAAAAGTTGATCCGGTTTCTTCGACATCGGGAAATTCGATTTCAGTAATAATGGAGATTCCCACTTCTCCTAATATTCTTTTAAACTCTGCAATTTTCCCCAAATTCTTTGAGGCGATAACAATTTCTATTGGTGACCTCCACTTATTCGTTGAGCGCTGCCGTCTGGAACTTAGCTAACTCCTTACAGCCAGCGGCGCCTAAATCAAGTAGTTGATTGAGTAGAGCCCGATCAAATGGTTTACCTTCTGCTGTTCCCTGCACTTCTACAAAATTTCCGTCACCCGTACAAACTATATTCATATCAGTTTCAGCGTTGACATCTTCTTCATAACAGAGATCAAGCATTGGTTCGCCCTTTGTTATTCCAACGCTAACCGCAGCAACTGATCCGGTGAGAGGTAGCGCGTTGATATGTCCTTTATCTTTCGCCCAATTAAGTGCGTCAACAAGAGCAACATAGGCTCCGGTAATTGCAGCAGTTCTTGTTCCCCCATCGGCTTGAAGAACATCGCAGTCGAGAACAATCGTGTTCTCACCAAGCGCGTTCATATCAGCTATTGAACGAAGTGATCTACCAACGAGTCGGGAAATCTCTTGGGTCCGTCCGCCTAATTTTCCTTTAACGCTCTCTCGATCGGATCGAGTATGAGTCGCGCGCGGCAGCATTGAGTATTCAGCAGTGACCCAACCTTTACCACTGCCAACTAACCATCTTGGAACTCCCGGGGTAAATGATGCAACGCATAGCACTCTTGTGTTTCCAAAAGAAATTAAAACAGAGCCTTCGGCTTGGCTCAACCAATTTCTTTCGAAGCCAATAGGGCGAAGCTGATTACTCTTTCGTCCATCATTACGCATAACAGCCTCTCCCACTAGTTCAATTCACCTTTACTTGACCTTACCTCGCCAACCTCGGGGCCGAGAAATCTTCGCGCCAGTTTTGCAAATGAATCGGTATCTCCGCTGGAAAAGAATTTGTAGCTTGGCTTCGTATTTGCAGTCCGAAGCAGCCCTTTCTCAACCAAAGTTCGATAGAGATCTTTTGCAGTTTCATCGGCACTGGAAACGAGCGTTACTTCATTTCCCATAACATAAGAGATAACTCCAGTAAGTAGCGGGTAATGGGTACAGCCAAGCACCAAGGTATCTATTCCCTTTGTTTTTAGATCCCTTAAATAATCTTCGGCAAGTTTCTGAAGCCCCGCCCCCGAAGTTTCACCTCGCTCCACAAAGCTAACAAACTCTGGACAGGCAATTGTTTTTAATTCGAGTTTGGTCGCGGCAGCAAATGCATCGTTGTAAGCTCGGGAATCAATCGTCGTCTGGGTGCCAATTACACCCACTTTGCCATTGCGAGTCGCAGATACCGCGCGGCGGACCGCCGGTTGAATTACTTCAACAACGGGAATCGAGTACCGCTCTCTTGCATCACCTAGCATCGCAGCGCTTGCTGTATTACAAGCAATAACAATTGCTTTTACCCCAGATGCGACAAGTCGATCCATAATTTCAAGCGCATATGCGCGAACTTCAACAAGAGCTCGGGGACCATAAGGTCCCCGAGCAGTATCACCAAAATAGATAATTGATTCATTTGGAAGTTGATCAATGATTGCGCGCGCGACTGTTAATCCGCCTACGCCGGAATCGAAGATTCCAATTGGCCTATCGCTCATTGGATTAACAGCATCTGGCATTGTGGGAGTCTAAGCGAGCCAATGTCCGATTTGCCCGATAATCCAAATTATTTACCCTAAATAACCGTCATTGTGAAGAATTTATCGTGAGTTTAGGTTGAACAACTCGCGAGTAAGTAGGACGCTTTCCCTCATTGCGGCCGAAGTCGTCCATTCCAGGGCGGAGAAAGTCACAATGGCTCACTTCAAACCGAAGTTTGAGCAAACCGAACGACTCATTTATTGAGCGAAGCCCACGGAGGCCAATTTGTTAACAACCATGGACTTAACTGCAACGCAGTGGAGCACCGTATATAACGTCCTTTCCTTTGGACTTATCTCGATGCTCGCGACAACGGTCTACACCCTTGTCTCAACAAACCGCGTTCTACCAAAGTACCGAAATGCTCTAGTTCTATCCTCGATGGTTACATTCATCGCAGGATACCACTACATCCGCATTTTCGACTCATTCCACGCAGCATCAATGGTGGAAGGAAGCGTTGGCAAGGTAATAACAGCAGGTCACCCAGATGCATTTAACGAGGGTTATCGTTATGTTGACTGGATCCTTACTGTTCCGCTTCTTCTTGTTGAAGTAATCGCAGTTCTTGCTCTTGCAAGAGAAACTTCAAAGTCTTTGATTACCCGTCTCGTTCCTGCATCTGCAGCGATGATCGCTCTTGGTTACCCAGGCGAGATTTCCGCAGTTCAAGGCACCAAGATTCTCTACGGTGTTCTCTCGACAATTCCATTCCTCTATATCCTCTACATCCTATTTGTAGAGCTAAGCAAATCCCTCGATCGTCAGCCAGAAGGCGTCGCCGCAACAGTCGGTCGACTACGTCTCCTTTTGGTTGCTTCATGGGGCGTTTACCCAATTGCTTACCTACTTCCAATTATCAACGCAGATGGCGCAGCAAGTACGGGCGCATATGTCGGTCGCCAGGTTGGCTACACGATCGCAGACATTCTCGCAAAGTGTGTCTGGGGTCTAACCCTCGTGAAGATCGCAAGAA
Organism: Actinomycetota bacterium; assembly: GCA_016870975.1. Classification (GTDB taxonomy): domain Bacteria; phylum Actinomycetota; class Actinomycetes; order Nanopelagicales; family Nanopelagicaceae; genus MAG-120802. The sequence continues at coordinate 55,738 of VGAE01000002.1, forward strand.
TGAAGTCGATTGCAGAGGGAATGAAGGACGATCACTAATTTTTAGTGATTTGCCTAAAAGGGCCTGGGAAACCGGGCCCTTTTACTTTTTGCTTTTAAGAACATAAATAGAAGTCATTCGATAGCTTCTAATAAAGATTGTTGGAGCCAACCCAGCCATGAATAAACAGCGTAGACCGCTTTCATCGGATCGCTCTCGGTCGCCAATTCATATCGCGCTTTACCCTCTGAGCTGGAATCTGTGCCCTCCTTATCACCAATTCCAAGTCGGACAGCAAGAGCTAACCGTAGATCATTTAGTGAGCTTAGCCAGGATGCAACATCTACTAACTTGATACTTAATTCGATTGTTGCTCGCTCTAGTGGTTGATCCGCGCTCCACTCTTCCTCCGAGGGCGCTAGCGCTTGATAAATGAGATGCGCATTTGCTCGCTTCTTTTCCCGTAATCCATCTTCGGTATATCTGCGAAATTCAGAGGCCTCTTTCTCATCCTGATAGGCATTAGGTAAAAGCCTTCGAAGTACCGGGTCATCTGGTGGAGTTTCATTTCCATTCAATCCAAGGAGATTAAATAGTGGATCTGGTTCAGCAATTGATGGTTCTCCCAGTAACTCAAGAAGTTGTTCTAAGAGATTCATCAATACTTGTGCTTCTTGAGTCGTTAAAACGATTCTAAATTCGTCATCGTTTAATCTTTCAAATTTCGAACTCATATTTAAAGCTCATCTGCGCGCTGAATTGTCGCCCAAAGGCCATACTCATGAAGACGCTGCACATCGCGCTCCATCTCCTCGCGCGTTCCCGAAGAGACCGTGGCACGCCCCTCGTTGTGAACTTTTAACATTAATTCATGTGCTTTCTCTTTTGAATATCCCAATACGACCATAAACACGTGAGTCACGTAAGTCATCAGATTCACTGGATCATCCCAGACCACACAAATCCACGGTCGATCTGGTTTAAGATCGATCTCTGTCTCTGAATCGGTAAGTGTGCTCTGCGCCATCGTTACTTTTTTGACCCATCAGAGGGCTCTTTTCTCAGTCCGGAATAAATCTCTTTACAAGTTGGACAGATAGGAAAATTTTTTGGGTCGCGATTTGGAATCCACCGCTTTCCACATAGCGCGGTTACGGCTTTTCCAGTTACTGCGGACTCGACAATCTTCTCTTTCTTTACATAGTGCGCAAATCTCTCGTGGTCACCAGATTCAAGATCCTCATTTAGGCGCTCATCTAGTTGAACATCGGATAACTCATCTACGCCACTACGTCGCGTGAAGAGCCCCATGCGAAATGACATGTCTCAATAATAGGAGAGGTTGATTAGGATAGGCAGGTGAAGGATCTACTGAGAACTGAACACCTCTCGTGCTCTCAAGTTGAGACGCTCCTCGCGACTGCGCGTGACTTTTCGAAAGATCCGTTGAGCGCAAGTACCGCCTTGGCTAATCGCACCGTAGCGATCTACATGACAAAGCCTTCAACTCGCACCCGACTCGCCTCCGAATCTGCAGTTGCGCATCTTGGTGGCACTCCGATTTTTATTCGGGGCGATGAGCTCCAGATTGGGAGAGGCGAAACTATCTCTGATACCGCGAGAGTCATAAGTCAATTCGCTGCCGCATTGATAGTTCGCACTTTTAAACAGAGCGATGTGGACCAACTAGGTGAAGCCGCCAGCATTCCAGTCATTAATGGATTAACCGATGATGATCATCCAACTCAATTACTCGCAGATTGGATGGTGCTCAATGAGAAATTTGGTGAGAATTTAACTGGGCGAAAATTCGCTTATATTGGCGATGGAAATAACATGGCTAATACTTGGCTTACTTTAGGCGCAATTATGGGTGCCCATATCGTGGTCGCAACCCCAAGTGGAAAGTTTGCAGTCAAACAATCTTTTATTGATCGAGCCAACTTAATTGCGGCCAAGACTGGTGGCAAATTAGAGATTAGTAATGATCCCGAATCTGTAAAGGATGCATCGGCGATTTACACCGATGTCTGGCTCTCCATGGGTGACTCAGATGCTGAGAAAGCAGAGAGAGTTAAAGCTTTAACTCCATTTGCCGTAACGCCCAAGTTGATGTCTCTCGCAACCAAAGATGCCATTTTCATGCATTGTCTTCCGGCGCATCGCGGTGCGGAAGTTTCCGCTGAAGTCATTGATGGCAATCAGTCAGTTGTCTGGCAACAAGCATTTCACCGACGGACCACTATTCAATCAATTCTCTATCATTTAACCCGCGGCGGAATTTGATGGTGGTTCTGTGAGAGTATTTGTACCTAAAGAGAGTAGAACTGGCGAACGAAGAGTTGCCATGGTTCCTGAACTCGTCTCCAAATTGACTCGAGTTGGCTTTGCAGTTTCTGTGGAAAAGGGAGCGGGAAACTATGCTGGAGCCAGCGATAAAATGTTTATGGCTGCTGGCGCAAATATCGCGACCGCAAGTGATATTGGTAGCGCTGATGTCATACTTTCTGTTCAGCCTCTTGGCGTGGCTCAATTTGGAAACTTAAAACGAGGCGCAATAACAATCTCTTTCTTATCGCCCATAAATTCAACGGATCTAATCGCAGCCGCCGCAAAATCTGGAGTTACAACTTTCTCGCTAGAGCTTGTACCAAGAATCTCTCGCGCCCAGTCAATGGATGCCCTGACCTCTCAGGCGCTCTGTGCTGGCTACCGCGCCGCCTTGGTAGCCGCCGAACTCTCACCGAGATTCTTTCCGCTCTTGATGACTGCCGCCGGAACGGTTACGCCAGCAAATGTATTGGTGCTCGGCGCCGGCGTTGCAGGATTACAGGCAATTGCGACTGCGCGCCGACTTGGCGCAGTTGTATTGGCTTATGACGTACGTCCCTCTTCAGCTGACGAAGTTCGCTCTATGGGGGCAACTTTTATCGAACTTGAACTAGAGGCGTTAGAAGGTGCGGGCGGTTATGCCCGTGAGATGACGGAAGAGCGCGCAGCTAAACAACGTGAATTACTAAAACCTTTTATCGAAAAATCCCACGTACTGATAACTACCGCTGCCGTCCCGGGCCGACCAGCGCCACGTCTCGTTACCAAAGATATGTATTCGAATATGTCGACCGGTTCGGTAATTGTTGATTTAGCGGCAGAGTCAGGTGGAAATGTCGAAGGCTCAGTTGCCGGTGAAGTGATCACAACTGATAATGGTTTAACTATTTGGGGCGGTAAGGATGTTCCGAGCCAACTACCTTTCCATGCTTCATCACTTTATGCTCGAAACGTTGTAAATCTACTTCTTCTAATGGTCAAAGATGGTGCGATTAGCCTCGATTTCACCGATGAAATCATCAACGCTGCATCTCTCACTCATGAAGGTGCGATTCGAACGATAAGGGGAGGCAAATGATGGAAGCCATAGCAATAATTTCCATTTTTGTTCTCGCCAGCTTTGTTGGTTTTGAAGTTGTTTCGAAAGTTTCTTCTACCTTACATACCCCGTTGATGAGTGGTGCCAATGCCATTCATGGAGTTATCTTGGTAGGTGCAATCATCGTCGCCGATCATGCCGAAACTTCGTTAGAGCTCGGCCTCTCCGTAACCGCAATAATTCTGGCGACGGTAAATATGGTCGGTGGATTTGTGGTAACTGATCGAATGCTAGAAATGTTTAAAGGTAAAGCGCGTGATAATTCAAATAAGTCAAAGGGCGAAAAATGAATTCCTCCGTTAATGACTTGATTGGCTTACTTGCCGGCGTCTGTTTCATTCTCTCGCTTAAAGGCTTATCTCATCCAAGAACTGCGCGCCGTGGAAATTTATTAGGAGTGCTAGGCGCAACAATTGCCACAATTTTGGTCTTTTTCCGTTCTGAAAACGAGGGACGAAATCTAATTTGGATTATTGGCGCTATTGCAATTGGTGTCATTATTGGCGTGCCAGCCGCTCGGAAAGTTCAGATGACTGCTATGCCACAACTTGTGGCGCTATTCAACGGCGTAGGTGGTGGCGCAGCAGCTCTCGTAGCAATTGTTGAATATATCAAGTTAGGAGATAGCGCTTCACTTGCTGAAGTTATAGCTACTGTCTTCACAGTTGTTGTTGGTTGCGTCTCCTTCTCTGGCTCAATTGTCACGTTCTTAAAGTTGCAAGAGTTAATGACGACCGCGCCAGTTATCTTCCCAGGAGGCCGATTTGTAATTGCAGCGACTTTGACGGGGGTTCTCGGAGTTTCCGGGTGGGTAGTTGGCGCTCTTGGCAATACGCCGTTATTGGTTTTAGCACTCTTATCCGTAATTTTTGGGGTTCTATTTGTGCTTCCTGTGGGTGGCGCCGATGTGCCAATTGTTATCTCCTTATTAAATGCATTCACCGGCTTAACCGTTGCTGCATCTGGTTATGTATTAAATGCGACGTTATTGATTATTGCGGGAACCCTGGTTGGCGCATCAGGAACAATCTTGACGAGATTGATGGCCGAAGCAATGGGCAGATCATTATTTGGAACTCTCTTTGGAGCATTCACGGCAAAGCCACAGAGCGGCACCGCGGCGGCGGAAAATCGCCCAGTTAAATCGGGAACGCCAGATGACGTCGCAATTCTTTTGAATTACGCGCGACGCGTAGTAATTGTTCCGGGTTTTGGTTTAGCAGTCGCGCAAGCGCAGCACACGGTTCGTGAACTTGCTGATTTGCTCACAAGTAAGGGAATTGATGTTGCTTATGGAATACATCCGGTGGCAGGTCGAATGCCGGGTCATTTGAATGTGCTTTTAGCGGAGGCTAATGTTCCTTACGAGCAATTATCTGAGATGGATGAAGTTAATCCCACATTTCCCCAGACCGATGTCGCGTTGGTAATCGGTGCAAATGATGTAGTCAATCCCGCTGCTAAGACCACACCCGGTTGCCCAATTTATGGAATGCCGATTCTTGATGTCGCACAGGCTGGCAATGTGATTTTCTTAAAGCGCTCAATGCGACCCGGATTTGCCGGTATCGAAAATGAACTTCTCTTTGATGCCAAGACCACTCTGTTATTTGGAGATGCGAAGGCCTCTCTGGCAAAAGTAGTTTCTAGCTTAAAGGGGCTATAGCTTTTACGCCGAAACTACTTTTGTCAAAGAGAGAAGTACACTTAATCGGTGGAATCTTTGGCTTTTACTGTGAGCTTGATTGTTCTCCCGGCAATGTTTGGTGGACCATTGGCGCTGGTTCTGACTTTTTTACCTTTCATAAAAAGGAATCGAATTGCTCAATTTCTCCTGATCTATCTCGCAGTCCTCTCGATGATTGTGGGAGGTTATTTATTGATTTTGAATCTAAGCCGTGGTGGAACATTAATAGGTATAACGGGCTTATTTACCGGCGTTCTATCCCTTATGAAAATTCGTCGAATCAGAAAAGCACTTAACTGCTAGTCCCACTTTTTAATGAACACGTTTTTGATAAAGATGGTGGAGGTGCCGGGAATCGAACCCGGGTCCTTCGACACTGATACAGGGCTTCTACGGGCGTAGTGTGCTAATCGCTTTCTCTGTCCCGGTTCTCACGCACACGTGTAACCGACGAACGCAGTTGTGTTAGATGTCCCTTCCGACAATCACAACGTTATCAGTTGGTAAGCCCTCTTACGACGTTGGTTCCTGAGTCGAAGGCGCGCTCAGGGCAACGGATTTCGGAGCTCGCTTAGGCAGCGAGAGCGAAATCAGACGAAGTTTTATCTGCGTCTGTATTTATGCGCGGGTTTTTGTGGTTAACGAGATCATCCCGGCTTCCTCGGCCCGCTTCCCCTGGCTCAACAATCGAAGTCGAGACCGTTCACCCCCAAGGTTAAACTACCTAAGTTTTCACCTATGTGGATTAGAAGCAATCTGTAATTGTACGGTAGAAACCGAAAGTGAAGTTAATCGCGCATAAAACGGAGCTATTAGTTGGTGGATTTACCACTCGAGCGCCGCGAGAGTTCTCTATTTATTTCGCGCGTTGCCTGCTTCTCCATGAGTGTTGCGCGCTTGTCACGTGCCTTTTTGCCCCGTCCTAACCCCATCTCAACTTTCGCCTTTCCATCCTTAAAATAGATTGAGAGCGGAATCAAAGTGAGGCCTGATTCCTTTAATTTCCCAATCAACTTGATCATCTCTCGCTTATGCATCAACATTTTTCTCTCACGTCTTGGTTCATGGTTCGTCCAAGAACCTTCGTTGTACTCGGGAATATGAACGCCACTAAGCCAGAGTTCGCCATCTTTTATGGAGGCAAATCCATCCGTGAGAGTCGCTCGGCCCGCCCTCAGTGATTTAACTTCTGTACCCATTAGAACTAAGCCTGCTTCAAAAACCTCATCAATAAAATAATCATGGCGGCCTTTTTTATTTTGGGCAATTAATTTACGCCCAGTCTCCTTAACCATAGTTACGTCACCATAAATTCGTTAGCGTTTTTGCCTGCTGAGATCACGCTCTAAGGGTAATCAAATTTGTTGAACAATTCCGACTATTGCAATTCAACTTTAGAGGCTTTTTATTGAGTCTCACTCATTGACTGGCCGATTTAGCACAGAAAGCCCACCAAGGATTTGTAACGCCTTCAAGTTCAAATCTTCGGCTCTCACAACGAGATCAGGAGTCACGCCAACATTCTCAATTGTCCGACCAGATGGGGTTAGGTAAAGCGCGACCGTAAGCTCAATTCTTGAGCCATCTCGAAGAGTTACAAAGTCTTGTATGGAACCCTTTCCATATGAACGTTCTCCAATTACAACTCCACGATTTCTATCCTGGATAGCGGCAGCAAGAAGTTCAGCGGCGCTTGATGTTCCACGATTTATCATCACAACAATTGGAGAAAGTATTGGATTTCTGTTTCTAGCATTGAATACCCGCTCTTCGCCCAAAACTTTGTAAGAAGTTATCAATCCATTGCCGATAAAAATTTCTGCGACACTCACTGCCTCTTGGATTTGTCCTCCCGGATTGTTCCTTAAGTCAAGAATAACTCCGTTACGAAAATCCAAGCTCGAGATCGCGCTTTTAGCTTCATCAGCAGTTCTCAAGGCGAAATTTGAAATTGCTAGATAAGCAACTCCGTTATCAATTTGCGAGCCCTCAACTGTATTTAGATTTACTCGCTCGGTCGCAACTCTAAATTCAAACTTTTCAGAATTTCTTAGCACGCGCATCTGTAGTTCTCGACCTATCTCGCCACGAATCAAGGCGCCAACTGTCGCTAACGAGGCACCTTGTACATCTGTCTCATTCACCTCAAGAATCTGATCGCCAGCAAGCAAACCTGCTTTTTCTGCAGTTGTGCCACTAATCACCTTAACAATTTCAATGGCACCTGATCTGGCTTTCTTTAAAGTAACTCCGATTCCAGTCAAAATATTGGAATTTCGCTCCTCTAATTTATCAATCGCAGACGAAGGAAAATAATTTGCCCACTGATCACCAGAGGCTTTAAGTGCTCCCTCAATCGCTGCGCGTTCTAGCACTTGTCTACTAATTTCACTTGGCGCATTCTCTGTTAGTAAATCAATCGCGCTATCAACTACTGAATCTCTATCTCTGCCTCCGATGCCAATTCCAATAACTAGTGTGAGGATAAGTAAAAATACTATGAGAATAGAGTTTCGTATCTGCTCACTTCTCTCTTGATTCGTTATTGATGTGGCGCCCGCAAATCCCTCGTTTTTCGGCGATAATAAATTTTTGTGGCTCCTTGGTTTAGCGGTTTCGGCTTGTTTAGATATTTCGGCTTGTTTAACTTTCTCGATTTGCTTAACTACTCCTGAGCGAGTTTTTGGGCTTGAGGCCATGCCAGATCGAATCGTTTTTTTGCGACGATTCGCGGCTTTGGACACGAGGACTCTCCTAGGAATTTAAATTATCTGCTGGGCGACCCTATCGAGTTCTTAATTAGACCTTCAGATACTTTCTTAGGGTAAGAGTAGAGGCTACGGTCGCTACTAGTAAACCTGTCCCAAGTAAGTATGCGGAGCTCAGCCAAACATCGTTCCACGTAAAGAAATTTGTGAAAGATAGTAATGGCGCTATTCGGTCATCAATCACATATTTCAGTCCAGAAAGAAGTCCAACGCTAAAGCTCCAGCCGACTAAAGATGCAAATATACCTTCCAAGATAAAAGGTAATTGAATCGAAAATGATGTCGCTCCAACAAGTTTCATAACGTTTGTTTCACGACGTCGATTAAATGCAGCAATTCTCAAGGTGTTGCTAATTAGCAACGCAGCCGTTAGCACGCTCGCAAAACCGATTGCTAAAGCGCCATCTCTAAGCACATTCAATAATCGGAAGAACTTTTCAAGAATTGATCTTTGATCTTGAACTACATCAACTCCGGGTCTACCGGAGAAAGCACTATCAATTACGGCAAATTGGGTTGGATCTTTAAGTTTTACTCTAAAAGACTCGGGTAATTGATCAACCGTGACATTTTGTGAGATTGCAGAGTTCTTAAATCGCTCTTGGAATCTTTCGTATGCTTCTGATTGGGATTCATAGTAGACAGTGTCTACAACCGGTAGCGCTTCTAAATCGCGTTGAATTTCAAGACGTTGTGGCGCCGTTACTGATCCAGAAGGGCAAGATGCTGAATCTGAAAGCGTTCCACATAAGAATACGGAGACTTCAATTTTGTCATACCAGTAATCCTTCATTACTCGAACCTGGGCATTTGAGAGTAAACCGATCCCCAGGAGCGATAGTGAAATTGCAACCGTAACTACCACAGCAAATGTCATCGTCAAATTGCGGCGGAGTCCGATTCCGACTTCATTAAGAATGAAACGTGCTCTCATTTCGCCAACCTATCCTGTGTATCCATAAACACCACGGGCTTGGTCTCGGATTACATGTCCAGCATCTAATTCGATAACTCGTTTACGCATCTGATCCACGATTCCCGAATCGTGAGTAGCCATAACGACAGTGGTGCCTTCTCGATTAATTCGATCTAGAAGTTTCATAATGCCAACCGATGTTGCTGGGTCGAGATTTCCTGTTGGCTCATCTGCAATAAGAATGGCTGGATTACTTACATAAGCTCTCGCAATAGCGACTCGTTGTTGCTCACCACCAGACAATTCGTTCGGTTTACGATCTCCTTTATCCTCTAATCCAACAAGTTCGAGAGCTTCTGGGACTTCTCGATCAATTTCTTTACGCGAAAAGCCGAGTACATGAAGAGTAAAAGCCACATTCTCAGAAACGGTTTTATTTGGAAGTAAGCGAAAATCTTGAAACACCGTCCCAACTTGTCGGCGGAGCTCAGGCACCCTCCAATTAGAAAGCGAGGTTAGATCTTTTCCGGCAACGTGAATCTTTCCGGCCGTTGGTTTCTCTTCACGCAGTACCAAGCGAAGGAACGTTGATTTACCAGATCCAGAGAGTCCAACTAGAAATACAAATTCTCCCTTCTCAACATCAAGAGAGACATTGTCTAAAGCCGGTTTGTCCGACTTTGAATAGACCTTTGTTACGCTCTCGAATTTAATCACGGTGCGATTCTAGATAGTGGAGCGCGAGAATCTCGGGATATATCAAGCGTGAATGTTGTGAATTAGGTGAATTTTTCCACTAGCGAGAGCGGCGCCACTTGATTCCTGCTTGCACGAAGCCCTCAAGATCACCATTCAAAACAGCTTGGGTATTTCCAGTCTCAAAATCAGTGCGATGATCTTTAACCTTTTGATATGGATGAAGTACATAAGAACGAATTTGATTTCCCCAAGAACCAGAGTTGTCACCCTTAAGTGCGTCAATTTTCGCCCGCTCTTCTTGATTTCTTCGTTCCAATAATTTTGATTGCAGTACGGCCATAGCTGTAGCTTTATTTTGAATCTGAGATCTTTCATTCTGGCAAGAAACAACAATTCCGGTGGGTATATGCGTAATTCTTACCGCTGAATCGGTTGTATTTACACCCTGTCCTCCAGGACCAGAGGATCGATAAACATCGACGCGAATCTCTTTCTCATCAATCTCAATGTGGTCGCTTTGTTCAACTACCGGAACGACTTCAACTCCGGCAAAAGAAGTATGCCTTCGATTTTGGCTATCAAAAGGTGAAATTCTTACAAGTCTGTGCGTTCCTTGTTCAACGGAAAGAGTTCCGTAGGCATATGGGCCAGAAACTTTAAAGGTGGTTGATTTGACTCCCGCCTCTTCTCCATATGAAGTTTCGAGAACTTGTACAGAGAAATCTTTTTTTTCACAATATCGTAGAAACATGCGGGAGACAATTTCCGCCCAATCCGCAGCATCGACTCCGCCAGCTTCTGAGCGAATTGTTACGAGCGCACCTCGATGATCATATTCACCGCTAAGGAGTGTCCGCACTTCAAGTTCTCCGATAGCTTCCTGTAAAGATGTTAGTTCGCTAGTTAGATCGGAGGTCATTCCATCACTTGATGTTGTACCATCACGGAAGTTGGCAAGTTCCAACATAACTGGAAGATCTTCTACTCTCTTGCGCAAAGAGGTTAATTCAGAAATTAGCGATTGGCTGCGTGATAGAGCGCTTGTTACTTTTTGAGCGTTCTCCGGATTGTTCCAAAGGTCAGGAGCTGCTGCTTTGCTCTCGAGATCTAATACGTCTGCCTGCAACTGAGCAATATCCAAAACGGATTCTATGCCCGCGAATGTTTTTGAAAGATGTGAAATCTCGCTTTGAAAATCTCTATCGGTCACGACTCAAGGATAGTGGAACAAAAAGTATCAAATTTAGGGGCAAGGTTATGACTTCCAATCAATGAAACACATTTCAGTTTTTACCTGGTACGTTGCATTGAGAAATCCGCTCAACCAGTGTCTGCTAATTTGGAGAGTGCCGTTGGTGTCAATTTTGTTCAAGTTTGAATCCATTTTGATGCCTGTGAAGGATAATGGCGTTATCCGATAGACTCTCCTATGCAGTTCAATGGTGGGCGTAGCTCAGCTGGTAGAGCACCCGGTTGTGGTCCGGGATGTCGCGGGTTCGACCCCCGTCGCTCACCCCAATGAATTTAGCGAATTCCGGTGGAATGAATCGCTCGCGCGCAGATAGGCTTACTTTCTGTGGTAGGTATGACTCCCGACAACAAATTTGGTGGCTCATTCGGCCCCAATGAATGGCTTGTCGATGAGATGTATGAACGGTACCTTCGAGATCCAAACTCAATCGATGAAAAGTGGCGAGCATTTTTCGCCGGATATAAACCTGGAGCTAATGGTTCGAGTGGTTCGAGTGGTCTAGCTGCCGGAGCGCCGCCGGTTCCAAAGCGAGAACAGCGGAGTAATCAACAAGTGAACCCACCACAAGTTGTAAGTAATGAAGTGAAGGTTGAGGTAAGTCCAACCCAAACAAGCGAAAACTCGAGCGCCGTTCAGAGAAATCAACCGGTAGTGCGCCAAGCAAAGTTAAATTCTCCAACTCCAGCCCAACCAATCTCTCGCCCAGTTAAAGAGATAAGCACCCCGAGCGCTGCACGAGTTGAACCTTTGCGAGGAGTCGCAAGTCGAGTTGTTGCAAGTATGGAGGCATCGCTCTCGGTACCAACCGCAACCAGCGTTCGCGCAATCCCCGCAAAATTAATGATTGATAATCGAACTGTTATTAATAATCACTTGAAGCGCGCTCGTGGCGGAAAAGTTTCATTTACACACATTATTGGCTACGCGATGATTCGCGCTCTGCGCGAGATGCCAGAGATGAATGTGTTTTTTACCGGGCAAGACGGTAAACCTGCTGTCGGATTCCCGGAGCATATAAATCTTGGAATCGCAATCGACTTAGCTAAAGAAGATGGCACACGCCAACTTCTTGTTCCTTCAATAAAAGGTTGCGAGTCACTCGATTTTGGTCAGTTCTGGGCCACCTATGAATTTCTAGTTAAGAAAGCACGCAAAGGTTCACTCACCGTAGAGGATTTTGCTGGAACAACTTGCTCTCTAACTAATCCGGGAACGATTGGCACGGTTCACTCAGTTCCCCGGCTAGTACAAGGCCAGGGTTTAATTCTGGGCGTAGGCGCGATGGATTACCCCGCCGAATTCCAGGGCGCAAGCGGAGAAACTATCGCTCGCCTTGCAATATCTAAAGTCGTAACCCTCACCTCAACCTACGATCACCGTGTTATCCAAGGTGCGCAATCAGGTGATTTCTTACGTCGTGTTCATGAAATTCTGCTTGGTGAAGATGGCTTCTACGATGAGATTTTTGCAGCTCTTCGAATTCCATATGTACCAATCCGTTGGCATACCGATGTTCACTTTAATAGCCAAGTAAGTCTTAGCAAAGAAGCTCGCATTCAACAGTTAATCAACGCTTATCGAACCTTCGGCCATTTAATGGCGGATATTGATCCTCTGGAATATCAACAACGCACTCACGCTGACTTAGATATAGCTACTCATGGACTAACGCTCTGGGATCTTGATCGTGACTTTGCAACCGGCGGCTTTGGCGGAAGAAATTCTGCAAAACTTCGAAATATTCTGGGAACGCTCCGTGATTCATATTGCCGCTCTATCGGTGTGGAATATATGTATATCGAGACTCCGGAAGAACGTCATTGGATTCAAAATCAAGTAGAAGTTGGCTCTCCCTTCTTTCCAAGGGAAGAGCAGCTCCGCATTCTGCGCAAATTAAATTCTGCTGAGGCCTTTGACACTTTTCTACATACTAAGTTTGTTGGTCAGAAACGCTTCTCGCTCGAGGGTGGCGAATCTGTAATACCTCTTCTCGACACTATCGCGCGCTACGCCGCTAAAGCAAAGCTTGATGAAGTCTGTATCGGTATGCCACATCGTGGTCGCTTAAATGTTCTCGCCAATGTCGCTGGAAAATCTTATGGTCAGATTTTCCAAGAGTTCGAAGGCCACTATCAAGCAAATTCTGTTCAAGGCTCTGGCGATGTTAAATACCATCTTGGTACATATGGTGATTTCATTACTGAAAATGGTGAGAAAACTAAGGTCTATCTCGCTGCTAATCCTTCACATTTAGAGGCAGTAAATCCGGTTCTCGAAGGAATTGTTCGCGCCAAGCAAGATAAGAAGAATGTCCTTAACGCCTTCTCAATCCTTCCGGTCTTAATTCACGGCGATGCTGCTTTTGCTGGGCAAGGTGTAGTCGCAGAAACTCTAAATATGTCGCAACTACGTGGATACAAGACCGGCGGAACAATTCACGTAGTAATTAATAACCAAGTTGGTTTCACTACCTCCCCTGAATCTGCGCGCTCTTCAAGATATGCAACCGATGTTGCGAAAATGATTCAAGCGCCGATATTCCATGTAAATGGTGATGATCCAGAGGCCTTGGTCCGTGTGGCACGAGTTGCATTCGAGTATCGACAGACTTTCCATAAAGATGTCATCATCGACATGGTCTGTTACCGTCGCCGTGGCCACAACGAAGGCGATGAACCAAGTTTTACCCAGCCGCGCATGTACCAGATGATTGATTCAAAGCGCACTACGCGAGTTCTTTATGCTGAAGCTCTCGTTGGTCGTGGTGACATTACGCAAGAGGAGGCAGATGGCATCGCGAAAGAGTTCCAGACGCAGCTAGAGGGGATCTTTGCAACCGTTCATGACAAGATGCCAGAAAAACCAGAATTTGACCAACTTCAAGAGGCGGATCCTCGAAGCACAAATACTGCAATCTCTGAGGCGGTAGCGCGCAAAATCGCAGCGACTCAAATTGCCATTCCGGAAAATTTCAAAGTTCATCCCAAACTCTTGCCACAATTACAGCGTCGCGTATCGATGTTAGATGATGGCACGATTGATTGGTCTGGTGGTGAGATGTTGGCATTTGGTTCGTTACTTCTTGAGGGCCATCCTGTTCGAATCGCTGGTCAAGATGTCGGTAGAGGTACATTCTCAAATCGACATGCAGTAATTAGAGACCACAACGATGGAAGTGAGTGGCTACCACTTCGCGCGCTAATTGAAGATAACAATCAATTTTTTGTCGTTGATTCACTCCTCTCCGAGTACGCAGCTATGGGATTCGAACATGGTTACTCGCTACAACGAGATGATGCGCTAGTTCTCTGGGAAGGACAGTTTGGAGACTTTGCTAACGGCGCTCAGACAATTATCGATGAGTTCATCTCATCTTCACTCCAGAAATGGGGAGAACGCACCTCGCTCGTACTACTTCTGCCACATGGCTTTGAAGGTCAAGGTCCCGATCACTCATCCGGGCGCATCGAAAGATTCTTAACGCTCTGCGCTGAAAACAATATGACGGTTGCGCAGCCATCATCGGCCGCATCCTTCTTCCACTTATTGCGTTGGCAGATTAAGAATCCTGCCCGCAAACCATTAATTGTCTTCGAGCCAAAGTCAATGCTTCGCCTAAAAGCTGCAGCTTCGCAATTAAGCGACTTTACAAGTGGAAACTTCCAACCATTTATAAAAGAGAATTCCTCTGAACTCGAGGGCGTCGAGCGTTTGATCCTATGCAGCGGCAAAATTTATTGGGAGTTAATCGGCGAACGTGCAAAGCGCGGCGATAAGAAAACTGCAATTGCAAGATTAGAACAGCTTTACCCCCTCCCAACCGAAGAGATAATTGCCGAAATCAAACGATTCCCAAATGCCAAAGTTCTCTGGGTCCAAGATGAACCAGCAAACCAAGGACCATGGCCATTCTTCGCTGCGACGATGAGTGAGGCGCTTCCTGGAAACGCCATTCAACGCATCTCGCGCCGCGCATCTGCCAGCCCAGCTACTGGAAGTGTCCATGTGCATGAAGAAGAACAGAAAGCTTTAATTGCTGAGGTATTTGCAAAGTAGTTATCTCGCCAACAAATTAACCGGTTTAGCTGAGCGCATACCTCTTCGATTTGATGGCGCGCCCTCGTATCTCATGCGCCTGGATATAACCCCAAGTTCTCGAATCTTGCATTCGCGCCGATAAGTCTTGGTTATCTCCCTCTACCCAGTAGCTGTTGCCATGCGACCTCTGAACTCTCTTGATATAAAGAATTCCTGGCTGTTCATCTCGTTCAATCAGCACCACAGTTCCCAGCCGAATCTCATGAGGAATCGAATCGAATAACCGGACCCAGATGACTTCACTATCCCGGTATGTCGGCGCCATCGAATCTCCAGTTATGCGCGCCCTGTGGATCGGCCATTTTTTCATTGGCGAGAGTTTCCCATGGCAGGTACGCTGACTCCAACATCTAAGTAGCCAATTAAAAGCCCTACTAGAAGTGAGGAAATGATGTTAAACGTTTATGCCCACTGTGATCTTCCTTGTGGAGTTTACGATCCCGCGCAAGCAAAGATTGAAGCTCTATCTGTGAAAGCTTGCATGGAAAAGTACGCAGCTTCCAACGATTCAGATTTCAAATCTCGCGCGGTCTCAATTAAAGAAGCTAGATCTAATCTAGTTAAGGAGCATCTCTGGGTGCTCTGGACCGATTACTTCAAGCCAAATCATTTCGAGGCCTATCCACAACTTCATGGTCTATTTAATGAGGCAACAAAATTGGCTGGCGCCGCAGGTACTAAAGGAACCACTGATGTAGCCGTAGCAGAGAAGTTAATCTCCAAAATTGATGAGATTGCGGAGATATTCTGGGCTACGAAGAAATAATCTTTAAGCTAAGAAATTAATCGCGCGGCGCTTGTTGTGACATCACAGCGAGCGCCGCACTCTTTGCTAGAAAAGTAACGCGGTCCACAAGTTTTCGATTCATCGTTCCTGTCGCCACCATTCGCTGACCATCATGAATCTCGCAGAAAAATATTAGATTGCCATCGCTAAATGAAGTGCAAGTAGCGGCTCCCTGGAGTTCCGTGCCAATTCCAACTGGATGCAAGACTTCAAATTGAAGATCTGTTAAAACTGTGGTGTCGCCATTTTCAATCAGATCAGCTAAAGACGAATTACATGCGCTCTCCATTAACGTAACAAAGAAGCTGGCGGAAAGAATCGCCATATCGCCACTGCCATGAGCCAAAGAGGTATCACCAGGTCGCACCGTCATCTGCGAGATTCCGACCGCACCAATAGCTGATTCGTTTAGCATCAGGTTTAATCTAACGGGTAAGAGGTTAAATCTCCGGTATCTTTACCGGAATGAATTCGCAACACCTCTCGCAGAGCGGCGCTGGCCACTTGAGAAGCTACTACCCCATACTTGCCGCAATATTCTGTTCACTCCTCTTAATCTCAAATATTGGGGCGGTTAAATTCATCGATTTCGGTCCAATTAAGACTGATGGTGGAGCATTTCTCTTTCCGCTTACCTACATCCTGGGCGACGTTCTGACCGAGGTATATGGATATAAAGCTGCTCGTAGAGTTATCTTTACCGGGTTCGGTATCGGAATACTTGCTGGATTTACATTCTGGTTGATCCAAATCTCGCCGGCTGCATCTAGTTGGGAGAATCAAGCAGCATTTGAAGCAATCCTTGGATTTGTTCCCCAAATAGTCGCAGCTAGCGTGATTGCATTCTTACTTGGACAACTTTCAAATTCATGGACTTTGGTTTGGATTAAAGGTAGAACTCATGGGAAAAAACTTTGGGCGAGACTTATCGGCTCTACTGTAGTTGGCGAGTTTGTAGATACCTTGGTATTTACCTTAATTGCCTCGCTGGGCAGATTAAATTTTCAAGAGTTCTTAAATTATCTTGCCACTGGTTATGTTTATAAGACCTTATTTGAAGTAATTCTCTTGCCCATTACCTACCGAGTGATCGCAAAAGTTAAGCAACATGAGGCAATGACCTCGTAACTACTTCTCTTATATATCGTTAATCTAGCGGGAAATCTCGACGAATTTCATGCGAGGTCTCTATCTCAATCTGGGTCTGGCCATCGATGGTGATTTCAGTTCGTCGATACTGCGTAATAATCTCGGTCTGGCTGAAACCTGCCATCTGCTGTAATTGAATTAGATGTAATTGGTGTGCAATCCGCTCTTGCAAAGTTGTTGGCGCGGTTTCGCAGCAGGTTCTGACCAGAAGAGCTCGTACAACATCTATGGTGCGACGCTCAATCTCTAGTTGATTTCTGCAATCAGCGCAATCTTGGAGGTGGAATGCAATCTCATTAAATGTTGCCGAATCCTCGATCTGGTTATCGATAAATGGGATCAGCCATTCCTGACATTGGAGACAGTTAATCGACTCCATCATGACCCTCCCTTTACATATCCCAGTTCACGGGCATACTCGGTCAACTTCTCCCGGAGCTGTTTTCTTCCCCGATGGAGGCGGGACATAACAGTTCCCGTTGGGACTCCCACGATTTCGGCGACTTCTTTATAAGAGAAGCCCTCTACATCAGCTAAGTAGACGGCGATACGAAACTCCTCGGGAATCTCTAATAGCGCCCGTTTGATATCGCTATCGGGAAGATTCTCTAGAGCAACATCCTCTGCAGATTTACCTTGATCACTAGTGTGGGATGCGGCTTCCGCTAATTGCCAATCTTCCGCCTCGTTATCTGAGGTCTGTGGCCGTCGCTGGTCTTTTCGATAAGTATTTATAAAGGTAGTAGTAAGCACGCGATAGAGCCAAGCTTTCAAATTAGTACCAGGCTCAAATTGATGAAATGAGGTGTAGGCCTTTGCATAAGTATCTTGAACTAGATCCTGGGCATCATCGGGATTTCTCGTGTAGCGAAGTGCAGCGGCGTAAAGTTGATTCATATATTGCAAAGCATCTTGCTCAAAGCGCTTTGCACGCTGTGCTGCCGATTCCTTTTCGCGATCCACGCGAACCAATTCACCGGCTCCGGAGTTGGAATCTTTACTCAACTCTCTCCGCTCTTCTTTTTTCGCCATCGCTGCTAAGGATATCGCCTCAATACCGCATTGGATAATTATCTGCGCGGAGCTCTAGAAGAGCGTCTCTGGATCTCCAACTTCGAGAGGTTCGATTAGCTCGGCCCCATTATTCTTAATTGAATTTACTAATGGGCGAACTGGCCAGAATTGCAACGCGCTATCGTCCTCTCGCGAATTTACCAATTCAATAAGAGGTTTGGTCTCAGTTAATTCTGGATCTAACCAGCTATCCCATAAATCTCTCGGCAAAAATACCGGCATCCGATTATGAACTCTAGCTAGTTTGCCAACCGCATCACAGGTCAAGATTGCTGCGCTCTTTCGCTCGACTCCTTCAGGTGAACGCCAGGTATCGAAGATTCCAGCGAAAGCAAGTAGATGAGAATCTTGGCGTGAGATGTAAACCGGCTGTTTAGATTTAAGTTCACCGAATTCCGTAGCCCACTCGTAATATCCGCTGGCTGGAATTAGACATCGCTTCTTATGGAATGCATTTCGAAAGGTTGGTTTCTCAAATACAGTCTCCGATCGCGCATTAATTGCCTGGGATTGAGAGCGTAACGCCGCTTCGCCATCCTTGCTCCAAGGTGCAATCAATCCCCAACTAACAACTTCGAGATTTCTCTCGTGAGATTTAATTATGTAAATATCTTGAGTCGGCTTGATATTCCAATCAACCGGTAAAGTGCGATTCGGTTCACCATTTGTAGTGAATTCCTCAGCAATTTCTGCTGCCATCGCCGAGAGCGCAAATCTTCCGCACATACTGACATTTAAGTCGACTTCTTCGATTTAAGCCAACAGGTAGAATTCCGTAATGAGCGATTGGCAAGCACCATTTAGAGGTGATAAGCCGATATCTGCAACTTTGACTATTCCCGGATCTAAATCTGCAACAAACCGTGCCCTGGTGCTCGCTGCATTGGCGCAGACCCCTTCAACCTTGATTCGCCCACTTCATTCTCGTGATACCGAATTAATGATCAAAGCGCTTAAGGCGTTAGGAACTGAAATTTCAATTACGACTTCGGGAAGTGATGCGACAATCCAAGTTAATCCCAAGAAACTTATGGGTCCGGCTTCTATAGATGTTGGAAATGCTGGAACGGTAATGCGTTTCATTCTACCAATTGCCGCACTTGCTCAAGGGTTAATTCATTTTGATGGAGATGCCAGATCTCATGAACGACCAGTGGGACCACTGATCAAAGCTTTAACTGATCTGGGAGTTTCAATTAAACATGATGGGAGATTTGCGCTACCTCTTACGATAAATGGTTCTGGTGGTATCGCAGGTGGTTCGGTTGCGGTTGATGCTAGTAAATCCAGTCAATTCTTATCCGCACTTCTGCTTGCCGCACCTGCTATGCGCAATGGTCTTGAGGTTCGACATATCGGCGAGCGCCTGCCTTCCCTTCCCCATATTGAGATGACGCTCGACCTATTAGCAACTTTCGGCGCGCAAGTAAGTGTTGCTGACAATCTTTGGAAAGTGACAGGTTCACTTTCCGGAAAAACTATGGCTATTGAGCCCGACCTCTCCAATGCCGCTCCCTTCTTAGCCGCAGTTATGGTCTGTGGCGGCGAAGTAATAATCAAAGATTGGCCCATCAAAACTAATCAGCCAGGTGATCGACTTAGAGAAATCTTTACTCAAATGGGTGCAAATATGGAGTTTGTTCAATCTGGGTTAAGAGTTAAAGGTAATGGTGTTGTCCGAGGCATAGATATTGATCTCCATAATGAGGGTGAATTAACTCCAGTGATCGCTGCGCTAGCTGCTCTCGCAGATTCGCCTTCGCGCCTGACTGGTATTGGACATCTTCGCTTACATGAAACTGATCGTTTGAGCGCTCTTAGAAATGAATTAGAGCTACTCGGTGGCAAAGTGACTGAAGGGCCAGATTCACTTTTGATTGAGCCAAGGACGTTGCACTCAGGAACATTTCACACCTATGAAGATCATAGATTGGCAACTGCGGGCGCACTCTTGGGGTTAAAAGTTTCTGGAATAAGAGTTGAAAACATTGAAACCACTCGCAAGACCCTCCCTGATTTTGTCGAACTTTGGAGCACTCTTCTCAGATGAGAAAACGGTATGACGAGGCAGATGCAAGAATTCGTGCTCCCCGTTCCAAGCCTAGAAGAAGTAAGGATCGACCTGATTATTCATCGCTTGCCGTAGCTACTGTGATTACTGTCGATCGTGGCCGAATCACTTCGATTTTGGATAATGGTCAAATCGTTATGGCGATGAAAGCTAGAGAATTAGGAAAAAACGCAATAGTTGTCGGAGACTTAATTAAATTAGATGGAGATCTATCCGGCGCCCCGGGCACGCTAGCGAGAGCGGTCGAGGTTGAGCCACGACGTAATGTTCTATCTCGCACAATTGATGATGCGGGGGCGCAAGAGAAAGTTGTTGCTGCAAATGTGGACCAGCTCTTAATTGTCGTTGCCGCTGCAAATCCGCAGCCGCGTCACGGTTTCGTAGATCGTTGTCTCGCCGTCGCTTTTGACCAGGGAATTAAGCCGATTCTCGTTATAACTAAATCAGATCTTGCCAATCCAGTTGGGTTTATTGCAGATTACGAACTCCTTGATATAGATATCTTCAAGAGCGCGCTCCCGAGAGAGAACCGGAGCGAAAGCGCTAAATCAGAGGAGATAAATAAGTTAAAAGGCGCGCTAAAAGGTAAGCGCTCTGTTCTCATTGGACATAGCGGTGTTGGTAAATCAACTTTAGTAAATGCAATTACGGAGAGCTCGCTTCGCTCAACCGGAGATGTTAACGAAGCAACTGGTCGCGGACGTCATACATCTTCAAGTGCCTATGCCTTTGAAATTCCTGGCTCCGGTTGGATTATTGATACCCCGGGAGTTCGTTCATTTGGTCTCGAACATATAGATAGAAATCGAATTATCGGTTCATTTGAAGAATTGGCACGCTTGATTGTGAAGTGTCCAAAGAATTGCTCACATGATGAAGCAGGTTGTGCGCTAAATGGGGCGAGTGAAAGCGGAGCGAAGCGACGTATCTCGGGTCTGCGCCGAATACTTGCCGCCAGCGAACGCTAATCTAGCGCTATGAAAACTTCTGGTGCGAGCGAAATTGAACTTCTTAAAGTTCTCGCAGATATCTCAGATGAGATATCAATGGCGCGTTATCACGCAATGGATTTAAAGGTTGAGACCAAGCCTGATCGGACTCCCGTAACTGATGCAGATCGTTCTGTAGAAGAGGCGTTGCGAAAAATACTTTCGAGAGATCGGCCTGATTATTTAATCGTGGGTGAAGAATTTGGATCTCCAAAAGAGATTTCCAATGGGAGTCGTTATTTTGTAATTGATCCGATTGATGGAACTAAGAACTTCTTACGAGGAGTTCCGATTTGGGCAACGCTGATTGGTTTAGTGGAGCGTAATAACTCGGGTACTGACCGGGTGATTGCCGGCATGGTTAGCGCACCTGCATTATTTCGACGTTGGTATGCAGCTGCTGGTTTTGGCGCTTTTACCGAAGTAAATGGTGGTCCCGCAACCCAGATACAGGTATCTAAAGTTGCAGAGTTAAGTGATGCTTCAATCTCTTTTTCAGATTTAGCAGACTGGGGCGACCGTAAAGAAAGTTATTTAGCAATACTCGATCAAGTCTGGCGAGTTCGTGGTATCGGAGATTTCTGGTCACATATGTTGGTTGCAGAGGGGGCAGTTGATATCGCGGCTGAACCTAAACTAGCGCTCTGGGATATGGCAGCGCTCGCAGTCATTGTTGAAGAGGCGGGCGGTATCTTCTCTGATTTCCAAGGGGCGCTAGGACCATTTGGCGCTGGCGGAATCTCCTCCAATCGCGCACTGCATCCGAAATTCTTAAGCGCTATCAATTCTGGAAAAATTGGCAATTAGAATGTCGAATAATCTTGATTTAGAGCAGGTCGATCTACAAATTGCCGGGATGACCTGCTCATCATGTGTCGCAACCATTGAAAGATCTCTCAACAAAGTTCCTGGCGCACAGGCCACGGTGAATCTTGCTACGGAGAGCGCACATGTCTTGGTACCGCGCGGAACTCGCAGTAAGGATTTAATTGATGCGGTAGAAGGAGCTGGATACTCGGCTAAATTGCGAACTGATGAGAGTGAGAGCTTCTCACATACCCGAAAGATGGGGCTTCGCACGCTACTTTCAATACTCTTTACTATTCCAGTCATCGTTATATCTATGGTCCACACGATTCATAGCGATGTTGATAGCTATATTTTGAAGCTGCTTGATCAATTTGGTCTGCCAAATCCGCTGTATTCTCCGAGCGGCTGGTTAGCGATTTCACTTACCGCTCCAGTTGTCATCTTTATCGCTTGGCCAATTCACCGCGCCGCACTGCGCAATCTCACACATCCCACTATGGATAACTTGATCTCGCTTGGATCTATTACTGCTTTTCTCTGGTCAATTTATGCAAATTCCACAGGAGCTGGCGATATCTATGCTGAAGTTGCCGCAGCAGTTATCACCTTTATCGTCTTTGGGCGATACCTAGAGTCACGCGCAAAACGTCGCGCTGGAAGCGCACTCGCAAAATTGATTTCACTTGGAAGTAAAGAGGTAAGAATTCTTAGAGGTAGCGAAGAGATTGTTGCCCCGATTGAGAATCTGCAAGTTGGCGATAATTGCATTGTTCGCGCAGGAGAGCGGATTACTACTGATGGCAGAGTTGTGGAAGGCGCCAGCTCGGTAGATAACTCTTTGCTAACTGGAGAATCACTTCCTATTGAGGTGAGTATCGGATCTGAAGCAATAGCTGGCGCGATAAATCGATCTGGTCGGCTAGTAATCTGCGCAACGCGTGTGGGAAGCGATACCGAACTCTCTCGAATCACGAAGATGGTGCTTTCCGCCCAGAGTGAGAAAGCGCCGATTCAACGACTTGCAGACCGAATTAGCGCTGTGTTTGTTCCAATTGTCTTGTTATTCGCAATAGCGACCTTAGCAACATGGATCTACCTTGATAATCCGATTTCTAACTCAATCTCAGCAGCTGTTGCCGTATTGGTAATCGCCTGTCCATGTGCACTTGGACTAGCTACGCCTGTGGCGCTCCTTGTTGCTACTGGTCGTGGCGCACGCAGTGGAGTCATCTTGCGAAGAACAGCGGTGCTTGAAGTTGCTCCAAAAATTGATGCAGTTATCTTGGATAAGACTGGAACCATTACCACTGGTCAGATGCAAGTTATAAATGAAATCTTTGATTACTCTCCCAAAATTGGTATCACAGAAGAAGCTACGAGATTAGCAATTTTGACTGTAGCACGAGAAAGTAATCATCCCGTTGCCAGAGCAATTGCTAGATCTCTCTTAAAAGAAATCCCGAACGGAGTGGTACTTCCTTTCAGTGATTTAATAGAGACAAGTGGCCAAGGGATTGCGGCTCGGGTGCAATTTGCAGCTGCTGGCTTACCGGTAATAATTGGTTCGCCCAATGCAATTCGTAAAGCAACCTTAAATATTCCAGATTCTTTTGAAAGCCTTATTGGAGGAGCCCAGAAAAATGGAAACTCAATCGCCCTAGCTGCGATCGATGGAATTGCCGTAGCAGCTTTTGAAGTAGGCGACACGATTCGCCCTGATTCATCAAGAGCAATCCGTGAGCTACGAGAACGCGGATTAAGCATTTATCTTGCTTCTGGCGATAACGCAGCGGTTGCTAAGCGAGTTGCTAGCGAAGTTGGAATCGATGATAACTTGGTTCTGGCAGACGCTACTCCAGAGATGAAGATTGAAAAAGTTAGAGAACTCCAAACAAATGGCTCAAAAGTCTTGATGGTTGGAGATGGCGTAAATGATGCTGCGGCTTTAGCTGCCGCTGATTTAAGTATTGCAATGGGCACTGGAACTGATACGGCAATTGCAACCGCAGATATTACGTTGATGCAACCAAATCTTGGTAGCACATTAAAGGCGATTGATCTCTCTCGGAAAACTCTAAGAATTATTCGTACCAATCTTGGTTGGGCTTTTATTTATAACGTTATTGGTATTCCAATTGCTGCAATTGGTGCGCTTGATCCAATGTATGCCGGAGGGGCAATGGCATTTTCCAGTCTTTTTGTCGTTTTAAATTCGCTTCGACTCAATCGGGGCACTAACCTCTCCCGGTGAATATAACTCTCTCAATCTGGTTAGCGACTGTTGCTTTAATCGTAGGTCTCTTGCTCTTTGACTTATTGACCTCGACTCGCAAGGCTCATGATGTCTCTTTTAAAGAGGCCACTTTCTGGTCCATTTTCTATATTGCAGTAGCAGTTATATTCGGAATCTGGGTCTGGGCAGATTTTGGAACGCAATTCGGGAGAGAATACTTCGCGGCCTATATCGTTGAAAAATCACTATCAATGGATAATCTATTTGTATTTATAATCATTCTAAGTAATTTTGCAGTACCCACGATTTACCATCAACGTGTATTGATGGTGGGTATCGTCCTAGCTTTGATTATGAGAGCCATCTTTATTGCGATTGGAGCAGCTGCCCTTGAAGCTTTTGCCTTCACCTTTGTAATCTTTGGTGCGGTCTTACTCTGGACTGGTATCAAGTTAATGCAGCACTGGGATGAAAATCCTGATTTGAGTGAAAATCCCATCGTGAATTATGCGCAGCGTAAGTTTAATTTCACCGATAAGTATCATGGTACAAAGCTATTTATAAAAGAGAATGGAAAGCGCTTTGCTACCCCACTTCTTCTAGTAATGATTGCGATTGGCGCTACCGACCTTCTCTTTGCTTTAGATTCCATACCTGCGACTTTTGGCGTTACACAAGAACCATTCTTAGTCTTTGCCGCCAACGCTTTCGCTTTACTTGGTCTGAGAGCGCTCTATTTCCTTATGAAGAACCTGGTCCAAAAACTAATCTACTTCTCACTAGGACTCTCTTTTATCCTGGTCTTTATCGGAGTCAAATTAATGTTGCTCTGGGCTTACGAAGAATTCGACGCTCCAACTAAGATTTCAACGAATATCTCGTTAATAGTAATCGGCTCAATTATTGCGATATCGACCATTGCTAGCTTGATCAAATCAAAGAGAGATCCATCTGCGGTAGCCCACGCCGGTCGAATGTCTGATCCCAAAAAATCGAAAGAGGTTAAATAGGTAGTAGCGGGGGCAGGATTTGAACCTACGACCTCTGGGTTATGAGCCCAGCGAGCTACCGAGCTGCTCCACCCCGCGTCGGTAAGTCGAACAATAGAGGTTGTTTACTAAAGGAACCAAATCTCTACTTTGAGAAGTGCTAGCGGCGTTGTGCGTTAACCGCCGCTTCAATCGCTGCCTTCAAACGATCCTGTGCCTTTCCATAAGCAGCAAAATCTCCGCGAGTCAACGCTGCTTGCGCGTCAGCAAGCGCTCGCTGTGCACTCTCTAACGCTTGTTGTAAATCATTGCCACCGCTGCCAGTTCCTGGTGTAGTTGAAGTATCGCTACCTGGAATATCTCGGGAACCGCTATCGCCACCAAATACTTCATCGAGAGCACCACGCAACGTATCGTCGAATCCAATTTTCTCACCAAAGGAGACGAGAACTTTCTGGAGAAGTGGATATGCCGCAGTATTAGCAGTCGCTCTTACGTAGACTGGCTGCACATAAAGCAAACCACCACCAACTGGAAGCGTTAGGAGATTTCCGAGCACAACATCTGATCCGCCTTGACGCAATAATGAGAGCGAGAGCGCGACAGTTGGATTAGCTTCGAAGTTAGAGGCAACCTGTGATGGACCAGCAATATTTGTGGAACGCTGCAATTGCAGAACGGTAAATTTGCCATAGTTATCACCAGGATCAGAATTTACGACTGCGAAGGCAGAGAGATTCTCTCGTCCACCTCTCGGCACAAACGGCGTGGTCAATGAGAACGAGGCCTTCTCCTCGCCCGGTAATTTCAAGGTATAGAAATACGGTGGTTGCGCGCCTGCATTGGCTCCAAGTGTTGAAGGATCTCTCGGCACTCTCCAGAAATCTTGTCCGCCGTAGAAGGCATTGGAATTCTTCACATGGTAAAGCGATAAGACATCTCGTTGTACCCGGAAGATATCTTCGGGATACCTAACATGTGACGTCAAAGCCTCACTCATCTCACTGCGCGGCTTTACCACAGCAGGAAAAGCTTTGGTCCAAGTCTGCAGTACTGGATCTTTCTCATCCCAGGCGTAGAGAGTGACAGTGCCGTCGTAGGAATCGACTGTCGCCTTAATTGAATTTCTAATGTAATTGATCTTCGAATTAGGAACCGCTGTTAATGGGTTGCTATTAATATTAAGAGCATCAGTTGTGGCGCCCGAGACATCTACAGTTCGAGAGTATGGATAACCGGCGCTAGTTGTGTAGCCATCGATAATCCAGAGAATTTTGCCATCAACAATTGCGGGATATGGATCTCCATCAAGTTTCAACCAAGGCGCAACTTTGGCAACCCGGTCGCGTGGTACACGATTGAAGATAATCTTTGATTCAGAGTTAATCAGGTTAGATAGAAGAATTCGCTGTTCTTGGTAATGGATTGCGAATAGCAATCTTGAGAAGAGCGAACCCATCGGTACTCCACCAGTGCCGGTATATGTGTAGTTCTTCTGGCCATTTGGCGAGGCATCATCCGGGTAATCGAACTCGACTTGGTCACCGCCTTTAAGGGCGCCGATAATCGAATACTCTGGATTATTTTCACCGAAGTAAATTCTTGGTTGAAAATCGCCCAAAATCCCTTTTGGTGGGATATCACCCATTGTGAATACAGGTTTTCCATCTATATCTTGAGCATTTCCGTAGGCACCGACAAAACCAAAACCATGAGTGTAAACGAGGTGATCATTAATCCAATTTCTATTTGGATTACCTTCGATATTTAATTCACGGACTGCTACGACCATATCGCGCATCTTTCCGTCAATTAAATAGCGATCTACATCTAAAGATTCCGTAAATGTGTAATAAGGCTTAATCTGTTGGAGTTGGCGAAAAGTTGAAGAGAGGACATTTGGGTCCATCAATCTTATGTTGGCGACAGTATCGACATCATTATTTAACTGACCCGCGCTAGTGTCGATAGTGGCCTGGTAATCCTTCACTTCGACTTTATCTAAACCATAAGCAGCTCTCGTTGATTCGATATTGCGTTGGATAAATGGCGATTCTTTGGCAGATTCACTTGGTTTTACTTGGAATTGTTGAATCAATGCGGGATAGACGCCGGAGATTAAGAAAGATGATATTCCAAGCAACGCTAGTCCCGCCGCAGGTAAAACCCATGAGCGGCGGATGATATTGGCAAAGAAAAGAAGAGAGCAGATTATTGCAATACCGGTAAGAATTGATTTTGCTGGAAGGACGGCGTTGACATCGGTGTAGGTAAGACCGGTGATGATTCCTTGATCGGAGGTAGCTAGAGCAAATCGATCTAGCCAGTAAGCAATCGCCTTAATGGCAACTATCGCCCCCAAGAGAATTGAGAGTTGTACTCGAGCGGTTACGGTTGTGCGATCTTCGCGAACTTGCGGGCGAATACCACCGTAGATGTAGTGGACGACAGTCGCAGCGATTGTTGCCAATATCAAAGTCGAAATCGCCCAGCTCACAAGCGATTGCCAGAATGGCAAGGTAAACATAAAGAATGAGATATCGCGGTTGAATTGTGGATCTAATACGCCAAATGGAGTTGCATTTCTATATAGCAACCAGCTCTCCCAGAACTTTGAGCCAGCAGATCCAGCGAAGTAGAAAATCGCGAGGAAGATACCGACGATCGCAGCCTTCCTAATTGGCTCAATTTGAGATCGATACCGCTCTAAATTATCAGCCTCTGCCGTCGTAGGAACATAGATTGGTCGACGCTTATAGGCCACGATTATGTTGGTAACTATTACAAGTGCGGTGACCAATCCAAATGCAACAAATAAGGTAACTTTAGTAATCAGAAGCGTTGACCATACTGATGCATAATCAACTGATCTAAACCACAAGTAATCGACATAGAAGCCACTTAGCGAGACCAGAACAACCGCTAAAACGGTAAGAATAATTACCGTTAAAGGGAGCGCGCCTAATCGTCGAGGCTGACCCAGATTTCTCTTGGAAAAATTGAAGTTACGGAATGGATTTTCTGGGCCGCTACCAAATGTCATGAGGTGAGGCTATCTAAACTCTCGCAAGTAAGAAATTTGTAGTTATCTGGGGCTCGGAGGGAGGTAATTGCTTCTGCCAGGGTAGTAACTGGGATTACCTGCAATCCGTTGGGAATATGTCGGATATCTCCACAATTTTCTCGCGGCGCAAGGAAAATTGTGGCTCCTTTGCGCGAAGCACCGATCATCTTCCCTTCAATTCCTGAAATCGCACCAACTCGACCACTCGGTGTTATGGTTCCCGTCCCAGCAA
Organism: Actinomycetota bacterium; assembly: GCA_016870975.1. GTDB lineage: Bacteria > Actinomycetota > Actinomycetes > Nanopelagicales > Nanopelagicaceae > MAG-120802. The sequence continues at coordinate 83,965 of VGAE01000002.1, forward strand.
CCGACCTTCCTCTCAGCAAGTCCTCAGCACCAAGCTTCTCAACTAAGCCGAGGGCAAAGATTAAGCCGCCGCTTGGACCGCCTACTCCGCGAAGATTAAAAGTGACATCTATTGGGAACTCTGCGCTTGTGCCAACCAAGATACCAATCGCGGGACCGTTTCCACTATCAATATTTTTTGTGAGTTCTACATCAACCGAAATTCTCTTGAGTTGTCCATCAATAACTCTCTCAACTTCAATTCTAATTACATCGCCAACTTCGCGACCTTTATACGCATCCCTGATCTCTTCAATTTCCTTAATAACTTTTCCATCAACAGCTCGAATTCGATCTCCTTCTTTGAGAATTCCAACTGCATTGGAGTAATCGCGAACTTTACTTACGACGTAATCTTCCGTTATCTCGTAGCCAAGATAATTTAGAGCGGCCGCGGTTGCTGCGGTGCGAGATACCGCCATTTCAACCCTAGAGTCTCGTTGTCGTTCTACATCTCTACTTGCAGGCGGATAAACGCTCTCGCGTGGCAGAACTGCGTGCGGACCAATCGCCCAATTGTAGAGGGTTTCGGCTCCAAAAACGGAAGATTGTGGATTAGTGACAAGGATTGAGGTTAAGTAGAGCTTGCCATTTGGCTTATATGTTTGGGCCCGCTCAATTGTGATTAATTTTCCAGTCACATCATTGGGAACACCTGGCTTGAAATAGACGTACGGAATTGGTGCTGCTAGCGTTACTATCGTTAGAAAAAAGAAAAAAATTCGTGCCGACAATGGCCAGCGATAACGAAGCGGGGAAATATCTTGCATTAGATCAAATTACTCATCGTTCTTCAAGGTGGGATTGAGCCGGGAATCTGGCGATGGATTTTTCTCAGTACTCTTAAATGAATTTTGAAATTTTTGAAATCTTCCGACCGAGCGATTGATTTGATTGTCGTATCTGCTCTTTAATTTTGTCGCCCAATAAGCATAAGCAAGGCCGCCGACAAGGGCGAGTGCCGGGATAATCAACCAGACCAGGGCTGAAATCGGGGCGCCGGCAGAATCGCTAGCGAGTTGCGTCAACATACTCATAGCCTAGGTTAGGGTGGCTGAGAAAGCGCGGAGAAAACAGTTCGGGAAGAAATTTGATGCCGGCGTGGTTTAAGAGAGTCTAAGAAATCAACTTGTGAAGGTGGGTGGTGAAATTGGGTAGTCTCGGATTTTCACCTGATGATTCATCTAAGGATCCTAAAGATCCCAATAATCCCTTTGATTTCCAGGAAATTCTCAAACAGTTCTCTGGCCTTGGTTTAAATCTACCTGGATTAATGGCATCACTTTCTGGTCAAGCATCTCCAGCTGCGCTCTCTAAAGAGTTGATAAGAGATATCTCGAAGAAGTTTCTCTCGGTACATGGTGATGTACCAGTAACACTCGCAAGCCAGAACCAAGTTCGCGAAGCTCTCGAGATTGCAGATCTCTGGATGAACGAAGCCACCGTCTTTCCAAATCTTCCAATCCCAGAAGGTTCTGCCTTAAGTCGACGCGATTGGATCGACTCCACACTCGCGGGGTGGCAAGAAATTGCTAAACCCCTGGTCGCCGGAATGAGTGAGGCGATGACCCAACTATTTGAGGAGAATTCTGGCGCTGCCGAAGAGATAACAATTCCGGGCGCACCCTTTAATCTCTCAAAATCCACTATTACCTCCATAATCTCAACCTTTATGAGTTCGATGATTAGTTCTCAACTTGGCCAGACAATAGGTGCGCTCTCAACTAGCGTAACCGGAGCCAATGATGTGGCGCTCCCCCTTCTAAATCCGGTAAGAGCACAACTCGTTCCTCAGAATGTAACTATCTGGGGCTCAGGTCTCGATATCGATGAGCGCGAGATTCGAATCTATCTCGCGCTTCGAGAAGTTGCTGCCGCACGATTATTTGCTGGCGTACCTTGGCTCCGCGCCCACATTAACTCCGCAATCGCAACTTACGGAAAAGGAATTAGAGTCGACATCACCGCCATGACCGAACAAGCACAGAGCGCGATTGATTCCGGCGAATTAGATATAAATAATCCAGAATCAACGACCTTAGCTATGTCCGGCGGTCTCTTTACCCCGGAAGAGACTCCGGCTCAACTAGCCGCCTTAGAGAAGTTAGAGACCTTGCTTGCACTTATTGAAGGATGGATAGATTCAGTAGTTGCCGGGGCGGTCCAAAATCGCTTACCTGACTTTGCGAAATTAAGTGAGACCCAACAGCGACGCCGTGCCACCAAATCTCCGACGCAACAGTTATTTGCTTCGCTAGTTGGCTTAGAAGTTTCGCCCCGACGTACCCGTGAAGCAAGAGAGTTTTGGAACCAAGTAGCAAAATTGCGCGACATAAGTGATCGAGATGCGATCTGGGATGAGGCAGTACTACTACCAAGTGCGGAACAACTCCTTGATGTTGAGGGCTTTCTTAAGGCGATGACTGTTCCAGATGATCTCTCTGGTCTAAATCCATAGACGTTCCAGTGCCTAGAAGTTCCAGTGCCTAGAAGCTTCAGATAAAAGCGAAGCCCCCGGGCGCACAATTCATTATCTGCCTTCCCCTTGCAGATAAAGAACGGTTATCCGGGGACTTCGTGGTCGCAAAATACGACATGACGAGGGAAATAATCAACTTCTTTCAGCAAGTTTGTCCAACAAAAGACTCAGGTACACCTCTAGAGTTATGCGCGCAGAGTTTGGTTTAGAGAGGCGTTGGCGTGTGGATGACTACATCCAAGATGAATTGTTCGGGGCTAATCTCGCCGGAATGCGGACAAAGACGAAGAAAAGCACCGAGCGAATTCCACCAATGGAAGTCTCGGGCGGCGCTGAGATCAAAGTAGTTCGAAGCTCAAGAAGAAGCCGCTCGATAAGCGCCTATCGTGAGCATGGCTCAATTGTCATTCAAGTTCCGGCACATCTCTCTAACTCAAAGATCCAAGAGGTTATCCCTGAGATGGTTGAAAAAGTACTCGCTCGAGAGGCCCGTGAAAAAATTAGCGATAACGATCTCTTTGCTAGAGCCAAGACTTTACTGGCCCGTTACTTGCCAGAATTTCAAGTAGATGCCGCCAGCGTCAAATGGCGGAATATGGATGAACGTTGGGGTTCTTGCACAACTGTTGATCGAACAATTCGAATCTCCTCAAGGTTAAATGGTTCACCAGATTATGTGCTCGACTACATATTGGTACATGAACTTATCCATCTGGAAATTCCAGATCACGGCGAAAATTTCCATGCGCTACTTGCGAGATATGAGAGGAGCGACTTAGCCAACTCCTATCTTGAAGGGTATGAAGCTGGTGCTCGCGGCCAATAGAGCTCCAAAAACCTCATTTCGAGGTGAAAACTTGCTTTTGAACGAGAAAACGCCCTCAGCGTGCTTGGTTTGCGTCATTTTGAAGCTAGCCCGGGGGTATGGTCAGGGTATTCACAGGACAAACCTGTGAGGATCGGAGGGAGAAATGGCTGAGACATACAAAGGTGAGGCCTACTGCGTTAAGTGCAAAGAGAAGCGTCAGTTCGAAGGGTTTGTAAACGTATCCGACTCTGGTCGTCGCATGGCGAAGGGCAAGTGCCCTGTATGCGGCACCACTGTTAATCGCATCCTTGGCAAGGCTTAATAGCTAATTCAGGAAGTTTGAAAGCGGGGGCAACGCCCCCGCTTTTTTCTTTCCCAAAAGTTAAACAGAGCGCATATCTCTTCACATAAAGTGTGGGTGGCCCTAAGGGTGAGCCTTAGTTTCATCGGAATATCCAGCCATGGCACCGCGATTGAAAGCTGGCATCTCCATTTGGTGCTGCGGTGAACGGCTCTATATCGGAGATCAATTTAGATATTTTCTCCTCCCTGAAAAGATTGGTGAGATTCCATGTATTCAAAGCCTGCACCGTCTAACAAATAATTCACTCGAGAATATAGATCAACCCCTACTGGAGGCGTTGGCGCGACTCGACCTTATAGATCAGAGAGTAACTGAGATTTCATATCGATATCGAGCCGACCGGTTCTTTCTAAGTTCGATAGATGGAACACGTAGCCTCGCGCTCCAACAGTTCCTAAAGAGATTTCAAATCGAATCCGATAGCGCTTCTCATCGATTAGGTGATATCGATAGCGGACGTTCGAAATTGCTTGCTGGGAGGAACTTTTCCATTGAAATTGCAACTTCGCCAAACTCATCAAATCGAATCGCACTTAATCTCTTTGTTGCGCTAAAGGCTGCTGGCTTTGAGAGAACTTCACTACAACTCCCTGGAGAGAGTGCAATTGGAGATTTAAACGGTACTCAAATGCAGAAATGCGAATTAGAAGTAAATCGCTCAGATGTTGTAAAGCGTATCGATAGAGATGCCTCGCTCTACCCAGAACCCATTGATCCACCTGATGAATTCTTATTTGCAATAACCATCGGAGCGCCATCACCTGATATCCAACATCGATGGCTAAATAATGGCATCAATCACCCTCTTATCAACTAAGTCTGAGATTCGGTCAGAGTTGGTCCAATAGTTATTGCTGGGAAGACTCCCTGTACTAACTGTCTCGCCATATCTGAGATTGAAACCGGGGCGAATCCAGCGAACGGGAGTTACATTTTTAAAGTTTCGGGCCGAGAAGTTGGTGCAGCGCTCGCAAATCTTGCGGCATCAATTGCAACCCTTGAGGTAATGAGATTTGCCGATTCAGCAACAAGTGCTCTTATTGGCAAGAGCGCTGATTACAGAAGCTCTCAGTTTATTGCGCCCCAGATCACAAATTGGCAGCTCCAACCTAGGTGCGGCTGTCGAAATCTGCCTTCAACTCGCGTCACATCCACTTAAGTAAGAGACTTCGTGGGTGGCCCATGAAATCCCCCGCAAGACCAGCACTCGTAGCGCCAAGTTGGCAAGTATTCCGCTCTCGGTAGCGGGACGTGGTGCACTTGGACTTGGCCGACAATTAATTGGCCAATCGCCACAATTTGCATTTGCGGAATTACAGGAGAAGACCGCTGAACAAGTTTTTAAAGTTCTCGGTGAATTAAAGGGCGGAGCTATGAAATTTGGTCAAGCGCTCTCAGTCTTCGAAGCCGCGCTTCCTGAAGATATCGCGAGGCCCTATCGACAGACCCTGGTAAAACTTCAAGAAGCTGCGCCACCGCTACCGGCAAAGGTAGTTCATAAAGTTCTCGCGAAAGAGCTTGGTGAAGATTGGCGAGATAACTTCGCCGAATTTGAAGATAAGCCGGCCGCCTCAGCCTCAATCGGCCAAGTCCATCGCGGACGTTGGAAAGATGGACGGGTGGTTGCAGTAAAAATTCAATATCCGGGAGCTGCCGAAGCCCTTGTCTCTGATTTAAACCAGATTGAGAGATTCTCAAAGATCTTCCAATTATTTATGCCAGGTCTTGAGATGAAGCCTCTCCTTGAAGAGTTAAAGGCTCGAATTATTGAAGAGGTTGATTATCGATTTGAGGCTCAGGCCCAAGAAGCATGTTGGAACGCTTATTTAAATGATCCTGATATCGCGATTCCCAAAGTTGTCTTAGCTACCGATCGAATTCTGGTCAGTGAATGGTTAGAGGGTAAACCCCTTGCTCGCGTTATCGCAGAAGGCGATCAAGAGGAGCGAAATAAGGCGGGAATTAAATTAGCAAGATTCCATTTCACTGCTCCGATGCGAGCCGGCTTGCTACATGCCGATCCTCACCCAGGCAACTTTAGAGTTCTTGCAGATGGCAGATTGGGAGTGCTTGATTTTGGTGCTTGTAATCGTCTGCCCAATGGATTTCCTGAACCATTTAAACGGTTACTCCGCAATGCGTTAGAGGGCGATGCGCTAGCGCTATACAACGGTTTTAAGGAGGATGGATTTATCCTTCCCGATGTTGATGTGGATCCACAATTGGTACTTGATTATCTCTTACCTCTAGTTGAACCGCTACGTGCAGCTTATTTTGAATATACCCGCGAATGGTTGCGTGAACAAAGCGTTCGAGTTGGCGATCCGAGAAATCCAACTGCAAAAATCGGCTTCCAACTAAATCTTCCAGCGGAATACGTTTTGATACATCGCGTTACTTTAGGAACAACCGGAATTTTCTGTCAGCTACGTGCTCAAGGAAACTTTAGGGATGAGGCGCTCTCTTGGTTTCCCGAGATAACGCCCTCCCATCTACAGCAGGTTTAGAACTAGGCGCTTGCTCCCGCCAATTCAACGAGGCGAGGTCTTCCAGGAGTTCGCTTCTTAGCAATTACCTGGCCATCTTCAAATAACTCTCCACCCCAAACCCCACATGGTTCTTCACGTGAGAGCGCTCCAGCTAAACATTCTCGTCTAACGGGACAGGCGCCACAGAGGCTCTTCGCTAATGCGATCTCTTCACTCCTCTCCGAGAAGAAAAGTTCCGGGTCAGAGTTGTGGCATGGCAGGGTTACTGCGCGTTGATCGCTAGATGTGCCAGTGATGTAATCAAGGCCAAGCTTTGCGCTCTCGCCTTCTGCCCATCCTGGAACTAATAACTCACTAAAGAGAACTGTCATAGTTCTCACCTCTCCCTTTCTTCTTCTCGTTTGGTATTGGCTCTTCGGTTCTTGACCGGGGATAGAAAAAGGGGCCCGAATCCATTTGGATTCGAGGCCCCTGGGCTTCTCTATCTCTTACCTACTCGATAGAGGCTCCAGGTTTCGAACCCTTGGTATTTGTCGCAAAATAGGTGAAAACCGACTCTGTCGACGGAGCGGACCAATGGGCAGCCCAATTGCGGTGAGCACGCTTAGCGGCCACCGTTGAGATGATCTTCTTCATCGAAGTTGTCTTCATGGAGCTAAGGGTAAGCCAAGCCCATCTCTGCTGGCAAACGAGTTTTAAATCAGCCCTGCCTCACGGAGAAATGGGCTTGCCTCACCGGCATAACTGAGATGTAGGGCGCGTTTTGCGCGAGTAACCCCAACATAGAAGAGGCGGCGCTCCTCATCTATCGGCTCAGCCAGGGGTAGATATCTAGCCGATGCTCCGGCGAGATAGACGCTCTCCCACTCCAAACCTTTGGCGCTATGTAACGTGGCGATTGTTACTCCAGGAAGATCAGGTGGATTGTTCTGATCAGCGCGCTCCTCTAGTTCTCGAAGGAATGCTCGCATTGAATCAATTCCATCATTTGATAATTCTTGAGCCAACTGAATCAAAGCTCTTACATATTTATCTTCAGCGCCAAATGATTTTAATAAGTCCCTTAATTCGCCTAGCCAATCCCCGGATGAGAGTACGGAAGCGCTGCGAATCGCCGCCATCATGGATCTGACATCACCTCTATCAAAGAAGCGTTCTGCGCTCCGTATCTGATTCTCAATCCCTGCGTTATTCAAGGCCGCTTCAATTGCATCTAGTTGAGAATTGGTACGAGCGAGTACTGCTAGTGATTTAACGCCAGTAGATATCTCACTCTTAACAGTTTCGGCAAGGGTTAATAGCTCTTCCGCCTCTGAATTTACTGAAACAACTTTAGGTCGATCGCCATGGGTGTTAATGGCATCTAAATCGTGACCCAACTCGCCACTTCTCAAGATTGAATTAGCAATATTTATAATTTCTGGGGTGGAACGATAGCCAGCGCTAAGCCGAATAACTTCAGCGTTTGGATATTTCTTCGTGAAGTTCAGTAAAAATGCTGGAGTTGCTCCAGCAAAAGAATAAATGGTCTGGGCGGGATCTCCAACGACACAGATATCTTCGCGCTTGCCTAACCAGAGATCAAGTAGTCGCTGTTGTAACGGAGATACATCCTGGTATTCATCAACAGTGAAATAACGGTACTGATCGCGTATCCGATCTCGGATCTCTCTTATCTCCTCTAACATGCCAACTGTTAATAAAAGTACATCCTCGAAATCAATTGCTCGTTCTTGCCGCTTTAAACTCTCATACGCCTCGTAAGTTTTGGCAATATCCTCAAGTCCAAACTGTTCTCTACTCTTTCGAGCGCTAACTCGAACGGATCGAGAATTAGTCAAGGCAGATTCAATATACTCATCGCTTGGAATCTGTTGCACTTTGGCCCATTCAATTTCACTCGAAATATCGCGGAGCAGAGTGGGGCTCTTAATTAATTTCAATCCAGCGCGATCAATTGCCTCACCAAGAAATGTGCTCTTGCTCGTCAATAGCGAGGGAAATCTGCCGCCGAGGGCTTCCGGCCAGAAATATAGAAGTTGCTTTAGCGCTGCCGAGTGAAATGTGCGCGCTGCAATTGCGGGAACTCCTAAGGTGCGAAGTCGCGATCTCATCTCACCAGCAGCCCGCGCTGTAAAAGTTAGCGCGAGAATTCGATTTGGCTCGATAATGCCAATATCAACGGCGTAGGCCAATCGATGGGTGATTGCTCGCGTCTTTCCCGTTCCAGCGCCGGCAATTACGCAGACTGGACCTCGAACAGCGGTAGCAACTGTGCGTTGCTCATCATCTAATGCCGCCAGGATCTCTTCAGCGGCCGACATCACGCCAACTCTCTTTGGCGACCAACTCGCGAGCCGATGGACCGCACCAAGAGTTGATCATGGCTCGCGCTACTGAAATGGCTGGTGGGAGTAAGAGTTCTTGGGAAGCAACTTTTGCTTTTAACAGTTCTCTATCTAGCCAGATTATCTCTTCAATCTCTTCGCCGTCGGCCTTAGTCGTTCCTGGATTTGAGATTACGGCCTCGTAGGCAATCATGATGGAAGCCGGAAATGGCCAAGGTTGCGAGCCAAGATATTTCATTGAAATAACTTGGCCACCACACTCTTCAGCGACTTCTCGCAAGACCGTGCTCTCAAAAGATTCACCTGGTTCGACAAAACCAGCAAAGGTTGAGAATCGTTTTTCCGGCCAAACTTTCTGGCGACCAAGAAGTATTCGATCACTTTCATCTTTTACTAAGACAATTACCGCTGGGTCAGTCCGAGGATGGTGTTCGGCAGAACAAGCTGAACATTTTCGAATTGCACCCGCCATGCCAATCACTGTTGCGCCGCCACACTTTGCACATCGCTGGTGGCTCTCATGCCACTGCGCTAGGGCAAGTGCATGAACAGCGGCACCAATCTCAAGATCAGCTAACTTCTTTCCAATGGTACGCAAGCTCTGAAATTCATCAGAGGTGCTCTCCACGAAGCCTTTCCGATAAGCGACAAAATAAGGAGCACCAGCTTTATCAAGCCCTAAGAAGAATCGATCGCCCTCAGTTTCTGGTGAGACATAATCGAGCGACTCATCTTTGATGCGGAATTGATCATCAATCAACTCAATTATTTTTGCCCGTTGCCACATCTCAGCGAGCGCAGCCAGATCACCGCGTAGATGAGCCGCGCGGTCTAATTCGCATCGGGAGAGCGGCAGATCGAGCAGCACGGGGCGACCTTACTAGCGACCCCGATACTCCAGTAACCTTGCAAATATGAAGGGATTCACGCTCACCTCTTGGAACATTCTCCACGCAATGGCGATACCGCCTAACTCTGGCGGCACTCTGCGGAGCGCCCTTAAATCACTTCAGAAAGATGTATCGAGCGATCTAATTGCGATTCAGGAAGTTGATGTTCATCAAGATCGCTCCGGTGACGGTAATCAAGTTCGTCAGATTGCCGAGGAGATTGGCGCCCCTTATTGGGCCTTTGCGCCATCTATATATGGAACTCCGGGCCAGAAGTGGCATGGCGTTACCGAGGATATTATTTTTGATAATGCTTCACCGATTCCACCCGATGCCATGTATGGAATTGGCATAGTTTCTAAAGTTCCAGTGAAGCGATGGCATCGGATAAATCTTGGCCGAGCACCAATAGGTATGCCATTACTTGTGCCCGGTGAAAAGCGACCTCAATTTATTTATGTTCATGACGAACCGCGATCAGCGCTAGTCGCTGAATTAGAAAACGGTATCTGCGTTACTACTACCCACCTCTCATTTGTACCACTGAAAAATTGGAGCCAACTCCGCAAGATCGCAAATTGGGTCGAGAAATTACCGGGACTTCATATTATGACCGGAGATTTCAATCTACCGTGGGGGCTTGGTCCGAAGTTAATTGGTTGGAATGATTTAGTAAAAGGTGCAACTTATCCATCATGGAAGCCAAGCATTGAATTTGATTACATAATGAGCAAGGAGCTAACAAGTAGCGAGGTAGATGGCAAGATACATAGCCACTTAGGTATTAGTGATCATCTAGCAACAAGCGCAACTATTAAGTGATTATCAAGCAACTTCCGCGTTTTTTATTAGATGACTCCGCTTATCGTTAAATGCTCGAAGTAGTTCGCTTCGTTTTCCTTCCGGCATATTGAAGGTAGCTGCGTAGGCTGACCAAGCTCCTAATTGCTCTTGGGTGGAGCAGGAAATTAATTGTTTCAATAGCGATTCATAATCACCGCTCTGGAGCTCTTTCCTCGCCACGCCGCGCATCGCCTTTACCATCTCTTCTCGACTTGGTCGCTTTCCTTTAGCAGCAAAACCGAGATTCGCTAGACAGCGTCCGATACTTGATGTTTCACAGTTTTCACTCGCGTTAGCTCGATTAATCGGAGAGGTTCCCTCGATCTCAGTTGCGTAGCCAGTTGCCTGGGGGCGAAGTTCTTCTAAGTTTATATAAGCCTCAGTACGACAGATCCATTCAACGCGTCCGTCAGCGCGTTCAGTTCTATTTAAATCGGTAAGTAATCGACCATTTGGATACTTCGACCAGAATGCGCGGATTCGGTTCTCAACGGGTTCGTAGTGTTCGAGATTAAAGTAACCCATTACTGGCCCACCGCCATTAGCAATTCTTCAGCCATAACTTCATTAGGAGTTAGCGCGCCAGCTCTAAAAGTTTCGATCAACGCTTCACGTCCGCCATCTTTAAATCTCGTAGCGATATATGGTTCTCTAGAATTAAAGTTAATGAAGTCGAGAACTTCACCGGTACGTGGATAGATTGCTTTTCCATCAACATTCTCAACACTCTCTAAGATATGTTTACGGAAGGAGTCTCGAACGCTCTCAACAATCTCGTACTCCCAATTCTCTTTAACCCACGATACAAATAAGTTCTCATTTCGTACTTGGGCGGAAGTTTTTGGATGTACGAGTGAGACTTTTGCAATCTCTTCGCCAGCAAGCATCGCCGTAGCAGCATCGGCGCCAACTTCATCTAGCGCACTTGCAAATTCGCGTCGCAACCGTTCTTTAGCCTCTTTAGCGGCATCGACAATCAAGGTAATGGCCGAGAGTTGGAAGGCGAGTTCACGGAGGTTCATGTAGGGCATTAGAGCGGAGCCCACTGACAAACCGCCCCAGGGGCGTGTCGCGCTACTCCTGGTTGGCTTTTTTCGCCTTAGAAGTTAAGCGGGAGCGTTCATTCTGGTCGAGAACAACTTTTCGGATCCGCACATTTACCGGAGTCACTTCGACGCATTCATCCTCACGGCAATACTCCAAAGCCTGCTCGAGATTTAAGATCTTTGGTGGAATCAAACGTTCATTTTCATCAGAACCAGCTGCGCGCATATTGGTTAATTTCTTCTCCCGAACAATATTTACATCCATATCTTCTGGGCGCGAATTCTCACCAATCACCATCCCTTCATAAACATCGGAGCCTACTTCAGCGAAGATGGTGCCGCGCTCTTGTAGTCCAAAGATTGCATAAGAGGTAGCGGTTCCGGCTCGATCTGAGACTAAGGAGCCAGTTGGACGCGTGCGAAGCTCACCGCTCCACGGTTCGTATCCATCGAAAACATGGTGCAACAATCCGGTTCCACGAGTCTCGGTTAGGAACTCAGTTCTAAATCCAATCAAACCGCGAGATGGAACTGTGAAATCCATTCTGATCCAACCAGTGCCGTGGTTGACCATCTGTTCCATTCGTCCTTTGCGAAGCGCCATAAGTTGAGTTATTACACCCAAATAATCTTCCGGTGCATCGATAGTTAATCGCTCCATCGGCTCATTTAATTTGCCATCGATAATCTTCGTTACAACTTGAGGTTTTCCAACTGTTAGCTCGAAACCTTCACGGCGCATCATCTCAACTAAAACTGCCAATTGGAGTTCGCCGCGACCTTGGACCTCCCAGGTATCGGGGCGGTCGGTGTTGAGAACTCTAAGTGAAACATTTCCGACCAATTCACTATCTAACCAATTCTTTACAAGTCTTGCCGTTAATTTCTTGCCGATTCGGCCAGCAAGTGGCGAGGTATTGATACCAATCGTCATAGAGATGGAAGGTTCATCGACAGTGATTGGAGGTAACGCGTGAGCATTCTCGCTATCTGCCAAAGTTTCACCAAGAGTAATGGTCTCGATTCCAGCGACTGCGATGATGTCGCCTGGACCAGCTTCAGCAACCGGAATTCGCTCCAGACCTTCAGTCATCATCAGCTCAGAAATCTTTACCTTTTCTTGGGAGCCATCGCTCTTAAGCCACGTTACAAGTTGTCCCTTCTTTATCTTGCCTTCATGGACCCGGCAGAGTGCCAATCGTCCAAGATATGGCGAAGAGTCAAGGTTTGTGACATGGGCTTGTAACGGTGCGCCCTCATGAAATTTCGGCGAAGGAATCGTTTTGAAAATTACATTGAAGAGCACGTCAAGATTCTCTTGATCCGGCATTCCCCCATCGCTCGGTCGATTTAACGAAGCGCGACCAGCTTTAGCAGAGGTGTAGACAATCGGAAAATCAATCTGAGTTTCTGTTGCATCAAGATCTAAGAACAATTCATAAGTCTCATCTACCACCGCCGCCACTCGGGCATCTGGTCTATCTACTTTATTAATTATCAAAATAACTGGAAGATTTTTCTGAAGCGCTTTTCGCAGAACAAATCGAGTCTGTGGCAATGGACCCTCGGATGCATCGACCAAGAGCGCAACGCCATCAACCATTTCTAGCCCGCGTTCAACCTCGCCGCCGAAATCTGCGTGGCCAGGGGTGTCGATGATATTTACTATCGTGTTTCCACGTTTGACCGCAGTGTTCTTCGCAAGAATTGTGATTCCTTTTTCTCGCTCCAAGTCCATCGAATCCATTACTCGATCTTGTGATTTAGATTGGTCTTTATGAGCCGCAAAGGCTCCGCTCTGCCAGAGCATGGCATCAACGAGTGTGGTCTTGCCATGATCCACGTGGGCGATGATTGCGATATTTCGCAATTCATCACGTTCTAGCAGAGGCAATCCGGTGAGGTGAGCGGTTGATTTCTTTATCTCAGACATTGAACCTAAATTCCACTACGTCGCCATCTTGCATTACGTAATCCTTTCCTTCCATTCGAACTTTGCCGCGCGCTTTGGCTTCCACCATGGAACCAGCTGCAACTAAGTCTTCAAATGAGATCACTTCGGCTTTAATAAAGCCTTTTTGGAAATCGGTATGAATTACTGCAGCAGCAGCGGGTGCGGTATCACCTTTATGGATAGTCCAAGCCCGCGCCTCTTTCTCGCCCGCAGTTAGATAAGTTTGCAGACCAAGAGTTGTAAAACCGACTCGTGCCAAGGTACTTAGGCCCGGCTCTGTTAAACCGATTGACTTTAGTAAATCCAAAGCCTCATGATCATCGAGTTCCGTCAATTCAGATTCAGTCTTCGCATCTAAGAATATTGCCTCAGCTGGCGATACTATTTCTTGTAATTTATTGCGGAGCACAGCATCACCCAATTCGCTCGCATCAACATTGAAGACATAAAGAAATGGTTTTGCGGTGAGTAAGCCAAGCTCTTTTAGTAAATCTAAATCGATTCGGGAACCAAAAAGGAGCTTTCCTTCGCAAAGAATTGCCTGGGCCTCTTTCATAACTTCAAGAAATTTGGCTCGGTCTTTATCTTGACGCGCCTCTTTCTCAACTCTTGGGATCGCTTTCTCCAATGTTTGTAGGTCGGCAAGTTGTAATTCAGTGTTAATAGTTTCGATATCACTTGAGGGATCTACACGCCCATCAACATGAACCACATCAGGATCGGTAAAAACGCGAATAACCTGACAGATTGCATCGCTCTCGCGAATATTTGCGAGGAACTTATTGCCTAGGCCAGCTCCTTCAGAAGCGCCCTTCACAATTCCCGCGATATCAACAAAAGAGACTGCGGCCGGGATGATTCGTTCTGAGCTAAAGAGTTTGGCGAGGACTGGTAGGCGGGAATCTGGAACGCCCACGACGCCGACATTAGGTTCGATGGTGGCGAAGGGATAGTTGGCCGCCAGGACGTTGTTCTTCGTTAAAGCATTGAAGAGGGTCGATTTTCCAACATTGGGAAGGCCGACGATTCCGATAGAGAGGCTCACGAGGGGTAGAGCCTAACCGTCAATGTCAGCCCCGACTGCCACGATATGTGCATGAACGGCGCTCTCTCACTTCTGATTGGTCTCATTATCGGCCTCGCTATCGGCGCCTTAATCGCAACTCTGCGCACAAATAGCGAACGCGGAAAAGTCGCGTTACTTAACGCGCAACTTGAAGAGATGCGAAAAGAAGAGGCGCGACTTACCACTTTAAATGAACAGCTTCGCTCAGTGACAGTAGGCATGACGCAACTTGCCACCCAGAGCCAAGAGGCTGAAGTGAAACGCGCTCGAGCAGAGAGTGAGATGCGCACTCAAATAGAGACGATGCGTCTCGGTAACGAAAACTTACTTCGCGAAACCACAAAGCTAGCCGGCGCGCTCTCTAACTCACAGACACGCGGTAAATATGGTGAAGCCCAATTAGAGACGCTCTTGGAGAGCGCGGGACTTCTCGAAAATGTTCATTTCTTCAAACAAGATTATCGAGCCAGCGGAACTGAAATCACTAAACCAGATATAAAGATTGCTGTTCCTGGTGGAAGTGAAATATTTATTGACTCTAAATTCCCCTTTGATCGTTTTCTAGATGCCGTGGTTGAAAAAGATCCAATTGAGCGAAATCGATTAATGCAGCTCCATGCAAAAGATTTGGTGGGCCATGTAAATGCCCTCGCTAAGCGAGGCTACCAAGAGAGCAGCAACTCTCCTGATTATGTTGTTCTATTCGCCCCCTTTGAATCGATACTTTCGGAGGCGCTAGAAGCAGAACCCCAACTTCTCCATAAAGCCTTCGAAAAGAATGTCTCTATCGCAACGCCCACAACGATGATGGCCTTACTTAGAACAGTTGCTTACGTCTTTAGTCGAAGCGAACTTGCTAAGAATGCCCAGGAAATCACCGACCTAGCTGGCGAACTCTTAAAGCGAATCGGAAAAGTTCATAGCAAGATCGAAACGCTTGGAGAGCGGATTAAATCCTCAGAGCGCGCATTTAATGACCTAGTAAAGAGCGCCGAAGAAAATATTTTAAAACCAGCCCGAAAAATGGTGAAACTTGGCGCACCTTCCAGCAGCAAGCTAAAAGCAATAGAAGATGTCGATGATGAACTTCGTCAAATTGCGCCTAAAGAGTTAACGACCGGCGACCTATTTGATGAAGGAAGCGATGAAGATTTAGGAGATGATGACGATGCGAAGTGACCTGCCCCAACCACCATTCAAATCTCCTGTAAAAGGAGCTGGCCTAACTAAGCAAGGAATTGCAATTCTGCAGTTTCTCTTGATCTCCTTCGTGGCCATCGTAGAAATATTCTTCAGCTCCAATATTGGATTTCTCACCGGAATCTCAATCTGGGCAACGTACTACGGTGGATTAATCTATGGAAGAACTGGAGCAACTTACGTTGCCGTCGTTAATCCCCCAATTGCTCTCGCAATCGCAACTTTAGTTCTTTTGCCGACAGTAGGTGGCTTCTCTCTCAGCCTTACTCGACTTGGCGTAGATCTTGTAACTGGTCTTGCCAGCGTTGCGCCATTCTTAATAACGGGCTCACTATTTGGTTGGTGGTACTACTTCCGAGAAGCGAAGCGGCTACTTTCCAGCGGCGCGTAAATCTTGTCTTAGTTCGGGAGGAAGCGCGAATAAAAGGCTCTCTTCCATCGTAGTAATCTCTTTCACATCGTTAAAACCTCGCTCTGCTAAGTCACTTAATAGTTCTCTTACCAATAACTCAGGAACTGAAGCGCCACTTGTAACGCCGATAGTTTCGACTCCGTTAAACCACTCTTCTTTTACCTCACTTGAATAATCGATTAGATATGCCTGTTTTGCCCCATATTCTCTGGCAACTTCAACGAGGCGGACTGAGTTTGATGAATTAGTTGAACCCACCACCAAAACTAGATCAGCCTCGGGAGCAATCTGTTTTATAGCAATCTGGCGATTTTGGGTGGCGTAGCAGATGTCATCTGATGGTGGATCTTGAAGCTGCGGAAAACGTTCCTTTAAGATCGCAACGGTCTCAAGAGTTTCGTCAACGCTAAGTGTTGTTTGGGATAGCCAAGCGACCGGGCGCTTTGGATCGATCTCAATCTTCTTGGCATTATCAAGGCCATCTACTAATTTGATGTGCTCCGGCGCTTCGCCGGCGGTTCCCTCCACCTCTTCATGGCCATCATGACCGATAAGAAGTATCTGAAGATCCTCCGCTGCAAACCGACGCGCTTCCTGGTGAACTTTAGTTACCAAGGGACAGGTCGCATCAATCGTTTTTAGATTTCGATCCGCTGCCTCTTGGTGGACTTTGGGAGAGACTCCGTGCGCCGAAAAAACAACGCGAGCGCCTTCTGGGACTTGATCGGTCTCATCAACAAAAATTGCACCACGCTTTTCAAGTGATTCGACCACGTGCTTGTTATGAACAATCTGTTTGCGTACATATACCGGCGCTCCATACAACTCAAGAGCTTTTTCCACAGTTATGACTGCGCGATCTACGCCTGCACAATAACCACGTGGCGCAGCGAGCAGAACTCGTTTTGGCATAGGCGCATCCTATCGGCGCCATTACTATCGTGTCGTGCTAGAGACCTCAGCAGAAAAACCAGTTCCGGTGAGAGTTGTCTCAGAAGCAATCAGTGATTATATAAATCGTCTTGGACAGATCTGGGTTGAGGGCGAGATAGCACAGCTCAATGATCGCGCTGGCTCTGGAATGGTCTATATGAGATTAAGAGACTCCAGCGTTGATATGTATTTAGAAGTTATCTGCCCGAGATCAGTATTTAAATCAATTGCACCGTTGACTGAAAACGCTCGAGTGGTAATCAATTCGAAAGTAAATTTCTATACTACTACCGGGCGACTCTCTTTAAATGCCCAGGAAATCCGCCAAGTTGGAGTGGGCGAATTACTAGCCAGGTTAGAGGCGTTAAAGAAACTGTTGGCAGCTGAAGGACTTTTTGCAGCTGAACGAAAGAAACCACTGCCATTCTTGCCACGGAAAATTGGCTTAATATGCGGACGCGGCAGCGCTGCTGAGAAAGATGTAAAAGAGAATGCCAAGAGACGTT
The DNA here is from genome assembly GCA_016870975.1 of Actinomycetota bacterium. Classification (GTDB taxonomy): domain Bacteria; phylum Actinomycetota; class Actinomycetes; order Nanopelagicales; family Nanopelagicaceae; genus MAG-120802. The sequence continues at coordinate 101,341 of VGAE01000002.1, forward strand.
GGCCATCGGTTCAATTTGAAACTAGAGAAGTTGCGGTGCAAGGAGCCGATGCCGTAATTCAAGTATCTGCAGCTCTCAAGGAGCTTGATGCGAGCCCAGATGTCGATGTCATAATCATTACTCGCGGCGGCGGATCATTTGAAGATTTGTTGCCCTTTTCAGATGAAGGACTAGTAAGGCTTGCAGCAAATTGCACGAAGCCAATTGTCAGCGCAATTGGCCACGAACAAGACACGCCCTTGCTGGATCTTGTCGCCGATCTTCGAGCCTCTACTCCAACTGATGCGGCTAGGCGAGTCGTGCCTGATATCAAAGAAGAGCTCGAGAGGATTCGCCAATTAAGGAATCGAGCTGATCAAAAGATTAATGATCGAGTAATTCTTGAAATGACCAAAGTGGTGAATTTGATGCAACGCTCTTTTGCCAGCATCAACTCTCGCATTATGAGAGCAAGCGATGAGCTAAACCATATGCTCAACCAGGTTCGCGCGCTCTCGCCACAAGCCACTTTGGATCGCGGATATGCTGTGGTTCAGAAGAGTGATGGCTCAATTGTGAGAACCCCGACAGCATTAGCAAAAGGCGAGGCGCTGCGACTAAGACTTGCCGAAGGTGTGGCTCTGGCGACAGCAACCGGAGAATCTGAGCTTGATCGAATCAGAGGTGAGTAGATTACGAATATGGCGAAGTTGAGCTATGAAGTGGCGAGAGATGAGTTGGCAAAAGTTGTCTCCGCTTTGGAGTCGGGCGGTCTGGGCCTTGAGGAATCGCTAAAACTTTGGGAACGTGGCGAAGAACTGGCCAACATCTGCCAAGAGTGGCTCGATAGTGCGCGTGCTAAATTAGAGGCTGCAAAACAGGTATCTGATGAGTGAATTTATATACGAAGATCTACTTCCGATAGGTCCAGATAAGACGGAATATCGCAAGATTTCTGGAGACGGGGCCTCTACTTTTACCGCCGATGGCAAGACCTTTGTAAAAGTATCTCCGGAAGCAATTCGTAATCTCACTGAGATTGCCATGCACGATATTTCGCATTATTTGCGAGGCGAACATCTCCAGCAATTAGCTAACATTTTAAAAGATCCCGAGAGTTCGCCGAACGATAGATTCGTCGCCCTTGATCTTTTGAAGAATGCCAATATTTCAGCTGGCGGAATCCTTCCGATGTGTCAAGACACCGGTACTGCGATTGTTATGGGTAAGAAAGGCCAATACGTAATTACCAGCGAGCGAGATGAATCCACAATTTCACGAGGTATTTTTGATGCTTTTACTAAACTAAACCTTCGCTACTCACAATTAGCTCCAGTAACTATGTGGGAAGAAAAGAACACCGGAAATAATCTTCCAGCACAGGTTGAAATCTATTCTGATTATGAGAAGAGCGATGAATATAGTTTCTTGTTTATCGCTAAAGGTGGAGGTAGCGCCAATAAATCTTTCCTCTATCAAGAGACAAAAGCCATCTTAAATCCAAAAACTTTCCTAACTTGGCTCGAGGATAAACTCCGCTCACTTGGTACCGCTGCTTGTCCCCCGTATCACTTAGCAATTGTGATTGGTGGAACGAGCGCCGAGTTCACTGCAAAAGTTGGCAAACTTGCCTCGACAAAGTACTTGGACTCGCTTCCAACAACCGGAGATGCCAAGACTGGACGCGCCTTCCGCGACCCAGAGATGGAGCGGGCCGTCTTTGAGCTCACTCAAAAACTAGGAATCGGTGCCCAATTTGGCGGAAAGTATTTCTGTCATGATGTTCGGGTAATTCGATTGCCGCGACATGGCGCATCGCTTCCAATTTCAATTGCCGTCTCCTGCTCTGCAGATCGACAAGCAAAAGCAAAAATTACAAAAGAAGGCGTATTTATTGAGAAATTAGAGACGGATCCGGCTCACTATCTTCCTGAAACTACTGATGATCATTTAGATGATGAAGTAGTACGAATAGATTTAAATCGCCCAATGCCAGAGACAACCGAGAAATTGAGCAAGTATCCGGTTAAAACTCGGTTATCGTTAAATGGAACTATGGTTGTAGCGCGCGATTTAGCTCACGCCAAGTTGAAAGAGTTGGTTGATTCCGGTAAGCCATTACCTGAATATTTTAAGAAGTATCCAGTTTATTACGCCGGTCCCGCTAAGACCCCGGCTGGCTTTGCCTCCGGTTCGTTCGGACCTACTACCGCAGGTCGAATGGACTCTTATGTTGAACAATTCCAAGCTCTTGGTGGATCATTAATTATGTTGGCAAAAGGAAATAGATCGCAACAAGTTACTGACTCTTGCAAGAAATATGGCGGCTTTTACCTGGGTTCAGTTGGTGGACCTGCGGCGCGACTAGCTCAAGATTGTATTAAGAAAGTAGAGGTACTTGATTACGAGGAGCTTGGTATGGAAGCGATTTGGCGAATTGAAGTTGTAGATTTTCCGGCTTTTATCGTGGTTGACGATAAAGGAAATGATTTCTTCGCCGAAACTACACGTCCATTAACAATTGGAAGTAGACCAAGCTAAATCTTGAATTAGTAGTATCGCGAGCGTTTAAATTTGGCGAGCGCTCGGCATGGCGTCTCATATCGAATACTGATGTATCGCAATCCCCACTCAATCTGGGTGATGGGATTACTTCGCCAATCAGAGCTAATGATCTCCATCCGAGTAGCCGGTAGCGCTTGTGGAATTCCATGAGCGCCAGTAATTGGATTTCTAGCACGGTAATTCCAATGGCTCTCTCTAGTCCAGAGAGTATTTAGACAGGAATACTGGTAGCTGCCCCAACCATAGTTCTCTTTCGCCAACTCTTTACCGACAGCCCTGGCCCCTTTTGGTTTTCGAGCTGCTTCAACCTTTGCAACCACCACTGAGACCATTGCCATCTCCATTGAGTCGACTGATGAGGCCTCGCTCATCTCAAGCAGGGTCGACCAGGTCGGTTCAGAGTCTCCGGGTGGAGAGACCTTTAGACGCGCATCAGGAAGATCTAGAGCGACCTGGGCCGGCTGCGCATGGGCGCTATTGACCGTGGTGAAGAGAATGGCAGCAGCCATCAGAGGCGCTAGTGCCTCTCGCTTCATAAACCCTCCCTCGCTCCGCCCATGGTCAAAGCCCGCTCTTTCGAGCGTTTGACCATCGGGGATGACCGTTAGGCTGACAAAGGAGCAGAGCAGTTGCAAATCTAAATAGGCGCGTGGCGAGAAAAAGAGAAATCTCTCAGTAATTGTGGATAAGAAAAGCCCTGTTCATCAACGGGAATGTCCGAAAAATACCTTTTAATGCTTTTACCTGTTTGGAGGGCTCTCTAGGCAAAGAGTTGAATCGGGTCCTCCAACATCTCAGTCACTAGAGCTGCGATCTGGGAGCGCTCAGAGCGGGTCAAGGTCACATGGGCAAAGAGGGGATGGCCTTTAAGAGATTCGATGACAGCTACCACTCCATCGTGGCGACCGACGCGCAAGTTATCTCGCTGGGCAACATCATGGGTTAGAACTACCCGTGAACCCTGGCCGATACGAGATAAAACAGTCAGTAGTACTCCTCGCTCTAGAGATTGGGCTTCATCCACTATGACGAAGGAGTCATGGAGCGAGCGTCCACGGATATGAGTGAGTGGAAGTACTTCGATCAGACCGCGATCCATAATCTCTTCAATTACTTGATTAGAAACTAGAACGCCCAAAGTATCGAATACTGCTTGAGCCCAAGGAGACATCTTCTCGCCCTCGGTTCCAGGTAAATAGCCAAGTTCTTGCCCGCCTACGGGATAGAGCGGACGGAAAATTATAACTTTCTTATGTAAGCCCCGTTCCATAACCGCCTCTAGTCCGGCGCAGAGCGCTAGCGCTGATTTACCAGTTCCGGCGCGGCCACCGAGTGAAATAATTCCGATCTCATGATCTAGAAGTAGATCAAGAGCTACCCGTTGTTCGGCCGATCTTCCATGGATTCCAAATGCACTTCGGTCACCGCGAATTAAGAGTAAAGATTTATCGGCGGTCACTCGAGCGAGCGCACTTCCTTTTTCAGAGTGGAGAACTACTCCGGTATGACAAGGCAGATTCTCTGCCAATGGATCGCTAACACGTGCGCCGGCATAAAGCGCATCAATCAATTTACTTCCAACGCTCTCCTCCACCATTCCAGTCCAACCGCTATTAGGGACTAGCTCAGCGCGATACTCCTCAGCATCAATTCCAACAGAAGATGCTTTTACCCGCAGCGGTAAATCTTTGGTGACGAGAACAACGTGCTTACCTTCGCTAACTAAATTTCTAGCAATCGCAAGAATTCGAGAATCATTTGTGCCATCGCGAAGAAATCCCAATGGTAGTGAAGTAGTGTCGGTATGGTTTAACTCAACCGAGAGTAAGCCACCCGCTGCATTAATTTGCACTGGTTTATCAAGGCGTCCATGGGCAACTCGGAGATCATCAAGAGTTCGCAGCGCAGCTCGAGCAAAATATCCCAGCTCTGGATGGGCACGCTTGCTCTCGAGTTCGCCAATAACAGCAATTGGAATGATGGTTTCATGTTCTACGAAGCGAAAAATTGCGGTGGGGTCGGCTAGAAGGACACTCGTATCTAAGACGTAAGTCTTTATCTCACCGCTGGAGCTCTTACGGGCCAATTGCTTCCTTTTACTTATTCTGTTGTCTAGTTACTAAAAATTGGGCGGTTTGCCTAATTTGTGGGAGAGGATAAAAGGTAGATCCTCGCCCGAGCACTTTTCAGGCGACACGCTCAAGTAGAGGTTGAGGTTTTTTAGCGACCTAACCTTCGCACTCTCTGGGCATAAGAACGGAGCGCTCTTAAGAAATCTACTTTTCGAAAATCAGGCCAGTAAGCCTCACAGAAATAAAACTCAGATTGATGGCTCTGCCAGAGAAGAAAACCGCTAAGTCGCTGCTCGCCCGAAGTTCGAATCACCAATTCGGGATCGGGTTGTCCCGCGGTGTAAATATAGCGACCGATCACTTCAGCAGATATCTCTCGCTTAATCTCATCCAGAGATTTCCCTTTGGCGCCCTCCTCATCTAGAAAACGCTTTACCGCATCAACAATCTCCAATCGACCACCGTAGGCGACTGCTACATTTACCGTTATGCCATCAATTCCGGAAGTTCGCTTCTCCACTTGGCGAAGTTGATTTTGCAGATCACTTGGTAAGGCTTCGAAAGATCCCATGGGATGAATCTGCCACCTTCTCGTACTCTGTAATTTGGCGACCGTTTCCGTGATTATTCGATAGAGCGAGGCAAGTTCTTCTGGATCTCGATTTAAGTTATCGCTCGAAAGTAACCAGAGCGTGACAACCCTAATCTCCGTCTCTTCACACCAATTGAGTAGTTCAAGGATTTTTTCAGCGCCCGCTTGGTGGCCTCGTTGAGATGAGGTATCTCCTGTTGGTGAAGGATTCTCCCTAGACCAACGGCGATTTCCATCAAGTATTAAGGCGATATGTTCTGGGGTATTCGCTAGATCTAGATTCGCTAGAAGGCGACGTTCATAAATTGGATAAAGCGTGGATTTCACTAGAGATTTTAGCTTTGACATCTCACTGGTAATTTCTAGCAACTCTCCGCTCTGCAATAAAAGATAAAATTGGCAAAGTTCCCGCAAGAATTAGGGCAATCATCTGGCGAACGGTAAATCTAGCCTTCGCTGCAAAATGGATTGCAGTTAGAACATAAAAAGCATAGATATAGCCATGCACAAATGGGATCCACTTAACTTTCTCAGCTAGCTCTGGAGCGTCTAAAAGATAAACCACAGGTAGCTCCACAAACCAGAGCAAGAGCGACATGACGCCAGCCAGAAGCGCCATTACTCGAAAACGGATAACTACGCCGCGTTTCAATTTAGCTCTCCCTTCGTGCGCCGTTCGCGCCCATTTGAATAGAGCAGTAGGAAAAGTACTACGCCGGCCATAAGCCACCAAATAACGACATAGGCAATGTGCTGCCAATAGTAACCAGGGACAGTGGGTTCAGTGGGATCTGCTGACACTCGACTGGATTCAACAATCTGACGTCCATTTCTCTCTTCACTCATCGCAATTACATATCCGTCGTAATAATCGCCCGAGTACTCAGCAAGAAGTAGCGAAGGATCTATTCTGCGGAGCTGACCCGAAGACAAAGTTGCCTCCGGTGCACGATCTTCAAATTGTCGATGATAAAGACGTCCCTTAACCGCAATCTCACCACGCGGAGTTTCAATTAACCCTTCGCCTCGAACGACCAGCAAAACTCCACCACCATCGACCTCCATGAGCGCCACGCTCCATTCGCTGGTTTCAAATTCTTTATTAACCGTTTGTTTCGGTGCCAGATATTGCGTTACGTAACTTCCTGAGAACTCTACGATTCGATTGACCGCATCCCCCGATAAGTTAGTGCTCGATGTTGATATTTCCGAGAGCGCAATTAATGGCAATTCTTGAAAAGGCTTTTGCAACTCTCTTACTTGAGCGGCGCGATCTAGCTGCCAGAATCCAAGAAAAACAAAAAGCGTCGCAAAAGCTACAGCAATTATTACGTTAGCAAAAGTTCTACTTCTGCTCATCTTCAAATCGACGTTGCTCCATCCTTTTATAACGTTTGTAGAAACTGCGGAAAAGAATTATGGAGGCGAGGGTAAGAAATATCATGGTTAATGAGCCAGCAATACCCTGATCTAAATAGTCCTCACGCATGCGAGAATCATCCCATGTCCGATAAAGATTTGTCCGGGGGAAACGAAGAGCTTATGCGGCAACGCTATGGCCGGCGTAACACTCGCAGCTGGCGCTATGTAGCGCTAATCATTTCTCTCGTCGGAATTCCGTGGCTGATATGGAGCGCTTGGAGCTTTGCAAATCCTCCATTTAAAGCCACAGTCATTAGTTATGAAACGCTCTCTGATGAAAAGATAACAATCACATTCACACTCGCTAGACGCGACGAAGCTCAGCCTTTTCTCTGCACTTTACTAGCCGAAGATTTTGACCGAAATGTTGTTGGCGAAATCGAATTCCTCGTTAAACCCGGACTCGATAGAAATAGGTTAACAACTGAGATACCCACTCGACTCCGCCCGGTAGCAGCCTCGATACTCTCTTGCAGCGCCGCTCCGACTGGGCAAGCGGTCGAGTAAATAAGTAATCTTATCCTCTATGTCTAAAACCTGGTTAACTCAAGAAGCCGCCGATCGACTTCAGGCAGAACTCTCTAAATTAGAAACCACTGGAAGAGTTGAAGTGGTTAAAAAGATTGAAGCAGCTCGCGCCGAAGGTGATTTAAAGGAGAATGGCGGTTATCACGCAGCACGTGAAGAACAAGGAAAACTCGAAGCACGAATTAGACAATTGAAGGCGCTTCTAGAGAACGCAGAAATTGGAACCCCAGTTGGCGCTAGCGACCAAGTTAATCCAGGCATGAAGGTGACTGTTGAGATCATGGGTAAAGAGATGCAATTTCTCCTGGGATCAAGAGAGATTGCTAGTGATCTAGATGTTTATAGCGAACAGTCGCCGCTTGGTACAGCTGTGTTAGGCGCCAAAATTGGTGAGAGCCGAACATATACCGCACCCAATGGTAAATCGATAACCGTAAAAGTCGTTGCCACAGATATTTTTGTTTAGCTACTTTATTTCTTGGCGCTAGCCCTTACATACTTTCGAACGCTGAGCGGCACGAAAATAGCCATGATTACAACCATATAGAGCAATGACATCTGTAGTGGATGTTGGCTAGGTAATGAATTGGCAGTAACTCCGAATAGATTCTCTAAACCGAATAACTCACGGCAGCCAGCCACCATTGTTGAAACCGGATTCCACTCCGCAAAGTACTGAAGTGCTTTGGGCATTCCAGTTGTAGGAGCAAAAGCATTGGATAGAAAAGTAAGTGGGAATACTGCAATAAAAACTACGGAGCTGGCAACTCGCGCTTCTCGAACAGATAGACCTATTAAGATTCCAACCCAAGCCATAGCGAATCCAAAGAGAAAAAGAAATAGAAAACCAAGAAAGATATTGAGGGCTCCAGAACTTGGACGCCAACCTACGATAAATCCGGTAATTCCCATGACTGTAAGTACAACTACATTCAGCAACCCGTCACCCATCGCTCGACCAAATACAACTGCGCTCCGTGAAATCGGAAGTGATCGGAAGCGATCGATAAGTCCCTTTTGCATATCCTCAGCTAAACCGACAGCGGTGCCGGCAAGGGTGAAGGCAACGGTTTGGACAAAGATTCCCGGCATTAATAGTTGAACATAATCAACACCAGGTAGGCCCGTCGATATTGAGCCGCCAAAAACGAATCTAAAAAGTACTACGAACATTACGGGTTGAATTGTCGAGAAAATTAATACTTCCGGTACACGGAAAAGCTGCAACATCTGACGTTTTGTAATGATTAAAGCATCGGAAATTGCTCTAGTAGATTTTGTATTGGACATTAACGGCCTCGCTTTCCTGCCTTGACTTCCGGTTCAGATTTTTCGTCCTCTGCGGCATGGCCAGTTAACGCAATAAAAACATCATCGAGTGACGGTCGCTTCAGCCCAATATCAAGCGGATGAATGGAGCTCTCATCTAATTGGCGAGCGGCATCTATAAGCGCTCGAGAACCGGTGCTAACTGGAGCTGAAATCCTTCCCAGGTCTTCCTCCACATTTACTTTTCCGCTCGCCACCTTTGCGACAATCTCTTGACTCTTTGCTAGATCTGTTAGCTCTACAACGATTTCCAGTCGCTCGCCACCAATATCTCTCTTCAAGCTATCCGCAGTCCCGCGAGCAATAACTTTTCCATGATCCACAACAACGATTTCGTCTGCGAGTTGATCGGCTTCCTCTAGATATTGGGTAGTTAAAAGCAGCGTCGTTCCCTCTTCAACAAGACCCTTAATAACTCCCCACATCTCTTTTCGTCCACGTGGGTCTAATCCAGTTGTTGGTTCGTCTAAGAAAAGAATCTTTGGATGAACAATTAATGACGCCGCTAGATCTAATCGGCGCCTCATGCCACCTGAGTAAGTTTTTATCGGCCGCTTAGCCGCATCAGTTAAGTTAAATTGGTCAAGTAATTCCGTCGCTCGAATCTTGGCTTGGGATGCTGATAAATGATGGAGACGACCAAACATAATTAAGTTATCCCAACCGGTTAAAGTTTCGTCGACAGCTGCATATTGGCCACATAAACCAATTACTTCACGAACTTTTTCTGGATGCTTGATTACATCTATTCCAGCTATTTGGGCATTTCCAGAATCAGGAGTAATCAGAGTGGACAACACACGAACCGTTGTTGTTTTGCCCGCACCATTTGGGCCAAGAACTCCCAACATTGTGCCTTCACTCACATCTAAACTCAATCCATCTAACGCTCGTATGCGTCCATTGTCATAAGTCTTAACGAGATTCTCGGCGATTACGCTTTTCATCATCTTGAGAGTAGTAGCCTCTCCGCCATAGACAAAATCAAGCAAAGGGATTCATGTCGAAGAGAACCAAGATAGACCACTCCAAACCCTTAACACATCGCGAAATTCTCATAATTATGAGCAGCCTGATGACAGGATTACTTTCAGCAGCGCTGGATCAAACGATTGTCTCTACCGCGCTCAAGAAAATTGTGGAGGATCTCAACGGCTTAAATCACTACTCGTGGGTGGTGACCGCGTATCTATTGACCTCAACTGCGTCAACGCCACTTTACGGAAAAATTTTGGATCTATATGGTCGTCGCCCGGTTTATCAATTTTCCATAATCGTTTTCTTATTAGCATCTTTTCTTTCAGGCGTCGCCTCATCTATGGATCAATTAATTGCATTTCGCGCCATCCAAGGATTGGGCGCGGGCGGGTTAATGGGACTTACCTTCGTCATTGTCGGAGATCTCGTTGCGCCCCGCGAGCGTGGAAAATATCAAGGAATGTTTGGAGTGGTTTGGGGACTTTCATCAGTAGCTGGCCCATTACTTGGCGGCGCCTTTGGTACTGCAATCTTTGGAACTATTCTTAATCAGCAAGTTAATTCAAATTTGAAGAGTGGTTTCGCAGATTTAGCTAGTAGTAATCCCGATCAACTAGGAAACCTTGATCCATCACTTCTGGACTCACTTCAGAACAACACCGAAGCAATCACAACGCTTTCCCCTCTTCTCCAGACCACCGTACTTGAGTCGTTTGCCGGTGCATTTCAAACGATCCTCTGGGTAGCTCTTCCGGTTGTGTTAATCGGTTTTATTTTTGCCCTATTCCTAAAGGAGAAGCCACTTCAATCGAGCGCCGAACACGCTAGTGCGCGCAGTGATGCTGCCGGCGATTCGATGGGATGAGATTTCCTAAATCTCCTTTTAAAGGTCTTCCTCGCGAAGTTTCCGTGCTCACATCAATTTCATTTCTAGTCGCGATAGGTTTTGGATTAATTATCCCAGCGATTCCTATTTTTGCTCAAACTTTTGGCGTATCAAATACGCTAATTGGCTTGATTGTCTCCAGTTTCGCAGTGATGCGATTTACCTCCGGATTGATAGCGGGGCGATTAGTAGAAATATTTGGCGAGCGGTTAGTGCTTGGCTTTGGATTAATGATGGTCTCTGGTTTTACTCTCCTTGCAGGTTTAGCACAGAGCTATTCACAACTACTGATTTCTAGAACAGCTGGCGGCTTAGGCTCTGCGATGTTCTCGGTTTCCGCCGGTGCGCTAATTCTTCGAGTAGTTTCGGATAGCCAGCGTGGACGTTCCCAATCTCTCTATAACGGTGGCTTTATCGCTGGCGGCGTTGCTGGTCCTGCATTCGGTGGCGCGCTCTTGGCAATCTCGCCACGTGCTCCGTTTTTTATCTATAGCGCGCTCCTCCTTGCCGCGAGCATAGTCTCATTCATTTTTTTACATGAAAAACGACTTGGCGAAAAAGTTGCTGATAAGCAAGAAGAGGCAGTTATAAATCTACGAGAAGCGCTACGTATTCGCCCATACTTGTACTCATTATTTCTGGCATTCTTGGGAAGCTGGATTTTCTTTGGAATGCGCTCTTCCATTTTGCCACTTTTTGTTATCTCAGATCTAGGTGCAACTACAGCAGTAGTCGGACTTAGCTTTACCTTGGCTCTAATCGCTCAAGGATCAGTAATGGTACGAGCTGGAAAATACTCAGATAAGAAAGGTAGACGACCAGTAATTGTTGCTGGATTCTCAATTACGATGCTCGCGCTAGCAATCCTGGTCTTGGCAAATAGCGTTTTAATTTACTTAGTTGCGATGGTGGTTATGGGTATCGGAGCTGGTTTTGCCGCCTCGGCGGGAGCAGTTGTCGGAGATGTAATTAAAGGGCGCAGCGGTCGAGTCTTTGCAGTATTTCAAATGGCCGGTGATGCTGGGATGATCGTGGGACCGCTATTGCTTGGAGTGATCGCAGATTTGTTCTCATATCGAGATGCAATTCTGGTGAGTACAGTTATCTTTTCGCTGGCAATCTTCTTTGCAATAAGAATCCCCGAGACTAATACTGTTCGTCTCGGGGATTCTCAGAAGCCTGCGCTTCGTGAAGAGTGAGCTAGTCGTTACCGCCACGCAAGATCGATAACAATCTCAGAATTTCTAGATAGAGCCAGACCACTGTCATTACAAGACCAAATCCGGCGCGCCAAGACTCTTCTTGTGGGACTCCCATGCGTACACCTTGTTCGGCGGCATCAAAATCTAGAATCAAGAAGAAGCTAGCGATTGCTACGCCAACAAAGGCAAGCATTGGACCAAAGAGGCTTAGCGAGTAAAGGCTACCGCCGCCAAGAAGAACGCTAATCAAACTTCCAAAAGCGAGAACTAAATATCCCAGCGCAGCGCCCAAGAGAACCTTGGTGAATTTAGGAGTAGCGCGCAATCTTCCACTCTTATACATAAATAACATTCCGACAAATGTGGCAACCGTTGCAACGATCGCTTGTTGAACAATTCCAGGATAGAAGAGTTCAAAAGTCTTGCTGAGGATTCCGAGAACTAAACCTTGGAAGACGGCGTAGGTTACATAAAGCGCAGGTCGAACTTTTTTGCTAAATGCGCCGATGAGGCCTGTTACTAAACCGCCAATAAAACCTACAAAAAGAAGTGCAGGTGGAAGATTTAAATACCAGGCAGCAGCGCCAACTAAAACTGCGGTTCCTAGCAAGAACGCAGTGCGTGCCACGACATCATCCATCGTCATTCTTCCGGTACGTAGCGATGATGCAGCTGGAGCGTTGAAACTCTCTTCCAACTCAGGAATGGTATCCATAGCAGCGTAACCGCGCCGGCTATATGCGCGGTTTAGTACTGGATTAGAACTGTTCATTGCTCTCCTCTTTTTCTTAAGTTTTTTTCTTAAGTTATACCTTAAGAATCTAGTTACTACTTTGGTCGTGCCCCCGGTGGGGGTCGAACCCACACTGGGACGATTTTAAGTCGTCTGCCTCTGCCATTGGGCTACAGGGGCCTTGCGTGGGCAAATCTACCTGCCTTACGTACAACAGAATCCAATTGGGATCGCGTTAACTTTCCCGTGAAAGTGTTCTGCTGGCTAGGATGGTAACTTCCAATCACCATTCTATTATTCCCATCGCTTCCTTGAAACTTGAAATTGGCTCCATGGCCGAAGTTCGGGCGTTTTCTAGGCATTTCCTCACCAATCGCGCTGAGAGCCAGGAGCGTTGATTTCCAAGCTATCGCGCCCAGCGCCAAGAATGCGCGAGCAGTGGGAAGCACGGCAGCAATTTCTAACTCCAACCAAGTTGCACAATTCGCAATCTCCTCAGTTGTTGGCTTGTTTTCGGGAGGTGCGCAATGAACCGCGCAAGTTATTCTCGTGTCAGAAAGTTCTTGGCCATCATCTTTACTGACACTTGTTGGAATTCGCGCCAGCTTTGCGTTGTAGAGCGCTATAAAAAGCCAATCACCAGAACTATCCCCAGTAAAAATTCTTCCAGTTCTATTTGCGCCATGTGCGCCCGGAGCTAAGCCAATAATAATTAGGCGAGCATCTTTTGGCCCGAAGCCGGGGACCGGCTTTCGCCAATATTTTTGATTCTTATATGACTTGCGTTCTGTAACTGATTCTCGCCAATCGGCTAACCTTGGACATTGGTTGCATTTAATTAATTTCTGATCTATTACCTCTAATTCTCTAATCAAGACTTCGCACCGCTTGCAATCGACCAGACCATTCCGTCGAGAATATCTGACTCGGATGCTACAAACTCGGTGGCGCCAGATCTCTTCAAAATTCGATCGAGAATAAGTGATCCAGCGGCAATCACATCAACTCGTCCCGGATGCATGTAACCAAGTGATGCGATTTCATCTCGTTTCATCACCAAAAAACGCTCGGTTATTTCACTTACTTTAGATGATGAAATTCTTGAAAGATGAATGGCATATCGGTCATAACTTGCTAAATCCAAACTCGCAGCTGCAACTGTTGTGGCTGTGCCGGCAACTGCAATCACAGTTGCTGCACTAGCAATCGGTACTTGCGCAGCTGCATCTTCAATTGCGGCATCGATATCTCTAATACTTGCGGCTATAGCCTCACTGCCCGGTGGCCCATTCTTGAAATGTCGTTCGCTCATTCGAACACATCCAATGTTTACGCTCTTCGCTGCTTCAATATCGGAAACGCCAATTACGAATTCAGTTGACCCACCGCCGATATCAACGACTAGAAAGGGCGCATCTGTTTGATGGAGCTGGTGTATTGCGCCTTTGAAGGTTAGGCGAGCCTCTTCATCACCACTAATTACCTCGGGTCTTACTCCTAGAATTTCAAAAACACCATTGATAAATTCATCTCGATTTGATGCATCTCGAGTAGCGCTAGTTGCACAAAAACGAATCGCTGTCACACCTCGCCGCCTAATTTCCGCGGAGAATTTGGATACGGCGCGTAGGGTTCGTTCAATTGCAGCCGGTGAAAACTTCCTCTCTCGATCAACTCCCTCTCCGAGTCTGACAATCTCCATAGTCCGGTAAATGTCACGGAAATTTTCCCCTTCAATATCTGCGACAAGAAGGCGAATTGAATTTGTCCCACAATCAATCGCTGCCACTCGACTCATTTGTTCTCAGATCTTCTCTCTAGACAATTTCCATTTACCCACCAGCTATCAAGTAAATTGAGCGCCTCATCACCTAAGGGATTCACGCCGCTTCCTACAGCTAATGATTGCGCAATTAATGAATGCAAGCACTTAACTCGATCTGGCATACCTCCGGCAGAAATCTCTGCGACTTCTGGTACTTCCTGTTTCAACTCTCTAGCAAGCGCACTTCTTGCTGCGATGTAATCATCATGAGCCGCGTGATACTCGCCAGCTAACTCCAAATCTGTTGTCAATCTCTGGTTCATTTCATCCATTAAAGGACTATTTTCTAGGGTAGAGATTGCAGAAGTTAAATTGGGGCAGGTTGCGTAATAGAAAGTTGGGAAAGGCGTACCGTCGCTCAGCCGAGGCGGTGTTTCAATAACCGCGGGATTTCCGCATAGACACCGATATGCAATTGCATGGACATCCCGGGCTTTTCTTCCAAGTTGAACCTCTAGAGCGATCAAATCTTCATCCGAAGGGCGTTCGCTCATGGTTCTTGACCAACTCCTACTGAAGTGATCGAGGAGATTATTCGAGAGTACCAAGGAACACCTAATGGAAAATTTTGGTTTATCGCAGCTGAATCATCACTTGATTCATCGCTTTCCACTCCAAGGATTATATATTGGCGCTCGCCAGGCAGAACGAAATGTAATCGTGACCGAGCTTGTGACCTCACATAATTTGGGTCTTTCCAACGTTCTAATTCCGCACGAGCTTCTTGTAACTTCTTTTTATTTGATTCAATACTTGATTCTAAAGTGCTTATTTGGGCGCGCTGCGCGAAGTAATGCTGAGTTGGTGGCGCCAGTGTTACCGCCATGGCAAAAAGAACAATAAAGAGAATCAATAATCGTGTTGAGATTCCTCTACTCTCCGCAAAGTCTGAAAAGACGCCACGAAGTGAGAATTTAAATTTCATTTGACTCTAGGGAAAGCAGCGCGCCCGGCATATCTAGCTCGCGAGCCTAGCTCCTCTTCGATTCTTAACAATTGGTTGTATTTAGCAACTCGTTCGCTTCGAGCTGGGGCGCCCGTCTTGATCTGGCCACAATTAGCAGCGACTGCAAGATCTGCGATTGTTGTATCTTCCGTCTCGCCAGAGCGATGACTCATCGTTGAGCGGTAGCCAGCATCATGTGCCAACTTAACGGCATCCAAAGTCTCTGTCAGAGTTCCAATCTGATTTACCTTAACTAGAAGAGCATTTGCCGCACCGTTCTTGATTCCCTTAGCGAGTCGCTCAGGATTAGTAACAAATAAATCATCACCTACTAGTTGAACGCGATCTCCGAGTTCCTTAGTTATTTTTATCCACCCATCCCAGTCATCTTCAGATAGCGGATCTTCGATAGAAACCAATGGATAAGAATCCACCAAGCTCTGATAATAAGAAATCATCTCATCTGCAGACAATCTTGAACCCTCAAATTCATACTTTCCATCTTTGAAGAATTCAGTTGCTGCTACATCCATGGCGAGGGCAATCTCATCTTTTGGTTTGTATCCAGCCTTACCTATCGCTTCAACAATTAAATCCAGCGCAGCTCTATTACTTTCAAGATTTGGTGCAAAGCCACCTTCATCACCGATACTGGTCGCAAGGCCTCGCTTTTTAAGAACTGCTTTCAAGGCGTGACAAATCTCGGCACCCCACTGTAATGACTCGCTAAAAGTCTTGGCTCCAATAGGAGCTATCATAAATTCTTGGATATCAACATTAGTATCCGCGTGAGCTCCACCATTAAGGATATTCATCATTGGAACTGGAAGAAGATTTGCATCTGAGCCACCGATAAATGAATAGAAAGGAAGTTTTTTAGAATTTGCAGCAGCTCTAGCCATTGCAAGCGATACGCCCAAAATTGCGTTTGCACCAAGCTTGGATTTGTTAGGTGTGCCATCTATTTCAATCATCGCGTTATCTAATTTGCGTTGCTCGAAAGGATCAATGCCAATGACTTTCGGCGTAATCAACTTCTCGATATTCGAAGCCGCTTGGCGAACTCCTTTTCCAACATATCTATCCCCGCCATCACGTAACTCTGCAGCTTCAAAAGCTCCGGTGGATGCACCGCTAGGCACGGCAGCCCTTCCAAACGCGCCATCGCTCAGAGAGACGTCGACTTCGATAGTCGGATTTCCTCGAGAATCTAAAATTTCCCTCGACTTGATAGATTTAATGGAAGTCACAATCCGCGATTCTATCTCTTCTCGTTTTTCAGTTCTTTAAGTATTCCATCTCGATATCTAAGGGCAGCTCTACGTAGCGCTGATTCTGGGTCGATATCTGCCTTAACTGCCCCGGATATCAGATGCAACAATCTTTCACCCAGGACATCTTCATTTAATACTTCTAATGGTTCTGGGGTGGTAAGACCATTTTTTTCAGCCCGTGAGATTAATTTTGCAGATAGCGATATCGCTGGTTGGCCGAGTGGGACGCCGGCATCAAAAGTTGTGCGGCCCTTCTCTTCATTTTTGATTTTCTCCCAATTCCGCAGAACCTCAGCGCTGGATTCAGTTTTGGTGTCAGCAAAGACATGAGGATGACGAGACATTAACTTATCTGCAACGGCAGCGGCCACATCATCGATATTAAATGGCCTATCAGCATGTTCTTCAGCAATCCGTGAATGAAAATAAACTTGCAGTAAGAGATCTCCGAGCTCTTCCTTTAGATCCTCTCGATTTCCACTTTCCACAGCTTCTATAAATTCATAAGACTCTTCTAATTGATATTTGATAAGACTTTCGTGAGTCTGCTCCGCATCCCATGGACAACCACCCGGTGATCTGAGTCGATTCATCACCTCAACCAGACGGATGAGATTCTCATACGCCATTAGACGACTACTTGTTTGTTACTGCGTTACCCGCAGGTTCCGTGCCGATTACTGAGATTGTGGCCGTATCCCAGATGCCATAACGAGGATTAACAACAACCCTAATTTCATCGGATTTACGTGTCACCAAAGTTTGGATCGCTTGATTGATAGTTGCATCATCCGCTCCGGATTCAGCGAGCGTCGTTCCGATTTTTCGCAAGATTAAATCTCTTCGTAAGACATCGTTTAAAGCGTCTGGGGCTATTGAGGCATTGACGAGTACCTCAGGAAGCCTGCGTTCGCCGCCAATACTTCCGTAAATTTCTAGGCGATAAGCTTCTAAATCAGAATTTGAAACTTCAATCTCTATGTCTTTGGCAATTTCATCCAAAATAATATTTGAGATTAAGAATGTGAGTTGGGAGCGCGCTAAGACATCACCACTTTCTAGACGCATCTGAGAGGTGTCGATTTTTAAACGCTCAGCGAGAATGGCATCAACGCGGCCTTGTAGAGTTTCTAACTTAATTTCAGTAGTTCCGACGGTCGCAGCAGAATCCATACGAGCGCAGCCGGTCAGTAGTAGAGCTAAGCTCGCTAAAAGAACTGCTAGTTTTTTCACGTCTTAACCTCTCTAGATTTCAGCTGGGTTAAGACTTCGCTTACCCATTCCAAGGCCGAAGTATCTCCTATATTTGTACTCTCTTTCGACCAAGCGGCCACTACTGGGCGCGCAACCAACAGGGTCTTAGTCACAGATTTGTAGATTGATCCGGGATAAATCCGTTCGATGCGAAGTTGAAGAGATTCACTTAATGCTACTTGTGAAATTCGAAGATGGAGTCCATGAATTGCTAAATCCGAGATTTCTAGACTCTTGGCCATAATACGCAATTTTGCGATTTTAAGTAATCGACTTGCCTCTTCAGGTAGATCTCCAAATCGATCTTGCAGCTCTTCGGCAATTCCATCGATATCACCAAAATCATTAGAGTCCGCCAATCTGCGATAGATATCGAGGCGTAATCGATCAGATGGCACATACTCCGTTGAGAGATGCGCAGTAATTGGAAGTTCGACTTTGCATTCCTTATCTTCTCTCCCATCATCAATAATTCCACGCTTGTATTCATTTACCGCTTCACCCACCATGCGCATATACAAATCGAACCCGACATCGGCAATATGACCAGATTGTTCGCCTCCGAGAAGATTTCCAGCGCCTCTAATTTCGAGATCTTTAAGCGCAACCCGCATACCAGAACCTAACTCGGTATTGAGCGCAATCGTATTTAGTCGTTCCAAGGCAATTTCAGTTAATGGACGATCGCTTGGATATAGAAAATATGCGTACGCGCGCTCGCGACTTCTGCCAACGCGACCTCTTAATTGATGTAACTGGGAGAGACCAAATTTATCCGCTCGCTCTACGATCAAAGTGTTTGCATTTGCGACATCTATTCCATTTTCAACTATGGTTGTGCAAACCAAAATATCGTACTCTCGATTCCAGAATGCAAGTACTACCTGCTCAAGAGTTCCTTCGTTCATCTGGCCATGCGCAGTTGCAATCCGAGCCTCCGGAATTAATCGTCGCAATCGAGCGGCAGTCTCATCAATACTTTCCACGCGATTATGGATATAGAAAACCTGACCGTCCCGTAACAGCTCTCTATGAATTGCTGCCACCACTTGTTTATCGTCTTGCGGACCAACATAGGTAAGTACTGGATGCCTCTCTTCTGGCGGCGTAGTGATTGTGGACATTTCCCGAATTCCAGTAATCGCCATCTCTAGAGTTCTCGGTATTGGGGTAGCAGACATCGCAAGAACATCTACCGTGGCACGTAACCGCTTTAAGCGCTCTTTATGCTCAACGCCAAATCGCTGTTCCTCATCGACAACGATCAATCCCAAATCACGAAACTTGATGTCGTCAGAGAGTAATCGATGAGTTCCAATTACGACATCTAAGGTTCCATCAGAAATTCCCTTAAGCGTCTCACTTATCTCTTTATTCGAATTAAATCTGGATAGTGAATTTACTCGGATTGGAAATCCCGAGTAGCGCTCAGTAAACGTAGCTAAATGTTGCTGTACTAGCAAAGTTGTTGGGACCAATATGGCAACTTGTTTTCCATCTTGTACCGCCTTAAATGCAGCCCGTACCGCAATCTCAGTCTTTCCATACCCGACATCACCGCAGACAATTCGATCCATTGGATATGGTTTTTCCATATCCCGTTTTACTTCTTCGACTGTTACTAGTTGATCGGCAGTCTCTACATATTCAAATGAATCTTCTAATTCTCTCTGCCATGGCGTATCAGGAGCGAAGGCATACCCAGGAAGCCTGGTTCGCGCTGCATAGAGGCGGATTAGCTCTCCTGCAATTTCCTTAACCGCCTTCTTGGCGCGCGCTTTACTCTTTACCCATTCGCCACCTCCAATCTTATGAAGCGTTGGAGTTTCACCTCCGATATATGAGGTCACTAAATCCAATGAGTCCGTCGGCACAAAGATGCGATCTGCGGGTTGGCCGCGCTTGGATGGCGCATATTCGATTACAACATATTCCCGCTCAACACCAAGCACTTTTCTCTTTATCAATTCTTGATATCTACCAACTCCATGAATTTCATGAACAACGTAATCACCCCGCTTGAGTTCGAGCGGATCAATTGCTTTCTTCCTTCGGGTTGGCATCTTTGAGATAGCGCGCCGATCTCTAGTTCCTGTTATATCGGCTTCCGTAATTAATAGAACGCGATTTACGAGATCTTCGTAGCCAAACTCAATAGGACTTTGAATCAGAGAGACAATCTCCGTTTTCAGTGGTGTAGCAATCTCCGAAATTATGCGAGCTGGAATACCCCCCTCAGAGAGAAGTTGCAGATACCTCTCAGTTAAACCGTGACCATAAAATGAAAGAACGACCGATTTACTATCTTTAACAGCAATTCTTACATCCGAGATTAATTTTTCGAAATCTCCTCGATAGGAGGGCGCTTCGCGATATTGATCTAATTTGGCATCCTCCGCATCACCAAAGAGATTTAAGCTTCGCCAGCGGATTTTTCTCTTTTTCGCATTCTCTTCAACATCTGAGAGCGTCACATATCCAGCCCGCTGTAACTCACTTCTTAAAGGAACGTTGCCATCTAGAGCAGCGGTTGACCAGGCTGCTTCTAGAAACTCTTCACTACTCTTAATCAAATCTAGTGAGCGATTACGAATTCGCTCATCTTCTAAGAGAATAACTTCAAACGAATCATTTAGAAAATCGATTAAGAGTTTAGTTTCAGGATGTAGCACACCAACAATCGATTCCATACCTGGTGGGTAAATACCTTCAGAAATTTTGCTACACATCTCTAGGAGTTCAGGATAAAGATGACGAAGCGCATCAGCTCGCTCTCTTACTCCGCTATCGATAAGTAATTCCCTGCCAGACAGAATCGAGATAGCGCCTACTTCATCTTGAAAGGTCCGTTGATTGGCAATTTCAAAACTTCTAATTTCCTCAATCTCATCACCAAAGAATTCAACTCGCACTGGATAGTCGCGCCCTGTTGGGAAAATATCGATTATGCCGCCTCTTACCGCGAATTCACCTCGCCGCTCAACCATATCTACCCTTGAATAAGCCCGCTCTACCAGCGATCGAATTAGCCCTTCAAATTCCAAACGTTCACCTTTGCGCAATTCCAGCGATGGTTTCTCCAATACATTGGAGACTATTGGTTGCACGAAAGCGCGAATTGGAACTACCAGAATTGGAATTTCTGTAATGGAATGTAGAACTTCGATTCGTCGGGCAATCGTGTCGCCATTTGGACTTAACTTTTCATGAGGCAAGGTCTCCCATGAAGGAAACTCTCTTACACCATCAAAATAACCGGATAATTCGCGTACTAACTCCGCGCTTCGTTTACTCGAATGGGTAACTACGACCAATTTCTTTTCTTGAGCTCGTTGCGCAATAAGCTGAGAAAAAAGAGGCGCTGGTGCAATTAATACATCGCTATCTTCAAGATAATCTAAAGTTTTTGTAGATGGCGCAATTAGCCCACTTATTCTGGACATATCCGCCTCCAAACGCCGATTGGCCCCGCTCCTAGAAGAGGGGGGCCAGCTTTAATTCTACGATGAGGTTAAGAGTTAAAGCGAGTTTGTGCGATATCCAATCCATTGGTGACTAGAGATTCAACCGCGCCAGCTCCGTTACTGATGAAATCTTCGAGTGCTCCCCGTTCTTGCGAACTAAATGGCTTTAAGACGAAATCGGCTGGATCTTGCGCGCCAACTGGTCGGCCTATTCCCATTCGAATTCTTAAATAATCAGCACCTAAGGTCTTGGTGATGCTCTTTAAACCATTATGCCCGTTGTCGCCGCCACCAATTTTCAATCTAATCGCCTCAAATGGAATGTCGAGTTCATCATGGATAGCAATCAAATGATCTGGCTTTATCTTGAAATAATCTGCAAGAGCTTTGGTGGTACCACCGGACTCATTCATGTAGCAACGAAGTTTTGCGGCAACAATCACTGATCCGTTTAATTTGAATTCAGCAATGTCGGCACGCGATTTATGATTGGAGAATTTCGCGCTATTTGAAGAGGCTAATTGAGATACCACCATCGCTCCAATGTTGTGGCGAGTTCGTTCGTATTCAGCGCCAGGATTTCCAAGGCCAATAACTAACCAACGTTCCTTAGAACGAAACATGAAGAAAGGTTAGTAGGAAGCCTTACTTCTTGGCTTTAGCTTCAGCTCCGCCTTCAGCAGGAGCGGCACCTTCAGCAGGAGCGGCGCCTTCACCTTCAACAGGAGCGGCGCCTTCACCTTCAACAGAAGCGGCAACAGGAACAATCTCTTCAATCGCTGCGCGTACCGATAGGTGAACAACTACCATCTTTGGATCACTCTTAAGAATGATTCCTTCAGGAAGTACAACATCAGATGCCAACTTCGAATCGCCAGCCATTAGACCAGTGAGATCCAATTCAAGGAATTGTGGGATAGCTGTAACGTCAGCTTCAACCTCAATTGTGTTGTGAACGTGCTCGAGAATACCTTCTGGATCATGCTTACCTGACGCATGAACTGGAACATTAACAACAACTCGCTCGCCGCGGCGAACAATAATTAAATCGATATGTTCCAAAGTTCCTTTAAGTGGATTACGAACAATGGACTTTGGAAGAACTAATTCTTGTTTTTCGCCAAGATCAATATTAAGCAGAACGTTTGAAGTCTTAATCGCAACGCCAACTTCACGAGCTGGAAGAGAGATATGTGTTGGCTTCTCACCGTGGCCATAGATGACCGCTGGAACTAAACCATCACGTCGGATTCTGCGGGATGCGCCTTTGCCGAATTCATTACGGAGCGCGCCTTGAATTGCTACTTCTGCCATTGTCTTGCCTTTCGTCGATTACGGGGGCTACCCCCTCGCCGTGAAGCGGAAGGCTACCGAGCCAGACTGCAATTCGACAAATCGACAACTATCTTCGAATGCAAAGGAAGATTCGCCAGCCGATAATGGAAACTAGCGCCAGCGCCACGTAATGCCAGAATCCAAATGGGAAACGAGCGTGAACTGGAAGTACCGGATCAACGATATTTGCTCCCCTTGGCAACTCGATAGTTGCTACGACGCCAGCATGATCAGAGGCAAAACATTTCTTATTTCCGCAATCCCAGATGGAAGAACCATCTGGATAAATATTTCCAATCATTTTAGAACTTGAGTTGGCGTAAACATTTTTCGTAAATATATAATCTAATCGATCAGTAAATCCATATTGATTTCCATAACTTTTCGCAACGGCCGCGCGATCTGTATCTGGGCCATCAAGAAGCGCGCCCGCTCCCCAGGAAAAAAACTTTGGATCTTTCGCATCCGGTGATGCGTTAAGAAAACCGGCATCAAGCATTGTTTGATAAGCGTTACATTCGCTAGCCCCTGAGATCGGGCAAGCCTCACTAACGACTGGCTGCAGACCCGGGTTGGGTGCATCGATAGAACGCGGGTCGCGATAATCTGCATTGAAATCACCAAGAACAATTAGCGGCATCTTTGCATTCGCCAAATCTGAGACTAATTGCCTCGCTTGAATCGCCGAATTTGGAACTTTATTCTTATCCCAAATAGATTCTAAATGAGTGGAAACAACTCGAACCAACGAATCTGAGACTTGGTAATCAACCCAGGTGTATCCGCGATAAACTTTCATGATCGTTGGAACAATTGAATAAATCTGATCGTATTCGGTATTTCCTACTTGCTTAATTGAACCGGCAACATCAGAGCGAACCAGAATGGCATCTCCGATTGTGAAACCACAGGCAGCAGTATCGCTATTGAAAATGGCGGGGAAAATATCAGGATCTTTAACTTTGGTGAGATATGGAATGGCGGCAATTGAGTAGCCGGGGTTGAAAGCAGAAATGCCATTTGCGGTTGCTAATTCAAAGCTAACGCTAGTTACTTTTGTGGCGTCAATAAATTGCTTGAGAAAATCAAAGACCACAATTTTTTCATCCCACAAGTTTTTCTTGCAGTACCACTGGGTTGCCTCTTGAATACCTATCAAGTCAGGCTTCTCAGCCGCTGCTTCACCCGCTAGTTTAGAAACTCGCTTATTGAAATCGGTGGCCTTTACCTGATCCCACAAAAATTGGGCCGCCGTCGGAAAATTAGGGATCAATTCGAGAGCCACACCGACGTCAGCGCCTAGATAGAGGTTACGTGACATCACGGTGACTTGATATGGCTCAGCTGATTTAGCAGCTGGTAACGGTAGAGAGATTAACGAAATTAAGGAAATCGCGAGTAAGCGATTAAGTTTAGGCATGGCCGTCGAAGAGGCTAGTGACTGATCCATCTTCGAAAACCTCTCTAATTGCGCGAGCAATTAGTGGTGCAATTGAAAGTACGGTGAGATTTGCGAATCGTTTCTCATCTGAAATTGGCAGAGTATTAGCAACTACAACTTCACTTACCTTCGAATTTACTAAGCGTTCTGCAGCTGGGCCGGAGAAGACTGGGTGGGTTGCTGCGACCATTACTTCTTTAGCGCCATCGTTATAGAGCGCCTCTACCGCTTTTGTTATGGTGCCTGCAGTATCAATCATGTCGTCGATAACGACACAGGTCTGACCTTTAACTTCACCGACAACTCGTCCTGTGACAGCTTCGTTGGGCAATCTTGGATCTCGCGTTTTATGAATGAATGCAATCTGGGCACCACCTAAAATATCGCTCCAGCGTTCTGCAACTCGAACTCGTCCAGAATCCGGAGAAACAATCGTCAAGCGAGAGCGATCTACTTTTGAGCCAACATAATTTGCAAGAAGTGGCAAGGCATGTAAGTGGTCGACAGGTCCATCGAAGAATCCTTGAATCTGGGCAGAATGTAAATCAACTGTCATTAATCGATCGGCGCCGGCAGTTTTGAAGAGGTCTGCCATTAATCGAGCTGAAATTGGCTCGCGGCCCCGATGTTTTTTATCTTGTCTTGCGTACCCATAAAAAGGAGCGATAACGGTAATTCGTTTTGCGGAAGCGCGTTTAAGCGCATCTACCATTATGAGTTGCTCCATTACCTGTTTATTTACGGGATTGGAATGGCTTTGAATAACGAAGGCATCGCAACCACGTACGCTCTCTTCAAATCGAATAAAAATTTCACCATTGGCAAAGTCGTAAGCTAAAGTAGGAGTTATTGGAACTCCGAGTTCGGCGCCAACCTCTTCGGCTAATTCGGGGTAACCACGTCCGGTAAAAATTCGAAGTCGCTTCTCGGAGCTAAGGCGGAGTTCGCTACTCATTTCCCCTTCTCCTTCTTCTCGGCAGCTGCGGCGGACTTGGAACCTTTACGTTTCTTGAGTACCCAGCCAAGAATATTGACCTGACGGGCTCTTCCTATACCAAGCGCGCCCGCCGGCACGTCTTCATTAATCACAGAACCAGCGGCGGTATAGGCCCCATCTCCGATTGAGACTGGAGCAATCAACATCGAATCGCTTCCGATTCGTACATGATCGCCAATCTTGGTCTCGTGCTTTTCAACGCCATCGTAATTTACAAATACCGTAGCGGCACCGATATTGCTCTCTCTGCCGATCTTGGCATCTCCAACATATGAAAGATGCGGGACCTTCGAACCGGTGCCGACCTGGGAATTCTTCATCTCTACGAAGGAACCAACTTTCACTTCTCCGGCAAGGACTGTCCCCGTTCTCAAATGTGTAAACGGGCCAACTTTGGCATTGGCACCAATCTCACTTGATTCGCAATGTGACTCAAATACTTTTGCGCCGCTATCGACTCTGCAATCAATTAATGTAGTGCGTGGTCCAATAACCGCACCTGATCCGATTCTGCTTTTTCCAGCAATCGCAGTGCCCGGTTCAATACGGGCATCTGAACCAATCTCAACACTTAAATCAATCCAGGTTGAAGCTGGGTCAACGATAGTTACACCGCTTAACATCAGCGCTTCATTAATCCGGTCTCTATAAATTGCGGCAACATCTGCTAACTGTGATCGATCGTTAATTCCGAGGAATTCGGTGAAATCTAAGCCCTCGAAAGTTGAAACGGCTTCACCTTTACTTTTCAAGATGGCGATAACGTCGGTGAGATATTCCTCGCCTTGAGAATTTTCCTTACCAAGCCCCGAGAGTGCACCTCGTAATTTAGAGATATCAAAAGCATAGATTCCAGTATTAATCTCAATAATTTCGCGCTCTTCCGGGGTGGCATCGCGCTCCTCCACGATCTTGGCTGGTTCGTTCTTCTCACGCACAATCCTTCCGTAGCCGGTTGGATTGGGAACTTCGGTAGTAAGTACGGTTGCCGCAGCACCGCTCTTCTTATGCTCTACTAGAAATGAGTCCAGGGTTTGAGTTGTGATCAACGGTGTATCTCCGGCACAGACTAAGACCGTGCCTGAATCATCTTGGGTAATCGCTCGCCGCACCGCATCGCCAGTGCCACTTCGAACTTCTTGGAGAATTGTTTTTGCTTTTACATTTATTTGCGAGAGCTCATTTTTTACCTCATCGTCAGCAGAACCAATAACTACTCGTAATTCTTTTCCTTCAAGTTTGGTGACAGCTGTCACTACATGTTCTAGAAGAGTTGCACCTGCGACTTTATGGAGAACTTTGGGGTGTGCTGATTTCATTCTAACTCCCTCGCCAGCGGCGAGGACGATCACTAGATCGAGCTGGCTCAACACCCCACCTTTCCTAGCCATCTTCGAGAGCTAATTCTCTCGCAAAATCATCTCCTCAAATTACGCAAATCTTTCTATCTAAGCTCCTCCACCAGGTATCGATCCTGGACCCTGGGCTTCAAAGGCCCATGTGCTAGCCACTACACAATGGAGGAACCTGAATTCTATTGGGTTCTTTCACTAACTATGCGCGCACCCGGAACTGGCCCTTGGGCGCGGACGACATTGCCGACCACGCCACTTGATGTCAGGGCAACTACGAGGTCTAACGCATGCTCCTCATTTTCAGCCAAGAAGGCGACAGTTGGTCCAGATCCAGAGACGATTCCGCCCAATGCACCGTAATCAATTCCAACATCGAGAATTAAGCGCAACGCCGGCTTTAATGAACATGCTGCCGGCTGTAGGTCGTTAATAAGTTTCTTACCAAGAGATTTAGCATCACTATGGGTTAGTGATTGTAAAAGTTCATCGCTTACATGTGGCGCTGCGATATCCATACCCTCGCGTAATCGATCACATTCGCTGTAAACCGAAGATGTAGAAAGTCCAGAAGTAGATAGTGCAAGCACCCAGTGATAGGTGCCCCTAGAAAGTACGGGAGTTATTCGATCTCCTCTTCCAGTTCCAATCGCAGTTCCACCGGAAATCGTAAATGGCACGTCAGCGCCTAGTTCGGCTCCCAATTTCTCCATTTTATTTCTACTTAAGCCGAGTGAAAATAACGAATCAATTCCAACAATTGTTGCGCCAGCATTTGCGCTACCGCCAGCCATTCCACCAGCTATTGGAATTTCTTTCTTAATTTTTATAGCAACGCCAGATTCAATATCGAATCGGTCTAACATTAATTCTGCAGCGCGAAACGCGAGATTCTCTCTTCCCTCGGGAATTCCAGCTTTGCCACCACAATCAATTGTTATTGAGCCAGATTCGCTTGGGCTAACTACTAATTCATCGAAGAGAGAAACTGATTGAAAGACGGTTGCTGATTCGTGATAACCATCTTTCTGAAGCGGACCGACCGAGAGCTGGAGATTAATCTTCCCCGGCACCCTAACCACCGCTCTATCAGTCATGCCGTGAGCGTATTACTTGAAGCACTCAATCGCCTATCGGTATCAAGCGGGCAATCGCAACAAAATCACTTATCGAGAGTGATTCGCCTCGATCGGTAGGTTTGATGCCAATTGCGCTTAAGGAGCTCTCTGCTGCGCTGGAGGAGCGGAATAACTCCGATAGCGCTCCGCGTAACATTTTCCGCCGTTTACCGAAGGCTAGATCAATAACTTTAAAGGTTGCCTTTCTTAATCTTTCATCCCGATCCACTGGTTCAATACGATAAAATGAAATTAACGAAGAATTCACATTAGGGATTGGCCAGAATACTTTTCGAGATATTGAGTCAGATAGTTCTAATTTAGCCCACCAGGCAGCTTTGGCGCTCGGCGCTCCATAGTCTTTGGAGCCAGGTAGCGCGGCCAACCGTTCTGCTACCTCACTCTGCACCATAACGATGCCCGATTTAATATTCGGAAAGCACTCCAAGAAATGAAGTAATACCGGCACTGAGATGTTATAGGGCAGATTCGCTACTAATTTATTTACACTATTCGAAAGTTCTCTGAAATTTAAGGCATCTGCTTCAATCACCTGGAAATTACTAGCGCCATGTTCTTTTAAGGTAATTGGCAATCGAGCTGCTAACCGATTATCAATCTCAAGCGCAGTTACCTTCGCACCTCGCTCTAAGAGTGCCAGCGTCAGCGAACCAATTCCCGGGCCAATTTCAACCACGTGATCAGTGCTACCGACTTCAGCTGACCGGGCTATTTTTTGACAGGTATTGGCGTCAACCACAAAATTCTGTCCCAAGGATTTCTTAGGAAATAACTTCAAATCATCAGCAATTTTTCGAATTTCAATGGCACCGAGAAGATTAATTGTCATTTTTAAAAAGGTCCAAAGATTCGATCTAGATTCTTTCCAATGGCACCGACCATCTCAACTAAATCATCGCCGCGCTCGGCTGCCATAAATCGCAAGATATTGGGGATCTGGGCCGGAGTATTTAGAGCTCCGCGATGGGGCATCGGTGCTAAGAATGGCGAATCTGTTTCAACCAATAATTGGTCTAAGGGAACCAGCTTTAGCGCTTCGCGCAGCTGCGGTGCATTCTTAAAAGTTACCGTGCCTGCGAAAGAGAGAATGTAACCTTTAGCAACGCACTCACTTGCCATCTGGGCATCACCGGAGAAACAGTGAAAGACAGTCCTCGCTGGCGCTCCAACTTCATCGAGTGTATCTAGTACAGCTTGGTGAGCATCTCGATCATGAATTACTACAGTCTTATGTAATTCTTTTGCTAATTGAATATGGCGCTTAAATGAGTAACGCTGGCGGTCTTGTAGATCGGGCGAGGTGCGAAAGAAATCTAATCCGGTCTCGCCGATTGCTCGCACTCTGGGATGCTTCGCTAGCTCTGCTATGCGGGCTAAGTCTGACTCTAAATTATCTACAACTGGTGCCTCATTTGGGTGTAGTGCAACGGCAGCAACCACATTTGGAAATCTATCTGCAAGGCGAACACACCAATCAGATTGTTCCGCGGAATATCCAACTTGAACTATTCGGTCAATTCCGACAGCTGCTGCCTCGGCGATGACTCTCGCAATCTCTGGATGATCAGGTTCGGTATTGGTGACAATTTCTAAATGAGCATGTGAATCTCCACAAGTTATTGGTAATGGCTCCGGAAGAGGCGCTGGCTTTCCATCAATATCTCGATTATGTCGATCGGCCATACCGATTATTTCTCCGCTTCTTCCAACCTCGGAAAGAGAATTTCGCCCTTAGAAGTTTTGGTTCCAGGTCTTAGCTGGCCCCAAGTAGAAACTTGAGAGATAACTTGTTTCTCGATTGAACCGAGTGAATTCTCAGCGCCCAGATAATTCCAGAGCTTTTTCGTTGATATCGGCATCACCGGAAATAACAGAACTGCCAAGGCTCTTAGTGACTCAGCGGTGTTATAAAGAATTGCGTCTAACTCACCTTTTCTACTCGGGTCTTTTGCGACGACCCAAGGCTCATTAGCGGTCACATAACCATTTACTTCTTTGCAGAAATCCATAATTGCGTTAATGCCAGTCTGGAAGTCGAGAGCGCAGATAGCTTCGTCTGAAACAGCTACTGTTCTAGCGAGAGATTTTGTGAGCTTCCCGGCTTCATTTTTTTCAGGAATTTTTCCATCGCAATATTTATTTAGCATAGCTAATAATCTAGATGCGAGGTTTCCAAAATCATTAGCTAGTTCGCTTGTGTATCGTGCAGACATATCCTCCCAGGAAAATGAGCCATCATTTCCAAAGGGAATTGCTCTCATGAAGTAATATCGAAATGCATCCACACCAAAGTGTGAAGTGATATCAGCTGGTGAAATTCCAGTCAGTTTGCTCTTACTCATCTTCTCGCCGCCAACTAGTAACCAGCCATGCGCAAAAACTTTTCGAGGTATCGGCAATCCAGCCGCCATTAACATGGCTGGCCAGATAACAGCGTGGAATCGCAGAATATCTTTACCAACTAAATGAACATCGGCGGGCCAGGTTCTTGAAAAGAACTTTCCACCTTCACTTTCGGGTGAATCAGTCAGACCGACTGCTGTTGCATAATTCAAGAGTGCATCGAACCAGACATAAATTACTTGTTTTCTGTCCCAAGGAACTGGGATACCCCAATCAAATGTAGAACGAGAAATTGATAAATGAGAGACACCGCCTTCTAGGAATGCGACTACTTCATTCCGAGCGCTCTCTGGCTCACAAGCACTGGGATTCTCTTCGTAATGTTTAAGTAGCGGAGCAACAAAATCGGAGAGCTTAAAGAACCAATTAATTTCGCTGATCATTTCAACCGATTTTGAATGAATCTTGCATTTGCCATCATCAAGATCACCGGGGAGTTTAAACTCCTCGCAACCAACGCAATATGGACCCTCATATTTTCCCTCGTAGATAAAGCCTTTCTCCATCAAGTCCTGCATGAAGCGCTGCACTCGTTCCATATGTCTTGGTTCAGTAGTTCGAATGAAATCATCGTTAGCAATTTCCAGATCTCGCCAAACCGGCTTCCAAGCATTTTCTACTAATCGATCGCACCAATCTTGGGGGCTTGCGCCATTAGATTCAGCGCTCCGCATTACTTTCTGGCCATGTTCATCGGTGCCGGTTAGATACCAGACTGATTCGCCTCGTTGTCTATGCCAGCGAGTTAATAAGTCGCCCGCAACCGTTGTGTAAGCGTGTCCAATATGGGGAGCGTCATTTACATAGTAAATGGGCGTCGTTAGATAAAAAGACTTCTCGGACATAGAGGGAGTCTATCTACTTATTTTTAACCATCGCATCGAATACCAGACGCTTTGATAGCGCCAGTTCTTTTGCGACCATCGCGATTGCTTCTTTGCGACCTATGCCAGCCCGCTCATACTCGATAACTTTTTCCACCAGTTCTTTATCGTCATATTCGATTGTGCTTGGCACGAAACCTGCGATTACAACGGTCATTTCACCTAACATCTCCTTGCTCGCAGCCCATTTTGTTAGTTCAAGTAGTGTGCCCCGTTTTACTTCTTCATAAGTCTTGGTCATCTCTCGACAGACAGCAGCTTCTCGCTCGTCGCCAAATATCTTTGCTGCATCGTTTAGAAAATCCAAGATTCGATGTGGCGCCTCAAAAAAAACCATGGTGCGTTCTTCATGAGCCAAGGCTTCCATCTCCTGTTCACGCCCACCATCTTTACGAGATAAGAATCCTTCAAAGGTAAATCTGTTCGAAGGTAACCCAGATAAAACCAAAGCAGTCGTAACAGCACTTGGTCCCGGAATAACACTCACAGTCATTCCTTTAGAGATTGCGAGAGACACCGCTCGGTAACCCGGATCACTAATACCTGGCATTCCCGCATCTGTTAGCAGTAATACCTCTGGAAACTCAACCAGTGCGCTTTCTAACTCTGCTAATCGCTCCTTTTCATTTCCTTCAAAGAAAGTCAAAACTTTTGCTTTTTTCTCAATTCCTAAATCGCTACATAAACGTGAAAATTTTCTTGAATCTTCTACGACAATGTAGTGAGATTCCTTAATGACCTCGCGCAGTCTCTCCGAAGCATCACGGAAATTTCCAAGTGGCGTTGCCGCGATAATTAACTTGCTCATCTGCTAATTGTGACATCAATATCCTTAAGTGCATGACCCGCCTCTGCCTAAGTGCGATTCTTGGGATTTCTGCGCTACTTCGATTTTGGCGCCTCAATGAACCTGGGGATTTGGTCTTCGATGAAATCTACTATGTCGATGGCGCACGAGTTTTTTTAGCCGTTGGTGTCGAGATTGATGGTAGCGATGGAGAATTTGTGGTCCATCCACCATTTGGGAAGTGATTGATCGCAGTTGGCATCCGATTATTTGGTGATAACTCCCTCGATTGGCGTTTCTCCTTAGCAATAGCCGGAACCGTTGCGGTTGCTTTGATTTTCTTCATTGCTAAGAAATTATTTTCCTCTGACTATCTGGCCTTGATTGCCGCTCTCCTTTCTACACTCGACGGGTTACACCTGGCTATGTCGCGTGTGGCTCTTCTCGATATATTTTCTACAACTCTTCTCTTGGCTGGCGCTTTATCACTTCTTTATAAGCGGCATCTTCTTTCAGTTATCTTCTTGGGATTAGCTCTTTCTACAAAATGGAATGCGCTGTTTCTTATAGTGGTGTTCTTAATCTATGTTTTTGTAAAAGAGCGGCGAGCAATTCTTAATAATCTTTTAGTAATTCCTTCCATGTATATAGCAAGTTGGATTGGATGGTTTAATTCAGATTTAGGGTACGACCGGAATGCGTCAACTAATCCATTGCTTTCTCTCATTAAATATCACCAGAAGATTATCGACTTTCACAGCGCTCTCGATATTGCTCACCCATATGAAGCCAGCCCATGGAGTTGGTTTTATCTGGGGCTTCCTACCTCCTTCTTCTATGAAAGTCCTAATTGCGGAACTGGTGAATGTTCAAGAGAGGTTCTCGCTTTGGGAACGCCGCTAATTTGGTGGTTCGGCATCATTGCACTTCTTCTTACCATAAATTACGTGATAATCAGGAGAGATTGGGAGGTAGGTTTTATCATCGCCGGCTTTGCGGCTAATTATCTCCCCTGGTTTCTTATCCCCGATCGCACAACTTTCTATTTTTACGCGAATGCTCTCCAGCCATTTTTGATTCTTTCAATCTGCTACACCATATATGTATTTCTAAAGACAGAATCGGGCCAAAAGTATGGAGAATTGACGGTTCAATCCGGGCTAGCTTTAACTACCCTCGTATTTATATATTTTCTACCAGTTTATCTGGGAACAACTTTGAGTTATGACGCTTGGTCCGCCCGGATGTGCTTTGCAAGCTGGATTTAGCTACTGGTTTGCGACGCGATTAATTCGAATCTGCTCTTCGACTTCATCAGCAATAATTTGATCGAATATTTCATCCGGTGATGACTTCAAAACCTCTTGAACGAACCGCTCTTGGTCTTCGCTCCAAGCTCCTGGGATTGTCAGATCAATTATTCGGCGTGGCGCTGCTTTGGGAGCACTTACATAACTTGGAGTAGGTACTTCCGTAGGACTCCAAGTATCAAATCGACCTGCAATTCCTTTGGGGATAATGGTTATGCCATGCGATTCATTTTCAGCTTGTGATAAGCGATCAGCTAATGGCGTCCAGTGCTCATCACTTAATTCAATTCGTGAATAAGCAATCCGTTTAGAGCGCGCGATCAATTCTCGATACTTGTCTCGATGGCGTTCTGGTCGGACGCTCTGGGCGCGAGTTAATTCTTCCTTATTTGCCACAATCTGATGTCGAGCATGAACCGTATAGAGCACTAATGCGGAAAGTGGCATCAAGAGAATAATTGGCGTGAAAATTCCAATCACACTTAATAGTGAAATAATTAAGAAAAGCGCAATAATTGAAGCAAAAAGAATTCTTCTAACTGCTAGTTGATTAGCGTGGCGCCGCTTAATTTCTTCAAGTTCAACAGTTTCACTACCCGCAGTCCGACCGACAACTTTCATGGTTGAAGCAAATTTTTCGATTGACTTACCCGATACTTCTTCGTGACTTGCAATCCAGCGTGGAAGAAAATAGGCGACCCACATACCGACAATGATTAAGTAGATGAGACCGGAGCCCATAGAGGACAACCCTAAATCCAAGATTCGGACTTTTCGGGTATTTCCCTAACCTCTAAACCTTCGTGTTCTCTTTCACGAAGACAATATGGTCTCGCCACTCACCATCAATATGAAGGAATCGGGGGCGCAATCCCTCAAATAAGTAACCAGCTTTTTCCGCAACACGTTTTGATGCGCCATTCTCTGGACGTAAAGCTATTTCAATTCGATGCAAACGCAAGGTTTCAAATGCAAATCTAGTAACTTCAATTACCGCTTTTGTCATGATTCCTTTATTGCCGTTGGACTTATCTATCCAATACCCAACATGCGCTCCTCTAAAGGCGCCATAGGAAATGCCACCTAAAGTGATCTGGCCAATCAATTCTTTTTCCTGCCAAATAGCAAAAGAATAGAGTCGACCGGCTCTACCTTCAGTTCTTTGGTACCGAACCACCTCAAAGAATGTAGGGGGCGCTTTCTGTTCTTCAATTAATGGAGAGGTCGCTTCCCATGGATTCAACCACTCGCGATTCTCTCTCCGAATTTCTAGCCATGCGCTTCGATCTCGATATCGCAACGGCCGCATCCGAATCTCTCCGCTCCTTAATTCAATCGGCCAGTGCGACATTTAATTGAAGCGACGCTCTAGAAGAAGAACGTCTACCTCTTCACCTGCTTTCAATCTTGTAGTTTCTTCATTCATAACAATTAATCCAGTCGCATCTGAGAGCGTTACTAAATCCTCTTGATTTGGAAGAGCAGTAACGAGTCGTCTTTCGGGCTTATCTCCGTTTAGAGTTGCGCGAATAAATGAGTGTTTACCGGATGAGCTCTCAATCTCATTGGTCAGAGTGGCGCGAGCAATCGGCCGGTGAATTTCATTTAATCCCATCATGTTACGGATCATAGGACGTATAAATAGTTCCATCGAAATGTATGCACTGATTGGATCGCCAGGTAGTACGACGACTGGCGTCTTATCTGGACCGATTGTGCCAAATGCATGTGCGCCACTTGCTTCAATATTTGGCATTACGCTCTGTACATCACCAAGTTGTTTGATTACGCTATAAATTAATTTAAATGATTCATCGTGGTTCTCGCCGCAAATTACGATGAGATCAGCACGAACTAGCTGGTCCTCAATTACATCTTTTAGCGAGTCAGAGTTCTTCGGAACTGTAGTTACGCGATAACCAATGCCACCTGCTTCTTTGACTGCGGTCGTCAAAAGCCAAGAATTAGTTGCAAACTCATCTTCCGAATCACTCAATTGGCTGCCCGGTTCGACTAAATCATCACCTACCGAGACCACCACGACTCTTGGCTGTGGCCTTGTTGGCAAGCGATCCAATCCGATTGCCGCTGCAAGCCCAATCTGAGTTGCGCGAATCCGAGAACCTGATCGCAGAACAACCCGATCTTTTACCTGAACATCACTAGCCAGTGTCGCGCCATGTGAATCCAAAAGCGGCATATCGAAGGCAGCCAATGGCTCGGATAAGGCTAATAACTGCGCTGCGAGATCAGCCACTCGGATACTCATACCTAAACCTTACTTTGAACCTAGGCTAATCCTGTGGATAACACGAAGTCCAAAATTCGAAAACGAATTCGCGAAGCAAGAGTTAATCGAAGTAATCGACTTGCAGTATCCATGTTATTTTCAGTGCCAGAGATGAAAAATGCGAATGTGATAGCGAGTCACCTCTCCTACGGTTTTGAACCAGATACTTCCAATATCAACCAAGAAATTATTGATTCAGGTCGCAAATTGCTCTTACCTAGAATGCTCAGCGATATGTCTTTGGAATTTATTCCGTGGAGTGGAGATAAGAACGCGCTCCAGACCACTGGTCAGATTCAAGAGCCAGTTGGAGAACCGTTTACTGGTGCTATTGATGTGATGATTCTGCCGGCTCTTGCCATTGATAAATCTGGGAATCGACTCGGTCAAGGCGGTGGCTCTTTTGATCGCGCCTTACTGAAATTCGGTGGTTGGAGCGTCGCGCTAATAAATCAATCAGAATTACTAGAAAATCTTCCGGCAGAAGCTCACGACAAGCGAGTTGCAGCAGCTTTAACGGAGATTGGTTTAACTAGATTTAATCTAAATTAAGGTTGCGCGCCATAACTAACCGCTGAATCTGATTTGTGCCTTCGTAGATCTGGGTTAATTTAGCATCTCTCATCATTCTTTCAACGGGATGATCGTTGACGTAACCATAGCCACCAAATACTTGAACTGCATCAGTAGTCACCTGCATTGCCACATCCGTCGTAAAACATTTAGAAGCGGCAGAAAAAAATGTCAAATCGCGCTCGCCACGTTCACTTCTTGCAGCTGCCGCGTAAGTGAGTTCTCGCGCCGCAGCAATCTGCATCGCCATATCTGCGAGCATAAATTGCACCGCTTGGAAATCAAAGATTGCCTTACCAAACTGCTTCCGCTCTTTTGCGTAGTTTGCAGCGCTCTCAAAAGCTCCTTGGGCAATTCCCAGAGCTTGAGCGGCAATGGTGATACGAGTGTGATCAAGAGTCTGCATCGCAAGTGCAAAGCCAGCGCCAACTTCACTAATTCTTCGATCATCACCAATCTTCACATTATCAAAATAGACCTCACGAGTTGGTGAGCCTTTAAAACCCATCTTCTTCTCTAAGGCGCCAAAGGAAACGCCGGGATCACTCTTCTCAACTACGAATGCAGTGATTCCTTTTGCGCCTTTAGTTGGATCAGTACTAGCTAATACGGTGTAATACTCAGAGACGCCAGCGTGGGAGATCCATTTCTTACTTCCATTCAAAATCCAACCATCGCCATCTTTAATTGCGCGTGTCTTCATTGCGGCGGCATCGGATCCGGCTTCAGATTCAGATAAGCAATAAGAGAAGCCTTTTCCTTTGGCAAGCTCGCTTAACCAACGCTTCTTCTGTTCGGCTGTTCCACCTAATATGAGTGGAACCGAACCCAATTTATTAACAGCCGGAATAAGTGAAGATGAAGCACAGACTCGCGCAACCTCCTCAATAATAATCACGACAGCAAGTGAATCTGCGCCTTGTCCGCCAAATTTAGTCGGCACATGTGCTGCGGCAAGATCAGCAGCTTGTAGAGCATCAGCAGCCTCTTGTGGAAACCTCGCATTCGCATCTACATCGTGAGCAAATGGTTTAATCTTTTTTTCAGCTAAGGCGCGCACCGACTCTCGAAGCGCAACATACTCGTCTGGAAGTTTGTATAGCTCATTCATGAATTGAATCCTATGAGTCCTTACGCCGTTCGGCGAGTTCTCGCAGGTACTCGTTATATTCGGCAAGGTCGCGCTCTGAATTTCGATCTGCGCGCTTAGCCTCTCGCGCATCACTACGGAGCCATTGAATAAAGGTTGCAATAAAGGCGATAACAATCGGAATCTCACCCATAGCCCAACCCAGACTGGCGCCCGTACGTTGATCAGCTAAAAGATCAAGATCCCAAGGACGTTGCAGCGCTTCGTAATAGCCGCCATCAATCAACGTTGTGGCAGACATCAAGGCAAGTGAGAAAAAGGCATGAATGCTCATTGCCGCCAAGAGAATAACCATTCGAACTAGATGATGTGTGCGCCGCGGATTTGGATCTACGCCGACAATTACATAAAAGAAGAGTAGGCCAGCACCTATAAAGTGAAGATTCATTACTAGGTGTCCGAAATGGCTCGACATAAAATCGCCAAAGAGTGGCGTGAAATAAAGTGCAAAAAGTGAACCATCAAAAATAGCTAGAGCTGTGATTGGATGCGTCCAGATACTTGCAAATCTCGAGTGGAGTATTGATAAGACCCAACGCCGAATACCACGTTCTTCGCTATTTCTTCCTTGCGGCAAAGTACGAAGCGCTAGCGTCAATGGCGCACTTAAGATTATAAAAATCGGCGCAATCATGCTTAAAACCATATGAGCAACCATGTGATATTTGAAAGAGAAGATTCCATATAAACCTAGTCCGCCACTCGTGCTGTAATCCAATAACGAAATTCCAATCGCGAATGAAATTGTGCGTCCGACAGGCCAGCGATCACCGCGCCTTACCAGAGCAACCACACCTCTTATATAAAGCGCGGTTACAAATATAAGTGCACCCAAAATCAAAGCATCAGCTTCATATTCAAAAAAAAGTCTCTGCCAGGTCGGAGCCGCTGGCATGGTCACACCTACTAAACCACGAGCAGGATCAGTCGGTAAATCTTTCACAACTAGTGGAGTAAGTCGCGAAAGAACTGAACCAATCAAAATTGTAAGTATTAATAGAACGCTCTCAAACCGAATTAGGTTTATTTGCGCTACGCTCTTTCTAATTCTTGAAGCCACAATTGCGATAAATCCTAGAATCCCCACTTTGGTGATTATTAATAGTCCGTAGAGAGTAAACCAATCACTTGTTATGCCT
Source organism: Actinomycetota bacterium (assembly GCA_016870975.1). Classification (GTDB taxonomy): domain Bacteria; phylum Actinomycetota; class Actinomycetes; order Nanopelagicales; family Nanopelagicaceae; genus MAG-120802. The sequence continues at coordinate 139,190 of VGAE01000002.1, forward strand.
AACCTAAGCAAGCTACTTGTTGCGCCAGAAACCACAATGGCAATTATTGCCCAAGTTGCAATCGTGCTGACTCTCGGAAGGGCAATCACTCTCTTTTGTGATTCCATGAAATATAGGGCCGCAACAGCGCCGAGCCAACTTGAAATAGCAATCACATGAATTACCAAGGATCCAATTGCTAAACCATGGCTGCCAGCTTGAGCGGAATGACTCTCAAATACCGGCGCTACCAATCCCACCATTGAGATTACAAAAGCGATAAACGCGCCACCTACTCGACGAAGTGTTGGATAAATAAGAATCAGAACAACGGAGGCAATCACTTGTATCGCCTGTAATCGACCTAGAGAGGTTTGTGCAATGTAAGAACGAATAGAGACTAAATCCAACATTTCAGCAATACCAACTTCAAATAGATTGGCTAAGGTCGCAATCAAATTACCAATAGAACTAAATAGCCAGATAATTAGTATCGGGAGTAACGCCCTTCGAATCTTGAGCGAAGTGTTATTCAGATTGCCGTTAGTTTCGGGAAAGATAAAAGTCAACGCGAAATAGATTGCTACCGAGAGTAGCGACGCGAGAGTGCTTATCGGATCAAATAGCATCTCGTCTCGATTCGCGAATGGCCTTTCATGAACCTAAGATTACGCTGTGCCAACCTACGAGTACCAATGCGAATCTGATCACCAATTTGAGGTGGCTCAGTCTTTCTCAGATAAGGCGCTAGAGAGTTGCCCGCAATGTGGCAAGAAAGTTCGCAAAATCTATAGCAACGTAGGCGTCGTATTTAAAGGCTCCGGGTTTTACAAGACTGACTCCCAGAAAAAGCCCAGTTCTACTACTAAGACTGAGGCGCCAAAAACTGAAACTAAGACTGAAACTAAAACCGACGTTAAGCCCGCAAAAACCACCGATTAATGATGCGGCGGCTTATCGTCAGCAATCTCTTGATCTCTTTTGGTATCTGGTTCCAATTCAATTTCGTCTTCAGTAATTGAAGGCAAGATCTCGCTCATTTGGTAATCGTATCTATCTCTTGAAAAGAGCTAGTTGAACGCCTTGAAAAATCTGTTGCAACGCAGCGTTGTGTTCACGGGCCGGAATGGCATCTTGAGCTATCAACGTCGCTAATCCGTGAACTGAACTCCAAGCCAACATCGGCGCGATTTCTACGGTTTTGTTGCTGAGCAGACCTGCTGCGGCAAGTTCATGCACCGATTCTTCAAGCGCCCTGTGAGCGAGATCAGAATTCTTTGCCAACGGTTCTTTATCGCAAGGAGTAAAGGCGATCTCAAATAATCTCGGATTTTTCTTTGCGTATTCGACATAGCCCTCGCCGAGCGCTTCAAATCTAAGTATTGCGTTCCGTCTTCGACTCTTGGACTTAGCAGCCCGATCCCTTTTTGCGACCATCAGCTCACCAATTTCAATGCGAACCTGTGCGGAAAGTTCAGCACGAAGTTGTTCTAAATCTTCAAAATGGCGATAGAGAGCCGCTGGTGAGACTGCAACTTTCTCAGAAACTTTTCGTAAACCAAGCGCGGCCATTCCGTGAGAGGCAACCAAACTTCGTGCCGCCATGATCGCAGCATGACGAAGGTCACCATGATGGTAATCCGAGCCCTTGCGCTGGGGTGTTAACATTGTTTACATTCTTCCCTAACTGCACTGCAACGTCAAGAGAGGTTCCTAAATGTTTGAGAAGTTGGGTCACTTAATTGCGAGACGAGCCAGAGTGGTACTTGCTCTATCACTTATCTTTATCGCGATTTCCGGCACGATTGGCACCCAGGTCTTCTCACGTTTCGATTCCGGCGGTTACTCAGACCCAGAAAGCGATTCCGCCAACGTATTTGATTACCTAGAAGATGAATTCAACATCAAAGACCCAGCAGTTGTGCTAACCGCCCAGACGCCTTCCGGAAGCGTTGACGATCCACTAGTTGCTGAAAAAGCTGCCCGCTTAGAAGCTCAGCTCCGAAGTGAGACTAGCGCTGAGAATGTACTTTCTTATTGGAGCGCGGGAAGGAATCCAGGTTTTAAGAGCACTGATCAGAGCGCGGCATATCTATTTGTTTATTTGAAATCAACTGATTTCACCGAGATCGACAAGCTTGGCGGGTATTACCAGGAAAAGTACGAAGGAGATTTTGAAGGTTTAACTATTCGCGTTGCTGGTGGCGCAGTTTTTGCCAATTCAATTAATGGACGAATTCAGGATGATCTAAAGCTCGCTGAGGCAATCTCAATTCCGTTGACTTTTATTCTTCTAGTTCTTGTTTTTGGCGCGTTAGCAGCCTCTGCGATGCCATTAGTTATTGGTGTAACTGCAATTCTGGGAACCTTCCTAGGTTTATATCTCCTCACCTTGATAACAGATGTGAGTGTTTTTGCGCTTAATTTAACTACCGGACTTGGACTTGGACTTGGTATCGACTATGCGTTACTGATTGTGAATAGATTCCGCGAAGAATTACATAAAGGGCTAAGTAACGAAGATGCGATTGTTAACACTTTAAGAAGCGCTGGAAAGACTGTCTTCTACTCAGGTCTAACCGTCGTATTAACTCTGGTATCTCTCACGTTCTTCCCCATGAATTTCTTAAAATCAATGGGTTATGCCGGATCAATAGTTGTAGCGCTAGCCGTAATTGGTGCATTAATTCCATTACCTGCACTCCTTGTGGTGTTAGGTAACCGAGTGAACAAAGGTGTCGTTCGTAAGAGTGCGATTACGCCGAAGACTGAAGGTGGCTGGGCGCGATTATCTAGATTTGTCATGAGCCGACCAATTCCAGTTGTCGCATTCTCCATGTTAATTCTAGCAATAATGATTGCGCCAATAACAAATGCAAAATTCTCACAAGTGGACAGTCGCGTACTTCCGGCAAGTGATCCCGCTTACCAAGCTTCAGCATTTATCGAAGAGAAGTTTCCTGGCCAGGAGAGCAATCCCGTGGAAATTATCTTTCCAAATGGCGTTGGAAAAGAATCGGCAATTTCTGAATTTGCCGCAAAACTTGCAACGATTGACGGAATTGTTCGAGTAGGAACTCCAGAAACTGTTGGTTCGAATGTCCGCCTGATCGCTATTCATCAGGCGCCACCTCGCACCCCTGAAGCGCAAGATCTAATTAATCGGATCCGAGATATTGATACTTCAACAGAGGTACTGGTTGGTGGAATCGCAGCGGATTATGCAGATTCACAAAATGCAATCGCAACTACCCTGCCCTGGGTTTTGCTCTGGATAATCATCACTGTACTAATTTTGCTATTCCTATTTACTGGATCGATTCTCCTTCCAATAAAAGCCATACTCTTGAATTTTGCCTCATTGCTTGCAACTATCGGAGTATTAACTTTTATCTTTATTGATGGAAATCTGACTTTCTTAGTCGGCGACTTCATAAATACCAGCGCTTTAGATACTAGTTCGTTGGTTCTTGTCGCGATTGTGGCCTTCGGACTATCAATGGACTATGAGGTCTTCTTGCTTTCGCGCATTAAGGAAGAACATGACTCCGGACATTCAAATGTTGAGTCAGTCGCTCTCGGGCTTCAAAAATCAGCGCGAATTATCACTGCGGCCGCATTTATTTTGGCAGTTGTTTTCGCCGCTTTCATTATCAGCGGTGTTACATCGATAAAAATGATGGGCTTTGGAATCGCTTTTGCAATCTTGCTAGATGCAACTTTAGTGCGTGCACTTCTTGTTCCAGCTTTGATGAGATTGTTTGGTGATTGGAACTGGTGGGCTCCACGCTCGCTCAAGCGATTCCAAATCAATCATTAGCGAGTATCCATCGCGGGTAGAATCCTGGGGTGGATTTGATCGCAACCCTGCAATGCGCTGACCAGCCAGGCATCGTTCACGCGATGTCTAGTTCGGTATTGGCTGCCGAGGGAAACATCATTGAGAACCAGCAATTCACTGATCCGGTCACAAATACCTTCGTGATGCGTACGCGATTTGAAACTGCATCCTCTCTCGCACGTGCCTCGGAGGTACTGGCATCGGGCCTTGCAAAGTTCAATCCAGAGTTGAAGATTCGAGACAACTCCTCACCGAAACGTGCGCTAGTCATGGTGACCAAGGAAAGTCACTGTTTGCGTGATCTGCTCTATCTCCTTGAACTTGGCGAATTGCCGATAGAAATCCCACTTGTAGTTGGGAATCACGAGGATCTCAAACAGCTTGTGGAATCCCATGGAATCAGATGCAAATATCTTCCAGTAACTCCTGAGACGAAGAGTCAATCCGAGAGTGAAATATTGAAGATTATTGGCGCAGAACAAATTGATTTCGTGGTTCTAGCACGTTACATGCAGATTCTCTCCTCTAACTTCTGCAACGCTCTTTCCAATCGCATTATCAATATCCATCATTCATTCTTGCCGGGATTTAAAGGTGCAAAGCCTTATCACCAAGCACATGAAAAAGGTGTCAAGATTATCGGCGCTACTGCCCACTTTGTAACCTCCGATCTTGATGAAGGTCCAATCATTGAACAAGATGTCGCCCATGTAACTCATGCATCAACTCCAGAGCAATTAATTGCAATTGGTCGAGATATTGAGCGTCGTGTACTTGCTAAAGCTGTTCGTTTATTTGCTGAAGATCGAATCTTCATTGTTGGAAATAGAACAGTAGTTTTTAATTAATTTATTAGCGTGTCCTTGGCCGGAGTTGAACCGGCGACCTACCGCTTAGGAGGCGGTTGCTCTATCCACTGAGCTACAAGGACATTTGTCTGTGAATTATCTAATAATAATTGAGCGTATTCCAACGGGAATTGCCAATTAAATTATTAAGAGTTACAATATGCATCGAATCTCGTTTGGAGTTGATTTTCACCATGAAAGCGCTAGTTATAGGTGCTGGTGGAGTCGGTAGAGCGATACTAAACATTGCAGCACGAAGGTCATTTATAACTTCGCTAGTTGTCGCTGATCGAACCCTGGCACGTGCACAAGATGCTGTACATAGACTTAAAGATCCAAGATTCTCGGCTGCTCAAGTGAATGCTGCTGAGTTAGAGGACTTAAGAGAGTTAATCCGTAAAGCAGATCCTGACGTTGTGATAAACGCCGTTGATCCGCGCTTTGTCATGCCAATTTTTCTAGCTTGTGAAATTGAAAATACCAATTACATCGATATGGCGATGTCGCTATCGCGCCCCCATCCTCATTACCCGCACCGCGAAACCGGCGTGAAGCTCGGTGATGAGCAGTTCGCTCGCGATTGGAACTGGGAAGAACGGAAGATTTTCGCCCTAGTTGGTATGGGCGTTGAGCCTGGAATGAGCGATATCTTCGCTAAATACGCCAACGATGAGCTCTTTAGTCGAATCGACTCGATCACGATCCTCGATGGCTCAAATCTAAGAGTTGAGGGCGCCAACTTCGCTCCCTCCTTCTCGATCTGGACCACTATCGAAGAGTGCTTAAACCCACCGCTAGTTTGGGAAGATGGTCGCGGTTGGTTTACTACCGAACCATTTAGCGAACTTGAGACCTTTAACTTCCCTGAAGGAATTGGACCGGTTGAGTGTGTAAATGTCGAGCACGAAGAGGTCGTACTTATCCCCCAAAAAATTGATGCTAAGAAAGTTAACTTTAAATATGGACTTGGCGCTGAATTTATCCAAATCCTAAAAACAATCAACATGCTTGGTATGGATCGTAAGGAGAATGTTGATGTTCAAGGAGTCTCGGTAGCGCCACGTGATCTTTTAGCTGCATCGCTTCCAGATCCAGCAACTCTTGGCGCTCGCATGAAAGGTAAGACATGTGCCGGTGCATTAGTTCGCGGTTTAGATAAGAAAGGCGAACCAAAAGCGGTTTATATTTACAACGTCATTGATAACCAGTGGTCGATGAAAGAATATGGCGATCAAGCTGTCGTCTGGCAGACCGCGGTAAATCCGGTAATTGCAATGGAATTAATTCATCGTGACGATTGGAAACCACTTGGCGTTAATGGCCCGGAATGGTTTGACCCTAAGCCTTTCCTGAAATTGCTTGAGGAATATGGAACCTCTTGGCATATCCGGGAAGAGAAAACTGAAGGTATAACAAAGTGAGCGGCCGCCCCCTCGCACTGGTAACCGGAGCGAGCGCGGGCATTGGTGCTAACTACGCTGAGTTCTTAGCGCAGAATGGCCATGATTTAGTCATTGTGGCACGCGATAAAGCACGATTAAGTGAGCGCGCGAGCGATCTCGAGACGCGTTTTGGAATCTCAGTTGAAGTATTGACTGCTGACCTTGCAACAAGTGAAGGAATAAAGAAGGTAGAACTAAGAATTGAGAATAAGGCGCTGCCCTTTGATGTGATTATCAATAGCGCTGGTTTTGGCATTAACAAAAGTTTTATTGAAAGTAATCGTCAAGCAGAGAGCGATTTATTGGATGTGCTTGTGCGAGCACCACTTCGCTTTATGCATGCCGCACTTCCCGGGATGGTTGAGAGAGGCCGAGGCATAATAATTAATGTCTCTAGCGTCGCTGGTTGGATTGCAGGCGGCAGCTATAGCGCTGCAAAATCATTCTTAACTGTGCTGAGCGAATCGCTACATACCGAACTTAAGGGCACTGGCGTAGTCGTTCACGCGTTATGTCCAGGTTTTACCAGAACAGAATTCCATCAACGCGGGCGGATGAATATGAAGGGATTACCTGATTTCATGTGGCTCGATTCGCGAAGAGTTGTCGCCGATTCGTGGAAAGCTGCGCAAAAAGGAAAGGTAATCAGCGTTCCCGGTTTTCAGTACAAATTACTTCAACTGCTTATTTCGATTTCACCGCGTAAGTTAGTTCGTAGAGCAGGTATGGGAGCGCGTAAAAAACAACGCCGCTAGCATCTCGTGCCCGATAACAGTAATACGAGAACCAGTCGGCGATATTCTCTAATCTAGATACGCTCTAGGGTGCGTTTGCTCCGGTTCTCACCCGCGGTACTGCTAACCATCTATATTGGAATTCGGTATTTCAATCCGCCTACCTGGTGGAGTGAGTTAGTACTTTTCAACATAATCGTTATCGCTGCGATCTTTACTTCCTTAACTTCACCCCAGCCTGATGATCTTTGGGGAAGGCGTAGCGTCGGATTGGCGCTAACGGCTTGGCTAGTTGGTTCGATTACTCAAGCGATAGATTCTTGTTTTACAACAGACATAATAAGGCTATCTGAAATTTCTTACTCGCCCGATCTTTAATCATTGACTGTGGGCGGTGAGGGTTTCACTCCGCCCGGACCGGGGTCTTCCCCGACTTTTTGATTGTCGGTTCATAAATCGACAGCGTAGTCCGCAAACTCGAACGTGTAAACAGTCAATTCATTAAAGGGACGGTGAAATT
>VGAE01000003.1 GCA_016870975.1 Actinomycetota bacterium
CAATTTTGATTTTCGCGCTCAGATTTCCTTTTTTAGTTCTGCTGTTCCCTTTTTGATCACAAATTGGTCACAAAAATAGAAAATCTCTGTGGAACGGCAAAGATAAATTGAGTGGAATTACGATCAAAAACAGGTTGATTTACGCGGAGGGCTAAGTTCGTCGAGAAGAGCGAATTGAATCAGCCCCGACTGCAAGTAGTATAACCAAACCTTGAATTATACGCTGGAAGACTGGGTCGATTCCATTCAGATTAAAGCCATTGACCAAAATTGCAATAAAGAAAACTCCCGCAACCGATCGCCAGATTGCGCCCGACCCACCAGCAATGGATGTTCCACCCACAACAATCGCAGCAATTACAGCAAAAATAACGCTGAAATCATCTGAGGCTTGCGCGGAAGTTGTTCGAATTGAATTTAATGCCCCAGCAAGACCTGCGCCGAAGCCTCCTAGAATAAATGCGATTATTTGAATGCGCGCTACTCGGATGCCTGAGAGTCGGGCAGCTTCAATATTTCCCCCGATGGCAAAAATTGAACGACCGTAACGCGTGCGCTCCAACAAAATCCAAGAAACAATTAAAATTATGAATGCCATCCAAGTCGCCGACGTGATACCTAATATTCTATTTGTCACAAATGAACGCGCTTCAATATTTGAAAGTGTAAGAATTGAACCATCACTTAAAATATAAGCCAGTCCAAACAATATAAATGACGTTGCAAGGGTTGTAATGAAAGAGTTAATTTTTCCATATGCGATAATCACGCCATTCATTAAGCCTGCAGCAATTCCGACGGCTGATCCAGCCAGGATCATGTAAAGAATTGATCCCGTTGCGTTTTCAACTTTAAGTGCGACTATAGGAGAGAGAATATATATTGCTCCCAGACTGACATCAAATCCGCCTGAGATGATCACTATTGTAGCAAATCCTGCAATCATCAAAATGAATGCTTGTTGGTCTAAGATGTTTCGAAGATTCATTATTGAAAAGAAATTCTCGGTTGTTACGGTAAGCCCTACAAAAACTATGACGAGCGCCCACAAAACTGCTAACTTAGTTAGAGATTTACGCAATGCATTCATCTTCCACACTCCTCATGATAAGATTTCATTTTCTAGGCGATATGTCCCGAGAATGCAGCTTCAAGTACAGTATTTTCATTAATCTCGCTGCCCGTCAATTCCTTTACGATCTCCCCTTCGCGCATAACAAGTACACGATGAGTTAGTCCGACTATTTCGTCTAATTCCGACGAGACGACCAGAACGGCCATTCCCGCTGCTGCTTGAGCCGAAAGTAATTCATAAATTGCCCGCTTGGATCCGACGTCTACTCCTCTTGTTGGCTCATCTGCTATGAAGAGTTTGGGTGAGCCTGCAAGTGATCGAGCAAAAAGCGCTTTTTGTTGGTTGCCCCCGGAAAGGGAAGCTATCGGAACTTTTATGGACGCAGCTTTAATTCCGCAAAGAGTAAAGAATTTATTTACGAGTTTTCGTTCCGATGCTTTCTTAATCCATCCAAAGTTTGAAAGCGATTTTAAATGCGGAAGAGAAATATTCTCAGCTAGCGAACGCAAAGGAATAGTCCCTTGATCTTTTCTAGATTCTGGAAGGAAACTGATTCCTTTCATAATTGATTTACTTGGCGAAAAACGTGTAATCGTTTTACCTAAATATTCCACGCTACCACTATCTACTTTATCTACTCCAAATATCGATCTAATTAATTCCGTTCTTCCAGATCCAACCAGCCCGGCAAATCCCAATATTTCACCAGACTTAATTTCAAAAGAAATATTCTTAAATTGATTAATCGAAGTTAATTTATCAACTTTTAGAACGACATTTGATGATGGATTAATTTTCTTTTCCGTAAAAATCTGACCAAATCTAGTGCCCGTCATGGCTTCAACCAGAGAACTATGACTTTCCGCAGATGGCAATGATGTTCGGACTAACCGACCATCACGCATAATTGAAATTTTATCGGAAATTTCTAGAACGTCATTCAAAAAATGTGAGACAAAAATTATTGTGTGCCCCTTGGATTTCAAATCCTTTATTAGCATCTTCAGGGTGGTAGTTTCGTGAGCGCTTAAACGTGCGGTCGGCTCATCCATAACAATTGTTGTTGAGTCTCTAGCTAGTGCCCGTAAAATTTCAACTTTCTGTTGGTCACCATTACGAAGTGCGCCTACTGAGATATCTGGACTTATATCGATGCCAGATGATTCGACTAATTTTACAAATCTTTCTCGTAATCTTTTCCGAGCGACAAATGGTCCTGTGGAATCTTCAATACCCAAAAACACATTTTCTATTACGGAACGGGCGGGAACTAATGACAGCTCTTGTGCAATGATGGTAATTCCACGTCGTAGCGCTTCGTACGCGCTTTGGTATTCACTTACTTGCCCGTTAATTTGGATCGTCCCGGCGTCTTTTTGATAAACACCGGAAATGATTTTCCCCAGAGTCGATTTACCTGCTCCATTTTCGCCGACAAGGGTGTGGATCTCTCCACTTTCAATAGTCAGTGAAACAGCATCTAAAGCGAGAGTGGCACCAAAGCGCTTTGAAATCTCTTTGACTTCAATCTTCACGTTCTGGTGCCACCTTCTAATATTTGCATGAAGGAAAATCCTTTATCTTCATGGTTTAGATTGGTTCTTAGCCTTTCCACTCCGCCTTGAACTTATTGACATTTGCCTTCGTTACAAGACCATTATCTGGAAGTTTAGTTCCTGGATCTATTCCTCCCGAATTCTTTCCGGTCTTGATGGCTTTCACCATTCCCTCCATCAGGAGCTTGCCTTCAGTACCTGGAGCTCCGAAAAGATCTGCAAACCAAATACCTTTCTTAACTCCGTCAATTGCTGCTTGAGATCCACCAAAACCAATTAGTTTTGCTGTTCCGAGTTTGCCTGCATCAGTTAGTGCAAGAACTACACCTTGAATTGACTGATCAGCGCCAACAACGACGTCAAAGTTAGGGGTTTTGCTTAAAATGTCTTGCATCGCCTTTTGTGCAGTGTCTGGACCTAGGTATTTTCCTTCGCCTTCAGCAACAATAGAAATACCTGGATTGGCAGAAACAACTGAGTCAAAGCCCTCTTTTATTGCGATATCTAATGGAATACCCTTGATGCCATAGAAATACACCACCTTGCAAGTTTTCTTTCCTTCGCATGCCATAAGAGTCAATTTTCCAACTCGTTCTCCCGAAATCTTTGGTGGGACCATAACGACAATTGATGGACCTTTAAATTGTGGCTTAGCTGTATCAAGTTTAGTTCCAACGACTTGGTTTAGAATTCCAACCTTTAATCCGGCTGCTACCGCATCCTTTAGTGATGGAATGATTCCAGCGCCATCGACTGAGGCAATAATCAAGCCCTTGTACTTGCCAGATGCAATAATATCTTGGATTTGCTTTGCTTGCTCACCTGCTTTGAATTGTGCGTCAAATTCGGTCAGCTTCATATTGTTTGCTTTTGCAATCTTGTCCATCTCACGCTTTGAAGCCTGCAGCCAAGTATTGGCTGAGCTTGCAGAAAGGTAGGCAATATTGATTGGCGATGCTGCTATTGCCGAGGAAATTCCCACCAATCCAGCAACAAGCATCGAACTTGCGACAGCAGCAGCCGAGATTGCTCGAACGCGGCGTCGTGTTGATGATGTTAGATTCATCTTTTCTCCTTAAGTTTGCATCCCATAGGACACGGTTTGAGGGCCGTATTGCCCAGGCCAAATAATAGGAAATTTTTCCTTTCCAGCCAATGGATTTTTATCACGTTTTGAGGCATAGTCTGACTTAGAGACTGATTTGGAGAGGCGCCCGAACGCTAAACCTCCCAATTGGTATTCATCATCCCTTGAGGCGCCGCCTCATCGTTATTAGGAGGTCTACGTGTCAACTCGCTTATTGTGGATCAATCCAGTTGGGTTTAATGCCTACGACAAACCAATTAGTGACGCATTGCGCGAAGAAGCTTATCCGGATACTCGTATTGATGTCTGCTCACTCAAAGACGTAAAGATGCAGCACTTGGAATACAACGCGTATGAAATGGTTGCAGCAGGGCCGACTATGGGCGCTATTCGTTGGGGTGAAAAACAAGGATACGACGCAGCGGTTATTGGGTGTTTTTATGATCCATTTCTCCGCGCAGGGCGTGAAGTAACTGGAAATATGGCGGTGACTGCTCCGGCCGAGGCATGTTTACATATCGCTAGCACTCTTGGTGAAAGAATCTCAATATTGGTTGGTCGTTCAAAGTGGATTCCCGAGATGCATGAAAATGTAGTGAAATATGGATTTGAAAATCGCTTTGCATCTTTTAGAAAACTTCGAATGACCGTTTCTGAATTTCAAAAAGATCCCGCTTGTACAGAAGATAGAATTCTAGAAGAAGCTCGAAAAGCGGTTGAAGAAGATGGTGCTGACGTAATTGTGCTTGGATGCACAATTGAATTTGGCTTCTACAAGAAAGTTCAAAAAGAACTTGGCGTTCCTGTCATAGACGCAATTGTTGCCCCATTACGATATGCGGAACTTCTCGCCGATATACGGAAACGTCAAAATTGGGGAATCAGTAATGCGCTCGGCTATGAAACTCCCGATCAGGTCGAAATGGATGCGTGGGTGCCGATAATTGAACCAAATATCTACCGTGATCCAAGAGGTTAGTTAAATTCCTAATGGCCGTCTAATTCACCTTTTAGGTAACAACCTTTCAAAAGTATCGGCTAAAGAGCGCCAAGCAACATCATTAGCAATTTCATCACCGAATCTCTCCGCAAGGCGCGTTCCAAAACCAGCTAAATCTGACGGTCGATCTAGTCCTGGTACAAAGGGCCATTTGGAAAAATCTACTAAAGTTTTACCTAGAACTGGATCAACTTGATCGATTAAATCTTTCATGAAGTCGAATCCAAATCCGACGTTCTTGCCACCGACCAAATTAATTGCATACTCAACATGATCAAGCATAGAATCAATGGTTGGATTATCCGACAAAAAGGCACCAAATGCATTCAGACCAATAAATCCGTCGGTTTTAACTATTTCTTTTGCCTGATTATCTCGAAGATTTCTTGGATGAGACTTTAGTCCATGCATCGAAGAATGACTTGCTACATACGGTCTCTTTGCTATTTCGGCGACATTCCAGAAACCATTTTCAGAAATATGGCTAACGTCGAGAATTATTCCAATTCTTTCCATCTCAGCAATCGCTTCCCTACCGAGAGCTGTTAACTTTCCGCCAGAGTCTAATTCGCCAACACCATCGGCGAACATAGTTCTTCTATTCCACGTAAGAGATAGAAGTCTTACGCCCATTTTATGGAATAGACTGAAGAACTCTAGACTACTGCCCACAGCTTCTGCGCCTTCGACAGCAAGAATTAACGCAATCTTTCCCGCGGCATGAGCCTTTGCAATGTCACCAGAATTTAGACATATTGCCACGTCATTCTTGTGTAGCTCTGCAATTTGCCATGCATTCTCAAAAAGAATCAAAGATCTACGTAGTGCTCCTTCGCCAATGAATTGTTCTTCTACGTATACAGGCAATACTTGCAAGACAATATTTCCAGCCTTAAGTTGTGGCAACCAAAAGTCCCCGAATGGATCGGCAATTCCGCGCTCTTTCTGATGAAGAACGCCCAATAAGAGATCGTTATGGCAATCGGCAAATTTGAGTGAATTCATTCCCGAATCCTCTTAATTTGTTGAGCACGAATCAGTGCCTGATCTAAGGCAGAGCTACAAGCATAAAGACTAGCTTTTGTCAGAACAAAACCATTTCCAGTGACTATGGATACACCCTCGACATCAAGAGGAAGGAGCCCTTCAATTGTTGATGAGGGCGTACCCTTCATAATCCAAATTACTACTGCCTCGTCACCACAGTCAATTATTCTTTTGACTTCGCGACGATAGTCCGGATAAAACTCGTACAAAATCGCCATAGCAGCTTCATCGTCTGCACCAGAGGAAACTTGTGTAACTCCGTTTACCTCAACTTTAAGGTTTTGGGCAAGGAGTGCGGTTGTTGCCGAAAGGTCATGACTATTCTCCGCTGCGTTGTAATCTCTATAAATCTGTGCAGCGGAGCGAGATTTTGAAGCTGCCATTTGAGTTAAAGTTTAATTTGCAAGTGGACCCGCCGCTTTAACCTGAACACGACAACCTTGACCTGGCAGATAACTCATTGGAACTTCGATGACTGCGGTAATGCGAACCTGTTTTGCCTCTGCACCTGCGCGCACTGCCGCCTCAGTTGCGAGTCGCCGAGCTTCATCAATACATGCATCACGACCTTGTTCTGCATATCGGTAAACACGATCAACGGTTCCTGAAGCTTCAGCGATTGCGGCGCCAAAAGCGTTGGCAACGGAGTGATGTTTTGGCGTTATAACTTCTGCGATTCCTGAAATACTCTCGGGAATTAAGTGAGATCCGCCACCAACTGCTATGAGTGGCATAGTCGAACGGCTTGCCTTCATGCGATCGCAAAGGTGTTGAATTTGTTCATCAACCCAGGCGAGAGCTTTACTGACCACGTCTTGGCTTAAGCCAGAGACTTTGGAAACATCTCCAAATCCAGTTAGTCTCCCCGCTTTAGTTGAAATATCAGAAAGCGTTAGAGTGCGCCCCCCTGTAATTAGAGCCTCAGAAATAACTTTGTAACCGACTGAATCTGGGCCACACTTAATATTTTCACCCTCCTGACGCACAATAGTTCCACCACCTAGACCTATTGATATCAAATCAGGCATACGGAAATTTGTGCGAACGCCTCCAACTTCGATCGCTGCAGCCGACTCCCTAGGAAACCCATCAACTAAAATTCCACAATCTGCCGAAGTTCCACCAACGTCAATAACTAGAGCATTGGACAGCTTCGCTAAGGCACACGCTCCGCGCATCGAGTTAGTTGGACCAGAGCCAACAGTCAATATTGGCAATCTAATTGCTTCGTCAGCAGTCATAAGAGTGCCATCATTTTGCGTTAGGAATGAAGCAACTACTAATCCGTGGCTCTTTAACGCATTTTGGAATCCCTTTACAACTCCCTCTGCAACACCGAATAGTGATGCATTTAAAATTGTTGCGTTCTCACGCTCTAGGAGTCCAATTTGGCCCACTTGGTGTGAAAGAGATACCGGAAAATCGGCGCCTAGTTCTTCAGCAAGAATTGCTCCAGCGCGATTTTCCTGTTCGTAATTTGCGGGAGCAAAAGCACAACTCACTGCAATTGCAGAAACTTTACCTTTACATTTTTGTGCAAACTCTCGAATTGCCCGTTCTTCGAGTGGTGCAATTTCTCGGCCATCATATTCATATCCGCCGCCCACGATCGCGCTTGGCCCGATCACGAATGAATGTAAATCTTTTGGCCAAGCAGCACCCGGGCGAATTGCAAGCGAGGAAGGAGCTGCAAGGCGCAAAACGCCGACAGTCTGTAAATTCCTTCTTTGAATAATTGCGTTGGCTGGATGGGTTGTCCCGAGCATCGCTTGTGTGATTTTTTTCTTATCAATACCGGTAATTACCTCGCTCAGTGCCTTTGCTATTCCATCGGATGGATCAAGAGTTGTCGCAGCTTTTGTACTCGCAATAACTTGGCCATCTTCGTCAACAACAACAGCGTCAGTGTTTGTTCCACCAACATCAATACCTATTTTCAGGCGGCTCATTATTTCTCTCCTCCCATTTTTACATAAGGCACTTCATAGCCAAATGCGGACGGTCCAACCAGCTCCATCATTCCTGGCCGATGCCATTCTGGGGCGCATGGAAGTCCAATTACATTCACGCGCTGTCCGTAAGCTAGTGTTTCGGTCGTTATTGGCTGGGCATTTTCATAATCCAAAATACAGATTAAGTCTGGAGTCGTGATAATTGGTTTGCCATTTTCCACCGCGATAAGCAGTTCGTTTTGAATCTCTACGCGCATCACTCGATCGGGATCTTTCATATGTTCAATTACAACGGTCCCTTTAGCAAAACCATCAGTCGTTCTACGATCCAAATCAATAATTTTCCCGGAAAAGTATATTTCCGCTTCAGCAAACTTCAAGAATTCATCATAAGAACCGGCCTCGCCACGTTGTACGGCCATCAGTCTTTTCCCTAACTCTACGCAGTAAGACATAGATCCTTGTATTCCAGCTTCGGCAACTTGCCGAACAGTCATCGAATAACAAGAAATCCCATTTGCAAGTCCTAATTGCATGACTGCAGAACGCGCCAATTTCTCTGCCATCTGATTGTTTATGGTCTCAAAAACCATGACATTCCCTTTTTCATCTGCAACGCTCATAGGCGATGCAGGAATCCCGGCAAGTGTGAATACAGTCATTTCAATCTGCGGAAAAGCACGCCGCATCGAATCTGCGTCAATTACAGGAAGTCCAAGTTCGGCGGCAACCGCAAGTGGAATTAGAGTGTTCATTCCACCTACTTCGATTGGCATGATTGCAACTGGTTTCTTTCCCAAATAACTCGCAAGCGCTTTGACTACTCCGGTAAATTCTGGTCCGGCAGGAACTTTTTCAGATATCACAGTGGGAGCACCGATAACAGCAACAGTTAGTACTAAACCATCCGGATCAAGTTCGCTTGGTGTAGCTATCTTTACAGTGCCAAAATCTTCCATTGCTTGACGAACCATGAGACGTGCAATGTAAGGATCTCCCCCGCCACCTGTTCCCAATAATGTTGCGCCTAAAACCATATCGTCCAAGTCATCGAGAGTTAACTCGCGCATTAGATGCTCCTTCGAAGTTTCGAGTTCCAGCTACATTAGTGCTAGTAATTGACCTAGTAAAAACGGCGGGCTCTGGAGTGCTTTGGGCACTCGATGCCGTAGAATAGGGGGTGCTTAACCGTATTCCAATAGTCAATGACAAAAAAGATACTTTTGCAGCAATGGGTGATACTCAATGTCATTTTGACGAGCCAGTTATGCGTGGGCACACTCGGGATCGAACCGCGGACCCACAGATTAAAAGTCCGTTGCTCTGCCGACTGAGCTTTAGGAACCAATAGTTTATCTGTTGTTGCAAATACTAAGTCATAAGTAGTGATTTGGAAGAAAAGGATGGTTTTCGACCCGTTTTATAGGTAATCGCTACTACGGCCTGAGCTTTTTATCTATTATTCAGGCTCGGTTTTCTTTTGCCGCGAATTGTGGAGTGATTTGCGGTCACATTTTGGTCACATAATTTGAAATTCTCTGTTGAACGAGAAAGACAAATTGAGCAGAATTACGCTAAAAAAAGAACATTAGAAACTCAAAAACAATAAGAACGCTATCTATCGAACGGCAAGGTTACGCCACTTGGCGTGAGCGTTAAATAGGTTCCAGGCTCCAGTGGCTCGCAGCGAAAGACCCCGCGGCCCAGTGCGCCTAATAACTCCCCTAACTAATAAGAGCGAGGAACTTTTCAAAACTTTTGCATAATTATTTTGAGCATCTTCGAAGAAAGTAGAGTCATTACATCCATAGCCATCATCTAAGGTAAGAAACATAACTCGCTTCCCAGAGCGAATTGGGGGAGTTTGTAGAGCGACTTTTACTCCAGCTACTAATACCTCGCTCTCTGATCTATGTTGGCGAAGTTGGTCGGAACGGACTGCGCCAATGGCATTTAGAAACTCTGAGTAGAACTCGATCATGTGATGCGAGATATCCATATTCAAATAGGTAATCTCATTTTCAACTAATTCATTTCTTCGTAAATCAGGTAGTCCAGTCTTTTCTAAAGCTGGGGTTAGATTGAATGTAAGTTGAGAGCTAGCGATACTGGTTTTTTGGCTAGTACGAGACCAGCGATATAGATCATTCAGGTGAAGCAGCAGATCACGGCGGTTTAACTTTCCTTCATAGAGCGAATCAAAGGCACCTACCATCAGTAAAGCTTCTGCTGTTGGCTTGCTAGAACCTGAGCGATCTACAAAATCTGGGAGATCTATAAATGGTCTAGAGTTAATTATTGAGTCAATCTCGGCATCTGTTATTCCAGAGAGATCTTTGAGCGATATTCGAATGGCCCCGGAATCAACACGATAAGTTCGATCAGATAGATTCACATCTAAGGGAGCTATTGCCACTCCGCATCTTCTAGCTTCATCTAACATCAATCGTTTCGGGTACATCCCAGGTTCATGGGTGAGAATCCCGGCAAAGAAGGCTGCTGGATAGTGTTTCTTCAACCAAGCTGATTGATAGGTAGGAAGAGCAAATGCGGCCGCATGTGCTTTGCAGAAACCAAATGATGCGAAGGCTCGTAACACTTCCCAAACTTCAGTTACTACTTTTAATGGATAGCCCAACTTAGTTGCTGCCGGGAAGAACCAATCGCAGATTGCTTGTTGATTCTCTCGGTCGCCGAGGGCGCGTCGCTTCTCATCAGCTTGTGCCAATGAGATTCCAGTTAGTCGAGCGATTATCTCGATTACCTGTTCATGGAATACGACCACTCCCTCGGTTTCACGGAGAATTGGCTCTAAATCTTGGTGAATTATCGAGCGCGCTTTCCAGCCTTGGCGAGCATTTAAAAAGGGTGTAATCATGTCGCTCTTCATCGGGCCTGGTCGAAAGAGCGAAATATCTATTATCAAATCGGTAAAAGTTTCTGGAGCAAATTTTCCTACGAGTTCGCGTTGCCCAGGGCTTTCAATCTGGAATAAGCCCAAGGTATTAGTTGAGCGTATTAATTCAAAAGTTGAATTATCGTCAAGAGGTATTGCATCTATATCTATCTTTTTTGATTCAACTCTTTCTATTTCTTTGACGGCGTAAGCAAGGCTTGACTGCATCCGAACTCCGAGAATATCTAGCTTTAATAGCCCAATTACTTCTACATCATCTTTATCCCAAGGAATCATTGGGTAACCGCTGGCATTCTCTTCAATTGGTGCGCGATCGTAAAGAGTTACGTTAGAGAGAACTACAGCGCAAGGATGCATCGCAAGATTTCTAGGAAGACCATCTAGTCGCTGAGCAAGTCCAATAGCCATTTTCCAGATGGGAGAGGTTAGATTTAGATTACGCAATTCAGGTAGTTCGTTAAGTGATTTACTAATATTCCTAGCTCTTATATGAGGCAAAGATTTTGCAATTAAATCAATTTCCATCGGAGGGAGCGATAGCGCAGCTCCAACATCGCGAATCGCATGCCTTGCTCTATACGTATCGAACATTGCAACTGTCGCAGTTCGCTCTTTATAACTTGCGAAGACTTGATCGTAAATCTCAAGTCGGCGAGCAGATTCGACATCGATATCAATATCGGGAAGGGCATTTCTTAGAGGCGAACAGAAGCGCTCCATCAAAAGTCCTAGAGAAAGTGGCTCGACCCCAGATATCCCAAGTAAGTGACAGATAAGCGAGCCTGCGCCACTGCCGCGAGCTGCAACTCTTATCCCGCTTGACCTAGCTTTATCGGTTATGGCGGCAACTGTTAGGAAATAAGACTCATAGCCAAGTTGATTAACAATTGCTAACTCTTTTTCAAGTCTTGTTGAAACTGCGGAGTGATTAGAAGTATCTGGATACTTACTCGATATTTCAGCATGAGTGCGCTCTTTAAGAATCCGCGCCAACTCAACCTGGTCTCTAGCTCCAGATAGGAATGGTTCTGGCAGTTGGATAGAGCCGATTCCGATGTCATCTGATGGCGATAGTTGGGCTGATTGGGCCCAATCCTTAGTAGTACTAATCAGTTTTCTGCTATCCCTATCTCCAGCAGCTCTTGAGATTATTTCAGCTAATTGGAACATTTCATCGCTACTTTTCAAAAAAGCTTCAGCATTTTTGCGCTCTACTACATTTTTATGGAGAGGCAATAGATTGCGAGAAGCATCGAGAATATCTGCGATAGGAGCATCGCTACGCTCCTTCATCCTTACAGCATTGGTCAACAAAGCAGGAATCTCATTAGAACGTGCAAATCCAAGCATTCGAGCTGCGTGAGCGGTTGATTTATATCCTGATTTCTCTAAATGGGAAACACACTCAATCGCTTGTGACTTAAAAATATCTCTAGTCCTATTAAATAGAGCTAACGCTCTATCTTCTCTATGGGATGAGATTGATCTACTTATATCCGAGTTAGGCCCAAATAGCGCTAATAGATTTTTAGTGTCTCCCTGATTTGCCTCAAAAAGCTGGTAGTTGGCGATACCCGATTTCTTAATCGCAGTCATAAGCCTTACTAGAGATCGCCATTTGCCTGGTGTTGCGAGTAAGGTAATTCGAGATTGGTTTTCATACTCAATATCGACTCCGATAATGGGCGCTATCGAATTCTCTTTACAACTAACTGCAAATTTAATTGCGCCAGCTAAAGTGTCGCGATCAGTCAAAGCTATCGAGTTCATATTTAACTCCGCAGCTTTGGCGACCATCACTTCTGGATGGGTCGTCCCATATTTAAAGGAGTAGCCACTTGCTAGATGTAGATGGGTAAAGCTCATCATTAAGCAGGTCTAGATGTAGGGCGGATTCGCCAGATTGGATTTGCTGGATCGGTTATCTCTTCCCGTTCAATTTCAAAGGTTGAAATAGCGCCTAATGGAGCTGCTTCTACTCGCCAGAGAATTCGTGAGCCATCATCTGGGCGATAAAAACCATCGCCAGCTCGATTCCACCAGGCTCCTGACTCACGCCAAGAAGAGAGAACTGTATGGATGCGAAATCGCCTACCGCGGAAGGTGAACTCGATTGGTTCGCCTCCGGATATATAGATATTTGGTCTTTCGAACATTTGTTCGAACCTTAGCGAGAGCTACCGACTAAATGCAACCCTCGCGTGTCTTACCTCGAAATTAGTTGAATCTTCAATTATTTAACATATACTTTTTTCGTCCGCTTAATCGAAAGGGAAAAATGGATATCGTCTTAATCATCGGTCGTGTGCTATTTGCGCTGATCTTCATCAACTCCGGAATCGCACATATCACCAAGTTGCAAGCGATGACTGGCTACGCACAATTTAAGAGAGTGCCAGCACCTAAGCTCTCGGTAATCGTAACCGGATTGATGCTAATTATCGGAGGTCTGTATATCGCTCTCGGCGTATACGCAGACCTTGGCGCAATTCTGATTGCACTCTTCCTAGTTCTATCGGCATTCAAAATGCATGATTTCTGGACGATTCAAGATGCGCAAGCCAAACAGGGTGAGACCGTAAACTTCTTCAAAAATCTCTCTCTTGCTGGCGCGGCTCTAATTATCTTTGGAATGGTCGGGACCGGAGTCGATTTCGGTCCAAGCATTACAGATGGATTCTTTAACCTCTAAATCATCTGCAAAGACCGGCCCTGGTAGCGATACCAAGGCCGGTATCTTTATGTAATGGAAATTCTGATCGCCGCCTTGTGCGGCGCAATGATCGGATCAATTATCGGGCTGGTAGGAGCAGGTGGCTCGATGATTGCTGTACCCATGCTCATATATATCTTTGACTTTACTCCCGTTCAAGCAACTACCGCATCGTTGTTAATTGTTTTTGCAGGTGCCACTTCCGGACTCACCTCAAAAATTAAAAGTAGAGATGTGCTCGTTCGGGATGGACTAGTCATTTGGTTTATTGGGCTTGGCACAAATTTTGCGGGAGCATATCTTCTGCCCCGGCTATCTGAAGCGTTCATACTTACTGGATTTTCTCTGGTCCTTATCAGCGCAGGTGTTTCTATGCTGTTAAAGCAAGTTCCGCAGCGACCGGAACGACGGATGTCTGTTATTGCTTTAGTGGCGCTATCTCTACTCATCGGAGCCATGACGGGGCTATTTGGAATCGGTGGTGGGTTTGTCGCGATACCTGTGCTAATTCTTTTCTACAACGTGTCGCCAAGTAAGGCAGCTGGCACTTCCCTCTTCATAATCATGATAAACACCTTGACCGGTTTCTTTGCTCACGCAAGGCACTGGGGCAAGGTTCCTTGGTCGCTCCCAATCACAATTGCCGTTTCTGCGCTTCTAATTAGTCGATTAGCGGCGCAGCAAAGCAGGCGATTCAAGACTGTAACTTTAAAGCGATGGTTCGCTGGTACGGTTTTTGCAATTGCTTTTCTCACTTTGCTTGAAACTTGGACTTAGAATTTAGCTATGGAAGGAATCCTTGAGAAGTCCGCAGTCAAGCGAGCCCAAATGGCTATGACTGAGCTAGGCATCAAAGGTGAGATTAAAATTCTCGCTGACAGCGCTCGAACAGCTCTTGACGCAGCAACTGCCCTCGGAATCGAGGTAGGCCAGATTGCATCCTCTCTAGTGTTCAAAATTCCGAGCGGTGAACCGATACTTGTAATTACTTCAGGCCGCCATAAAGTGGATACTGATTTGTTGGCTCGAATTGTAGAAGTTGAAACTTTATCGAGGGCGGATGCCGATTTTGTCAAGGAATTCTCCGGATACTCCGTAGGAGGCGTCGCTCCAATTGGATGGCTAAATAGAGCCAAGGATATAATCATTGATAAGGCGCTATCAGATTACGAAGTAGTTTGGGCGGCTGCTGGTCATCCTCATGCAGTTTTCCCAACAAGTTTGTCTGAATTACAGAGAGTAACTTTAGGAAGAGTCGAACAGGTTGGCGATTAATGCAGAGACTAAATCATCTGATTGAAGGCGAAGGCGATCCGCTATTACTGATACATGGAATGGGATCTGCTAGCACAGCGTGGAAATTGATAAAGTCCGAACTAATAAGCGATTACAAAGTCATTACAGTGGATTTACCAGGACATGGTGAAACTCTGCTTGTGGAAGGCTCTGCTATGGATCCAAATAGTTTGGCTCGATATGTTCTCTATGAATTGGACGAATTAGGTATCGAGCGATTTGATGTTTGTGGAAATTCACTAGGTGGTTGGGTCGCTCTTGAACTTGCAGCTCTTGCACCAAATCGAATTAATTCTGTTATCGGATTAGCTCCGGCTGGACTCTGGTTGCACCCATACAATGTTCGTTATCCCGCAACCGCTTTGGCACGTTTTGTTGCAAAATACACGGCGAAGATTGCTCCGACAGCGCTTCATTTTGAATGGGCACGCGCCCTGGGGTTTTGGGACATGAGTCCAAGGTGGAGAGAATTTTCCTACCAACTATGTCTTGATGCCGTTGAAGCGATGGGTAAAGCTGATGGTTACTACCCGGCTTGGGACGGCATGCTGATGAAACGTTTCGATGGAAAAATATCAAGTGAAATTCCGGTAACCATAATATTTGGAGATACGGACCGCACTTTGCCAGCAACAAATTGCCAGGAGCGTTCCGTCGCCCCCTCTCATGCCCGGTGGATCATCTTCCCCGAAACTGGCCATGCTCCCATGTGGGATTCGCCAAGCGATGTAGTTGCCGCGATCCGCCAGACAACTCGTATTAGAAAATGATTACTCGTATCTATTTTTGGAGTATTCCAAAACGATTACTCATGTGGGCAGTATTTCGGATGTGGCTAAACCGCAGACCATTGAAGAAAAATAATCAGGTTAAATTTTGGAAATTGTTGGGAACTGGTAAGGGACTGACTTTCACTCCCCGAGACGCAGACCCAACACGCTGGGGACTTCTAGTGGTAATAGACGAGAATTCACTAAAAGAGTTCGAATCTTCTTCCGTTATTACCTCCTGGAATCAGCGAGCTACCTCAAAATTCTCTGCGACGCTCCGTTGCATCTCAGTTCATGGCTCATGGTCCAGAAAAAAGCCTTTTATTTATGAGGTCGATCCTCGAGTTTGGCAGGGGCAAGTAGCTACAATCACAAGAGCGCGAATTAAGTTGAGAAAGAATTTTATTTTTTGGAAAGCAGTACCCCCGGTGACGACGAGTTTGCTAGCGGCTCAAGGATTAATCCGCGCCATCGGCATCGGTGAAGCTCCCATTGGATTACAAGGAACTTTCTCACTTTGGTCAGATCCACTTGCAGTCAGCACATTCGCCTACCGCGGTGCGGCTCACCAAGCAGCAATTTCGGCAACGGCTCGAGAGCAGTGGTACGCCGAGGAACTTTTTGGCAGGTTTGCAGTAATTGAGTCGAGCGGAGAGTTCTAGTCGGATTAGGGCAGACTTAGCCTATGACGATACGAAATTTCCGACCGCCGAGAGACTTAAGGCGACGTATCACGCCAATTCAAAGTGCTATTTCAATTGCAGTTTTGACGGTAGCTATTGGGCTTCAAATCTCCTACCCGCTTCTAGAGGATGAGCCTTTGCGATTGATCACAATTGCTTTTGTGTATTGGGCAGCAGGGACGATGTTATTGCATGCTCTATTTGCTTACCGTTTTAGATTTGCGATTCGCTTTCTACTGATTACATTTACATATTCCCTAGCGATTGAGCAGATTGGCTTTAGAACGACTTGGCCATTTGGAGCTTATGAATATTCTGGATCTCTTGGTTATCAAATATTTGGCGTACCTCTAGTAGTTCCTTTTGCATGGGTGATGATGACTTATCCTCTTTTTACCGCGGCTCGACGAATTGCTCCCAATTGGGTCTTTTTAGTTGGTGGTTACGGATTGATGTCATGGGACCTATTTCTTGACCCGCTGATGGTCTCTGCTGGACATTGGACTTGGAAAATTACTGGGCGAACCGTCCCGTTTCAACCAGAAATTCCTCTTTCAAATACACTCGGTTGGTTTCTCACTGGTATGGGATTAATGGCAATTCTTGATCGATTTATTCAGAAGGAGCGACGATCAGTAGGTGTGAGCCGAGCCATTCCCGAAATTTTTCTTTTCTGGAGTTGGATTAGCGGCATCATCGGAAATTTGTACTTCTTTGAGAGACCCGGAGTAGCTCTAATTGGTGGAGTCGCTCTTGGCGTAATTGTCCTTTGGTATATCTTCGCTATGAAATTTGGACCTAGTGATTAATGCTGTATACATTAATTACTCTCACTTCCACAGTCCTAGTACTTCTAATGCTCGCGATTACAATTTATAATTCTTTCACAATTAGAAGAACACACCAAAGAGAAGAAGTAATACTTAATAAGGTATCCATTTTGATGCCCATGAGAAATGAAGAGTCAAATGCTAAAGGCGCGATTGGTTCGGCACTAGATCAAAAGTTTTTGCCGAATCTTGAGATTATTGTCCGTGACGATCAGTCAACAGATTCCACTCTGAAACTTATACAACAGATCTCAGATGATCGGCTTTCTATTCAAATTGGGGATGCGCTCCCAGATGGTTGGCTTGGAAAGAATTACGCAATGTCCGAACTAGCAAATTCTTCCACAGGAGAATATTTAATATTTTTAGATGCAGATGTAAGACTTTCACCAAATGCAGTTGCTGAGTCCATTTCGCTATTAGAAGAATTGGATCTCGATTATCTATCCCCTTATCCAAGACAATTAGTGGGCGATTGCCCGAGCGCGTTAATCCAGCCGCTTCTTCAATGGTCCTGGTTCTCAACTCTGCTAATTCGACGCACCGAGAGGAGCCTTCGCCGCTCAACCGTAGTCGCTAATGGTCAATTTTTTATCGTAAAACGCCTGGCATATAAAGCAGTTGGCGGCCACTCAAGCATTCGTGATGAGGTCCTTGATGATTTGGAGCTTGCAAGATTGCTACGAAAGCATGGTTTCCGTGGAAGCGTAATCGATGGATCTCAAATTGCAACTTGCCTTATGTATCCAAAATTTTCTCAATTGTTGCAGGGTTACTCGAAATCACAGTGGCGCGCTTTTGGATCAAACTTGGGAGCCGTCTCTGCAATTCTATTTCTCATTCTCACATCCATAACACCGTTTGCATTCGCGATATCCGGAGATTTTCTCGCGGCATTAGTATCAATCGGAGTCATTATTACTCGCCTCCTTGCTGCTTGGAAAACCGAATCAGTAATTTGGAGTTCATTTCTTCATCCCCTTTCAATTACAATCTGGATTTTCATAATTATTTACTCAATTGTTCTCAAGCAAAGAGGGCTACTTCGATGGCGAGGTCGTCCTCTGTGAAACATCAACGGAAAACTTCCTCGCCCAAAAAAGTAGTGGTGATCGGCGCCGGTATGGCTGGATTAGCCTGCGCTACGAGGCTTGCAAAATTGGGGCATGAAGTACAAATATTCGAAGCCAGCGATCAAGTTGGTGGAAAATGTCGAACTCTTTGGATTGAAGGATTTGGGTTCGATATCGGACCATCGCTACTTACGCTTCCGGCGGTATATAAAGACCTTTTCCTCAAGACCGGTGGCCCTTCTGAGTTGATTGCTGATTTGGTGCCAGTTAATCCGGCATTCGCTTACCACTTTGCTAATGGAAAAGTCATCCGTTTTCCAAATCTTTCTCATTCAGGCGTTGTCGATTCAATCAGTAAAGAACTTGGTGACAACCAGGGTGTTATCTGGCATCGATTACTAAAGCGGGCTGAATTGATGTGGGATGCATCGAGAGAAGACTTTATTGAAGGTGAGTTACGAAGCCTCTTATCTTTCCTTCGAAGAAAACAATTGCTACGCGATATTAAAACTATTGCACCCTGGCTCTCACTCCGCAAGCTAACTAAGAAAGAGGGCGCTGGCGACGAAATTTCCAAAATTATCGATAGATATGCAACGTATTCTGGATCCGATCCGAGAAAAGTCCCCGCAGTTCTATTGACGATTGCATTCGTTGAGGAGGCCTTTGGAGCTTGGCACGTTCGAGGAGGTCTAGGGCAACTTCCAATTGCCCTGGCAGATAGATTTCAAAAACTTGGCGGTTCAATAAATCTTAATTCGCAAGTAACGGAATTAACACTAAATGAAGGCAGAGTCAGTGGAATAATTCTCGAAAACGGTGAGGAAATTTCAGCAGATATCGTCGTCTCAAATATTGATTCTGAACTCCTTTATAACAAACTTATACCAAAGCGATTTGGTAACTATAAGACTTGGGCTCAACGAAGATCAATCGCTCGAACCACTAAATCGTTTTCCGGTTTCAGTCTCTTGCTTGCATTAAATGGTAAGTCAGATGTGAATCACCATACCGTTCTATTCCCTGAAAACTATGATGACGAATTTGATGCGCTCTTCCATGAGAAGACGCCACCTATGGACCCTGCTATTTACATATGTAACCCTGACGACTCAGCTCTGGTGCCTAATGAAGATTCGGAATCCTGGTTCGTTTTAGTGAACGCTCCCTTGCATGATCCAAAGAATGGATTTGACTGGAATAAATCCGGAATTAAAGAGAAGTACGCAGAAACCATACTTTCTAAAATCGAAGAACGAGGAATTTCGATTAGAAGTCGAATTCGGTTCATGAAAATAAGAACTCCATACGATCTTGCAGTCGAAAGTAATTCGCCGGGAGGCACGATTTACGGACCTTCAAGTAACGGGGCCCGTTCAGCGTTCTTAAGAGCAAAAAATCGAAGTCCGATTCACGGCTTATATTGCGTTGGCGGCTCTGCACATCCTGGAGGTGGTTTACCTCTTGTTGCTATTAGCGCAGAGATTGTCGCAAATGCAATCTCAGAGCGAGAAATAGACGAATCGAACTAGATACTTGCAAGATGAGTAATAAATATGTGACGCCAGTTGTGAAATCCAATACTTGAATTTCAAATGCCCGAGCTATCAACGCGATAAAAATCAGTGAGGCTCTTACTGGGCGTTCAGACCAGGTGACTAAAAGTATTTCCGTGACACCGAGACTGCTCGATCTCGCCCTCATATACTCCTGAATATAGGAAGCAAGCCATATGACAAATAGTGGCTGCCAAGGCGCGCCCATGACATAAAGTCCTAAAATCCAGAAAGCTTCAACGATTCGATCAGCAACTGAATCTAGAAGTGCTCCATACTTCGTGGTTTTATCCCCGAGAATGGCAACTGAGCCATCAATACCATCGAGAAGAAGGGATAAAACTAGAAGGAGTATTGCCCAATTAGATTTTGCTGAAAGTAGAAAAGTTCCGCCGGCAAGAATCGAAATATATGAGAGTGCATTAGGAGTAATTAGCAATGCTACTAGGGGGCGTGATAGCCAATAGCTTAAAGTGAGCCAGACTTTGACAACACCTTTTACCTGAGCACTACCGTGAAGTTCGCTCCATTTCTCGTAAAAAGTTTCAATTCTCATCGTAAGCCTATTTTCTTGACGATTTCTGTAGCCGAGGTTGCTGAATTCATCGTATTGAAGTGAAGTCCGGGCGCACCTATTTCCATTAATTCAGAACCTAATTTTGCCGCAATATCGATTCCTAGCTCTTTCACTCTCTCTGGCTGGTCAGATATAGATTTCAATTGTTCTACTATGAAATTTGGAACTTCAGCTCCGCTTAGCTGAGCCATGCGATTGAGCTGCTTAAAGTTGGTAATTGGTAAAATTCCTGCGATTAGAGAACGTTTTGAACCCGCAGCTTTCAAGGCATCTTGAGGTTTTTGATATTTGGACTTTGTAAAGAAAGATTGTGTCGCTGAGAATGTGGCACCGCGACGCTCTTTTTCAAGCAACACATCTACATCCTTCTGGAAACTTGAA
Source organism: Actinomycetota bacterium (assembly GCA_016870975.1). Taxonomy (GTDB): domain Bacteria; phylum Actinomycetota; class Actinomycetes; order Nanopelagicales; family Nanopelagicaceae; genus MAG-120802. The sequence goes on from VGAE01000003.1 coordinate 20,514, forward strand.
GAAGCTGGGTGGCCATCAGGAAACGCAGCTACACCTTCCTCAAAGTTTTTTTGATGGGCAAGTGAAACCAATTCATCCGAATGGTCAAAACCGCCTGGCGTTGGGGTCCACTCTGCGCTTGGTTCGCCCTCGGGATCTCCGCGCAATGCCAGAATATATTTGATTCCAGAAAGACGATGACTATCCAGAATTGATTCCAATTCCAATTTGGTCGCTCCAACACAGGTAAGGTGGGCAACGGTAGGGATGCCGGTTCTCTTCGTAATTTCTCCGGTAACTTTTACAGTTCGGTCTCGGGCACTGCCGCCAGCTCCACATGTAACCGATACAAGGTCTGGTTCAATTTGAGAGAGTGATGTAAGCGCACTCCAAAGTCTTTCCTCCCCCTCGCTATCTCGCGGCGGAGAGAATTCCAAGGAGAAGGAGGGTCTTACCATCACGAGTTGAGGGTACCGTTACGCCGTGCCAAGTACCTCTCTGAACTCTCTCCGAAACGAAACCGAGGGCGCACTTGCCGAATTCGTAAAGGGGAAAACTGAAAAGCTCAACAAAATCGATGATTTTCTGGAACCGATTGCCAAATCATTATCTGAATATATTTTGGCCGGAGGGAAAAGGTTTAGGCCGATCTTTGCATACTTAGGCTTTTTGGGGGCAGGGGGTGTTGCCAACCCAAAGATTGCTAGAGCTTTCGCTGCGCTTGAGTTAGTTCACGTCTGCGCCCTGATACACGATGATTTGATGGACGGTTCGGACACGCGCAGAAACAGAGAATCTATTCATCGTCAATTTCAAAAGCATCATGATGAATTGAAATATCTTGGTAGCGCTGCGAACTATGGCGCATCTGTAGCCATACTACTGGGAGATTTATCATTAGCTTGGAGCGACGAGTTAATATTTCTCTCTGGAATTAGCCAAGCGCAACATTATTTAGCTCTTCCTATTTTTCACGAGATGCGCGAAGAGTTAATGGCAGGACAGTATTTAGATGTTTTAGAGAGTGTTAGAGGCGACTCCGATAAAATTAGGTCTTCCAAGATTGCTCGACTTAAATCCGGTAAATATTCAATTGAAAGACCACTTCAATTTGGCGCTGCACTTGCCGGTGCTAATTCGACGCTATTAGCTGACTTCTCGAATTTTGGTCTCGCGCTTGGAGAGGCTTTTCAGCTGCGGGATGATCTTCTAGGTATTTTTGGAGAACCAAGCGTGACTGGCAAGCCAAGTGGTGATGACATTCGAGAGGGAAAGCGAACTCTCCTTATTGCCCTGACTTTAGAGATGTGCAGTGAAAAAGAGCGAAAACTTCTAGAGAGGTCCCTTGGGGAAAAATCTTTAGATAACTCCCAAATTGCTGATATCCAAGAGTTAATTTCAAGATGCGGAGCTGGGGGTGAGTGCGAGAGACTTATTTCCGCGCTCTTTAATGAGGCGATGGCTAATCTGGATAGATCAGATTGCCGGGAAGAGATTAAAGGGTTGCTGAAAGAAATGGCTGAGGCCACGACACAGAGGGAGAAATAGTCAAAGTGCGCACTGTGACTGGCCCAACGGAGAAAGTAGTGATTGTCGGCGCTGGGCTTGCGGGATTGAGCGCTGCCATCAGATTGCTTGGGGCCGGTCGCGACGTGACAATTTTGGAGCGCGAGTCAGTTCCGGGAGGAAGAAATGGCCTCTTAAGAAAATCCGGTTACGCCTTCGACACTGGCCCTACAGTTTTGACGATGCCCTCTCTTATTGAAGATGTTATGGCATCTGTAGGAGAAAACTTAACCGACTGGCTGACTCTCATGCCACTTCAACCTCTCTACCGAGCATTCTATAGCGATGGCAGCACCCTTGACGTGCACTCCAATACCGAGGAAATGGAAGAAGAAATTTCCAAAGTTATTGGTAGCGAGGAAGCTGCTGGCTATAGACAATATGTTGAATTCGTATCAAAGTTATATAAGTACGAAATGAATGATTTTATAGATAAAAATATTGATACTCCTTTCGATTTACTTACCCCTAACTTAGCCCGATTGATTGCTATTGGTGGATTTCGGCGACTCGCACCTAAGGTGGCAAAATTCTTAAAAGATCCTCGGACGCAAAGAATCTATTCATTTCAAGCCATGTATGCCGGAGTCTCGCCTCAACAGGCTCTCGCGATTTACGCGGTTATTGCATATATGGATGCGGTAAACGGCGTTTTTTTCCCAAAAGGTGGAATGCATGCAGTACCGCGAGCCTTGGCTGGAATTGCGATTAAGCATGGTGCACACATTCATTATAACTCGAAAGTTACTCGACTAGAAAAAAAGGGTAAACGAGTGGTTGCCGCTATCACGGAAGATGGATCTCGATATGAATGCGATGTCGTAATGCTTAATCCTGATTTACCAGTTGCTTATACTGAGCTACTTGAAAAGCCGTTACGAAGAATTAAGAAGTTAGAGTATTCACCTTCTTGCGCAGTTCTTTTAGTTGGATCCAAAAAGAAATATTCACATATCGCACACCACAACATCCATTTTGGTAACTCTTGGGATGGTGTGTTTGAAGAATTGATTGAAAAGAAGAGACTCATGAGTGACCCTAGTCTCATGGTCACTGTGCCGAGCAAAGATGACAGAACTTTGGCTCCAGCTGATCGTGAGAGCTACTACGTTTTATTTCCAACCCCAAATCTAAGTGCGAATATTGATTGGAAAATTGAATCTTCGCGCTATCGCGACGAAATGGTGCGCGTCTTAGAAGAGCGAGGATATGAAGGATTTGGGGATTCCATTGAAATCGAACATCTCACGACGCCACTTGAGTGGGAAAAGATGGGACTTGAAATGGGCGCCCCTTTTGCGAGCGCCCATACATTTACTCAGACCGGGCCATTTAGGCCAAATAACTTAGCGCGCGGCTTTGAAAATGTGGTCTTCACGGGCAGTGGAACTCAACCGGGAGTTGGTGTTCCAATGGTGATAATTTCAGGCAAGTTAGCTGCAGAACGCATACTCGGTGCGAAACGTGGATGAATTAACCGCGGCTGGCATAACTAACCCAGAACTTAGAAAGTCATATTTAGAATGCAAACGTTTAAATTCGCTTTATGGGAAAACATATTTTTTAGCAACTTTGCTCTTACCTAAAACAAAACGACCCTTTGTGCATTCTCTTTATGGCTTTGCAAGATACGCAGATGAAATTGTAGATGCTATGGATTCTGACAGATCTCCCGCCTCGCGGCGCAAGGAACTTGAGCAATGGAGTTGGAAGATGCTCCAAGATATTAAGCGCGGTCAGAGCGAGGATTTAATTGGTATAGCTCTCGTAGATACTGTCAAACGTTTTGAAATTCCTATTGCTTATTTTGAGGCTTTCTTATACTCAATGGCAATGGATTTAGAGGTTACTGAGTACGCTGACTATGAGTCTCTGATGGAGTACGTGTATGGCTCAGCTGCGGTAATTGGACTTCAGATGCTCCCCATACTGGGCTTTGACCAAAACCGCGAGCAAGATTCAAAAAGTGCCGCGCAAAATCTAGGAATCGCTTTTCAGCTGGCAAATTTCATTCGAGATATAGGCGAGGACTTAGATCGTGGCCGCATTTATCTACCCTTAAATGAGTTGAAAGCTTTTGGCGTAGACAGAGAAATGCTCGAGAAGCGTGTTGTGACAACAGAATTATCAAAAGCAATCGCATTTCAGATTACAAGGGTACGTGATTTACAATCCAAGGCGGCGTTTGGCATTAAGTATTTAGAAAAAAGTTCTCAACCATGTATTGAAGCTGCTAGTGAGCTCTACTGCGGAATTGTGGATGAGGTGGAGAATATCGACTACCAAGTATTCGAGAGAAGAGCGAGGACTTCGGCGATGCGTCGCGTAAAAGTGGCATTGCCCGCTTGGGCCAGGGCCGTTGCATCGCGTTAAAAGCGCTGAATTCCTCTTCGCCCCCAATAAATCCAGAGCGACATAGTAAGCGTGACCATCGAGAATCCAAAAAGTAAATCTTCGGCCGGAGCGGAAGCAATTCGCAATCCAGTAATGACAGATTCATCGTAAGTGAGAATGCCTCTAGAGGTTAGCCACCAATTAGTAATCAGTTGAAAGAATAAAATGATTGCATAAGCCGTCCAAAAACCTCTTCTCGTAACTAAGCGAGTTCTTATAACTAATAGATCCAATAGCAACACAATTAAGACGGAAAGAATAGCCAGCTGCGTATATGTCAAGATTCATCACCAAATTTCCAGTAGCGTTTCTGAGTGCGCACAGCTTCTATAGTCAATAATGAGGCGAGAGGAACGACTAAGAAAAAGAGGAATTCCTCTAGTGGAATTCCTCTTGGCCCAAAAATTCCAACTACTTGCTCTTTATCAAACCACCAATGTCCTCTTGTTACGGCGTAGTAATCCCAAATTAAGAAAACTACAGCTGTGGGAATAATCGAAAGTAGCGCTCTTTTCATTCTTCTCAGTACTCCAACTTTTAGGAAAATTTCAAGCCAGGAGGAACCCACAACAGTGAAGAGAAGCATCACAAAATATGAGTATCGCAGCACGCCTTATGCTAGCCTTCGGAGTAATCGGGAGCCAAAAGTTGGCTGAGAGGACCTTAGGGTCGACCGTTGGACCAGTTTGATAATGCGGATTGGAAAGGATCGAGATGACCATAATTTTCGAAGCGTGGAGTTATAAAGTTACATTGCTGGAATTGGTTTCAGCCTTAACTTCGCTTATTGCCGTATATCTAGGGGCCCGTGGCGTTCGCATTGTTTGGCCCTGGTGGATCTTGAGTAGCGCTCTTTACGGAATCTTCTTCTTGCAAGTTGAACTTTTTGCCAGTGCACTTCTGCAGCTAATTTTTATTGCGGCGGCTATCTGGGGCATATTTGGTTGGAAGGCAACGGGAGTAGAGCCTCGATCAATGACTTGGGTGGAACGAGTTCTCTGGATACTTGCGCTAGTTGTAATTTGGACGGCATCTGCTCCAATACTTGGTGAAGTGGGAGCGGCAGCTTCATGGCCCGATTCCTTCTTGTTAGTTTCGAGCGCCATTGCCCAGATATTGATGGTATTACAGCGAAATGAAACTTGGATTTTATGGATAATCATTGATACTTTCGGAACTTGGCACTATTTCCGTCAAAATCTCTATTTCACTAGTTTGCTCTATTCAATTTTTACCGTAATTGCGATTTATGGTCTCTTGCGTTGGCAAAGTAGGTCTAGATGGCCGAGTCACTAGGCGATGTGTTAGATGCGATCATCAAAGAACCTCCGCTGAATAAGAAGTTTTATCTAGTATCAATTGATGGCCCAGCAGGGGCCGGTAAAACTACCTTAGCCGCTCGCATAAGTGGTTCTTGGAAATACGGCAAGGTCTGCACAATTCATATGGACGATATTTATGACGGCTGGGAAAACGCACTCACAGATACATTAACCCGAACGCTGGAAAATCAGATTTTAAGGCCGCTTCATCTGGGCAAACGAGCTTCAATTCGTAAATTCAATTGGTTAACTTCAAGTTTTGGAGATTTTTGTGATTTGCCTGTTGCGAGCCTTTATTTGCTTGAGGGAGTTGGAAGTGCCCAGAAGGCATCTCGTAAATATCTCGATCAGATCATCTGGATTGATATTGAGCAAGAAGTCGGATTGCAGCGAGTGCTTCGTCGTGATGGCGACTACCTTGAGAATGAAATGAGAATCTGGCAACAGCGAGAACAGTCCCACTTTGAACTCGAAAACACTCGAGATTGTGCCACCTTCCGCTTCGACGGTAACTTCTTCATCTAAAATCTTCTTGTGTCTGATCTGACTGGTGAAGTTATTGATGGGCGATATAAGTTAAATCGCATTGTTGCCTCCGGAGGTATGGCGACAATCTATGCGGCAACCGATCTCCGATTAGATCGCCTAATTGCAGTAAAAATTATGCATCCTCATTTGGCTCAGGATGAAAAATTTGTAGAAAGATTTATACGAGAGGCAAAGGCAGCAGCTGCGCTTTCACACCCAAACATAGTTTCCGTGCTTGATCAAGGCTGGAATCAGGGTGGAACTCCATGTGTCTTTATAGTTATGGAGTTGGTTGAAGGTGCCACTCTTAGGGATTACATGTTTGAGCAAGGTCCAACAACTCTCCCAAATGCACTACAAATGATCATTCCGGTCGCAAGCGCACTTTCGGCCGCGCATAGATTGGGAATTGTTCACCGCGATATTAAGCCTGAAAACATTTTAGTTTCGAATGAAGGTCGGATAAAGATTGCAGATTTTGGGTTGGCTAGAGGAGCGCTCCTCGGTACAACTATGACTGCAGAGTCAAGCGTTATTTTAGGCAGCGTTTCTTACCTTTCACCCGAGCAAGTGCAACGTGGAGTTGCTGATGCTAGGAGCGATATCTACTCACTCGGACTTGTCCTTTTTGAATTACTTACTGGCCAGAAGCCATATCAAGGTGAGGACCCGGTACAAATTGCAATTAGACATGTAAATGAGAGAGTCCCCGCTCCCTCATCCATTAATCCCAACATACCAATTGAAATTGACGACCTTGTGCTACGAGCTACCGATGTAAATCCCGATAAGCGACCGGCAGATGGAACCGCGCTGCTTGAGGAATTGCGCAAACTCTCTGAGAAAATAGACCCACGCAAGCGTCAACTTAGCTTGGAACTAGATCTACCCCCCGTTCCCTTAAAAGAGCCTGTCAAAGAAAAGGAACGAAAGAAGAAATCACACAATGCAAAAATAACTCCACTAGAGAGTGAGAACGAAGTGAAGCGAGAGAAGACTGGTAAGACTAAGCGAGTTTCTAATCGCGTTCGACGTAATCGTCGTATCGCTTCAGTTTTGTTACTTTCACTTATTGGCCTTGGTTGGTATGCATTCGCTGGCCCAGGTTCAAAAATCGTTGTTCCATCACTCGCAGGCGCCACTGTCAAAGAGGCAAAAGCTGTCCTCGAGAATTTAGGACTAACTCTAAAAATTGGATCGGAAGAATTTAGTGAAGATATCCTAGAAGGAAGAATTATCAAGTCCGATCCTGCTGGAGGGGGCCGTATTGATGAAGGTGGAGAAGTAACAGTTATCACATCTCAAGGCAAGGAGCGCATATTAGTTCCAAATTTAATCGGAATGCCGCCAGTGGCCGCACAAAAACTGCTTGAAGAGAATAATTTAGTCGTAAGTGAAATTACTGAAGAGTTTTCTGGAGAAATCTCAAGTGGCCTAGTCATAAGGTCCATTCCCGCAGAAGGTGAGAGAGTGAAACGAGATTCAAATGTCATTCTCATTATTTCGAAAGGAATTGAAAAGCTTGAAATAGTAAATTACAAAGGCAAGAGCGGTGAACAAGCTCTAAATGAATTATCTGAAAGCGGTTTCGAAGTGGACACAAAATATGTTTTTAGTGAAGACCTCCCAGCCGGCGCAGTAGTTTCGCAAAATCCAAGCGCTGGCGCAGCGGATAAAGGGAGCAGAGTGACTTTGTTGGTATCCAAAGGAACTGAATTTGTCTTTATCCCAAATGCATTTGCGCTTAGCGAAATTAAGGCAATTACGGCTCTTGAAGATCAGAACTTAAGAGTTATCGTAAAGAAGGTCGGCACCAAGAAGGAGAAATTTGTTACAAATATCTCGCCGAAGGTGGGCACAAAAGTGAAGCGAGGTTCCAAGGTAACTATCACTGTAGGGTGAGTCAGTGAAAATGCCTCGTATCGGAGCGCATGTCCCAACTTCAGGTGGCATGGCAAAACGCTCAATCGAATATGCAAAAACAATTCAAGCGGAGGCGATTCAAGTTTTTGCATCGAATCCAAGGGGCTGGGCTATGCCCGATCCCAATCTTGAAGCTGATCAAAAATTTCGAGAGTTATCAGAAGAGCTTGATTTAGAGACTTATGTCCATGCACCCTTCCTGATTAATTTAGGATCTCCCACAACTAGCACTTATGAAAATTCACTGGCATCAACTGAGTATTCGCTTAAGCGAGGTCGCGAAATAGGTGCAAAAGGCGTGGTAGTTCACACAGGTTCTGCTGTGGACGAGAACCACGTAAAGAAGGCTTGGCAGCAGATTGAGAAAGGCGTCATGCCGATTGTGGCTAAGTTAAAGGATTCAGATCCTTGGTTACTACTTGAACCTACCGCAGGACAAGGTCAATCTTTAGTTAGAAAACTAGATGACTTAAAGAACTATTTTGATGCATTGGATTGGCATCCCAAAGTAGGGGTTTGTCTCGACACATGTCATGTATTCGCTGCGGGCCACGACATTAAGTCACTGGGGGGCATGACGGCAACTATTGACTTACTTGTAGAAATTGTTGGAGCAGAAAGAATTCAACTAATTCACGCAAATGACTCCATGGATGTACTTGGATCGCTGAAGGACCGTCATCAGAACTTAGGTGAGGGTGAAATAGGCAAAGGTCCGTTTGAAGAATTGCTTGTCCATCCCGCGATTCTAAATGCACCATTAATCTTGGAGACACCCGGTGAAGAGCCAGAACATGGCCGAGAAGTTTTACTTCTGAAGAAAATGAGGAAGTAGATGTTGTTTTTAGCGTCATGGGCACTTCTGGCTGTTGCGGCAGTCTGGGGAATCTCCTTCGTTTGGATGAAGGACGTATTGGATCAACAAGATGTTTTTAGTTTTCTTTTCTGTAGATTTATTGTCGCCTCACTTACTATGGTTCTCGTCCGTCCAGCAATTTTAAAGAATTTGAGCTGGAAATTGATCTCACGGGGTTCACTTGCGGGCTTCGCGCTTGGAACTGGGTATATTTTTCAAACGCTAGGACTGGAGAGAACCACACCAGCAATAACTGGTTTTGTCACAGGACTTTACGTTGTTTTTACGCCTTTGATCGGACTTATAGTTTTTCGAGATCACATAACGCGAATAGCCTGGTTCTATATCGTTTTGGCAACGATAGGACTTGGCGTACTCTCAATCTCCGGTTGGTCCATGGGAGTCGGTGAGTTATTCGTTTTAACTTCAGCTATTATGTTTGCAATTCATATAATTCTTCTGAGTAGATGGAGTAAGCACTTCGATACTTACCTGCTTACTTTTGTTCAGTTATTTACTTGTGCACTTGTCGCTGGCGTCCCGGCCGCAATAAATGGTTTTACTCTGCCGCCCGATAGCCAGACTTGGAACGTTGTCGCTTTTACCGCTGTATTCGCGACTTTCCTCGCGTTTATAGTTCAAACCTGGTCTCAAGCGAGAATTTCCGCCGTCAGAGTGGCAGTTATTCTGACGACAGAAGTGGTGTTCGCGGCATTATTCTCAGTCTTACTCGGAGTCGAACCCTTGACCATTCGAATCATAATTGGGGGATCGATGATTTTGGTTGCGATGATCATGATTGTTCAACCTAGAGTTTCGCCATCAAAAGATGGCATACTGCAAACATGATTGTTGACCTCCGTTCGGATACGGTAACCCAGCCCACTCCAGCTATGCGCAATGCAATCTCAACAGCAAGAGTTGGCGATGATGTTTATGGAGATGATCCGACCGTAAATCTCCTTGAAGAAAAGGTAGCCAAATTATTTGGGAAAGAAGCGGCCGTCTTTACACCGTCAGGTTCGCTTGCAAATCAACTATGTATTAGAACTTTGGTTAAACCTGGGGAAGAGTTAATTTGCGAGGTTAATTCGCATATTGTTCGCGCTGAATTGGGCGCTGCCGCAGCGTTTAGCGGAATAACAACTAGAACCTGGACTGACCCGTACGGTGAACTTTCCGCAAATCGCGCAATTGAAATTGCACGCCCAAACTCTGGCCCATATTTGGTTTCGACAACTGCAGTTGCTGTTGAGAATACGCATAATTTCGGGGGCGGAACTATTCACGATATTAAGGAAATTGAAGCTTTAAAGAAATGGGCCGAACCAAATCGGGTTAAACTTCATTTAGATGGTGCTCGAATCTGGAATTCCCATATTGCTAGTGGCGTGCCGTTATCCGAATATGGAAAACACTTTGAAACTTTAAGCGTCTGTCTCTCCAAAGGATTAGGTGCGCCAATTGGTTCGCTAATGATTTCTACGAAAGAGAGAGTCGCAGAAGCAAGAGTATGGCGCAAACGTTACGGAGGTGGAATGCGCCAGGTCGGAATTATTGCTGCCGCAGGACTTTTTGCAATCGAAAATAATATTTCTAGGCTTGTGGAAGATCATCTGCGAGCGAAGCAGCTGGCAAAAGCTTGTCATGAAATAATTCCGAATGTAATTGATCCAACTCGAGTTTCGACAAATATAGTTGGCCTTGAACTTCTCGGTGCAAACATCTCCGCGGAAGATTTCGTTGCTCAAGCTAGGGCCGAGGGGGTTTGGATGGGCGCGCTTGGACCGACTTACGCAAGACTAGTTACCCACCTTGATATTGATGATTCTGGAATTGAATTTGCTGTTAAAGTTCTACAAAAATTACTTAAGCAAGCCTTCGTATCGAAGTAGCCACTCCTTTACTTTTAATCCATATGCGTAGTTCCCAAGGCCGCCACCGGTCTTGACGATGCGATGGCATGGAACAACCAGTGCAATTAAATTTCTCGCGCAAGCACTCCCGGCAGCCCTAACGGCATCAGGCGAGCCAGCTCGTTTTGCCAACTCCGCATAAGAGATAGATCTCCCCGGTGCGACTTTTCGCATCGCTCGCCACGCAGCTTGTGAAAAACGCTCCCCTGGTTGACTTACTGAAATCCCGTCCAAAGCGTTCAAGTTCCCTTCGAAATAATCATTTAAGAGATCCGTAATGACTGGAATCTTTTTCTGCGGATTCAACTTGCTTGCTCGATCATTTTTATCCAGATTAGAAATTAGATTTGCGAAATTGGAGAAACCTGCAGCTAGGAGTTTCTGATCATGTGCAATCAGGTATAAATTTCCAATCGGTGTCCTGTAAATAGACTGGGTAAGCACTCCCCTACCCTACACCTCGCTGATTACCGCTTCCCGTCCCTAAGCATTGCCGCCACTAGGAAGGCCAACTCGAGCGATTGGGTGTGGTTAAGTCTCGGGTCGCAGGCCGACTCGTAACGCATTGCTAAGTCTTCATGAGAAATGTCTAGACCGCCGCCAACGCACTCAGTCACGTCATCACCTGTTAACTCAACATGTATACCTCCTGGGTAGGTATCAAGTTTGTGATGAACTTCGAAAAATCCTCGAACTTCATTCATAACGTCATCAAAACTTCTAGTCTTATGACCAGTAGGCGCTTCATAAGTATTTCCATGCATTGGATCACAAACCCAAAGCACTTTTCTGCCACTTTTCTTTACCATTTCAACAAGCGGCGGCAGTGAATTACGAATATTTTTTGCACCCATTCGTGTTATGAAGGTCAATCTTCCGGGCTCTTCTTGTGGATTCAAAGTTTCTATGAGAGCCATAACATCGGCTGGAGAAGTTTTTGGACCGATTTTTACACCAATTGGATTCCGGATTTTCTTTGCAAAATCTATATGCGCACCATCAACCTGTCTTGTGCGCTCACCAATCCAGAGGAAATGAGCTGAAACGTCGTATGGCTGATCAGACCTTGAATCAATCCGTGTAAGTGCTTTCTCATATTCGAGAATTAAAGCTTCATGCGACGAGTAAAAATCAACAGTCTTAAACTCTTCTGGGTTTACGCCCGCAGATTTCATAAATTCAAGTGCGCGACCTATTTCTTTTGCGAGGGCTTCATATCTAGATCCAATTTCTGAATCTCTCACGAAGCCTTTATTCCACTCATGAACAAGTCGCAAATCTGCGAAGCCGCCTTGAGTGAAGGCTCGAACTAAATTAAGTGTTGCGGAAGAAGTGTGGTAAACCTTTAGCAAACGAGTTGGATCAGGCGTTCTAGCCTCTTTTGTAAATTGGAGATCGTTTACGGCATCTCCTCGATACGCCGGTAACTCTACGTCTCCACGCTTTTCCATGTCATTACTTCGAGGTTTTGCAAATTGACCGGCCATTCGACCGACCTTTATCACCGGCATACTCGCTCCGTACTGAAGCACCGCAGCCATCTGAAGAATGGTCTTTATTCGATTTCTAATTGAGTCAGCAGTCGCCGCCGCGAAAGTCTCCGCGCAATCTCCACCTTGCAACCAAAATGCTTCACCGGAAGCAGCTTGAGCAATTTTAATTTTTAGATTGTCACACTCCCCAGCAAAAACAAGTGGCGGAAAAGTTTGAAGTTCCGTTACGACTTGCGTTAATTTCTCACGGTTTGGCCAAGCAGGTTGTTGTGAAATAGCTAGAGAGTTGTCGAAGAGCTTCTCAATTAAATTACTCATGGCATAAGGGTAGATAGGTTTGAAGGATTCTTGCTACACAATTATCCAAAGAAGACTTCGGCTTCTGCGAGCAGGCTTGGATCTACGGTTTTTAGCTTCTCAGTTGCAGAAGCTAGCGGCACTCTCTCAATCTTGGTTCCATGTAGCGCCACCATCTTTCCCCAATCTCCAGCGTGGGCTGCAGTTATTGCGTGAATACCAAAACGAGTTGCTAGAACTCGATCAAAAGCGGTTGGAGTACCGCCCCTTTGAATATGTCCCAGAATTGAAGTTCTAGCTTCTGTGCCGGTCCTTGATTCAATTTCTTTTGCCAGCCATTCGCCAATACCCGAGAGCTTCACATGACCAAACGCATCTAAAGATCCATCCTTGGTAACTATCGTTCCATCTTTTGGTAATGCGCCTTCAGCCACAACAATGATTGGGGCATACGATTGTTTAAATCTAGATTCGACATACTTACAAACTTTTTCGATATCAAAAGGAATTTCAGGAATCAAAATGCAAGATGCACCTCCGGCCATTCCCGAGTGAAGTGCAATCCATCCTGCGTGCCTTCCCATAACTTCAACAATCAAAGTGCGATGATGCGATTCGGCAGTCGTGTGTAATCTGTCAATCGCTTCAACTGCAATATTTACTGCGGTGTCGAAGCCAAATGTGTAATCAGTGTTGTTCAAATCATTATCAATTGTTTTTGGGACGCCAATTACTTTTACGCCTAGCGCATCTAGTTTCGTGGCTACCCCTAACGTGTCTTCTCCGCCAATTGCAATGAGCGCATCAACATTCATTTTGGCTAAATTCTCTTTGATTCTTGCAACGCCATTTTCGATTTTGAATGGATTGGTTCTTGATGACCCAAGAATCGTTCCTCCGCGTGGGAGTATCCCTCGCGTTGCCTTTATGTTGAGTGGCATGGTCAATCCCTCAAGCGGACCTTTCCAGCCATCCCTGAAACCAATGAACTCATATCCGTACTCTTTTTCACCTTTACGGACAACGGCTCTAATCACCGCGTTTAAACCTGGACAATCTCCTCCGCCAGTGAGGACACCAAACCGCATTCGATTTCTCCGACTCTCGAGCTTGTGATCTTCATCGATCCAGCACGCGATTCTAGCAAGGTCGGACTACTCTTCTGGCGATGGACAAGACTCTAATTTATGTAGCGCATGACAATCTAAATCGAAATAAAGGTGCACTGGCAGGCGCGCAACCCGAGACCCACTCAATTGTATTTGTTGAAAGCCAGCAAATGATCAAGGGTGCAAGATGGAATCGCCAGCGCCTCTTCTTTTTGTTGTCCGCTGCGCGTCATTTTGCCGATGAGCTCAAAACCGAGGGTTTTGAAGTTATGTACATAAAATCAAAAGATAGCGCCAGTGGTATTCAGAGTCTCTCCAAAAAATATAGAGAGATTATTTGCGTAGAGCCTTCTTCGTACCGTCTAACCAATTCTCTCGCTGATATTGGGGTGCGGTTCGTCCCGAATGATCTCTTTTTGACTCCTCGAGCACTTTTTGAGCAGTGGTCGAAGAGTCAGAAGAGTTTAAAAATGGAGAATTTTTATAGATGGCAAAGGCAGCGACTTGGAATACTTATTTCTGATGGCGAACCCTTGGGAGGAAGGTGGAATTATGATGATGAAAATCGTGAGCCTCCCCCAAAATCTGATTATCGTTGGCCAACCTATCCGCATCACAAGAGAGACAGTATTGACGAAGAAGTTATCGTCCAGTTAAGAGATTTAAATCTTAGCGGATCACTTGATGAAACGATATGGGGTACGACTCGTAAAGCTGCTTTAGCTCAACTTGAGAGTTTTCTCAAAAGTTCATTTGCTAATTTTGGACCGTTTGAGGATGCGATGACTGTCAAATCTTGGGCTCTTCATCACTCTCTGCTGAGTCCTTATCTAAATATTGGACTTTTGACGCCAGATGAAATCATTAACGCTGCATTAAAAGAATTTGAAAAAGGAAATATCTCTTTAGCATCCTGTGAAGGCTTTATTAGACAAATAATCGGGTGGCGTGAATACATAAATGGTCTGTATTGGTATTTCGGTGAGAAGTATCGAGAAAGTAACTTCTTAAATTCTAAGAATCCGCTACTCCCTCTATTTGAAAATTCCGGATCGACGAAAATGAAATGCGTCTCAGAGACAATTGCAGGGGTGGAACGGCGAGGTTGGGTGCATCACATACCACGGCTAATGATTTTAAGCAATCTCGCAGCACTTTGCGATGTATCCCCTGTTGAGTTATTGACATGGATGAGAAATAATTTTATTGACGCTGCTGATTGGGTGATGGTTCCAAATGTTATTGGGATGAGCATGCATGCGGACGGTGGAAGGATGTCAACAAAACCCTACATCGCTGGTGGCGCATATATTTCCCGGATGTCAGATTACTGCGGTGACTGCGCCTATAACCCAAAAACTAGAGTTGAAGATGATTCGTGTCCATTTACGACACTTTATTGGCATTACTTATATAGGAACCGTGATCACTTTAAGAAGAACCATAGAATGTTTCAACAATTAAATGGGATGAAGAAATTGAGGGATATCGAAGCGACGATTACTCGCGGTAATGAAGTAATTGAAGGGCTTCTTGCTGGAGAGATCTAGAGAGTTGCTATCTCCCCTTTGCCAACCACAACAATTCCGCCATCGGAAACTGTAAATCGTGCTCGATCCCGCTCTTCATCAAAACCTATTTCTGCGCCAGGCTCGATAACTACGTTCTTATCAAGAATGGCATTTCGAATCTTTACTTTATCGCCAATGCGAACCGAAGGCATCAAAACCGATCCTTCGATAACTGAATCCTTTCCAACCAACACGTCATATGGGGCAACTGTGGAGCTCAAGACTCCTCCTGCAATTATTGAACCGGCCCCCACTACGGAATCAAATGCGCGACCATTCTCGGAGAACTTGGCTGGGGGTAATGAAGGTGGATTTGTAAGTATTGGCCAATTTCTGTTGTAAAGATTAAAAATTGGATGAACTGAGACAAGATCCATATGTGCGTCGTAGTGTGAATCTATAGTTCCCACATCACGCCAATAGCCTTTATCTCTAGCAGTTTCTTCAGGCACAATATTGTTCGCAAAATCGTATACTTTTGCGGCCCCATCTTTTGTCATCATAGAGATTATGTTGGATCCCAAATCATGCCTACTCTCGATTGGATTAGAGAAACGTTACCCCAAGAAGATCTAATTTCTCTCTTGACCCATGCTGATATCTTCGTATGTCCCTCAATCTACGAACCCCTCGGAATTGTTAATCTTGAAGCAATGGCATGCGAAACAGCTGTCGTAGCGACCGCTGTGGGTGGCATTCCTGAATTGGTATTAGATGGCATGACAGGTGTCTTGGTAGAACATTCAAGCGTAGATGAAGAATTTGAAGAATCCCTTCGAATGAGCATGCTCAAAGTCATGCGTGACTCAAATCTCGCAGAAAGTTTTGGAAAGAATGGGCGGATTCGCGCAATTGCTGAATTTGGCTGGGATAAAGTAGTGGCACAAACCATTAACGTATATCGGAGCATTTAATGTCGCGACGCAGTTGGCTTCTATTCTCGCTTGTTGGAGTGCTTTGGGGTGTTCCTTATCTGTTCATGAAAGTTGCTGTAGAAGAGTTGTCTATTTCGGTAATTGTCTTTGCAAGATTAGCAATAGGAGCGGCTCTTTTGATCCCAATCGCGATTCACCAAGGAGCTTTTCGAAATATTCGGCCCTATATGAAATATATTCTTTTTTACTCCATCCTTGAAATGGTCATACCTTGGACTTTGATTACAAATGCTCAACGAAATCTCTCGTCTGGAGTAGTCGCTCTACTTGTGGCAACTGTTCCAATCTGGGCTACGTTATTCGCACATCACACAGGTGATTCAACGGCTGCGCATCGAATAAGAATCATTGGAATCGCTATCGGTCTAGTTGGCATTGTTTTGATTGTCGGCATTGAAAGCGTTTCGGACTTCAGTAATTCCTGGGCTCTACTTCAAGTTTTGATTGCCGCTGCCGCTTATGCCTGGGCAACTAATATGATCTCTCGCAAAGTAAATGACGTACCTGGTGTCGCAATTAACGGTGTTGCTATGACTGCAGCAGCATTGCTATTCGCTCCGTTTGCCTTAGTCAATGCTCCTGTAACTTCTCCCTCTTTTAATTCAGTTCTAGCAACCGTTGGGCTAGGTGTCCTGAGTAGCGGTATCGCATTCTGGGTATTCTTCATTGTGCTGGATGAGATTGGTCCAGCCAGAGCTTCGTTGGTGGTCTATCCAAACACTGCAGTTGCGGTCTTACTTGGTGTAGTGATTTTGAATGAGCCAATCACGCTCGCAATTTTGATCGGATTACCACTTGTATTAATTGGATCTTACTTTGCAAGTCGGAAGCCAAGAAATGCAACTTTCGCCTCTTAGTTTTGAATAAAACCCAATTTCTGAAGTGCTTTTGAATCCTTTTGCCAATTTTCAATAACTTTTACATGAAGAGCGAGATAAACTTTCCTACATAGAATCTTTTCAATTTCATTACGAGCATTCGTACCAATCTCTTTGAGATTCGAGCCCCTTTTTCCGATGAGAATTGCTTTTTGGCTATCCCTTTCGACGATGATTGAGGCATGGATATCTACAAGTTTTCCATCGGGTCTCTCTTGCAAATCGTCCACTTTAACCGCAACTGAATGAGGAACTTCCTCTCTGAGATTGGAGATTGCAGATTCCCTGATTAGTTCGGCAACTGAAATCAATTTATCTTGGTCTGACAACATATCTGAGGGATAGAAGACCGGCCCATTTTCCGCATGCTTGACCAGTAGATCAATGAGGAGCTGAATCTGCTCATCGGTAAAGGCTGAGACCGGGACAATCTCATCCCAGGAGAAGCCAGCTTTATTTGCCAAATCCTGGGCAGAAATTAATTGCTTTGCTAGATCCTGTTTATTTACCATTTCGACCATAGTGATTACACAAATTCGTTTCATTGAACTTTGTGCAGAAATTTGCCGGGCTATGTACAAGTCCCCTGAGCCAATAGACTCAATAGCAGGTAAGCATTGAATTACGATATCCACATCCTTGATACTGCTATGCACGACCTGGTTCAAAGTTGTTCCGAGCGAGGTTTTGGCCTTATGTAAACCCGGTGTATCGATAAAAATAAGCTGGTAGTCCTTTTCGGTGAGAATTCCTTTGATTGCTAATCGTGTCGTATTGGGATGGTGAGAAGTAATTGAAATTTTCTTACCAACAAGAGTATTTAAGAGCGTTGATTTACCAGTGTTGGGTCGACCCACGATAGAAATGAAGGCTGATTTATGAGGCATTTAAGTAAAGAGTACATGGTTTATCAGAGAGAAATTCCATTGCATCCGCTACTGAGGTCACTATTTCTGCACATCTTTCGCCTATGAGTCGATGGCAGCCATCACTTGAAGGTGAGTTAATTGGTCCTGGCACTGCAAGCACAATCCGAAGTAATTCCGCTGCGTCGCGCGCTGTACTAAGTGAGCCACCTCTGAAAGCTGCTTCGACAACGATGGTGGCTTTGGCGTACGCGGCTATCAATCTATTTCTAGTTAGAAATCTCTCCGGTCTTACCTAGTTCTGATGCCTTGGGCGTCAGAACCATCAACGCAAAATAGACTTACGATTTCCGAAATTCATTGCCAATTAGAAATCTATGGATTATAGAAATTTTGCTACATTTGAATAGCTTTTTCGGTGGATACTTGAGATGCCTAACTTATTTATGGCTGCTTCATGGGCGGCTGTCGCATAACCTTTGTGCTCTGCCAGGCGATAGCCTGGAAATTCCCGATCAAGTTCAATCATCAATCTGTCACGATGTACCTTGGCAATTATGGAAGCAGCAGATATCGAAAGTGATACTTGATCACCCTTCCAAACAGCTAAGTTCGCAACTTCAATTCCAGGTATTTCATATCCATCGGTCAAAACGTAATCTGGCCGCACTGCTAGCGAAGTAACTGCTCTTCGCATTCCCTCAATGTTGCACTTATGCAGTCCTTTCGCGTCAATTTCGGAAGGAGAAATTTCAATGATTGCAAAGGAGGTTGAAATTTCTAGTATCTTGGGGAAAAGCATCTCGCGCTCAGTGGGAGATAATTCTTTAGAATCTCTTATGCCTTCAGTGAACTGATTATCTAAGTCTTCAATTATTACCGCAGCAACAACAAGTGGTCCGGCACAAGCGCCTCGTCCAGCCTCATCTACTCCGGCAATTCTCTTGATGCCCGCCTTTTGGAGTTTTTTATCAATCACTTAGCTGTTGGGATCTTCGCCAACTCAAAGCCACGCTCAATTAGTCCCAAATTCGAAACTGGCCAAATAACAACAACCGCCCTTCCCGTTACGCGATTTAAAGGCACCATGCCCTTGTTTGGATCGTCAGTATGGAATCGGGAATCTGCGCTGGCTCCCCTGTGATCACCCATTACCCATACAAAATTTCTTGGAACCTTAACATCAAACTTCATTTCAGATGCAGCATCGCCCGGATAGATATAGGGCTCGTCCACCGCAACGCCATTAACTTCAAGTTTACCTTCTGTACTACAACAAACAACTCGATCGCCACTCACTCCTATTACTCTCTTAATCAAAAATTGTTTGGCTGGATCAGGGAGAACTCCAACAAAAACTAGTGAATCCTTTATTGCCTTGCCCAACCCAGTACTTTCATCAGTGGCAGGCGGCAACCAATCTGCTGGATCACGGAAAACAACCACATCGCCGCGTTTTACTTCACTAAAAAGTGCACCAAATTTATTTACGCCAACACGATCATTTACCAGCAGGGTATTTTCCATTGATCCCGATGGGATATAGAAAAATTGAATAAGAAACGTTTTTATGATTATTGAAAGTATTAATGCTGATGCGACAAGTATCGGAAGTTCGCGAAGGGTAGAGCCTTTGCGAGAGGCCATTATTTAAGCTTGGGTTTTCTCTTCGGACTCAGGAGTTACTTCGGCCGGAGATTCATTAATGTCCGCGACTGCTGTTGGCTCAATATTCGCTTCAGTATTTGAGCTTTCGGAAGGGCTCTCTGAATAAATTGTCTCAAGATCTGTTCCATCTCTGCGCTCACGAATCTTGGCTGCCTTACCTCGCAGATCTCTTAAGTAGTAAAGCTTCGATCTTCGAACTTCTCCCTTTCGCACCAATTCAATTTTTTCAATAACAGGCGCATGAACTGGAAAAACGCGTTCGACGCCAACATCATAGGATATTTTTCTTACGGTAAAAGTTTCGCGGATTCCCGAGCCCTTTCTGGAAATAACTAAGCCTTGGAAAACCTGGATACGACTCTTGTTTCCCTCAATGACTCGAACATGAACTTTTAACTCATCGCCAGGGCGGAAATTTGGAATATCTTTCCGGCGCGATGTTGCGTCTACCGCGTCTAATACGTTCATGTCTAATTCCTTAAAGATTGGTCTTGGGCTAACCGGCGTATCCTGCCATAAGGCAGCGCTAAGCGCTAAATTGCCTTTATCCAGCGCCCATCCGAAATCATTTCCTGGCCCAACTCCCGATAAAGTGAGGGGCCAGCGACCATTACAAAATATTGTGATCCACCAGGCATTGTGGGAACTGCAAGAAATTTAGCTCCTGATTCGCGTGCAATTAAGCCGGCAGCAGCAAAATCCCATTCGTAAACATCTGCTTCATAATAGGCATCCAAAACTCCTGAGGCAACAAAGCAAATGTCCACTGCGGATGCTCCCAGTCTTCTGATGTCACGAATTCGTGTTATTAGATGATTAAACATCTCTCCTTGCACAACTCGCAAACTCAAATCATAAGAAAACCCGGTCCCAATCAGAGACTTTGAAAGGGCAATTGGTTCATTACATTTAATGGCCTTACCATTGCATTCCGCTCCTTGATTGAGCACTGCGCTCCACGTTTTACCTAGTGATGGAGCATGGACAACTCCTGCCACCACATTGTCATCATGCTTTATCGCAATACTGACACACCATCCAGGAACTCCGTAGAGATAATTAACAGTCCCATCAATTGGGTCTATGACCCAGGTATATCCACTTTTCCCAGTTTTGGTGGCTCCCTCTTCGCCTAAAATAGAATCGTTTGGTCTTATCTTCTTTATCAAGTCTGCAATTAATTCCTCACTCGCCTGATCCATCTGAGTTGCAAAGTCCAAAACTCCACTTTTCTCTGAGAGACTAAAGTTTTCAGGTCGATCTGATAACAACTTACCGGCTTCAAGGGCGATTCTTAGAGCGATATCACGTAATTCAATAATCTCGGTCATAGAGGAATCTAATCACAAGTAGACTTCTCGAAATGCAACACAACTATCGTAGACTTTTTAGTGTACCTGGTGGATGGAAATTCTCATTCGCTGCATTTATTCTCAGGCTGCCAATCTCAATGCTCTATTTAGCGATGGTTCTATTTGTGGTCGCTGAAACCGACTCTTATTCAATGGCTGGAGTCCTGTCCATGGCCGGTTCAATCGTGATTTCTATTGCAGCGCCTCTCTGGTCGAGAGCCGCCGATCAATATGGCCAATCTCGAATACTAAAGATTACAGCACCCTTGCATATTTTTTTTATGGCTGCCTTCGTAATATTATTGAAAACAGACGCGCCAACTGTTTTGTGGTTCACCAGCGCCTTACTCTTTGAGTCTTTTGTTATCGGTTCCGGTCAAATGGTTAGACGTCGTTGGATTTACGCCATTGGAGAAAAAGATAAAGTTCTCACTGATACTGCATA
The DNA here is from genome assembly GCA_016870975.1 of Actinomycetota bacterium. GTDB lineage: Bacteria > Actinomycetota > Actinomycetes > Nanopelagicales > Nanopelagicaceae > MAG-120802. The sequence continues at coordinate 41,612 of VGAE01000003.1, forward strand.
CTCGTTTGAAGCTTTTGTAGACGAAGTAATTTTTACTTTAGGACCCGTTCTCGCAACGTTGCTAGCTGCTACTTTTGCTCCAGAATATGCGATTTTTTCTGCTATGTTCTTTGTTGCAACTGGTGCATATCTCTTCTCAAGTCAAAAATCCAGTGAACCAAAACCGCATCCAAAGAATCCGGACGCCGATCATTCTCTCTTAATAAAAGAGAGGCTAGTTCAAGCAGTCTTCCTTCCTCTCGTGCTTTGCGGATCTTTCTTTAGCGCTGCCGGGTTAGTAATCGTTGGATATGCGGATGAATTTGGCGAGCGAGAATTTAGCGGTCTCTTAGTTGCAGTTTGGTCTTTAGGTAGCGGAATATCAGCTATTGCCATTGGTTCCATCAAATGGCAGCGAAGTGATTCGATCAGATTTATTAAATCAATTTTGGCTTTATTCCTTCTTACAATTCCCATTTACATTACCGCTGTAATTCTGCCTGGAAATTTTCTTTTGTTAAGTTTTTCGCTATTTCTCAATGGGCTTGCGATTGCTCCTTTACTTACTTCTGGATTTGCGCTCGCGGAGCGTTCCGTCCCGGAGGAGCGTAAAACTGAAGTATTGGCATGGGCGATTTCGGCCTTGAGTCTTGGTGGCGCAATACCGCCCGCGCTAACTGGTTACATTATTGACACACAAGGTATCTCTGTCGCATTTATTGTTCCATTGGCCTGTATGGCTCTATCAGTAGCCTCGCTGCTTCCATTCCTTGCTGTATGGAAAATGAAGATTTCAGGGACATCGCGTTAAATTCCCCAAAAGTGACTGTTCGATATGGCAACCTACCCCTGTGTCAGAACTTAGATTTTCAGGTCGTTCACTCGACGGTGATTACCTTGAGTTCTCAGATGATCTAGGCAATTCTTTCAAAGTTCGCATAACTGATGGCTTAAAGAATTCAATTATCGATCGAAGATTAAGTGCAGTTCGTGATGATGCCGCTACATTTTCTGTCAAAGAAATTCAAGCAAGATTACGAGCTGGAGAGACGTTTGAAGGAGTTTCGAGAGCAACAGGCCTACCACTTGAAAAGATTGAAAGGTATGCAAGTCCAATACTGCAAGAGCGTGTCTGGATAATTGAACAGGCTGAGAAGTCGACCCCAAAAGGTACTTCGTTAAATCTTCATGATTTAGTCGTGGCGCGCTTGGCGCCTCGCGGTGTTAATATGAATCAAGTTTCTTGGAACACGTGGCGACTAGAGAATGGCGCGTGGCATTTAATTCTTACCTATCCAGCCAGCGAGGGCGCGCGTCAAGCTATTTGGATCTTCGACTCAAATATGAGAACTCTGGTCGCTTCAGATGATGGCGCAAAGTGGATTTGCGGCGAGGAGCCGACGAAGCAATCTACTAAACCTGATCGATTGACGGAGCATGGAGTCTTGTTCCCCGCGGATGGAGAAACTCCGACTCCGCCGAGACTTGTTGCAGTCCGCACCGATAAGGCCCCCGAACTTGAAGAAATACCCGTGGATGCGCAACAGGATGGGGTTACTAAAAGAATCTCAATTCCATCTTGGGATGACATTATGTTCGGCAGAAGGAAGAAAAAAGAGGAAACTGACAACTAAGTCTCATGGAATAGGAGAGGAATTTCCACCTCGCCTCGTGTCAATCCTCCGTGATGACCAACCATCGCTATTTGCAGTAACTCTCGCTCTTGTTCAACCAGAATCAGATCGTTTTTAGCAATCACGATCAAATCTCCTATACGTTCTAAAAATTCTTCTGAGACTGAATCTCCAAAAAGTTTCTGAGAGATAGCTTCGGAACGAGTTTTCAATTCTATCTTTGGTCCAAAGTAATCAAGCCATCTCTTTGCTACCTTCTCCATATTCTCAAGCGAGAGGTAGAGATAACGAACCCTGGGTTCACCTGCCATTAAGTTTACGTCAGTTAATAGATCATTATTTTTTCCAATTACAACATGATCCCGTTTATTGATCATTCCATGATCAGAAGTAATCCAAATACGAACTCCAGATGGAAGTTCTTTAATCAATCCTGAAATAAGAGCTTCAACCTTCTCTAATGCATTTAAGAATCTCTTTGAACCCATACCGTGGGCGTGCGATGCTTCATCTACATCATTCATATAGACGTACGAAAAACTGCGTGGGGCTCTAAGGGCTTCGAGAGTTGCTGCTATTTGCTCTGAGATTGTATTTGCTTTTCTATAGACCGCACCACGAAGTGCGGCTCTTGTGAATCCGGAATTCTCGTACCGCGCTGCCGCAATATGACTGACTGCCACTCCCGAACTGGTTGCGCGTTGGAACAGGGTTGGATTTGGTTGCCAGATTTCGGGATCTACTCTTTCGTCCCATTTAAGCGCATTAAGAATTCTCTCTGGATTTCCGCTATTAGGGACACGCATTGTGTAACCAACCATGCCATGCTTCCCGACGGGCAACCCAGTTCCCAATGTGGTTAGGCCAGCTGCGGTAGTAGATGGAAACGTTGCTGATAGCGTTCTAATATATTCGAATTCAGTAACAAATTTCTGCTTTTGTGCGTATTCCTCGAGCGCATTTTTACCAAGACCATCGATAAGCACAAGACAATCCCTGGCTTCGCTGTGAGCTGGAATTCTCAAATCGTTTCTACATCCTGAGACGCCGAGCGAGGCAAAAATGGAATCGCTTACATCTCCGAGAGTTAATTCCATGTGCCCATCTTTCCAGTAATCTTTCTCTTGATGATCCGATACTCAAGCGAGATAAAGAGCGCTTTGGCGGCTAAAGGTCCAATTGTCGCTCTAGAATCCACAATTATTGCGCATGGCTTACCTAGACCTAAAAACTTAGAGGTCGCGCTGGAAGTACAAGCTGTGGTTCGAAATCACGGAGCAACACCTGCAACCATTGCAATCATTGATGGTGTAATAAATATTGGACTGGAAGATGCAGAGTTGGAGCTACTAGCTAATGACAATAATGTCGCAAAGGCATCGATACGCGATATACCTTTCCATTTGACTCGTGGAAGCAGTGCCGCAACTACGGTCGCGGCAACGTCTCACATTGCCAGATTGGCCAATATTCAAATCTTTGCGACCGGCGGTTTAGGGGGCGTCCACCGTGGCGCCGAACAAACTTGGGACGAGTCAGCAGATATCCACTCTCTAAGCAGTATCCCGGTAATAGTTGTCTGCGCAGGTGCCAAATCCATACTTGATATTCCAGCCACTCTGGAGAGACTTGAAACTTACTCTGTCCCAATCGTTGGCTTTCAGACCTCTAAGTTTCCTGGTTTCTATCTCGCTGATAGCGGATACGCCCTTGAGCACCAATTAGATACCCCGGAAGAAATTGCTCGGTTGTGGAAGGGGCAGATATCCGCTGGTATTACGGAAAAAGGTTTAGTTGTAGCGAATCCGGTAATTAATGAGATGGATCCTAGGCTTCATTCCAAATTACTTGAAGAAGGACTCAATTCAGCGAGTACAAATCGAGTTTCAGGTAAAGATGTAACGCCATTTCTCCTAGAGTATTTTCATAAAAACAGCAATGGGGAGTCTCTACGGGTCAATATTGAAATTATTAAAGCAAATGCGCAACTAGCTGCTGAAATAGCTGTTCATCTATCCAAATGAGATTAATCTGCGTGGGCGATGCCATGATTGATGTCGTTGTCAAATACCAAGGTGAAATTCAATTCAATAGTGATACGCCTTCGATCATATCTATCCGGAGGGGTGGAGCAGCTGCTAATACATCGGTTTGGGCGGCGCGTTTGGGCATCAATTCGGTTTTTGTTGGCCGCGTCGGAGATGATGCAACAGGTAAATCTTTCACCTCAGAGTTAAAAAATAATTCAGTTAGGTTTGAAGATATTGAGACCAAAGGCAGTAGCACTGGAACCGTTGTAGTGCTGGTCGACGAGAGTGGCGAAAGAACCATGTTTCCTTCAAGGGGTGCAAATTCACATTTAACCATCTCAGATTTTCCTGATATCGAATTTGACGCGCTATATCTTTCAGGGTATTCATTATTTGATAAGGAGTCATCAGACTCTGCTCTAATGATTCTTGAAAAAGTTAAGCGACTAAACAAATTGATTTTTCTAGACCCCGCTTCTACTGGCCTGATGAGGGGTTATGATCGAGAGAGGCTTTTGAAGGATATTGACGGTGTCGACTTTTTACTTCTCAATGAAGAGGAGGCGCAATTCCTTTCTCAACGCGACTCTATTGAGGAAATGTTAGATTTCCTCCTACGTTATTCATTTTGCACTGTGATAAAACGCGGCAGAAATGGCGCCAGTGCAAAAATCCGAAATGGTTCTATAACTTCAGTGAATGCGCGATCTGTTGAAGTTGTCGATACCACTGGAGCGGGAGATGCCTTTGCCGCCGGATTTATAGCCGGTTGGCTCACTTCAGGAGAAATTGAAAATGCTTTGCAATCGGGATGCAAAGTTGCAGCCGAGTGTGTTGCAAATATCGGGGCCAGACCGAGCGTCATTGCCTAGGAAACGAGTAGAGGGTTGGCAGAATCGCGCCGTGGCGAAGCGTGAAAACAAGACGGGGCCCAAACCTGGGGAATTTGCGGGCAAAATTGTTGATATAGATGTCTCTAATGAATTATCTGAATCATTCTTAGAATATGCCTATTCTGTTATTTACTCTCGCGCGTTACCAGATGCCAGAGATGGACTAAAGCCCGTGCAGCGGCGAATTCTCCACCAAATGTCCGAAATGGGCTTACGCCCTGAGCGAGGCCATGTTAAGAGCGCACGAGTAGTGGGTGAAGTAATGGGAAAACTTCATCCCCATGGCGATGGCGCTATCTACGATGCGCTGGTTCGAATGGCTCAGCCATTTTCGATGCGATTGCCACAAATTGATGGTCACGGAAACTTTGGATCTCTTGACGCGGGTCCAGCGGCTATGCGTTATACCGAAGCGAGACTAGCTGCGGCAGCGCAAATGATGGTTGATGAAGTAGATGAAGATACTGTCGATTTTGGCGCAAATTATGATGGACAAATTCTGGAACCAACCGTACTTCCTGCAGCATTTCCAAACTTATTGGTAAATGGTGCGACTGGAATTGCTGTTGGCATGGCTACAAATATGGCTCCCCATAATCTAGCGGAGGTTATTTCTGCTGCCATTCACCTAATCGAGAATCCGAATACCACAGTCAAGCAGTTGATGAAACATATTCCTGGTCCAGATTTCCCAACAGGAGGGGCGCTAATTAATAAAGAAGGTTTGCTCGAGGCCTACCAATCTGGGAGAGGCGCATTCAAAGTAAGAGCTAAATCAGAGATTGGGAAAGTTTCAGCAAGAAAACAGGGAATAACCATTACAGAATTACCATTTAATATTGGGCCCGAGAAAATAGTGGAGCGAATTAGCGATCTTGTTAAAGGAAAGAAGATTCAAGGTATTTCCGACATCATAGATTTAACGGACGGCCAAAACGGAACTAAAGTCGTGATAGAAGTTAAGAATGGTTTCGAACCAGAAAAAGTGCTGGAAAATCTCTATCGCTTATCCCCTATCGAGGACGCCTTCTCTATCAACGCAGTGGCTCTTGTTGGAGGCAAACCTAGGACGCTCGGCTTAAAGGAACTCCTTCAAGTCTTTATTGATCATCGCATAGATGTAGTAACACGGCGCTCGAAATTTAGAAAAGCAAAAGCCTCAGACAGATTATATCTGGTCGACGGACTTCTTAAGGCCATTTTAGATATCGATAAAGTGGTGAAGATTGTGCGCGGGAGTGATGATGCTGCCTCTGCAAAAGCAGCTCTGATTAAAGCTTTCAAGTTAACGGAGGAACAAGCGAACCATATTCTCGACATGCCACTCCGCCGACTAACAAAAATGTCAAAGGTGGAACTCGAAACGGAGCAGAAGAGTTTAAAGAGTGAAATTTCTTCTCTTACTGCGCTTCTTAAGAATGATGAGGCACTTAGAAAAAAGGTTTCGGAAGAGTTAAAGGAAGTTTCTGCTAAATTTGCAACACCACGTAGAACCTTAATACTTTAAGCGTCTATACGCTCTCTATCGACGTCTGCTGCTGAGATAAAATCTTTACGAGGCGCGACTTCATTACCCATTAATAGTTCAAAGAGTTTTTCAGCATCTGAGGCATCATTGATCGTAATTCGGCGCAGGGTTCGGTGATTAGGGTCCATTGTCGTTTCGCGAAGTTGATCAGCATCCATTTCACCAAGTCCTTTATATCGCTGAATTGGCTCACGCCATTTTTTGCCCTGCTTCTTCAATTCATTAAGGCGCTTCTTCATCTCATCATCAGAATATGTGTAGTGGAATTCGCCTCTCTTGCCGCCTGAACCGAGAACTTCGATTCGATGTAATGGAGGTATGGCAGCGAAAACGCGTCCTTCGGTTATAAGTGGCTGCATATATCTATAGATTAAAGTTAGAAGTAAACATCGAATATGCGCTCCATCGACATCTGCATCAGACATAAGGATGATTCGACCGTAGCGAACATCTTCTATATTGAAAGATTTGCCCGAGCCTGCGCCAATAACTTGAATGATTGCTGCGCATTCTGCGTTGTCTAACATCTGTGAGAGCGAGGCCTTTTGAACATTCAAGATTTTTCCACGTATCGGCAGAATAGCTTGATATGCAGAGTTGCGAGCGGCCTTAGTTGTGCCAAGAGCTGATTCACCTTCAACAATAAAGAGCTCGGTGCGCGAAACATCTTCGGATCTGCAATCTGAAAGTTTCGCCGGTAAAGATGAACTTTCTAGAGCGTTTTTACGGCGCTGTAATTCTTTATGGGCTCGAGTAGAAATCCTCGTTCGGGCTGCGTTAGCAATCTTCTCCAAGACTAAACGACCAGTTGCCTTATCAATCCGCTTACTTGAGGTGAAGAAATTCTTCAGTTCATCTACCACGACTTGATTTACAATTTTTGCAACAGCGGGAGTTCCTAAAACTTCTTTAGTTTGACCCTCGAATTGTGGTTCCTGCATACGCACGGTTATGACTCCGGTTAAACCTTCGAGCATGTCGTCCTTTATAACATCTGGCTCGTTCTTTTTTAGCGTACCGCTACTTCGAAGGTACTCGTTTATGGATTTAGTTAGTCCCCGCTCAAACCCCTGTACGTGAGTTCCACCTTTAGGAGTAGCGATAATGTTGACAAATGAGCCAAGCGTAGTTTCGTAACCATTTCCCCAACGTATCGCGATGTCAACATCCATATCTCGCTCTACATCTTTAGGCTCTAAGTGGCCCTTATCGTCAAGAACTGGGACGGTCTCTTGATAGTGCCCCTTGCCAGTCAGCCGAATTACTTCCCCAACGGCAGCATCAGGCTGAACAAAATTACAATACTCGGAAATGCCACCTTTATGAATAAAACTCTCGCTGGTTTTCTCTTTACTTCTTTTATCATTAACTACGAGAGTAAGCCCCGGGACAAGATAAGAGGTTTGGCGCGCTCGAGCATAGATATCTTCGAGATCGTATTGGGAATCTTTGATGAATATTTGTTTGTCAGCCCACCATTTAATTCTGGTGCCAGTTATTTTCGATGATACTTTTCCTATAACACGTAAACCTGATTGAGCTTTGAATTCGGCATTAGGACCATCTCCATCGAAAATGCCGGCGACGCCTCTCTTAAATGACATCCAATAGATTTTGCCACCTCGATCTACCTCAACATCAAGTCGAGAGGCAAGAGCATTTACAACAGATGCACCCACTCCATGCAGACCACCAGTAGCCGCATAAGAACCGCCTCCAAATTTTCCACCCGCATGAAGTTTTGTCATAACAACTTCAACTCCAGTCAGACCAGTTTTGGGTTCTTTATCAATCGGAATACCACGTCCATCATCATGCACTTCGATAGAGCCATCACGTTCTAAATTAATTTCAATTTTCTTGCAATGACCTGCAAGAGCTTCGTCGACCGAGTTATCAATGATTTCCCAGAGGCAGTGCATGAGACCTCGGCCATCGGTAGAACCGATGTACATACCTGGACGTTTTCTAACAGCATCCAAGCCTTCGAGCACTGAGAGATCTCTGGCGGTGTAACTATTTTCAACAGATCGCGAATCATTTTCAGCCACGATTGGGAAGGGTATCTCCCAAAATCCCACATACCGGGATTACGCGCCGAATTCACTGTGAAATTGTGCATAAAACCCGTAAATGCAATTATTTTCGCGAAATTTCTCCGCTTTCCGGGACTTTATCGTGCGGGAATAAAGTCGGGATGGTTTGATGTTCTCTTGACTTAAGGAAAGGCAGGATGATGACTGAAAACATAGTCCTCGATACCGCTCCATTAAATGCGTTAGACCGCTGCGATAGATGTTGCGCCCAGGCGTATGTACGCGCCGTGATGTCAAACGGATTCGAGTTACTTTTCTGTGGTCACCATGCCAAGAAATACCAAGAAGGGCTATATGCATCAGCCAAGCGAATCCAAGATGAGACGGATCGCCTTATCGAAGGATCACCGGCTCGATAAATCGGTTGACCTTGCTAGAACGATTCGTTAGGGATTCTTCAAGGTCCGAAATTGTGCTTAGGTAAATCAAAGCATTTACTCCCAAGTATCTAATTGGTTCAGGTTCCCATTTTCTTATATTCCTATTTACAAAGTGGAGACTTCGGAGTTCTGAATCTAAATCAAGAATTTCGTGCGCCATGATCTTTCCGGCGAGATGACTCATAGTTACCCCATCGCCTGCGTATCCGCCTAATTTTCCGAAGCCAGAGATTCGGTCAAACTGCAGATAGGGTTCCCAATCACGCGTTATTGCTACCGCGCCACCCCAGCGATGCGTAAATTCGACATTGGTAAGAGCGGGAAACCAAGACCTTGCAAGAGCTATCAATCGTTTATGAACTTTTTGATGGGACTCGCGTGATTCTTGCAGTTTCGATCCAAATGGCAAAGTGGCTCCTCGACCTCCGATCGCCAAACGATCATCTGCAGTGCGCTGTGCGTAGTTAATGACGTGGGCATTCTCTGCAAATGTAAATCTCTCTTTATTCCCAATCTCTCTCCAAATTGAGTTTGAGAGTGGTTCGGTTGCGACCATGAGTGAATAAAGTGGAATAAAGTTTCGATTAGTTTTTCCATAAACTTCAGTGGCCTCAACAACTAAAGGAGCGCCTATAAAGAAGCTACTTGCCAGGATTCCGCCGTCGACTCTCGTAGCCCATGAATTTGTGAAGATCGATATTCCTTTTTTATTGAGAGATTTGGCCAGCCCTTGCAGCAAGTTGTAAGGGTGGACGGTTGCACACTCTGGATTAAACCTTCCGGCAAGCGCCCCTTCAATACTTATCAAATCCCTCAGAGCATTTTCACTAAGCCATTCTCCAATCTCAGGTTTCGCCTTTAGTCGTCGTAGTTGTCCTTCGTTGCGGGCGAAATAGAGGCTTCCCGATTTCGTAAAGTTCGCTTCTGGCGAATACTTTTTCGCAAATTTACCAATTTCATTTATTGACTGGCTAAGCGCTGAGAACAATCTTTCAGTAGAAGGTAATCCGATTTTGCGAATCAGAGTCTTCTTAGAGACGGGGTATTCAGAGGAGGTCCAGCCACCATTTCTTCCGCTAGCGCCAAAACCAATCTCTCGCGCTTCAAAGATTGCAATCCGAAGAGATGGCTCTAGATGATTTAGGTGAAAAGCAGTCCAAAGCCCTGAGAAGCCACCGCCAATTACTACAACATCAAAATCTAAATTTGAATCTAGAGACTTCCCCTCAAATCTCTCTTTTGAGTCAGCCCAGAGAGAATTATTAGCCTTGGAATCCAGCATCTCGGTGAGATCCATCGCAGAATGGTTTCTCTTTTGAATGGCCACATCGACAGAGAGAAAAATTCTCTTTCGTCTCGATCAACTTTCCTTCACTATCAACGAAATCGACCTTGCCGCTTACTCTGATTGAACCATTTGGCTTAATAAAGATTTTTGCGCGCTCTTCCATCTCTAACTCCTAGTCTAAGTAGTCGCGTAGAACTTGGGATCGCGAGGGGTGTCGCAATTTTGACATCGTCTTTGATTCAATTTGACGGATTCGCTCACGGGTAACACCATAAACTTTCCCGATTTCATCTAAGGTCTTGGGTTGACCATCGGTTAACCCAAAGCGCATAGCGACGACGCCGGCTTCTCGCTCAGAGAGAGTATCGAGAACTGAATGGAGCTGTTCTTGAAGTAAGGTGAAAGAGACTGCATCAGCAGGAACTATCGCTTCAGAATCTTCAATTAGATCGCCGAATTCTGAATCGCCTTCCTCGCCTAGTGGAGTGTGAAGTGAAATTGGCTCTCTTCCATATTTCTGAACTTCCACTACTTTCTCTGGGGTCATATCCAATTCCTTAGCCAATTCTTCTGGCATCGGTTCTCGGCCAAGATCTTGGAGCATCTGGCGCTGAACGCGGGCTAATTTATTAATTACTTCCACCATGTGAACTGGAATTCGAATAGTTCTTGCTTGATCTGCCATCGCTCGGGTAATTGCTTGGCGAATCCACCAGGTGGCATATGTCGAGAATTTGTAACCTTTGGTGTAATCAAACTTCTCGACTGCACGAATCAATCCCAAATTTCCCTCTTGAATTAGATCTAAGAAGAGCATTCCACGACCGGTGTATCTCTTCGCAAGAGAAACGACCAAACGTAAGTTGGCCTCTAACAGATGATTCTTAGCAATCCTCCCATCATGGGCAATCAATTGGAGCTCTTTGCGATTTGATCTCTCCAGTTTCTCTCCCGAATTAAGTTTCTCTTCGGCAAATAATCCGGCCTCGATTCGCATCGCTAACTCCACTTCGAGTTCTGCATTAAGTAGAGGAACGCGACCGATCTGTTTCAAATAATCCTTTACGGGATCTGCGGTCGCACCCGCAGTTAAAACTGTCTGAGGAGGAGCGTCGTCTTCCTCTGAATCCTTAAGGGTAAATTCGCCCTCTTCTTGCTTTGCCTCTTCGGTAAGGTTTACAACACGAACATCAGATTGAGCTTCACCGGATTCTTCGCCAGTTTCCGCCACAAGTTTCTCAAGATCTTCTAATTCAACTTCTTCGAGTTCTACCTCTTCACCATCAATCTTTACAACTTTTTTACCCTGTGGTTTCTCTAAAACAGTTTTGCTGGCAGATTTCATAGCCTCTAATTCAGCTTTAGAGGGAAAGAGTCTTGGCCCTTTAGGTTTATCCTCTTTACTCTTGCCGGCAGCTCGAGCCGCCTTCATAGCTTCTAATTCGGCTTTGGTTGGGAAAAGTCTTGGACCTGACTTCTTCTTATCTTTACTCTTTGCTTTTTTCACGGCGCTTTTAAATGAAGCCTTCTGGCCTTTTTTGGGCGCACGAGACAGCGGCACAAATTGTCCTTTGCTTTTCAGCTAACGAATTGTTAGCTCTCTGCCACTAGGTGGCTATAGCTATATTATAAATTGTCCACAGGCTAAATAGCATTTTTTAGGCCCGTTCCAGGGCTAATTCCAGGGCTTCACGCACAGCTTCTCCAACTTGATCAACTTCAATCAGGAATCCATCATGGCCAAATGGCGAGGAGATCTGACGTAGCGGCTGAGCTTTGGGGGTTAAATGCACTATCTCTTCTTGTAGGCGAGGGGGAAAGAGGCGATCGGTATCGATAGAGACCACAACAACAGAGGCCTCAACCTTTGCTAACGCAGCTTCAACTCCGCCGCGATCTCGACCCACATCATGGGTCATCATGACCGTTTCAAGTGAGATGTAGGTATTGGCATCAAATCTCTTAGCGAGTTTATTGGCTTGATGATCTAGGTATGAAGTGACGGCAAATCGACCAGAGCCATCGCCTTGAAGATCCCTACCAAATCTCGTATCCATCTCATATTCAGTTCTATAAGAAAGATGAGCAATTTTGCGAGCTATCCCCATACCTTCGATTGGTCCTCGACCTGATTCATAATAATCCCCGCCAAGAAAATTTGGATCAGCTTTGATCGCATGAATTTCGGTACTCCAAACTCCAATTTGATCTCCGGTGGCAACTGCAGAAGAGCCAATGGTGCATATGCTCAATACGCGATCTGGATAGGCAACCGCCCACTCCAAAGATCGCATTCCACCAAGTGATGGCCCAACCGCGAGTAAATGTCTATCAATTCCAAGTTGGTTTGAGAGTTCAATTTCAGCTCTAACCAAATCCCTAACGGTAAGGAATGGAAAGCGTGAACCCCAGCGCTTCCCATCAGGTGCAAGAGATGAAGGTCCAGTGCTGCCTTGGCAGCCTCCTATTACGTTTGGGCAGATAATAAAGAATTTATCGGTATCGAAAGGTAGACCCGGGCCAACCATCTGGGGCCACCAGGCCGGCACATCAGACCAACCGGTTAAGGCATGGTTGATTAGAATTGCATTTGATCGATCCGAATTTAATTCACCCCAAGTTTGATATGCGATCTTTACCTTTGGTAGTACATCACCAGACTCAAGTTCAAGATCACCTAACTCCAAGAACAACCGTTCGCCTGGCGGATGATGCTCCAACCAGGCGCCGGTTACTTCATGTTTCAGAGAGCTCACTTCGCAGCCGAAAAGGCCCTCTCTAAGTCCGCCTTAATGTCGGCGATGTTCTCGATTCCCAGGCTCAATCGGACCAACCCGGGCGTTACGCCCGCTGTTGCCTGTTCTTCAGGCGTCAACTGGGAGTGAGTCGTTGATGCAGGATGAATTGCAAGAGAGCGAACATCTCCGATATTTGCTACATGCGAGAAGATATTTAGCGCCTCAATAAATTTCTTTCCAGCTTCAAGACCGCCTTTAATCTCAAATGAGAGAACTGCTCCGCTTCCTTTTGGTGAGTACTTTTTGGCAAGCGCATTCCATGGTGAAGAAGGAAGTGATGCGTAATTCACCTTCTCTACTTGTGGGTGCTTCTCTAGCCACTCTGCAACTGTCTTGGCATTCGCAACATGGCGTTCAATTCGAATACTTAGAGTCTCAAGTCCCTGAGCAAGTAGCCATGCATTAAAGGGGGCGACGGCTGCGCCAATATCCCGAAGAAGAGTTAGTCGAATCTTGAAGATATAGGAGAGGTTTGCGCCAAATGCGGATCCAACTCCCAGAGCCTGGGCGTAGACCAACCCGTGATAACTTGGATCCGGTTGATTGAAATTCTTAAAACGATCTGGGTACTTGGCATAATCGAATCGGCCGGCATCTACGATAGCGCCAACTACGGCGTTACCATGTCCCGAAAGGAACTTCGTGGCTGAATGCACAACTACATCGGCGCCAAAATCAATCGGTCGAATCAAAAATGGTGTAGCAACTGTGTTATCTACGATTAGCGGTACACCAAAATCGTGGGCGATTTTTGCGACAGCTTCGATATCGAGAACGTCGTTCTTCGGATTGGCAATAGTCTCGCCGAAGAGAGCCTTCGTGTTGGGCTTTATCGCCTTTTTCCAGCTCTCCGGATCATCTGGATTTTCAACAAATGTGACTTCGATTCCAAATTTAGGCAGGGTGTAATGGAACAAGTTATAGGTGCCACCATATAGAGATGGAGAAGAGACTATATGGTCGCCAGCTTCAGCAACGTTCAATATTGAGAAGGCCGTTGCTGCTGAACCGGAAGATACAAGAAGCGAAGCAACGCCCCCTTCAAGTGAGGCAATTCTCTGTTCTATTGCATCCTGAGTTGGATTCATTATGCGGGTGTAGATATTTCCTAGTTCTGCTAGACCAAATAAGTCAGCCGCATGTTTAGTGTCACGGAATTGGTATGCAGTTGTCTGATAAATCGGTAATGCTCTTGCTCCGGTTGCCGGATCAGGAACCTGTCCCGCGTGAATTTGACGCGTTTCGAACTCGGCATTGCTAACTGAAAAAGTAGACACTTCTCCTCCTCAAAAAGTTAAGGGGTCCTTAATTCAGACCCACGCTTGTCAACGGCGCCTTGCAGTTGACCTGGTCTTCACCCGGAGCACCCCACCGTGGTGGAGGGTTGCCGTCCAGTTAGCCGGGGCTATGAACTGGAACTCATGACCTACGCAAAAAGTACCTTAAACCAGATTTCTTGTCTAGTTCGCCCTAGAGGCGTCCAGCTTCGTGAACTCGTTTAATAAAGTCTTGAGTCTCTTTGAGCCTTGTATCTGGAACTCGTGACCGAATCTAACTTTAGAAAAAATCATCTAAAAAATCCACTTATGGGATTTGATGCCGTGAGCAGCGCCCACGGCTTCGTAATAGATCTTTCCTTCATAGGTGTTTAGGCCAAGGGCTAATCCGGCATCTGCGCGCAACGCTTCACGCCACCCGAGATTGGCGAGTGCCAAGGTGTACTTCAAAGTTGCATTAGAGAGTGCGTAAGTTGAGGTAAATGGAACTGCTCCCGGCATATTTGCCACGCAGTATAAGACTGAATCATGAACTTTAAAGGTTGGTTCTGCGTGAGTTGTGGGGCGAGAATCCTCAAAGCATCCACCCTGATCGATCGCGATATCGACCAGAACAGAGCCAGGTTTCATTCGCTTGACTAAATCATTTGAGATGAGTTTTGGGGCTTTTGCGCCGTGGACGAGGACTGCTCCAATAATCAAATCTGATTGCAAAGCCTCTTCTTCAATAATGTGTGCACTAGACATCAACGTTGTGACTGAGCCGCCAAAGATATTGTCGATTTTCTGCAATCTCCTCTGGTTGGTATCGACCACGGTAACTTTTGCTCTCATGCCGTGAGCAATAGTGGCAGCAGCAAGTCCAGCGGTTCCTCCCCCGATTACGAGAACTTTTCCGGGGCCAACGCCGGGAACGCCACCGAGCAATACTCCTCGTCCTCCTGCACTTTTCTGAAGCATAGCAGCGCCGACTTGAGGTGCCATGCGGCCAGCGACCTCGCTCATCGGAGCAAGTAAAGGAAGCGTTCCATTTACTTCGACAGTTTCATATGCGATCGCAGTTATACCGCTTGATAGCAAAGCGTCAGTGCATTCTTTAGAGGCTGCGAGATGTAGGTAAGTGAAAAGTACTTGTCCGCTGCGCATTCGAGGATACTCAGATGCAATTGGCTCTTTAACTTTCAAGATTAAATCGCAGCTCGACCAAAGTTCATCTGGAGAGGAGATTATCTTTACTCCGACTCTTTGGAAATCTTCGTCACGGATTGCTGAACCTAGTCCAGCTCCGGCTTCAATAGAGATCGAATGACCGCTATTCACTAATTCGCGTGCGCCCGCAGGGGTTAAAGCAACTCGAAATTCATTGTTCTTAACTTCGCGCGGAACGCCGATGTTCATGCCGACATGTTACCTGAGAAAATTGCATCACAGACTTTGGCGTGTAGCTCCTTGCGCGCCCACTTCTAAGCAGGAGGTCGCAGGTTCGATTCCTGCCAGGCGCGCTTTTGAACGTATTGAAATGCCTTAAAATTTTATACAAAAAGCCTACGAGACGAAGATTAAGGACCATTTGGCGAGGAACATCAAATGCTCTTGACACATATGGTTTATGCGGGCTACCTGATGGGCAAGTTGGACACCCAAATCCTCAAAAAATTTTTTCTCAGTGGTACTTCTAATTGATCCACAACCAATACTGTTTAGATACCCTTTTTAGCTGCACCAACCTGCGTGTTGCGACGAGTTTAGCGCTGGCGGGTCATAAATGTGAGCATTAAGGCCATTTGGAGATAAATTACAAATTTCACAATCGGAAGTTATTCTCAATGAAGTTAACTCAAGTAGAGATATCTAATAGTTGTGCAAAACTTCTCGCTATGGCGGTGCGCGATGGCGATGGTTGGGTGGAATGCAGATGCGGAGATCGCCATTGGGGCAAACATGGTGCCGCTGGTCTCTTGATCTATCGTGGCGATGAAATTCTGCTGCAACATAGAGCGCCCTGGGTTCACAATGGAGATACTTGGGGAATCCCGGGTGGCGCACGAGATTCTCATGAGAGTTCGTTAGATGCTGCTTTACGTGAAAGTTTTGAGGAGATTGGCATCAACACCAGCCTGGTAATAGCAATGTTCAGCCATCTTGATGACCATGTCGATTGGCGATACGAGACGATCGTTGCGAGAGTAACGGGAGATTTAGGTGATTTTCAGAAGAATCATGAGACGCTCGATCTAAAGTGGTTCAAGCTCTCAGAGGTTGGTTCTACACAATTACACCCTAGTTTTTCAAGAAGTTGGCCCCGATTAAGAGAACTGTTGATGAAGTCTTCTCAATGAATCCTTCACGATTTGGCCATCGCTTGTGCGCCAGAGTGGTGGCATCGAATTTAACAGTATTGAGCCATATCGCCTCGTAACAATTCGAGAATCAAGGATCGCGACCACTCCCCGATCATCTATAGATCTGATTAATCTGCCGGTTCCTTGCGCCAATAAGAGTGCGGCTCTCGGTAACGAAACTTCCATGAAACCAGAGCCACCTGCTTCATCAACTTCTTTCGCTCGCGCGGAAATAACAGGATCGTCAGGTCTGGGAAATGGAATTCGATCGATTGCAACCAAAGTGCAGGATGGCCCTGGGACATCAACGCCTTGCCAAAGACTTAAGGTCCCAAGAAGTATCGAAGTTGGAGCTTCGGCAAAACGTTCCACTAGAGCTCCGGCACTATCGCCTTTACGTTGTGTAATAATCTGAATCGGTAATTCAGCAAGCACTCTTCTTAGATGCTCATCAGCCATCTCTACCCCTCGCCAAGAAGAAAAGAGAGCCAAAGTTCTACCGCCAGCAGCGTCGATAAGTTCGCCAAGTTCGACTAACACCTCTTTACTTGGGCCATCTCTTCCCGGCTCGGGAAGATTTCGTGGTAGATAAAGAACTCCTTGATTGGCAAAATCAAACGGTGAGCCAATATCCATCGTCTGAACATTTGATGGATCAACTACGCTCTGGCCACTTTCATAACCTTCAGAATCTTCATGTATTCCAAGATTCTTTGAAATGGATTTGAAACTATTGCCAACGATAAGTGTGGCGCTTGTAGCAATAACCGGTGACTTTGAAAATAAGTTATCTCGCAGGACTTTGGAGACTTCTAGTGGCGCAAGATAGAGCGTTGCAAAATTGGGCTCAATCCATAACACGCTTCCATCTCCCGACTTGAGGAGCTTGCTCGAAGTTGTCTTTATCTCATTGATAGCGCCTTTAACTCTCGCGCGCTCTGCCATGGCATCTGGGTCGATAATCGCTTCATCGGAATTAAATGCACTAACAACTGCTTCAGCTGATTCCTTGAGTTTTCTAACAGGAGCAAAGAGCGAGTCAGGTAGTTCAGTCAGCCGCCTCTCCTCATCGCCACTAACGGCAAACTCACGGAGGAAATCTGATAGCGCCTCGCCGAAACTCTCTCCGGCTTTATTGAAGTTTTCTGCCAACTTGCCTGGCATATGTCGGCGAAGCATTGTTGCAGCTCGGGTAACTCTCCCCGCAGTTAATTCCTCTGTTGCGGCTTGAGTTGTGCGATCCATAAACTCGTGAGCTTCGTCCAAAATTACAGCATCGCGCTCGGGCAAAATTGGGTGTGAATCGACAATCTCAATCGCTAACAGAGTGTGATTAGTGACGACGATATCTGCATCTTGAGCCTTTTCCTTTGCCTTCACTGCGAAACATTCTGAGCCGAAAGCGCAATCATCGGCGCCAAGACATTCACGCCCGGAAGTTGAGTTAGCTAACCAGACTCGGCGGTCAACATCTGGGGCGTCATCCCGATCACCGCTAATTCCGGGTTTTACGGCCCAATTGCGTAACCGCTTTGCATCTTTTTCTAGTGATGAAATTTCAAGAAGGATTTCGCCATCTGGCTGCTCTTCAGCAACGCTCATTTTTTGAAGACATAAGTAATTTCCGACTCCTTTATAAACAGCAAAAGAGATCTCTCGATTTAATACTTTTTCCAGCGTGGGTTTTACCCGCGGCAAATCTCTCTCTACGAGCTGTCTCTGGAGTGCGAGCGTTGCAGTTGCAACGAGGATTCGTTTTCCGTGAACCAATGCAGGAACAAGATATGCAAGTGATTTTCCCGTTCCAGTTCCAGCCTGTACGAGTAAATGATGTCTATCGGAGAGGGCATTAGCGACAGCTTCTGCCATCTTAAGTTGGCCAGGACGTGGCGAACCGTTGATGGCAGAGACTGCTGCATCTAAAGCTTCGCGGACTCGATCTAGGTTCACGATGGAACCCTATTTGAAAGGGTCAGCGCTCTATTGATTAACTACAGCCGGATGTTGAACCGCAACCTTCGCAGACATAGCACGCTCCGGAAGCTCGCATCTTCACGCCACATGAGACGCAGAGTGGAGCATCTGATTTGACTCCGGAAATCTTCTCTAGAAGTTCGGTAGAAGATCCGACGTTAATCGGCGCAGATTCAATCTTCACTTCAACCACTTTCTTCTCGCTCTTTGGTGCGGCTTCGATCTCAAGAGCTTCTATCGGTTGGGCTTTTGCGTACTCGCCACTTTCCAATGAGTTGGCACGCTCTGCGGAAGTAAAAATTCCATATGAAGAGCGGACATCATGTGGCAGGTAATCAAGAGCTAATCTGCGGAAGATGTAATCCATCATCGACTGAGCCATTCTGATATCTGGATCATCAGTCATGCCAGCTGGCTCGAATCGTGAATTTGTGAATTTCTGGACATAAGTCTCAAGTGGTACTCCATATTGCATCCCCACCGATACTGCAATTGAAAAGGCATCCATCACACCAGCAAGGGTTGAGCCTTGTTTTCCAAGTTTTAGGAAAATCTCGCCCAGTTGGCCGTCTTCGTAAGTACCGGCAGTCATGTAGCCCTCGGCGCCACCTACAGCAAACGAGGTAGTTCTCGATGGTCGTGACTTTGGAAGTCGCTTGCGAGTTGCAGGGGCGGGCGCTGAAACTTCAGCGGTATCGCTCTTTGGGGTCGCCTTAGCATCAGAGAGAGGTTGGCCAACTTTGCAGTTATCGCGATAGATCGCGATTGCTTTAAGGCCTAATTTCCAGCCTTCGTAATAGACCTCTTCTACCTCTTCGGTGGTGGCATCAGCAGGCAGATTCACCGTCTTGGAGATAGCGCCCGATAGGAATGGCTGGCATGCAGCCATCATTCGGACGTGGCCCATTGGAGCAATAGATCTTGCGCCAAGCGCGCAATCAAAGACATCGTAATGTTCTGGTTTCAAGCCAGGGGCATCAATGACATGTCCATTAGCGGTTATGTATTCAACAATCGCTTCAATTGTCTCTTCGGTGTAACCGAGCTTGCGAAGCGCTTGTGGAACTGTCTGGTTAACGATTTGCATTGAACCGCCACCCACGAGTTTCTTAAACTTAACTAATGAGAAATCGGGCTCGATACCAGTGGTATCGCAATCCATCATCAATCCGATGGTTCCGGTTGGTGCAAGAACTGAAGCTTGCGCGTTGCGCCATCCATTCTTTTCACCAATCGCAAGGCAGCTATCCCATTGCTTATTTGCCTCGGTCCATACATCGTGATCTATCGTTGATACCGACTTTGCAGATAGCGATGCGGCTTGATGTTTCTTCATGACACGAGTGTGTGGAGCCGCGTTTCGTGCAAACCCTTCATAAGGACCAACGATTCCGGCGATTTCTGCGGAACGACGATAGGAAGTTCCTGTCATCAGAGAGGTAATTGCGCCAGCAAGTGCGCGACCGCCATCGGAATCATATGCAAGTCCAGATGCCATCAATAGGGCGCCGAGGTTTGCGTATCCAATTCCAAGTTGGCGATATGCGCGAGTAATTACGCCGATAGCTTCTGTTGGGAAATCAGCAAAGCAGATTGAAATATCCATCGCGGTGATAATTAGTTCGACTGACTTTACGAAATTCTTCGCATCAAATGAACCATCGCTCTGTAGAAACTTCATCAAGTTTAAAGATGCAAGGTTGCAAGATGAGTTGTCAAGCGACATATATTCAGAGCATGGGTTGGATGCATTAATCCGACCAGTCTCAGGATTGGTGTGCCAATCGTTGATTGTTGTGTCGTATTGAATTCCAGGATCAGCGCAAGCCCAAGCAGCTTCAGCCATCTTTCGGAATAGTTGTTTGGCATCGACTTCTTCAATGATTTCGCCAGTAGAACGAGCACGCAGACCGAACTTTGAACCACTTTCATAAGCGCGCATAAAGTCATCATTTACACGAACCGAGTTATTTGCGTTCTGGTACTGAACGGAGATCACATCTTTGCCGCCAAGATCCATATCGAATCCGGCATCTCGAAGTACGCGAATCTTGTCCTCTTCGCGAACTTTCGTTTCGATGAACTCTTCGATATCTGGGTGGTCAACATCTAGAACCACCATTTTGGCGGCACGACGTGTAGCACCTCCGGACTTGATAGTGCCAGCAGAAGCATCAGCGCCTCGCATAAACGAAACTGGACCAGATGCTGTTCCGCCGGAACGGAGAAGTTCCTTCGAAGAACGAATTCTCGAAAGATTAAGTCCAGCCCCAGAGCCACCTTTGAAAATCATTCCTTCTTCGCGATACCAGTTGAGAATTGATTTCATGGTATCGTCAACAGAGAGAATAAAGCAAGCGGAAACTTGTTGTGGAGCGGTAGTGCCTACGTTAAACCAGACTGGAGAATTGAATGAGAAGATCTGGTGAAGGAGCATGTAGGTAAGTTCATGTTCAAAAACTTCAGCATCTTGTGGTGAAGCAAAATAACCATACTCTTTGCCAGCTTTTGTGTAGGTAAGAACGACTCGGTCGATAACTTGCTTAAGCGACCATTCACGATTGTCATAGCCGACAGCGCCCCGGAAATACTTCGTTGTGACGATAGAGGAAGCGTTTACCGACCAGAAGTCTGGGAACTCAACGCCCTTCTGTTCAAAGACAGTCTCACCAGTCCTCCAATTGCTTTGGAAGATATCTCGACGCTCCCAAATGACTTGATCATATGGATGCACGCCAGGGGTGCTAAAGACTCGTTCGATTTGAAGTCCTTTTCCAACTTTGTTCTTGGCCGTTTGGCGATTCGTCACCGTGTCCGACATTCTTTTTTTCTCCGTTTCTTATAGGAATCTTAAGTTTTTTATTTACTGCTGGTATTGCGGTATTAAGTTATTCTCAACTACTTATCGGACACTTCACTTTAGTTGCGGGGAAGAAACTTGCGGTTTTGTTGCTAAAGCTTTCTCTGACGGTATAGCGCGGAGAAGTGCGATCTCACCTTCGAAATCTTCAAGGGAGGAGAAGTTACGGTATACAGAGGCATAACGCAGGTAAGCCACTTCATCTAATTCGCGAAGAGGTGGGAGAATTGCCATACCGACTTCTTGAGCCTCTATTTCAGCCTGGCCGGTAACGCGCAGAGTCTCCTCGACTCGCTGGGCCAAGAGCGCCAAATCATCATCTGAGACCGGTCTGTTCTGGCAAGCCTTACGGACACCATTGATTACCTTCTCGCGACTGAAGGGCTCGGCCGCCCCACTTCGCTTGATAATGGAGAGAACTGAGGTCTCCTGGGTCGAGAAGCGCGAACCGCAGTTGGTGCACTCACGGCGCCGTCTAATTGAGGTGCCCTCATCGACCGGGCGAGAGTCGATTACTCGAGACTCCTCATTTCGGCAGAAGGGGCAATTCACGGCGTGTCGTTCCTTTCAATACTGAAAATCTCTAGGATTTGGGTGTAGTGGTGGCTTTCCCTCGAACCACTACTTATGGAAGTATATCAACTTCCAACCCCAATATCTAGGGGTAAGAGTAAAGCAAGGATTTAGAGTTTTCAATCAGGTAAGAGATTGCTTAGGGGCGTGTCGGTAGATACAACTTCTGGCCCGCGATCAATTCTGAGTTCTTCAAATTATTCACTTCAAGGATCTCATCAACCAGGGCACGTCTATCGCCATCACTTATCTTCGCGGCGATCGACCAGAGCGTTTCACCAGGTTGAACTGTGACCTTTACATAGGGTGAATCAGAGCTCTCGCTCGAAGCTTGCGAGCCAGTAACTAGGTAGAAGCCAGCCAGAGGGAGGATCGAGAGCGATGCGATAAGCGCAAGGCGGGCAAAGAATCGACCGCGGCGAGTTAGGCGGGGGCCACTCACATTAATTGACGGATTGATGGCGATCGTCGTCATCGTTCTCTCCTCATCAAGAACGAACGTTGAAAGCGGGGATACTCTTCGAACGTCTGTTCTAGAGAGAAGGCTACCCCTTACCACCGACATCGGCAAGCCAATTTAGAACATTTGTTTGAATTTTTCGTAAATCTGTCCTAAACTTCCGGTATGGCAAAGAAACCACTTACTCGCGTTACCGAACTGCCCGATGGTCCAGTTGATGATAATGGCCTAACGCCCCGTCAACTAAAGATCCTGCAAGCAATCAAGAGCGCTATGGAAGATAACGGCTATCCACCCTCGATGCGAGAGATTGGAGAATCTGCTGGTCTCGCCTCACCGTCTAGCGTGAAGTACCAACTTGAAGCTCTCGAGGAAAAAGGTTGGATCCGTAGAGACCCTTCAAGAGGTCGCGCGCTTGAAGTGCTAACACCAGATGACAAATTTGAAGATATCTCTCTAGAGCGAGCACATAATGTCCCCCTTGTTGGTCGCATTGCTGCCGGTGGCCCAATATTGGCGGAACAGAACGTTGAAGAACTTCTCCCCTTGCCTGCCTCCATAGTCGGAGAAGGCGAACTATTCATGCTCAAAGTTGTTGGAGATTCGATGGTTGGCGCTGCTATTTGCGATGGCGATTACGTTGTAATTCGTGCACAAAAAGATTGCAATAAAGGTGAGATTGTCGCCGCGATGATTGATGGCGAAGCTACAGTAAAAACTTTTTCACGCAAAGATGGCCATATCTGGCTATTACCGGCAAATGAGGCATATAAGCCAATAAATGGTGACAATTGCGAAATTCTTGGCAAAGTATCCGCAGTACTTAGGTCAGTTCGTTAGAAATTAATTAGTTAACAGCGGCTGCAAAAATATTCAATTTAGCTGCCAGGGCCTCATCGACGCGGGCCCTTACCTTCGTACCAGATTCGGTATGTTCGAATGCTATCACTTCTCCACTTTCATGGACTCGGTTAAGCAAATCTCCCCTACTAAATGGAATCAAGGCAGAAATCTCAATTTTCGGCCTCGGCAAACTAGCTTCAATCAAATGAGTTAGTTCTTGGATGCCGAATCCGGTATGGACTGAGATCTTTACCGCCATTTGCTCTTCTCTCATTACTGCGCGAATAGTTTCTGGTTGAGCAATATCTACTTTATTGAGAGCAATAATCGCTGGGATACCAGCCCCACCTCTATCGCGAATAACCTGGCGGACAGCCGCCATCTCTCCGAGCGGATCGGCGCTAGCGCCATCTACAACATGGACAATTAGATCTGCAGAAGAAACTTCTTCCAGAGTTGATTTAAAAGCATCAATTAATTCATGGGGCAGGTGTCGGACGAATCCAACGGTATCGGTCAAGGTGTAGATTCGGCCGTCGGCCGTCTCAGCTTTTCTAACTGTGGGATCGAGGGTGGCAAATAGCGCGTTCTGGACTAGAACACCTGCGTTGGTTAGGCGATTTAGCAGCGAAGATTTTCCAGCATTCGTGTAACCGGCAATTGCAACTGAGGGAATCGAGTTACGCCTACGCTCTTGGCGTTTTGTGTCACGAGCTGTCTTCATCTCGCCAAGCTCTCGCTTTAACTTAGCCATCTTGTCGCGAATTCGGCGGTGGTCGATCTCAATTTTTGTTTCACCAGGTCCACGACCGCCAATCCCACCCGCTCGCGCTGCCTGTCGAGAGAGCGATTCACCCCAACCTCGAAGTCTCGGGAGCATGTAGCTCATCTGGGCCAATTCAACTTGAGCTTTACCCTCTTTACTTTTTGCATGCTGTGCGAAAATATCGAGAATTAACGCAGTTCGATCTACGACTTTAACTTTTACTTTATCTTCAAGATTGCGTAATTGGCTGGGACTTAATTCTCCATCGCAAATCACGGTATCAGCGCCATTTGCCCTAACGATCCCCTTCAATTCGTTCACCTTTCCTGAACCGATGTAAGTTGCTGGATCAGGCTTCTCCCGTCTCTGTGTTACTGCATCTAGCACCTCCGAGCCAGCGGTCTCCGCAAGAGCCGCTAATTCCGCCATAGAGTTTTGGGCATCTTGATCGGATCCGTCTGTCCAGACACCTACAAGAACCACTCGCTCTAAACGGAGCTTTCTATATTCCGCCTCTGAGATATCGGTTAATTCAGTTGATAATCCAAATACGCGTTTGAGAGCAGCGCGGTCACTCAAATCTAATTGAGTTGAATCAAAGGAGTCTGGGGCGAATGCTTCAAACTCAGAAACTACCTCCTGGGTCTCATTAAAAAGTTCATCGAATTTATCTTTCATTTAGCCCTCTTATCTAAAAATGCTGTTAAATCAACATCTCGTACGAGAAGTGCCGGTCCAGTCAGAATCGCATTTGAGTGAGAATCAATTTCAACCACTAAACGGCCGCCGGGGGGATGAATTACCCACTTGCTTGGCAAATTTCCACCTTCTCTAAAAGTGGCAGCCATGGCTACTGCGCAGGTGCCAGTTCCGCAGGATCTAGTTTCGCCAACGCCACGTTCATGAACTCGCATATCCAATTCACCATCTTTGCGCTCTTGAACAAATTCCACATTTATCCCATCTGGAAATGTTGGAGAGAGGCGAGGCGGTTCTTTCAAATCGCCAACTCTCTCGAAGGATTCGACAAAAAAGACAGCATGCGGGTTGCCCACATTCACTCTTATTCCAGAGATTTTTTCGTTGATGTCGTCGCAGATTACTTCTCCTGGCTCAATCGCAATTTGACCCATATTTACTGTGATGTCGCCAACCTCCGGAACGCTTAAGAACTTTTTTCCACTCCGGGTGTTGATGGGAAAGATTCCAGGCTGCCGGTGCCCCCTATCAACTAAATATCGAGCCATGACTCTGATGCCATTTCCGCACATCTCCGCAATTGATCCATCTCGATTCCGATAATCCATGAACCAGATTCCATCACGCTTTAAAATTCGGATTAGGCCATCGGCGCCAATACCTCTTTCACGATTGCAGATTTGAGCAACTTCTTCACTAGAAAGTTGCTGGGTGTCATCAGGATCGAATATTAAGACAAAATCATTCTCTGTTCCGTGACCATATGTTGCCAAGAGGCTCATCATCTACCACCAATGGTAGTTGAGGTGATCTTTTCAAGCCTTTCTTCGATACCACTTTTTAACCAAGCAATTCTGAAATCTCTCGAAAACCAAGTCTCTTGTCTCCTTGCGTACTGGCGAGTGGCCCGCTTGGTATCTTCTTTAGCTTCTTCTTCTGAAATTTCACCATCGATAAACCTGATTATTTGAGAGTAGCCAAGAGCTGCCCGAACCGTTTTCCCTTCTCGAAGTCCTTGCGCAAGAAGTTCCTCCACCTCAGAGATAAAACCTTTCTCCCACATTCTTTCTACACGGTTAGAGATAATTGCGGACAACTTCTCTCGATCCATAACTAGTCCGAACTGCTTGGCATCTGGGTATCGTAAACTTCCTTCACGGGGCAGATTTGCCGTGAACGGTTTACCAGTTAACTCAATTACCTCCAAAGCCCTGATAACTCTGCGCGCGTTTTGAGCTGGTATTGCTGCTGCTGCAACGGGGTCAAGTTTGGCTAATTTGGCATGAAGCGCCATCGCTCCAGTTGATTCGCTCTCTCGCTGTAATCGAGCCCGAACTTCTTCATTGGTATCTGGGAAATTCAATTCATCCAAAATTGCCTTTACGTAGAGTCCGGTGCCACCTACCACTATCGCCGGAGTTCCTTTTGAGATTAATTCGTCAATTTTCGCTCGGGCCTGAGCCTGATACTGAGCTACCGAAGATTCTTCAGTCACCGTCATAATATCAATCAAATGGTGTTCAATCCCCTGCCGTTCATTTTTCGACAGCTTTGCTGTCCCAATATCCATTCCTTTATAGAGTTGCATGGAATCGGCATTAATTATTTCCCCATGCAATCTCTTGGCTACCTCTATCGCTAAGTCACTTTTCCCCGTCGCCGTCGCTCCAACGATGAAAATCAGAGTCATTTAAGCAGCACACTCTTCATCTCGGGCACTCCGAGGAATACACCACTAATCTCAGCCTCGGCTTTGCGAGATTGAAAAGCAAGACCTCCTTTAGTCTCACGAATACTAATTAGCTCTCCGAAAATAAAATGTGGCTTTGCATCTGTAATTTTTACCATAGCGAGATCGCCCGGATGGGCTCTCAGATTCAACTCAAAATGCACAAGCCTAAAGTCACGACTCTTTCCTTGAGCTTTTCCATTTTCTACATCCGTAATCAATACTTCCAATTCTTTTCCAATGACGGCTTGATTTACCTCTAAAGAGGTTCGGTTAAGGAGATTATGAAGTCTGTCGTATCTCTCGCTAACTAATTCCTCGGGAACTTGATTAGGCATAGTCGCAGCAGATGTGCCTGGTCGCTTCGAGTATTTAAAGGAATAAGCGGCCAGAAACTTCAAATCCGAACAGATGTCAAGAGTTGCCTGAAAATCTTCTTCCGTCTCGCCGGGAAAACCAACAATGATGTCGGACGTAATTGTGGAATCAGGAATCTTGGTTCGAACTCGATCGATAATAGTTCGATAGCGATCACTTCTATAAGAGCGGCGCATAGCCTGCAAGATCTTGTCGGATCCTGATTGCAATGGCATGTGAAGGTGCGGCATTACATTATGAGTCTCTGCCATTGCATCAATTACCTCATCCGTGAAATCCCTTGGGTGAGGTGACATGAATCGGACCCGATCAAGTCCCTCTATTTGGCCACAGGAACGCAAAAGTTTCGCAAAGGCTTCTCGGTCAGAGAAATCCACTCCGTAGGCGTTTACATTCTGACCAAGCAGGGTTACCTCAGTTACTCCTTGATCAACTAGCGCTCTTATCTCATCAAGAATCTCAGAAGTAGGGCGATCTTTTTCGCGTCCCCGCAGGGCGGGAACGATGCAGAAAGTACATGTGTTGTTGCACCCCACGGAGATTGAAACCCAGGCAGAGAATGGCGAATGCCTACGTGCCGGAAGCACGGAAGGAAAATGTTCCAAAGATTCCTTTATCTCAACTTGAGATTTTTCTTCAATACGAGCTCGCTCTAGCAATGAAGGAAGTGAAGCTAAATTATGCGTTCCAAAAACCACGTCAACATAGGGGGCGCGTTCGATTATCGAACCTCGATCTTTCTGGGCTAAACAACCGCCAATGGCAATTTGCAAATCGGGTTTAGTGCGTTTCAGTGGAGCAAGGAAACTTAAATGGCCATAGAGCTTATTGTCAGCGTTCTCTCGAACCGCACAAGTATTGAAAACTATTAAGTCTGGTTCTTCGCCGGAGCGCGCTGGGATGTACCCTGCAGCATCTAGTGATCCTGCGATTCTCTCTGAATCGTGTGAATTCATCTGACAACCCAGGGTCTGAATCAAGTATTTTCTCGGCGCCAGCATCTCTAAATCTCGCTACTGATTCTGGCGAGACTCTCGGTGATCGACTTGGAAATTGCAACAAAATCACGTTTTGCCAACCATTCCTCTTCCAACATCCAACTGCCGCCTACCTGTCTCACATTGGGCTCTTTGAGAAATTCCAATGCGCTTGAAAGATCTAAGCCGCCCGTCGGTATGAAATTAATCTTTGGAAAGGGGGCAGATGCCGCTCTCAGTGCTGGAACTCCGCCAAGCGCTTTTGCGGGAAACCACTTTAAATTTTGTGCGCCCATCCGGCTCGCATTAAGTATTTCTGAAGGCGTAGCAACTCCCGGTATATATTCAATTTCTAACTGTTGGGCAATAGAAAATAGTTCCGGTGAAAAACCTGGGGAGACGGCAAATTTCACGCCGAGATCTAGAGCACGCCGTAATTCACTCTCTTGACTCACCGAACCAATACCAACAGTTAATTCTTCAGATTTAACGATTGCTTCTAGAGCGCTCCAACTCTCGTCGGTCCTTAAAGTCACTTCGACAAGTGGAAGTCCAGAATCTATTAAGACCCTGGCCAAATCTGAAGTTAGCGAGGCATCACGAATTACCAGAACCGGCAAGATTCTGTAATCCAGGATAGAAGACATGTGGAGACTTTATCTCTGGCGGGTTAAGAACGCGAAATACCCAATTCACCTAGTACTCGTGAGATAACTGATCCAGAGAAACCTCGTCGAGCCAACGCTCCGTGGAGTCTGCGATAGGCCACTTCAGCCTCAACTCTTTGGTAAGCGTTCGCTTTCCGTTGCGCAAATTTCATGGCATTCTCAAATTCTGTTTCATCAGAGATATCACTTGTAATCCATTCGATGATTTCATCGCTGATGCCTTTTGAGCGGAGTTCGCTTACGATTATTCGACGAGCTAATTTCTTCGTTCGCTGTCTAGATTCGCTCCAATGCCGGGCAAATTCATAATCGTTTACAAAGCCTTGCTCTTGGAGGCGAAATAGGACGGCATTTGCCACCTCTTCAGTGGCTCCGCGCTTCTTGAGGAGAGTAAAGAGCTCTCCCCTACTTCGAGCCCTTCGACCAAGCGCAGATAACACAATAGTCGTAGCCACTGAGTAGGGGTCGCTCTCTATCTCTTCAAGAAGTTCGTTAGAACTCGACATCAGCAGCGGCTTCATCAATCGCAGCGACTAGAGCTGGATCAATATCGGCTGTTGCGTAATGAGAACGGATCTTTGACTCAATCTCATTGGCGAGATCTGGGTTATCTAAGAGGAACTGGCGTGAGTTCTCTTTACCTTGTCCAAGTTGGTCACCTTCATAGGTAAACCAAGCGCCAGATTTCTTTACGATTCCAAGATCTACACCGAGATCAAGGAGTCCACCTTCACGCGAGATTCCGATTCCGTAGAGGATGTCGAATTCTGCTTGCTTGAATGGGGGCGCCATCTTGTTTTTTACAACTTTAACGCGAGTTCTATTTCCAACTGCATCCTGTCCATCTTTGAGGGTTTCAATACGGCGAATATCCATACGTACCGAGGCATAGAACTTCAAAGCTTTACCACCGGTAGTTGTCTCTGGTGAACCAAAGAAGACGCCGATCTTGTCGCGGAGTTGGTTGATAAATATCGCGGTAGTTTTGGATTGGCTAAGAGCTCCTGTTATCTTTCGAAGCGCTTGCGACATCAATCTTGCCTGGAGACCCATATGTGAATCACCCATCTCGCCCTCAATTTCTGCGCGAGGAACCAGGGCTGCAACGGAGTCGACCACAATTAAATCGAGGGCTCCGGAACGGACCAACATATCTGCGATCTCAAGTGCTTGTTCACCAGTATCTGGTTGTGAAACAAGGAGAGCGTCGATATCAACGCCAAGCTTCTTTGCGTATTCAGCATCAAAGGCGTGTTCCGCATCGATAAATGCAGCAATTCCGCCAGCGCGCTGCGCATTTGCGATTGCATGGAGAGTAAGTGTCGTTTTACCAGAAGATTCTGGGCCGAAGATTTCAATAATTCTTCCACGCGGAATTCCACCAATTCCAAGCGCCATATCGAGGGCGATTGATCCTGTCGGAATCACTTCGATTGGGGTGGCGGTTTTCTCACTCATTTTTATTACGGAGCCCTTACCAAACTGACGCTCGATCTGGGCAAGCGCGGTATCCAGGGCCTTTTGCTTTTCAGGGCTAGCTGATTGTTTATTTTCTTCTGCAGGGTCTTTGGCAGGTTTTGCCACTGTCTTGCCTTTCTCTTGATCGTAAGTTGGTCCAGAAGGTACGGAGTACCACTGACGGCCCGAGCGAACTCGGGCGGAGCTGTGGAACCGCTCTGGTTGGGCGTGATGGCTTACCGCCATCACCACCTTAGATTACCGAACATTTGTTCTAATGACACCAAGACACGCCCCGCCTTAGCGTGCCTTATGGCTCTGAGACAAACCCCGTTCCGCTCACCGCGGCCTGATTCATACCTGCCAATCCCAAAGCCGATTCATCGTGGGCGGGCTCGCGGACTGCAGCTGCCGCCTGGACCTCGCTCGCTAATTCTTACTTTGAACTTTCAAAAAGATACCCCCGGATTCTTGAGGCAGGTCCGCGATGAGTTCGGTCAGATTGCCTCTTTCTTTCTGGGGCGGGAACTGTTTATCGCAGCATTCGATCCTGCAATGGTTAATGAAGTTACGGTGAGTAAGCAGAAATCCTTTATTAAAGGCGTGGGTTTTGAACGGATGCGCAAAGTACTCGGGACTGGCCTGCTCACTAATGAAGAGCCGATACATCTGCGACATCGCCGCTTAATGCAAGCGCCCTTTCACATTAATCGTATCTCTGGGTACGCCAGAACGATGCTCGATTTGACGAAGAAGCACATTGAAAATTGGAAAGTTGGTTCCCATGTTGAAGTCGGCCCAGAAATGATGTCGTTAACTTTTGACATAGTAGCCGATATCCTTTTTGGAACTGATATCAAGAGTGATACGAAAGCAGTCCAAGAGTCAATGCACATCGCTATTGACCGAATCGAACGAACGATGCTGCCCGGTCTAGAGATTACTGATCAAATACCGCTCCCATATTTTAAGCGTTTCGAAAGCGCTGCAGATCGACTCCACCAAATTGCCAGAAGAATTGTCGATGAGCGAATCAAGGCCGGGATAAATCGTGACGATTTATTAGGTTTATTACTTGAAGCTAGAACTAATGATGGCGAGAAGCTAACCGAATCTGAGATTTCCGATGAGACTTTAACTTTGATATTGAGTGGCCATGAAACGACAGCAAATGTTCTTACCTGGACTTTTGCGTATCTGGACCAGCGCCCTGACTTATGGCGCGCTTTGACCCAAGAGGCCGCTGAAATTCTCTCTCAATCTGAAAGTCAGGATTTTGCCAAGATTCTTTTCACGGCTCCCATCGTGGGTTCCATTTTCAATGAAGTGCTGCGGTTAGCGCCCCCGGTCTGGGTCGCACCGCGCAGAGCGGTCGAAGATGTTCTGATTGGAGGCATCCAGATTCCAAAGGGCGCACATGTGCTCATTAGTCAGTATGTAACGCATCGAGATTCAAGATATTTCACTTCTCCAGACTCATTTCTTCCAGAACGTTGGGGTAACGATTTTGAGAAAACCTTGCCAGATGGGGCTTATTTCCCTTTCGGCGCTGGGACTCGCAAATGTCTAGGCGACCAATTCGCCCTTCTCGAAGGTCGAATCATCATCCTTGAAATCGCGCGAAGATTTAAATTGCAGCTAGTTGATGATTTTCCAAAAGCTCAACCGCGAGCTACTTATCGGCCAAAAGGTCCAGTCACAATGAAGGTTAATGGAGCTCAGGTTTAATCTCTGGATTGTGGCGAAGCACTGCACGCCAAATATCGGCTGGTTCCATCCCCATATCTAACGCTTGATCAATAGTTTGACCACCCAATTCAGCGAAGGCAAAATCTTTTGAATAAGAAGGGGCCCAATTTTCGCCAAAATGCTCAATGAGCCGACGACGGAGTTCTGTGATTCGCACCTTGCAAAGAGTTAGAGAATCTCAGCTATGCGATTAGCTTGTTCGCGGGAGTGTTCTTTCGAGAGAGGTGCCGTTATTTGTCCAAGCAACCAGCGAAGGACAAGTCCAACTCCCACAACATCAGTTGCAAATATCTTTGCTAAGTATTCATAAATTTCTTCCCAGATTTGGTGATCTCTCGTAGTCAAAGCTGCTGCCACAATATTTCCATCACGCTCCAGTGCTTTTCGCAAACCATCATGTTCAGAAATTTCACGTGAAATTTGGTACAGAGCTTCAACTCTTGAAGTTGAAACTAGCGCGATAGTTGCGATTCTTTCAATCTCGGTTCCAACCAATGCCAGGAAAACTTCTTGTTTATCTCGGAAGTGGTTGTATAGAGAAGCTCTAGATACTTGCGCGCGATCTGCGATTTCAATCATGTTGGTTGCGCTAATCCCACTTTGGCGAAGCAATTCTCTTGCCGAATCCATAATCGCACTTCTGGTTCGACGGTGAATCGATGATTGATGTTGGTAGGTGGAGCGAGCGCTGGAGGTGCTCAACGCAAAATCCTTAAGCTGCGTTCGTGTCTACGACACTCAGTTGTGGCGCTTCTTCCAGATAAATCTGATGAGCTACTGATGCGACAACTTTTGAAAGTGAGAGATTTAAAGCAAGACAGATGGAATTTAAGAGTTCAGATGAGGCCTCTTTTTGGCCTCTCTCAACCTCCGAGAGATAACCAAGGGAAACTCGCGCAACTTTAGCCACCTCGCGAAGAGTCCTTTTCTGGGAAATTCGGGCAGACCGAAGTACTTGGCCGATATGGGTTCTCATCAAGACCATAGTTCCTCCGTTTCGCTACTGCTCAAGGATACGCTCTAGGGTCGCAACTGCGCTCGTTACCGCGCCGACGCGTATCTCTTCGCGACTGCCCTGTAGGGAGAGTCGGATGTTCTGTGTGGCTTGTGGTCCAATAATCACTAGCCAGATTGACCCAGCAGGTGTCTCCTCAGCTGGACCAGGTCCGGCCACTCCAGTTGATGCGATAGACCAATCTGAATTGAATTTCTTTCGGACTCCGTTGGCCATTTCAAGAGCAATCTCCTCAGAATAAACCCCAAATTTATTAATCAAACGCTTGGGAATGCCCAATTCTTGAACCTTACTCTCAATGGAATAAGCAACAATTCCGCCCAGGAAAACTTTTGACGAACCAGGTGCGCTTGTTAGCGCGGCCGCCAGTTTGCCGCCAGTAATAGATTCCGCGACAGCAATAGTCTCTTTTCGATATTGCAGAGTATTAATTATTTTTTCGATTGAATTCATTTACGGAGCACATTTCTAAAGTAATGAAAGCCTGTATACAAGGTTAAAAGTATTGCGATTGCCAGCAAAATATCTCTTGGTAGGTAAAGAAAAGTGGGTAGCGGCAATATATAAAGCCCAACAGAAAAATTCTGGAGAAGCGTCTTCACTTTTCCGCCTTGTGAAGCTGATATGACTTCGCGCTTCAACATCGCAAACCTTAAAAAGGTTACACTTACTTCTCGAGTCAGAATTAAAAGAGTTACCCACCAGTGAATCTTTTCCAAAAAAGATAATCCGATTAATGCAGTAGCAATAAATGCCTTATCTGCAATCGGATCCAAAATAATGCCAAGTTGGGATACTTGATTTCTTCGGCGAGCTATTCGACCATCCAGAATATCGGTTAAGCCGACAACAAAAAATGATGTCCAGGCAATCCACTGCCAAGTCGGATCATTGCCATTTTCTTTGAGTAGTGCCCATGCGCAGAAGGGCAGTGCAATGATACGAAATATCGTAAGTCCGTTAGGCAGATTCATAGTGGTTGGGCGACCAAATCGGTTGCGGATAAATCACTCACGACTGCATTCACGTATTCTCCAACTCGATATTTGATCCTTCCGCCGATGAAGGTGGTGGAATCCACCTCGGGGCCTTGATGCTCGGCTCTACCTTCATTCAACTCAGCATCCTCAATCAATACTCGAACTTGTTCCCCAATTCTTTCTTGGGCACGTGCAATCATCAACTCTTCAGCTAATGAACGAAGTCGCTCAGTCCGTTCCGATATCAAATCCGTCTCAAGTTTATTTGGCAGCTGCATGGCCTCGGTTTTATCTTCATCAGAATATGGAAAGATTCCAATTGCATCCAGCCGTGCCGCGCTGATGAATTCCTCTAAATCTTCAAACTCTGATTCCGTTTCGCCAGGGAATCCAACGATGAAATTAGATCGGATTCCGGAGCTAGGTTCCAGGGCTCGAATCTGGGTCAATAGATGGAGGAAAGATTCTTTATCTCCGAATCTTTTCATTCTTCGCAAAAGAGAGCCAGAGGCATGCTGAAAGGAAATATCGAAATAAGGCAGTACTTTCTCGGTAGATATCATGGCCTGAAGTAGTGAGGGTCGAATCTCTGCAGGTTGCAGATAAGAAAGCCGAATTCTTTCAACGCCTTCAATCTTGGCAATTTCTGGTAATAGAGTTTCTAGTAATCGAATATCACCCAGATCTTTGCCGTAAGAAGTTGTATTTTCGCTTACTAAAAATAGTTCACTCACACCGTTATCAACCAACCACCGGGTCTCGTCGAGAATCTCATTGGGGCGACGTGATAGAAATGAGCCGCGAAATTGAGGTATCGCGCAAAAAGTACAACGTCTATCGCATCCTGAGGCAATCTTCAAAGGAGCAAAGGGCTCGCTTCCCATGCGAACTCTGTGAAGTGCGCCGCCTTGTCCGAGATTTGCCTTAAATTCTTGTCGGTTAGCCGGCGCCAGCGGAAGCAAGTTTCGTCGATCTTTTGGAACATGGCTTGCGATGCGTTCTCCGCTCAAAATTCTTTGTAACCGTTGGGATATATCTTGATAATCATCAAATCCTAAAATGCTATCGGCTTCTGGAAGCGCTTCTGCTAGCTCCTTTCCATAGCGTTCTGCCATACAGCCAACTGCAACAACTGCTCGAAGTGTTCCATCACCTTTTTGCGAGTGTGCTTCTAACAGCGCATCAATTGAATCTTTCTTTGCCGATTCAATAAATCCGCACGTATTGATAACGGCAATATCGGCAGCACTTGGATCTTTCTCGAGTCGCCAACCATCTGCGGCTAATCTCCCAGCGAGCTCTTCTGAATCAACTTCATTTCTCGAACACCCGAGCGTGACGATGGATACGCTGAGTGGCTGAGGCACCCACGGATTCTATCTTTTGACGTTAAATTACCCGTCTTTATCCGTTTTGTAAGAGTGCTTGTGGGCCAAATTCTAATCTAACTACTTCGCCGACCGCCCCCACCGTTCCCAAATTCTCTCCATTCACTATCAACTCAAGAGCGCCGGCATTTCCGAGAACGAGATAGATGAGTTGATCGTCTTGGAATGACTGCTCTTCGCCCTCTCTAATTCTCCCGCTAAATAAAGTTGCACCTGAGCTATCACTTACTGCCACCCATGAAAGTCCGTTGACACCTTTCAGTTTCACTGTGACGCCTTTAACTCTAGTTGCGACTGAGCCAGTTTCAATTTGTCCAGTTACTGTGATTGGTGAATTTGGAGTATTTGAAGATGTGATAATCACGCCGCCAACGATTGCGAAGATAAATATTCCGGCTGCTACCCCAGCAAGCGCTTTCCAAGAAAAGTTCTTCTTAACAGGTCGCGACAAGGTAGCGTTATTTTCATTCAGTAATTCACGTATAGACTTATTCAGCGAAATTGTTTGGGATTCAAATTTAATTAATACTTCGTCAGCACTAACTCCACAAATACTCGCGATATTTCGGATATGTCCGCGAGCATAAGCCGTCCCGCCACAAGAAGAAAAATCATCATGCTCAAAATCTTCAATTACGCTTTCTGGTATTCGAGTGCGCACAGATAATTCAGCCACAGAATAACCACTCGCCTTACGAATCTCGCGAAGAGAGTTACCGACTGACATTTCCACTCCGACATCTATTGAAGAAAATAGAGAGAAAGTTTAAGACCTGTTAAGTAACCAGGACAACCCCCAACCCTGGTACTTCACCCCTTAATGGTGGAGAGCACGCTCGCTAAATCTTCTGGTTTCACCATTACTGATCTAGCTTTGGAGCCCTCTGAGGGTCCGACAATGCCGCGTGACTCCATCAAGTCCATCAATCGACCTGCCTTGGCAAATCCGATTCGGAGCTTACGCTGCAACATTGAGGTCGAGCCGAATTGTGTTGAGACTACTAGCTCAATTGCCTGGAGAAGTAAGTCGAGATCGTCTCCAATATCATTTTCGATTGATTTGGTAGTTGATGTAGGGCGCAAAATATCTTCTCTATACGCGGGTTTCAGTTGTGACTTCACATGGCCAACGACAGATTCTATTTCTCGTTCTGAGACATAAGCACCCTGAATTCGAATAGGTTTAGTTGCGCCCATTGGCAAGAACAATCCATCACCTTGGCCGACTAGTTTCTCTGCCCCGGGAGAATCCAAAATAACTCTGGAGTCAGCAAGCGATGAAGTCGCAAAGGATAAACGTGAAGGAACATTAGCTTTGATGAGACCGGTAACAATATCGACGCTAGGCCTCTGGGTTGCAATAACAAGATGGATTCCGGCTGCACGGGCTAATTGAGTAATTTTCACAATGCTATCTTCAACTTCTCTTGCCGCAACCATCATTAAATCAGCTAATTCGTCTACAACCACTAGCAAATATGGATACGACTCAAGCGGGCCCTCCGCATCTAGTCCTGGTTCTAACTTTCCTGATCTGACCGCCTTATTAAAGTCATCCACATGGCGAAAGCCATAAGTTGAAAGATCGTCGTACCGCATTTCCATTTCGCGTATTACCCAAGCCAAAGCGTCCGCCGCTTTCTTGGGGTTAGTGATAATCGGGGAGATTAGATGAGGAATTCCGTCATAAGCATTTAGCTCAACTCGTTTTGGATCTATAAGAATTAGTCTTACATCATTTGGGGTTGCGCGCATCAGGATCGAAGTTACAAGTGAATTTATCATGGAGGATTTACCGGCCCCAGTAGCGCCAGCAACCAATAGATGTGGCATCTTTGCAAGATTGGCACAGATGAAACTTCCTTCGACATCTTTGCCGAGCGCAATCAGCATTGGATGATGGTCGTTGCCAGCAACGCTGGAACGCAGCACATCGCCAAGCGAAACGATTTCTCGATCACTATTTGGAATTTCAATTCCCACAGCTGATTTTCCTGGTATCGGTGAGAGCATCCTGACATCGCTGCTCGCGACAGCATAGGCAATATTTTTACTCAACGCAGTTATGGCCTCAACCTTCACGCCGCTACCAAGTTCGACTTCGTACCGCGTAACTGTCGGTCCGCGCATAAATCCCGTTACTTCACAGTCGATTTCGAATTCACGGAATAACTCAGTGAGAGCCGCAACAACTGAGTCGTTTACTTTGCTCTTACCTTTACTTGGCGGGCCTGAACGAAGAAGTTCCATTTCTGGCAAGATATAGGAATCGGTCGCTGAAAGTACTAATTGAACTGGTCGTTGCGGCTTGCTGGCCTTACTTGACTCGGATTTGGGAATTTCGACTGTGAATTCCTGATCAAATGCAACTTCATCTATCTCATCTTCAGGATGGCTAGCGAACTCTTGCACCAGAGGCGTTTCAAAGGGAGGCGTTTCTGAAATTTCGAAATCTGCAATTTTTCTCTCTCGTCGCTCCTCCATTGCGCCGCTTACTTTCCGTCCAGCCCCTGAGAGTAAGCCGCTCAAGAGTCCTATTACTCGAGAAAAAGGAGTTGCCGTGATGACAAGCAAAGAAAAGAGCAGTATCAAGATCAAAATTGGGATTGCTAAAAGATCAGTGACCAAAGCGATAAGAGGTGAAGATATTGCATACCCAATCCAGCCACCACCCTCACGCATCGCCGTAGCGCCTGTATCTACTGAACTTGGATTAAGGATATGAATTAATCCGGTGGAGCTGATTATTAAAAGAAAAGAGCCAACAACTATGCGCCCGTTCGCTGCTTTATCTTGTGGTGATCGAAAAAGACGAAATGCGAAGTACATAAAGAGAGGTGGGATGGCCAGTGCTAATCGACCGACTGCTCCAAAGAAAAAAGCATGAGCTGCATTTCCAAACAAATTATCAAGTTTCCACCATGTGGTTGCTGCTGCTACTAGGGCAATAATTAAGAGAATTAACCCGAGCCCATCTCGTTGATGTTCAACATCTAGATCTTTTGCACCACGAGTTACGACTCGAATGGAAGCGCCCAAACCTTTAGCTATGGCGCGCCAAATTGAACCAAGGAACTGAGATAACGTCCCTATTAGGCCGCTAGAATTCCTTTTGCCACTCTTTGCCACAACCTAAAATCGTATGGCACTTGAAAATCACAGAGGGTAAGGCGCGCCGTCACACTTCAATTACAACAGGAACGATCATTGGTTTTCGACGATGTTCCCCGCCAACCCAACTACCAACTGTCTTGCGCACAACTTGTGAGAGTTGGTGCGTTCCATTGATACCTCCGGCGACGGCTCCTGCTAGAGCTTGCTCGATTCTGCCTTTTACTTCATCGAATAAAGCTTGGTCCTCCGCAAACCCTCTGGCATGTATGTCAGGGCCAGCAACAATTTTCCCAGTTTGCGAATCGATGACTACGATTACCGAAATAAATCCTTCTTCTCCCAGAATTCTTCGATCCTTAAGAGAATCCTCGGTGATATCACCAATGCTCTGTCCGTCAACATAAACCATGCCGCATGGGACAGCGCCAACTATCTTCGCTTTGCCAGCCGAAAGATCTACGACGACTCCATTCTCTGCAATGACTACATTTTCTCGTTTCACTCCAGTAGAGATAGCTAATTCGGCATTTGCTCTCATATGGCGCCATTCTCCATGGACTGGCATTACATTTTTCGGTCGAACTATGTTGTAGCAATAAAGTAGTTCTCCAGCAGCAGCGTGCCCCGAGACATGAACTAAAGCATTGCCTTTGTGTACAACTTTCGCACCATATCTCGTAAGCTCATTAATTATCCGATAAACAGAATTCTCATTTCCAGGAATGAGTGATGAAGCAAAAATAACCGTGTCGCCTTGACCTACTCGGATTCTGTGATCACCATTTGCCATACGTGACAGCGCAGCTAGTGGCTCGCCTTGTGAACCCGTAGAAATAAGTACGAGGTCGTCACCATAATCATCAATTTCATCTTCTTCTATCAAAGTATTTGGTGGCACTTTAAGGTAACCAAGTTCAGCCGCTAAAGTCATATTACGAATCATGCTTCGTCCCACAAAGGCGGCTTTCTTGCCATTGGATTTGGCGATTTCTAGTACTTGTTGAACTCGGTGCACATGCGATGCGAATGAGGCGACAATAACTCTCCGTTTCGCAGACGCGATCACTCGATCCAGAACTGGCATAATTTCGCGCTCTGAAGTTGTGTAACCAGGAATATCGGCATTTGTGGAATCCACCATGAAAAGATCCACGCCTTCTCTGCCTAATTCGGCAAATCTAGGTAAGTCTGTAGTTCTACCATCTAAAGGTAATTGGTCCATTTTAAAATCACCCGTATGAAGGACAACTCCTGCCTGAGTTTTAATCGCAACTGCTAGGGCATCTGGTATCGAGTGATTTACAGCTATAAATTCCAAGTCAAAATTGCCAACTTTGCGACGTTGTCCCTCGCGAACTTCTATAGTGATAGGCGAAATTCGATGGTCTCGCAATTTCCCTTTGGCAAACGCCAGAGTCAATAGGGAGCCAATAACAGGTATATCGCTTCTTTCTCTTAACAGATAGCCTAAAGCGCTTATGTGATCCTCATGGCCATGCGTTAGAAAAATAGCTTTAATATCCGTTAATCGCTCCCGGATATATGAGAAATCGGGAAGAATTAAATCAACACCTGGTTGATTCTCCTCTGGAAAAAGAACACCACAATCAACAACTAAAAGTTCGCCTTCGTATTCGAAGACAGTCATATTTCTTCCGACTTCGGCAAGGCCGCCCAGAGCGACTATGCGCAAAGTTTGTTTGGAGAGTTTTGGTGGCAACCCAAGGTCTGGGTGCGGATGATTCATTATGTGAGTTTCACTCCGCCGTTACTGAGATCCTCTTTTAGTTGAGAAATTTGCGCAGCAGTTGCATCTACTAACGGGAGTCTCACTTTCCCGCCTGGCAAGCCCATAAGATTTAGCGCAGTTTTGGTCAGAATGGCTCCTTGTGTTCTAAAAGTTCCAGTAAAGACGGGTAGCAATTCCTGATGAATTTTTAGCGCAAGTTCTGGTTTATTGGCAAACCATGAATCTAACATTTCTCGCAATCGGGAACCAACGGTATGGCCACAAACGGAGACAAAACCAACTGCACCAACAGATAAAAGTGGCAAGTTCAAAATGTCATCGCCGGAATAGACCGGAATGCCTGAACGCTTTATCACCCAAGAAGTTGATGCGACATCGCCCTTGGCATCTTTTAGCGCCACGATATTCTTATGTTCAGCTAGCCGACAAATAGTGTCAGGTTCAATCGGTACACCAGTTCTTCCAGGTATGTCATAAAGCATTACCGGTACATCAGTTGCATCTGCCATTGCGCGAAAGTGAGCTTCGATGCCAACTTGAGGAGGTTTGTTGTAGTAAGGGGTGACGACCAGTAAACCATCAGCTCCTGCTGCTGCCGCTAGTTTGGCCTGCTCCACTGAGTGTGAAGTTTCATTATTTCCGGCCCCAGCAATTATTTTTAGTTTTCCACCGGTTGCTTTGCGGACAGTTTTAATAATCTCAATCTTTTCCTGATCACTTGTGGTCGGCGCTTCACCCGTGGTTCCGTTTACCGCAATACCGTCATGGCCAGAGTTTTGGAGATGAACCGCTAACTTTTCAACACCTGCCCAATCAATCATTAAGTCATCCTTAAACGGAGTGACCATCGC
This sequence comes from Actinomycetota bacterium, assembly GCA_016870975.1. Lineage (GTDB taxonomy): Bacteria > Actinomycetota > Actinomycetes > Nanopelagicales > Nanopelagicaceae > MAG-120802. Next base: position 82,089 of record VGAE01000003.1, read on the forward strand.
TGTGATTAGTCGACCAAAAGGCGCCTGCATATGCCAAGGCTACTACGGGGCTACTCTTCCCGATTTCTCGAATGCCGCATAGGTAAGCGGCATTAAACGAGCAAAATGCTCCTCCATCTTCTCCGCGACCATCTCAATCTCGCGCTGAGGGTAACTTGGGAAATGCGACCCTTCACGACTAGTACGCAAAGACAAGAAATTCATCAATGCTCGCGCATTCATAGTCACATACATAGATGAATAGAGCGCTACCGGCAACACTGCTCGTGCAACTTCGCGTGCAACACCGATATCCAACATCTGCTTATAGTTCTTATAGGCCAACTCATATGTTTCTTTCATTGATTTAACGGTCTGCTCATATTGTTCGTTGGTTCCATCAACGAAAACGTAATGACCTGTCTTGCCCGTTTGAACCAATTTTCGCTCTGGACTTGGAACATAAAAAACTGGTTTGAGTTCTCTATATCGTCCGCTCTCTTCATTGTAGGAAGCAATTCGATGTCTCATAAATTCACGAAATACAAAGATCGGAGCGCTAACAAAGAAAGTCATTGAAGTGTGCTCGAAAGGTGAGCCGTGTCGCTCTCGAGCAAGGTAATTAATTAACCCAGCTGACCTATTTGGATCGCTGTCAATCTCGTCTCGAGATTGTTCGCCTGCCGTTGAAACGCGAGCAGCCCAAATCACATCTCCGTCATTTGCGTTCGCCTTTACAAGCTCAACGGTGACATCATCTCGAAAGACGATTTCCGGATGTTCCGAATTACTCACGAGCTTGACCCTATCTTTGACGTGGTGTTCGACCAAGACTTGATGGGGCAAAATAGCGGCGTGTCATTTGATCGCCGCGCAGTGTTACGAGATTCACTAAGCGTTTCGTTTCCAGTAGGAATGTATGGTGCAGCCTTTGGTGCCGCTTCGGTAACGGCTGGATTCTCTGTTGCGCAGACTTGCGCTTTTTCACTATTACTATTTTCTGGAGCATCGCAATTTGCAGTCGTCGGAGTAATGGCAGCTGGAGGAAGCGCGATTAGCGCAATCGCAACGGGTGGATTACTTGGAATAAGAAATGGCCTTTACGCGCTGCGTATGTCGCCAATTCTCAAATTCTCTGGAATCTCAAAAATTTTAGGAGCCCAAGTGACAATAGATGAATCAACAGGAGTTGCCCTCTCTCAAGAGTCTAGAGGCGAAGCGGCGATGCGATACGGATTCATCTCAACTGGAATAGGTGTCTTTGTTTTCTGGAATCTCTTTACGCTAATCGGCGCAGTCAGTGCTAGTTCAATTAGTGATCCATCGATGTGGGGTTTGGATGCTGCGGTTCCGGCAGCATTCTTAGGTTTACTATGGCCTCGTCTCGAATCAAGTCGCAAGAAATTCGCCGCCATAGCTAGCGCACTTCTAGCACTCGCGCTCACTCCTTTTCTTCCAGCAGGATTACCAATCATTGCCACTGTCTCTGTCGCACTAGTTTTCGGATGGCGATCCAGATGACATCACTCTGGATTGCAACGCTTGGCGCAAGCCTTGTTTGTTACCTACTTAAGCTCGCCGGTTATCTCGTCCCCTCATCTTTTCTCTCTAAGCCACGCTTAGTACGAATAAATGAATTAATTCCCGTGGTACTCCTTTGCTCTCTGGTATCCATCCAAACCTTAACTTCAGAAGCCGAAATATTGATTGACCACCGAATGGGTGGACTAGTAGTTGCATTTTGCGCACTCAAGTTTAAGGCCCCATTCCCAATCATGATGTTGGCTGCAGCATTTACCTCAGCATTAATTTATCGACTAGGTATTTGAAGATGGTCAGAAACTCTAAAACTAGAGAATCTTTAAGAATTCTAATTTGGCTTTTAGATCATTGTCCGATGGCTCAGTAAGGTGCGTCCCATCTGGAAAGAGAATCACCGGAATGGAGCGTTGCCCGCCATTAATTTCGATTACTTTTTCGGAGGCAGTTGGGTCGGCTTCCACGTCGACATAATCGTAAGAAACGTTATTTGAATCTAGAAAGCGCTTAGAGCGACGGCAATCGCCACACCATTCCGCACCATACATTTTCACCTGAGTAGACATTTTTCTCCTATCCGAGCTGAAGGTAGTTCTCTAGTCCCACTGTTAGTCCTGGGTGTTCTGCCACTTTTCTGCAAGCAAGCAATACCCCAGGCATGAATCCTTGCCTATCTAGAGAGTCGTGGCGAATCGTGAGTAGTTCACCCTTGTCACCAAAGAGAACTTCTTGATGCGCAACTAAACCTCGAAGTCGGACCGAGTGAATCGGAATACCTGAAACTTTGGCTCCTCGTGCACCATCTAGAGATTTAGCAGTTTGATCTGGCATTGATCCGAGATTGGCCTCTGATCTTGCTGCGGAAATTATTTCTGCTGTTCTTGAAGCAGTTCCGCTCGGGGCATCCACTTTTTCAGGATGGTGAAGTTCAATTATCTCAGCTGATTCAAAAAATCGAGCTGCTGTTGCAGCGAACTGCATCATAAGAACCGCGCCGAGGCCGAAGTTAGGCGCGACTAAGACACCGACACTCTTATTCGATGAAAGTAGACTCTCAATTTTCTTTAAGCGTTCGTTAGTAAATCCTGTTGTGCCAATGACACAATGGATGCCCAAACTTATAGCAATATCAATATTTTTCATTACCGAATCAGGAGTAGTGAAATCAACCATGACATGAGCACCTCGCATCTGATCAATTGAATCATCAAGATCTAGAGATGCGAAAAGTTCTAAATCTTTTTCACCATTTATGGTGCGACATACTTCTTTACCCATCCGACCTTTCGCGCCTAAGACTGCAATCTTTATCGTCATCAGCGCATCACCTTCTCAAAAAGCGAATCTCTTGAAAATGGACCCACAACCGCAAGGGTAGGGCTCTTGGTTAGAAACTCGCTAGCTAATTCGCGGACAGCTTTAGAGTCCACACTTGAAACCTCTTTTAGAATCTCGTCAAAGCCTAGAACTTCACCATGGACTATTTCACTTTTACCGATTCGCGTCATCCTAGAGCCTGTGTCCTCTTGGCTTAGTACAAGAGAGCCAGTCACCGCCCCTTGAGCTCGAACTAGCTCTTCATGAGTTAGGCCATTACTTGCTACATCATGCAAAGTCTCACGAATTAAAGAGACGACTTCAAATGCTTTTTTCGGATTGCAGCCAGCGTAGAAACCTATGAAACCAGTGCCCGAAAATTGCTGTGCATATGAATAGACTGAATAGGCAAGGCCGCGTTTCTCTCGAATTTCTTGGAAAAGTCTCGAAGACATTCCACCACCAAGTGCGGCTGATAAGACACTCATGGCAAATCTCCGCTTGTCATCTCTTGCTACTCCGGGCACGCCAAGAAATAAATGGGCTTGTTCAGTTTTGCGATTAATCACACCCACATTCTGGCTACTTAATCTGACTTTTGCTTTTCGTGAATCCTTACCATTCGCTGATAGGGCTGAATTATCGAGAAAACTATCATTGGACATAGCCTTAACACTTTCCTCAACAACTCGCTTACTCTTCAAATTTCCAGCAACCGAGATAACAATATTTTCCGGGAGATACTTTTCTCTATAGTAATTGAATATTGAATTGCGAGACATGCTTTTTATTGATCTGTTTGTACCTAGTATGGGTCGTCCCACAGGAGTATCACCGTAGAAAGTTTCCGAAAAAAGATCATGGACCAGATCCGAGGGATCGTCATCTCTCATTGAGATTTCTTCAAGGACAACTTTTCGTTCAGCTTCAACATCTTCAGGTCGTGCTATTGATGAGGTTATTAGATCTGAAATTACATCAATTGCGAGAGATAGATCTTTATCGATAACTCGTGCATAGAAACAGGTATATTCCTTGGAAGTAAAGGCATTTATCTCACCACCCACCGCATCGATAGCTGAGGAAATATCTAAAGCGGAGCGGCGTTTAGTTCCTTTAAACAATAGGTGCTCTAGGAAGTGAGATGCACCAGCAACCTTTGGGGTTTCATCGCGGGATCCAACATTTACCCAAATGCCAAAGGCAGCACTTCTGACATCCGGAATTTCTTCAGTGACAATGCGCAAGCCGCTTGGATGTACCGCCTTGCGCACCGCCATCTTTAATTACTCACTAGCCGAATCTTCAAAGACTGAAATTAAAGAGAGTTTTCCCCTCGGGTCAATCTCTCCAATTTCAACATGCACCTTATCGCCAACCTTCATTACATCTTCCAAATTTTCGATGCGTTTTCCACCATGCATCTTTCTAATTTGAGAGATATGAAGGAGCCCATCTTTGCCGGGCAGAAGATTTATGAAAGCACCAAATGCTGCCAATTTAACAACTGAGCCGTTATATCGCTCTCCTACTTCAGGGAGCTTTGGGTCTGCGATGCCAAGGATTTGTGCCTTTGCCGCATCCGCTGCCGTTCCGTTGGTGGCTCCGATATAAATAGTTCCATCATCTTCAATCGTAATCTCAGCACCAGTCTCTTCTTGGATCTGATTAATGACCTTACCTTTAGGTCCAATGATGGCACCTATCTGATCAACTGGAATCTTGATACTCATTATTCTCGGAGCCAATGGATTCATTTCATCAGGTCTATCTATTGCTTGAGTCATAACATCGAGAATCGCTAACCGTGCCTCTTTTGCTTGTAGCAAGGCAGCTGCGAGAACTTTCGCCGGAATTCCATCTAACTTAGTATCGAGTTGAAGTGCAGTAACAAATTCTTCTGTTCCCGCGACTTTGAAATCCATATCGCCGAATGCGTCTTCCGCGCCAAGGATGTCCGTCAGCGCAACATATTCAGTCTTTCCGTCAACTTCGTCTGAAATTAGACCCATTGCAATTCCAGCAACCGCCGCCTTAAGAGGCACTCCAGCGTTGAGAAGAGAGAGCGTTGAAGCACAGACAGACCCCATTGAAGTTGATCCATTCGAACCAAGCGCTTCTGAAACTTGTCGAATTGCATATGGAAATTCTTCGCGCGGCGGAAGTACCGGTAACAGCGCACGTTCAGCAAGTGCACCATGACCAATCTCGCGACGTTTTGGAGAACCGACTCGACCAGTCTCGCCGGTTGAATATGGCGGGAAGTTGTAGTTATGCATATATCGCTTGTGATCTTCTGGATTCAACGTGTCTAACTGTTGCTCCATCTTTAACATGTTGAGAGTGGTCACACCCAGGATCTGTGTTTCGCCGCGCTCAAATAAGGCCGAGCCATGAACTCTAGGCAAGACTTCAACTTCAGCAGTAAGAGGGCGAATATCCTTTAGACCACGCCCATCAATTCGTACTTTTTCTCGAAGAACTCTCTGTCGAACGAGTTTCTTTGTTAAGGAGCGCAAAGCGGCTGATATTTCTTTCTCACGCCCTTCAAACGAGGGATCTAGAGATTCTTGAACTGAAGACGTAATCGAATCTATCTCAGTTTCACGCTCTTGTTTTCCTGCAATAGTCAGAGCCTTACTTAATTTGTCCCTTGCAGCTTTTTCAACAGCCTCAAATGCATCCGGTTGATAGTCGAGAAAAACTGGAAATTCAGCAGTTGGCTTTGCTGCAACTTTTGCCAATTTAAGCTGGGCTTCACAGAGCGTCTTAATAAATGGTTTTGCCGCTTCAAGACCGGCGCCAACTACCTCTTCGGTAGGTGCTCCAGCTCCATCGGCAATAAGTGAAATAGTTCTGGTTGTTGCTTCCGCTTCAACCATCATAATTGCGACATCGTCACCAGCGATTCTGCCTGCAACGACCATATCAAATGTAGCTCGCTCAAGATCACTGTGATTCGGGAACGCCACCCATTGATCATCAATCAAAGCCACACGAACTCCACCAATTGGACCTGTGAATGGCAGTCCTGCTAATTGAGTGGACATCGAAGCGGCGTTAATCGCAATCACGTCGTACATGTGATTTGGATCCAGTGCCATCACCGTTACAACAATTTGGACTTCATTTCGAAGTCCCTTTATAAATGATGGGCGAAGTGGTCGATCAATTAAACGACAGGTAAGAATGGCATCCTCTGAGGGACGGCCTTCCCTTCTAAAAAATGATCCAGGTATCCGACCTACCGAATACATTCGTTCTTCCACATCTACTGTTAGTGGGAAGAAATCAAATTGTTCTTTAGGATTTTTTGACGCAGTCGTTGCAGATAGCAACATCGTCTCATCATCCAAGTAAACAACTGCAGTACCTGCCGCCTGTCGAGCTAATCGGCCGGTTTCAAAACGAATCTCTCGTTTTCCAAATTTACCGTTATCAATCTTTGCAACGGCATTCTTAACGTCTTGACCCTCCATGGGTCTCTCCTATTCTCTGAATCTTCGCCGCATCTAGAGAATGGATCTTCGATCGAAGCTCACGGATTCATTCCGGAAGCCACCACCGAGGACCAATCAACTAGTCCGCGAAAATTCCTATTTACTTTTTTGCAAACTAACGGCGTATGCCAAGTTTGTCGATGATCGCGCGATAACGAGCGATATCCTTCTTTGCAAGGTATTGCAAAATTCTGCGACGACGACCCACTAAAAGCAGAAGTCCACGGCGATTGTGGTGATCGTTCTGGTTGGTTTGAAGGTGATCAGTTAGTTGATCAATTCGCTTTGAAAGTAACGCTACCTGCGCTTCCGGGCTACCAGTGTCAGATGCAGAGGCGCCAAACTTATTAATTACTTCTTTTTTCTCGGCAGGTTTTAATGCCATTTATCTTCCTTTACATCTTTCACGAGGGCTCTCGGTCTTATACACGAGCGCACACTTTCTCGCTTGAGAGGAGAAATCTACCAGCGGATTTAGCAACCCGGAAATCCAGCCATTTTCACGCTCAATTTCGCGTTAACTCTTTCGCCTTTTCACAATCGACCTTCATTTGTGCAAGTAAAGGTTCTAGTCCGTCAAACTTAATAGTGTCACGTAACCGCCAACCAAATTCCACCCGCGCGACTTTGTCATGTAGCTCTAGATTTTTTTGATCAAGTGCGTAAGCCTCAACTTGGCGATTCCGTTCGCCAGCAAATGTAGGGTTTGTTCCAACTGAAATAGCTGCCGGCCATTTATTTCCCTCAACAGATAACCAGCCAGCATAAACTCCATCTGAAGGAATTGTACTTCGCTTAGTTAGAGAAATATTCGCCGTTGGATATCCAATAGTTCTTCCTCTTTTCTCACCATGTATGACATTCCCAATAAGCACATGAGGTCGCGTAAGAAGCTCCCGCGCAATCTCGATATTCCCATTTGTAATTGCTTCACGGATACGAGTGGACGATATTGAAGTACCTAATTCAACAGCTAAATCCAAACCCGTAACTGCAACTCCACTAAATTCTTGTAAGTATGCAACGTCTCCCATAGCCTTGTGGCCAAATCTGAAGTTACTTCCTACGGTAATTGACTTTGCATTCAAATTGTCCTTTATAATTTTGTCAATAAACTCTTTAGGAGACGTTTCGGATAATTCCTTGGTAAATGAAAGAACTGCAACACTTGAGACTCCACTTTCGATTAAATAACTAATGCGCTCATTAAGAGGTAGTAATTCGGTTAGAGCAATTGTTGGATTTAAAACCTCTTCAGGATGCGGATAGAAAGTTAATGCAACAACTTCTCCACTTTCTCTCGCCTTATTAATTATCAGCTGGTGACCTTTGTGGACGCCATCGAAAATACCAATGACAACCGCGCATCCCAGAGTTGGGACGCCATGCCACTCGATCTCAAAGGGCTGACTCATGCCCATAATTCTTTCATGGATTTAGAACTGTAGTCGGTTGAGCCACTGTAGAAGTATTTTTGATTATGGCTATAGCCTCTCCAAGATCATTCACCGCAACGCCCGGGCCAGAGAAATCTGATTGAGGAATCTGTTGTCCATGCTTAATTTTGGCGATTTCGTCATCTTTCATGTGACGAATCGGAAGAATCTTGCTTATTGTTTCTGTAAGAGGAAGTAATCCGGCATTTTCTGGCGTATCAGCTACATTTATTTCAAATGGATAGGCAGCGATTCGACGCAAAGCAATGAGATTACCGCCTACGCCTAAATCTCTTCCCAAATCCCTAGCAATTGCTCGAATATATGTTCCTGCTGAGCAAGTTACATCAATACTTACCTCAACTCCCTCATTGCGAAGAATGCCATTTATTGTGAGGGATTTTATATTTACTTCGCGAGCAGGAATATCAACGCTCTCACCTTTTCGTACCAGCTCGTAAGCACGTTTGCCGGCAATTTTTATCGCTGAAACTGAACTCGGTACTTGTCTCATTACGCCGACAAATTTCTGAAGCGCATCTTCAATCTGGAGATCTGTTATCTGACTAGCGTCTTGTCTTGTAATTACTTCGCCCTCTTTATCATCTGTCGAAGTTGCAACGCCAAGTTGTACGGTTGCTAGATAACGTTTTTCACCTTCCATTATGTATTGGAGAAATTTAGTCCCGTTATTGATTCCAATTACGAGAACTCCCGTTGCCATCGGGTCGAGTGTTCCAGCATGGCCAACCCGTTTGGTCGCAAATCTACGTCTAATTTGAGCAACAACGCCATGGCTTGTTAATCCGCTTGGTTTATCAATTACTAGAAACCCGTGCTGAAGTTTCATTCAGAGGCTAAATCGCGGGCCGTTCGATATGGAGTTTCGCCTCCGATTGGCCTAGCCGACTCTCTAAGATGCGCAATTTCTTCGTCATGTTTTCTGACTTGATCTAGTAATTCCTCAAAATTTCTAGCTGATTCGGAGAGCGCATCCACGATGAAGGTCAGAGTTGGCACAATTCGGGTTCCAAGTTCTCTTCCAACTTCCGTTCGCAAAACCCCTTTTGCACTCTCCAAAGCTTTAGCAGTGTTTGCTCGCGCCTCGTCGTCACCGAGAACTGTGTAGAAGATTGAGGCTTGCTGCAGATCTCCGGTCACGCGGACATCAGTTATGGTGATGAAACCTAGGCGTGGATCTTTGATTCGATTCTCAAGAGCTTGGGCAACGACCACTTTAATACGGTCGGCGACTTTAGCCGCCCGATGCGACTTCCCCATTATGCACGCTTCTTCTCGCGCATCTCGAATACCTCGACAGAATCTCCTACTTGGATATCTTTAAAGGAACCAAGACCAATACCACACTCATAGCCCTCGCGAATTTCAGTTGCATCATCTTTAAATCTCCGCAGAGATTCAATCACTAAATTATCTCCGACAACGACGCCGTCACGAAGAACGCGCGCTTTTGCATTTCTGCGAATAATTCCGGAACTAACCAATGATCCAGAAATAGTGCCGAACTTGCTGGACTTGAAAACCTCGCGAACTTCGGCAGAGCCGATTGTTGCCTCTTCATACTCTGGTTTTAAGAGACCCTTAAGTGCTGCCTCAATCTCCTCGATTGCTTTATAGATAACGGAGTAGAAGCGAACTTCAACTCCTTCTTCATCGGCAAAAGTCGCGGTCTGTGGTTCCGGTTTTACATTGAAGCCAACAACAACGGCACCCGATGCAGAAGCTAGAGTGATATCGCTCTTTGTGATCGCGCCTACTCCTCGATGGATTACTCGAAGGTCAACTTCACTTCCAACATCTAATTGAACTAGTGCATCTTCCAAGGCTTCTACAGATCCACTCACATCGCCCTTCAAAATGAGATTAAGTGTCGTGACCTTCGATTTCTCAAGGAAGTCCTCAAGCGAAACTTTTTTACGGGCTTTAGCTAATGCGGCATGTCGCTCTCCTGCCTGGCGCTTTTCAGCAATTTGACGCGCCGTTCTATCGTCAGGAGCCACAATAAAGTTGTCACCCGCGTTTGGAACTGAGGTAAACCCTAAAACTTGAACCGGTCTGGATGGGCCAGCAATTTCAACATTATTTCCAAATTCATCCATCATTGCACGAACGCGACCAGAGGCTGATCCAGCAACAATTGCATCACCGGTACGTAATGTTCCGCGTTGAACTAGCACGGTTGTGACTGGGCCACGCCCACGATCTAGATGAGCCTCGATAGCAACGCCACGAGCATCATCATCATGAATTGCGCGCAAATCAATTGCGGCATCGGCTGTTAACAAGATTGCATCAATTAATTCTGAGATACCTTTTCCGGAAATTGCAGAGACGTCAGCAAATAAGGTATCACCACCATATTCCTCTGCGATCAAATTGTATTCGGTTAATTGTTGTCTAACTTTTCCAGGATTTGCACCTTCTTTATCAACTTTATTGACGGCAACAACTATTGGAACGCTGGCTGCTTGGGCATGATTGAGCGCTTCTATAGTCTGAGGCATTACTCCATCATCGGCGGCAACTACGAGTACGGCGATATCGGTAACTTTCGCACCGCGAGCTCGCATGGCGGTAAAAGCTTCATGACCAGGAGTATCGATAAAACTAATCGCTCTATTAATTCCGTTGTGATCGTGGTGGATTTGATAGGCACCGATATGTTGAGTGATGCCTCCTGCTTCGCCTTTTACCACCTCTGTCTGGCGAATCGCATCCAAAAGTCTCGTCTTTCCGTGATCAACATGGCCCATAACAGTCACAACCGGAGGTCTGATCTCTAAATCATCCGGAGAGATCTCTGCCAATTCCTTATCCAAATCAATATCAAATTGCTCCAAAATCTCTCTATCTTCATCTTCTGGAGAAACTATGGTGATCTTGTATCCATACTCGTTACCGAGCATCTCAAGAGTGCTTTCATCTACAGTCTGAGTTGCGGTAACCATTTCACCAAGATGGAATAGAACCGATACTAAAGCCGCGGGATCTGCGCCAATTTTCTCGGCAAAATCTGCAAGTGAAGCGCCTCGTCTTAATCTCACTTGAGTTGATCCGTTGCCGCGCGGAACTATGGCGCCGCCAATCGTTGGAGCTTCCATGTTATCTATCTCTTCGCGAAGCGCTTTCTTGCTCTTGTAATTCTTTTTCTTTCCGCCACCTTTACCAAAGGCGCCACCAGCTCCTGGTCGTTGGCCAGGACGGCCTGGACCTCCTGGGCCACCTGGACGAGGCGCGCCACCTTGATTGCGATAGGGAGATGTTGTTGGTGCGCCACGACCTGGAGTTGTTCTTGGTCCGCGACCATCTGTGCGATTTTGATCTGGGCGTTGTGGTCGCGCTGCAAAGCCAGGACGAACCGATCCCGGTCGCGGTCCTGCTAACGGTCCTCTATCGCCGCGAGGCGCTGGACGTGGAGGTCTGGCAGCGCTTGTGCCAAATGGATTATTTCCTGGACGCGCCGCAAGTGGTCGCAGTGGACGTGGACCAGATGTTCCAAATGGATTATTTCCTGGACGCGGTGCAGGTGGACGCAGTGGTTGAGGAATATTTGAATTTTTTGTATTTACTGAAGGTGGAACTTCTGGGATGTTTTTTTCAATAGCTGGAATTTCGACATCGCTCTTTTTTGCAGCAGCTTTCTTAGCGCGCTTTTCGACTGCCGGCTTATTTACCGGCGGAAATTTATCTAGAAATTTTCTGACTACTGGCGGCTCGACCGTTGAGGAGGCAGAGCGAACAAACTCGCCCATCTCCTGGAGCTTGGCAAGGACATCTTTGCTCTCCATGCCAACATCTTTTGCTAATTCGTAAACGCGGACCTTTGCCACTTCTCTCCTTCTGTGGCCCCGCGAAATAGTTTTGCGCGAAGCCTAAATTGACCTACTCATGATCTAGGGGTGCTCATTTGAGTGCCATTGCCTTCGCTCCTAATAAGTGAATCCGTAAGCGGATCTAGTGAGAACCATACCGGGAGTTTGGCATTTCGGCTAAACCCCTTCGGATGCCGCGTCAGAGTGGATGTCGATGCGCCATCCAGTTAGCCTCGCAGCTAGGCGAGCATTCTGGCCGTCTTTACCAATTGCCAGTGAGAGTTGGTAATCGGGTACCACCACCTTGGCCGAGCGAAGTTCCTGATTCACAACTTCAACATTAGAGACACGGGCTGGGGCCAACGCATTTCCAACATACTGACTGGGATCCTCTGACCAATCGACGATATCTATTTTCTCTCCATGGAGTTCATCCATAACAGAACGTGCTCTAGCGCCCATTGGTCCAATCAGCGCTCCTTTAGCGCTTACTGCGGGACGCAACGAGCGCACCGCGATTTTTGTTCGATGACCGGCCTCTCTTGCAATACCCATAATCTCAACGACATGCTCTCGAATTTCAGGAACTTCTAAAGCAAATAGTTGCTTAACTAAAGCCGGATGACTTCGAGATAGCAGTACTTCGGGTCTTTTAACGCCTTGCTTTACCTCCATGACAAAACATTTCACGCGTTCGCCATGCTTGTAAATTTCTCCTGGCACTTGTTCGTGTGGCGGAATTTTTCCTTCAACGCGACCTAGATCTACATAAACCATTCGGTGATCTCTACCTTGCTGGATAACTCCGGAGACGATATCCCCAACCGATGCGCTGAATTCACCAACTATTTCGGCATCTCGTGAAGCACGCATTCTCTCTTTGATTATCTTGCGCGCAGTTGAAGAAGCGATTCGACTAAATCCGGGAAGCTCGTCAACATGCTCCCCAATTTTTTCTCCGTCTGGGCCAAATTCTGGAACCAACATTTTGATTTCTCCTGTGGCTCGATCTAGACGAGCATAGGCATAGGGTTTAGCGCCATCAATTTCTATGTAAGCGCTTCTGACGGCTACTTCGATGGCATCGATCAATTTTTCGAGTGGAATATCCCGTTCTATAGTCAACGCTTCTAGAACTTTCATATCAACATTCATCGTAAATCCTTACGATTGAATTCGACCTGAATTCTCGCAGACTTGATAGCTTCAAAGGAAATTAGAGCTTCATCAATCTCTACCTTGTCACTTGCCACAGCATTAATTCTTCCGACAATCTCCTTATCCTCTTTCAAATGAATTTCAACAAGGCGTCCCAGATTTTTTACCCAATGGCGTTGCAGACTTAATGGACGATCAATTCCTGGCGTTGTTACCTCGAGAGTAAACGGCTGGTCTCCCAAAACTGAGATTCTGTCTAATTCGTCGGAAATTGCGCGAGATATTGACGCGATTTCATCAAGATTGGGATTTCTTTCGACTCCGTCAATTATCACGGAGAGATGACTTCGTTTTCCGCTTGAGTTTACTTTTATCTCTTCCAAGATAAATCCACTGGAAACTACGACAGGATTAATTAGTAAGGTCAAGTCATCAGAATTAGACACTCTTCACCACCTGCTATTTTTTTGTTTTTAAGTTGTGTCTGCAAAGAATAGCGCTTATCGCAACTAAAGAAAAGTGTCCGCTGCGAGCCGAATTATTAGGAGCGAGGTGGCGAGCAGAAATATTTTTCTGATTAATCCAGAACCTCCTCGAATTGCTAAGCGCGCCCCGAGTAAACCACCAGCTATGTTGCCAATAGCCATACAGAGACCTAAACTCCAGAGAATTTTCCCAGAAAAACCGAACACCAGGAGTGCCCCGATGTTTGTCGATAGATTCACTATTTTGGTCGTAACCGTGGCTTCAAGAAATGCGTAACCCAAAACAGCAATCAGTGCGAGCATGAGGAAAGATCCAGTTCCTGGTCCAAAAATTCCATCATAAAAACCAATTGCTGATCCGAAGAATGCAGCTTTGATTCCTTGACTCCCTTTTCTCTCTAATTTTGCTTCAGTCAACCCTAATTCTTTGCGAAAAAAAGTGTAAGTAAACACCAGAATGAGTGCGATAAGAATTATCGGCTGAAATACCTCTCTAGGTATCTGAGTGGCGACTCTTGCCCCAAGCGCCGATCCAATAAATGCCGGAACGGCCATAAGAGACGCGATCCTGAAGTTAGGACGTAATCTCCTTAAATATGTAATCGTTGCGGTCGCTGTGCCTAGTGAGGCCGGCAATTTATTTGTACCGAGTATGACTGCGGGTTGTGTTCCAGGTAAAGCCACCAATAATGAAGGCAGCTGAATCAATCCTCCGCCGCCAGCAATCGAATCAACTAGACCGGCAAATGCTGAGGCAAGAATTAACAATAAAAGAACTTCAAAAGAAACTTCCACTATTTTAGTGAATTGATTAGTTGAGCAACGACGCGGTCGACAGGAACTTCACCTTTGGATCCAGTTTTCCTATCGCGTACTTCCACATTTCCATCGACTAGAGCTTTTCCAACAATTACCAATATAGGATTTCCGATTAACTCAGCGTCTTTGAATTTGACACCAGGGCTCGCTTCTTTACGATCATCAAAAAGTACCGATATACCCTTGCTCTCTAATTCAGTCGCAATACTTTCTGCGACTTCAAAGGGTCGATCATCTTTTCCAGTTGCCACTATATGCACGAGCGCCGGGGCAATCTCTCTTGGCCAGACCAAGCCAATCTCATCGTGATTCTGCTCCGCAATCGCTGCAACGGCTCTAGTGATGCCAATTCCATACGATCCCATGGTTACCGTTCTATTTTTTCCTGCAGCGTCTAAAACTGTTAGTTCTAAAGCTTCCGCATACTTTTTTCCGAGTTGGAAAATGTGTCCAATTTCTATTGCTCGATCAATAATTACTGGGGAATCACATTTAGGACATGCATCACCCGCTCGAACTTCAGCTGCCTCAACAAATCCATCAACTTGGAAATCTCGTCCGTGCGTAACGTAGCGCGCGTGACGATCTTTGATATTTGCTCCCGTTATCCAGTGAGAGCCCACCGTAATTCTCGGATCGGCATATAACTTGATCCCAAATTTCTTGGCATCCTGAGGCCCAACATAACCCTTAACAAACTCTTTACGCTTTGCAAAGTCTTCATCTTCAAAAAATCTTAGCTCTTTTACTCCCGGAAGATTGGCCTCTACTCGCCTTAAATCAACCTCTCGATCGCCCGGCACGAGGATGCAGATAGGGTTGCTGTCAGCCATCAAAAGAACATTTTTCAGCGTGTCAGAGGAAGCCACATTTGCCTGGTACTTCTTATTCATAACTTCGACAAGCGTCTCGATAGTAGGTGTATTTGGAGTATCTAGAATTTCTATTGCTGGAGGCGTTTCAATCTTTTTGTTTTTGATATTTGTCGTCATAGCCTCTACATTGGCTGCGCATCCACATTTATTACAGAGTACATAAGTATCTTCACCGGTGTCACAGGGCGCCAAGAATTCTTCAGATTTGGAACCTCCCATAGCTCCTGCCATCGCAGAAACGATGTTGTACTTCAATCCAAGTCGATCAAAAGTTGAAATATATGCCGCACGATGCTTTTGATATGAAACTTCCAATCCCGCTTCATCTAAATCAAAAGAATAAGAATCTTTCATCACGAATTCTTTACCGCGAATAATGCCGCTGCGAGGCCGGGCTTCATCGCGGTACTTTGTTTGAATTTGATAGATATGCAGCGGTAAATCGCGGTATGAGGAGTATTCGCCTTTAACCATCAAGGTAAACATTTCTTCATGCGTTGGCCCAAGAAGATAGTCGGCACCTTTTCGGTCTTTTAAACGAAAAAGTGTTGGTCCGTATTCTTCCCATCTGCCTGATTCTTCATAGGGGTCCCTCGGCAGTAGTGCGGGAAAGTGAACTTGTTGAAATCCGGCGCGATCCATTTCTTCTCGAACTATTCGCTCAACATTTCTCAACACGATAACGCCGAGAGGGAGCCAAGAGAAGATGCCAGCTGCAATAGGTCTTACGTAACCGGCTCTTACTAATAATCGATGACTGGCAACTGAAGCATCAGAAGGATCATCGCGAAGAGTGCGCAGGAAAAGAGTAGACATCCGCAGCATGGCCGATAGCCTACCTACTACTTAACTGTTACTTGTGGTTCTCCGGAAGCGATTCCAGCAGCTTCCATCTCATCTGCAATTTTCATTGCCTCTTCAATAAGCGTCTCCACGATTTGTGCTTCGGGTACTGTCTTTATTACATGACCCTTTACGAAAATCTGGCCTTTTCCATTTCCGGATGCCACACCTAGATCTGCTTCCCTCGCTTCACCCGGTCCGTTAACAACACATCCCATCACAGCAACCCTGAGTGGAACAGTCATTCCTTCAAGACCGGCCTGAACTTTTTCTGCGAGGCTATAAACATCAACCTGAGCTCTTCCGCATGATGGACAAGAAACGATTTCTAATTTTCGCTGGCGAAGATTTAAAGATTCCAGAATTGAGATTCCAACTTTAACTTCTTCAACGGGCGGAGCTGAGAGTGAAACACGAATCGTGTCTCCGATGCCTTCGGATAAAAGAATGCCAAATGCTGTAGCAGATTTGATTGTTCCCTGAAATATCGGTCCAGCCTCTGTCACTCCAAGATGTAATGGATATTCACACTTTGACGCAAGGAGGCGATATGCCTTTACCATGGTTACCGGATCATGATGCTTTACTGAAATCTTTATATCCGTGAAACCATGCTCCTCGAATAAACCAATTTCACACATTGCTGATTCAACTAAAGCTTCTGGGGTTGCCTGCCCATATTTGGCTAGAAGTCTTGGATCTAAGGAGCCCGCATTTACCCCGATACGAATCGGAATGCCAGCATCGCCGGCGGCTTTCGCAACTTCTTTAACCTTGTCATCAAATTGTTTAATGTTGCCTGGATTTACTCGAACACCGGCGCAGCCCGCATCAATCGCTGCGAAAATGTATTTTGGTTGAAAATGAATATCTGCGATCACTGGAATCTGTGATTTCCTCGCAATCTGGCTTAACACATTTGCATCGTCCTGACTCGGTACAGCCACTCTTACAATTTGGCAACCGGATGCGGTCAGTTCTGCGATCTGTTGCAAAGTTGAATTTACATCGGCTGTTAACGTGGTGCACATTGATTGGACGCTTACCGGTGCGTCGCCACCTACTAGAACATTTCCTACTTTGAGTTGCTTTGTTTTGCGACGAGGCGCCAAAGTCGGCAGAGGTGCCTGGGGCATTCCGAGTTCGACCATGTCCTTATTCTGCCCCAATCGTTATAGTTGCTCAAATGAAGCCATGGATGTTTGTGAGCTATCTGATTATTGCACTGCTTCTAGTCACTTACGTGTACGGATTCTAAGTCTTAGAGGTTGAAATTAATCGGATTCAAAATATCCGCAATTAATAGCAGTGCGGTAAGAAAAATCAAGGCAATCAAAACTGTGACGGTGATTGGTGTCAACTTCTCTATATCAACTTTGCCAGGCTCGGACCGACCTCTAATTCGATAAATCTGGCGACGAGCACCTTCATATAACGCGACCGCAATGTGTCCACCATCAAGTGGCAGTATTGGTATCAAATTGAATATTCCTACAAAAATATTTAAGGAAGCGATAATCAACAGAAAGGTTGCAATTTTCTCACCTATCGTTAGATTTGAACTCGATGCCGTCTCGCCAGTAGCTCGAGCTACACCCACGATTCCCACTAATCCATAAGAACTGCGCTCTTCACCAAGAAAAGTCTGT
Source organism: Actinomycetota bacterium (assembly GCA_016870975.1). Classification (GTDB taxonomy): domain Bacteria; phylum Actinomycetota; class Actinomycetes; order Nanopelagicales; family Nanopelagicaceae; genus MAG-120802. Next base: position 99,522 of record VGAE01000003.1, read on the forward strand.
CTAATCAAAGTAGGAATCTGTTGCGGTAGACTCATTAGCGCCTTCGTTGAACCAACAAATAGTTGAACTGTTGCTTCAGCTGATGAACTGATGGCACTTATTGGATTTTCTCTAACTAGTCCATACTTATTTATGACTCCGATGAAGCCTCGTTCCTCTCCATCAACGGCTCTAGTTGCAGCAACTAAATCTACATTTACTTCAGTGCCATCTCGAAGAATTAGCAAGGAGATTGGTTTACCTGCGGATGCTCGTAACACGGAAGATATTTCACTCCATTCAAGATCGCGTTCTCCATTTATTCCGATAACTTCATCACCAGGTTGTAATCCGGCTTTTTTTGCTGGAGAGATTGGGTCATTGGGAGCGCATTCAGACTTCGCGGGGACGCAAGGCAAGACCTCTTGAATTGTCGGAAGGGATTTTACAACTCCGACTCCGGTAAACAATATAAAGAGAAAAATGAATCCGAGAATGAAATGTAGTACGGAACCGGAGCCTAGAACGATTAGTTTCTCTCGCGTTCGAGCTTTATAGAAGGCGCGATGAGCAATCTCGGCAGGCATTTCATCTCGCACCGACATACCCGAAATCTTGCAATAGCCACCTGCTGGAATTGCTTTTATGCCAAACTCAGTTTCTCCTCGCTGGGTCGACCAGATTCTTTTACCAAATCCTAAAAAGAATTCAGTAACTTGCATTCCGTAACGCTTGGCAGTTATGTAATGTCCATATTCATGGACCATAATCGAGAAAAGCAGGGCAAGGACAAAAGCCAGAACTCCGATTAATCCCAAGTAAGCTCCTAGCCTTTCGGTAGCGCCTCAAGCGCTACCCGTCGCGCATCATTCTCGATTGCGGTGACAATACTAATGTCTCGAACTCGATCTCGTGCAGAGGCTGCAAGTATACTGATGATTTTTCTACAGTCTTGATGATGGCTGTGAAAGAAATGAGTTTCTTGAGAAAAGCTTCGACTGCGACCTCGTTAGCCGCATTAAACATCACTGTGACCGAACCGCCAAGTGCCCCACATCTTCGGGCTAATTCAATACTTGGGAATCTATTTTTATCTATTGGCTCGAAATTCCAGCTGTGTTTAGTCCGCCAATCAATTATTGGCATGACTTCCTTTAAACGGTGCAGAATTTGCACCATCAATGACTTCGATACATGAGAGAGAGAATCACGTAATTTTTCCAGATCCGGTTGTGGAAATAATTGGCACATCGAATTTTTTCGCCTGTTCTGCCAATCGAGAAATATTTCGCAATCCAGCTGCAAGTCCGACAACGCGAAAGTTTTGCGGATGTGAGGCTACTACCTCTAATGCTTTGACCCCGATGGAACCGGTAGAGCCTAAAATCACAATATCCCGCACGCCGTAATCCTCTCAGAGAGTTTACTTGGCAATTGGTTTGATTTAAGTTCGAGATAGTATTGGGACATGGAATCCGGCCCAAAACTCGCTCAAGTTCGTAAAGTTGTCACGCAAATCCCTGGTCCAAAATCAGAAGCTTTGGTAAGGCGCAGAGGCGAGGCAGTTTCTGCAGGCCTCGGTATGGCCGTGCCCGTAGTGGTCGAGCGCGCTGGTGGTGGCGTAATAATCGATGTAGATGGAAATTCAATAATAGATATGGGCGCCGGTATTGCGGTTGTAAGTGTTGGAAACTCTGCTACTCGTGTCGTCAAGCGAGTGACCGAGCAAGTTGAAGCATTTACTCACACATGTTTTATGGTCGCACCATACACAGGCTATATAGAAGTTAGTGAGGCTCTAAACAGATTAACGCCCGGTTCACATAAGAAGAAGTCAGCACTCTTTACCTCCGGTGCAGAGGCGTTGGAGAACGCAGTAAAAATTGCCCGCAAATTTACGAATCGACAGGCTGTTGTGGTTTTCGAACACGGCTATCACGGCCGAACAAATCTCACAATGGGCATGACCGCCAAAAATATTCCGTATAAAGATGGTTTTGGGCCCTTTGCCCCAGAGATTTATCGGATGCCTATGGCCTATCCATATCGTTGGCCGGGTGGTGCCGATGCGTGTGCCAAAGATGCACTCGACACGGTTACTCATAAAATTGAAAAAGAAATTGGCGCGAAAAATGCGGCGTGTATCGTTATTGAACCAATCCTCGGAGAAGGCGGATTCATCGTCCCACCAAAAGGCTTTCTACCTGGGCTTGTTAAGTTTTCCAAAGATAATGGAATCGTCTTTATCGCAGATGAAGTTCAAACTGGTTTTGCGCGTACCGGCGATATGTTCGGATGCGATGACGAAGGAATCGTCCCAGACTTAATCACCACCGCTAAAGGCATCGCAGGCGGATTACCACTAGCTGGCGTAACTGGAAGAGCTGAAATTATGGATTCGGTTCACACTGGTGGTCTCGGTGGAACATATGGCGGATCTCCGATTGCTTGCGCTGCGGCGTTAGGCGCGATTGAAACAATTGAAGAGGAAAATCTTGTCGGTAGAGCTCGCGAACAAGGCAAGATTATTTCCTCCGCACTCCAGGAAATGAAGAAGAAATATCCAATCATTGGCGATGTTCGTGGCCGAGGTGCAATGCAGGCGCTGGAGTTTGTTAAGCCTGGTACGACAGAGCCGAATACTGAAGCCCAATCCTCAATTATTAAATATTGTCTGCAAAAAGGCGTTCTTCTTTTATCAGCCGGAACTTATGGGAATGTAATTCGATTACTTCCTCCGCTAGTAATGCCCGAAGATCTCTTAAAGGAAGCGCTATCTATACTCGATGAAGCGATTTCTAAAGCTTAACGGTCCAATAAATTCTGAGTTGGTGAATAACTCTCACCATTTCTTCGCTTAGCGATTGCACTAAGGGCTTCAAGAACTACTCGATTTGCAAGTATCGCTGTGATATCTGCGTTATCAAATGGCGGTGAAACTTCAACCACATCGATTCCGACTATTGGTACTTCCAAACAAATTCTGCGAACCGCTTCTAATAATTCTCGAGAAGTCATCCCTCCTGGTTCTGGCGTTCCAGTACCAGGCGCCATGCCAGGATCAACAACATCGATATCTACCGATAGAAATACACCATCACACCCATCGGTGAGGCGAGCGAAAGATTCATCTAGAACTTCGTTGAGTCCTCTATGGTGAATTTCTGTCATCTCATAGGAACGCATTCCTTGCTCTCGCATCCAGTCTAAAGTCTTCGCATCTGGCCAATATCCGCGTAAGCCAAGTTGCAAAAATCGGTCTCCTCGAACAGCTCCAGAGTCAATCAATCGGCGCATTGGAGTTCCATGTCCAAAAAGCGTGCCAAACTGAACTTCACCTGTATCTGCGTGGGCATCAAAATGAATCATTGATATCTTCCCGTTTCCGCGATGCGCTGCAATACCTGCAACGTCGGCAGAGGCGATTGAGTGATCGCCGCCAAGGATTAGCGCAATGGCGCCAGCGCGTGAAATTTTTTCAGTTGCCGCTCTTAAAACTGCAAGAGAAGAAAGTAAATCTCCCGGTAGCATCATAAGATCGCCAGCATCAACTACCTTTAAACTCTTTAATCCATCAATTCGTAGAGCAAGATGCGGACGCTCGCCATCATGGGGCAGATAGTCGCCCATCCGTATTGCCTGTGGACCAAACTTCGCGCCCGAACGGTGTGAAGTTCCGCTATCGATTGGGGCGCCAACTATTACAACGTCGGCGCCCTTAAATGTTTCTGGTTTCTCCAAATCGCACGCAGGCACGCCCAGAAATGTGAAATTCGGGCCATACATATTGCCGATATTGGCCATGAAATTGCTTAGACGCGTGGTAGCGCAGCCAAAGCAGATTCAAAATCAGAATCCTTTAAGACCGAATCTTCCATCTCTCCGCGCAGGAATTGATCATACGCAGCAAGATCAAAGTGGCCATGACCGCAGAGCGCGGTAAGGATTACCTTCTCTTCACCCGTCTTCTTCGCTTCCAGCGCTTCTCTAATTGCAATTGCAATTGCATGAGTTGGCTCTGGGGCTGGAACGATTCCTTCCGTTCTTGCAAATTTGATTGCCGCTTCAAAACATTCTGTCTGTTGTACTGATGAGGCAGTCATCAATCCGAGTTCGTAGATATGGCTGATCAACGGGGACATACCGTGGTAACGAAGTCCACCAGCATGAATTGGATCTGGGATAAAATCGTGGCCAAGGGTATGCATCTTCATTAGTGGAGTCATGCCAGCGGTATCGCCGAAGTCGTAAGCGTATTTGCCACGTGTCAGAGATGGACAAGAGGCTGGCTCAACAGCTCTAATTTCAGGATTCATCTTCCCCTTCAACTTTTCGCGAATGAATGGGAATGAAAGTCCAGCAAAATTCGAACCGCCACCTGTGCAACCAACAAGCATTGTTGGCGTCTCTTCAATCTTTGCAAATTGACGAAGCGCCTCCTCACCGATGATGGTCTGATGGAGTAACACGTGGTTCAACACAGAACCAAGTGCATAAGCTGCATCTGGATCTTGAGCGGCGACTTCAACGGCTTCAGAGATTGCAATTCCTAGAGATCCCGAGAAATTCTTTAGATCTGCACCAAGTCGACGCCCCGCTTCGGTGACGTTAGAGGGTGAACGGTGAACCTTTGCTCCAAAAACCTCCATCATGAGACGGCGATACGGCTTGGAATCAAAAGAACCGCCTACTTGCCAGATTTCACACTCAAGTCCGAAAAGTGAACAAGCATAGGAAAGCGCAGTTCCCCACTGACCTGCTCCGGTTTCAGTAGTTATCTTCTTCTTACCTGCTTTTTTGTTGTAAAAGGCTTGTGGGACTGAGGTGTTGACTTTGTGCGAACCAGCTGGCGATACACCCTCGTACTTGTAATAAATTCGTGCAGGAGTGCCAAGAGCTTTTTCTAATCCACGTGCTCTGTAAAGCGGAGATGGTCTCCATTGTCTATAGATGTCCAAAACTTCACCTGGAATATCAATATAACTTTCACTTGAAACTTCTTGCAGAATTAAATCCATCGGGAAAAGTGGAGCGAGATCGTCTGGGCCAACAGGTCGCAGTGTGCCTGGATGAAGTGGTGGTGGAGGTGGTGAAGGAAGATCAGGAATTATGTTGTACCACTGTGTAGGCATTTCACCTTCATCGAGCGTTATCTTGGTGAATGACTTTGGGCTCTTATCGAGTGCCATAACGATCCTTTCCGTGGTGACGTTGGGTCCTGAATAGTAGTAGCGCTGGGTCCCGTGCGGTAGGGGGTTATTGTCGGCTGCGCCGGCGGCTTGCAGCCTGGCCCACAATGACAATTATGAGCGCAATAAAGAACATCGCGCTACCGATTACGTTGGCTTGTGCTGGAATCCCTCGGGCTGCCGAAACGTAAACGAATTTAGGGAAGGTGCTCTCGATTCCTGAGTTGAAATTGGTGATTATGAAATCATCAAATGAGAGCGAGAAGGCTAGTAATGCGGCGCCGGCTATTCCCGGCATTACCAGCGGCAAAGTTACATATCTAAAGGTCTCTCGCTCATTGGCATATAGATCCATGGCAGCTTGCTCCAATTTCGGATCAAGGCTGGCAATGCGCGCTTTAACAGTTACAACTACAAAGGAAATGCAGAACATGACATGGGCGATAACAATGGTCCAGAAACCTGGATTTACTCGCAGGTTTAAGAACATAGCAAGCAGCGAGGCTCCAAGAACAACTTCAGGAGTCGCCATCGGTAAAAAGATCAAAAGATTTGTGGTTGAACGTCCCTTGAATTTATGTCTGCCGATTGCGAAGGCAATCATCGTCCCCAACATCGTGGCAAGCACTGTGGAAATTAATCCGATCTGTAGCGAGTTCACGACAGCAGTACAGACTTGTGGAGCTCCGCAAGGATTCTGCCAATTATCGAAAGTGAATCCCTGCCAGACTAAATTACTTTTTCCAGAGTCATTGAAAGAGAAGACAAATGTGTAAGCAACCGGAATAAAAAGATAGATAAAGGCTAGTCCAGCATAGATTCGAATTAGATTACGTGAGATCCAACGGCTAGTTCGATGTGAGAACGATGGACGGGGCAAATCAAGTGTTGTCATACCAGCTCGTCCGTTCCAGAGCGTCGAATATAAAGCGTTACCAAAATTAGAATTGTTGCCATTAATGTAAATGAAAGGGCGGCAGCTGTTGGATAATCTACAATCGCAAAAAATCTAGATTCGATGACATTCCCTATCATCTTTGTGCTGGGGCTACCGAGAATGGCTGCATTTACATAATCACCGGCGGCTGGAATGAAGGTAAGAAGAGTTCCAGCAACAACACCCGGCATCGATAAAGGAACTGCTACCTTGCGAAATGTAGTTAATCCATTGGCGTAAAGGTCACCGGCAGCTTCTAAGGTTCTGGGATCGATCCGCTCGAGGCTGGCATAGAGCGGCAGCGTCATGAAAGGCAAAAAGTTGTAAGTAAGACCTGAGACAACAGCGAACGGAGTTGAAGTTAAGCGCATGGAATCTCCGACAAAAGGCAACAACTTCAAAGTCTGAACAATCGGACCTTCATCTCCAAGAATTTGAGTCCAAGCAACAGTTCTCAATAAGAACGAGGTAAAAAATGGTGCCACAACTAAAACTAGAAGAATGTTTCGATACTTTCCAGATTTAAAGGCAATCATGTATGCAAGTGGGTACGCGATTGCTAGCGCCAAAATTGTGGCGATACCTGCGTAGACGAAGGATCGTAAATATTGTTCTTGATTAGCTTGAAAAGCATCGATGTAATTTGCTAAACGAAATTCTTGAACATAAGTTCCGATTTGCGCACCCTCGGGTCGAACCATGGTTGAAGTACTTGCCAGAGAGAGGATTGGGAAAATGAAGAACGTGACAAGCCAAATTAAACCTGGAGCAAGCAATAAGTACGGCGTCCAAGAGCGAGACTTCAAACCACTTCGAGGTCCAGTTGTGGAGTTAGCAACCGTATGGAGAAATGCCATCACTCATCATCATCTAAATCGGCACCGGCATTAACATCTTGGGAGCCATCAAGACCAAAGGTATGTTCTGGGTCCCACTCCAAAGAGACTTTGTCGCCGACTCTTAGGTTGTGGAGACCCTCATCGTTCTGTTCAAAAACAACGAGATCAAGATCCCAAGGAGTTCTAACCAAGTATTGGGTTGAGGTACCCACAAAAGAGCGATCGGTAACAACGCAATCTTTGATGGAGTTCGTTCCGTGATCATCGAGCCGCAACTTTTCTGGTCTTATTCCCATCAAAATTGATTCAGAATCAGTGGAGACTCTCGTTAGGGGTATTTCAAAGTTAAGACCTTTAGCGCTTACTACAGCTTTGCCACCAGATCGACTCTGTACCTTGGCTTTAATTAAGTTGCACTGTCCGAGGAAATTAGCAACGAAAGCGGTTCTTGGAGATTCGTACAGTTCAGTCGCTGACCCTAGTTGCTCAATCTTGCCTTGATTCATGACAGCAATTGTGTCCGCCATCGTCATAGCTTCTTCTTGGTCATGAGTGACATGAATAAAGGTGATGCCGACTTCGGTTTGGATTCTCTTCAATTCGATCTGCATCTGACGCCGCAACTTTAGATCAAGGGCTCCAAGCGGCTCATCTAATAGAAGTACTTTGGGTTTATTTACTATCGCGCGTGCGACAGCAATTCTCTGTTGTTGACCGCCCGATAATTGAGAAGGTTTTCGTTCGGCAAGATGGCCCAGCTCAACTAAAGCTAAGGCGTTGTCAACCTCGCCTTTGACATCTTTAATCCCCCTTCGCCGCAAACCAAAGGCTACGTTTTCAAAGATTGTGAGGTGAGGGAATAGTGCGTAGTTCTGGAAGACGGTATTTACATTTCGTCTATACGGTTTCTGGGTTGTGATATCGGTGTCTCCGATATTTATTGTTCCCGAAGTTGGTTCCTCAAGACCAGCAATCATTCTCAACGTCGTAGTCTTCCCACAACCAGATGGTCCAAGTAACGCGAAGAATGAACCATCCGGAATGGTCAAAGAGAGATCATCAACTGCGCGAAGGTCTCCGAACAACTTGGAGACCCGATTTAAGACTAGATCACCGGTATCTTGAGCGACCTTCTGTCCCGCCATCTGGAATTAATTTCCGATGGCTTCGTCAAATGCAGTTTGGAAATTAGTCTGTTCGTCAGCTGTAAGCGGACGGAAGACTTTTACCTTCTGTAACGTCGCTGCATCAGGGAAAATAAATGTGCTGGCTGCTAGATCTGGGTCGATTTTCTCGAGTTCTGGCTGCGCAGCTTCGACTGGGCAAATGTAATTAACATATGCCGCCACTCGAGCAGCAACAGCTGGTTCGTAGTAGTAATTCATCAGCAACTCAGCGTTCTTCTTATGAGTTGAAGTGGATGGAATCAACATATTGTCTGACCATAACGTGCCACCTGATTCAGGTATGGTGAAGTCAAACTTGCCATCATTTTCAGATTTCAGAATGAATAGATCGCCGGACCAGCCAATCACTGCAACGGCATCGCCGTTTACGAGATCTTCAGAATAAGAGTTTCCTCGAACCTTTCGGATAAAGCCATCAGCAATTTTCTCTTTAAGGAAATCAATGGCATTCATATATTGATCTTCGGTAAATGATTTCGATGGGTCAACACCTTGATACTGCAAAATTATGCCCATAGTGTCACGGAGTTCAGATAGCACAACAATTCTTCCCTTGTTGGCTGGCTTGAAAAGGTCCTCAATCGTTCTAACTCCTGCTGGGATCTTTTCGACATTCCAACCAAAGCCAGCAAATCCTGATTGCCAAGTTAAAGAGTAGTTTCTTCCCGAGTCAAAAGGAACATCTTGCAAAACTTGGCGAATATTTGATTTATTAGGAATGTTTTCAGCGCTTAATTTCTGAGCATAACCTTGTTCGATCCAGCGGCTGGCCATCCAGTCGGTAGGTGTTACAACGTCATAGCCAATATCGGTGCCAATTGAGAGTTGGCCTTGCACTTTGCCGTAGAAGGTGTTGTTATCATCAATATCTTCTGTGTATGTAGCGGTTATGCCAGTTGCCGCTTCAAAAGCTTTGAGAGTTGGGTATTCCTTCAAATCCTCATCGAAATCTAAATAAAGCGGCCAATTTGCCCATCGAACAATTTTCTCGGTATCGCTAACATCAACAACGCCCTCTGTTGACTCTGAGCCACCGGTTCCGCAGGCGGCCAAAGTTCCAGCACCAACGACTGCGCCGGCGCCAACGAGCAGTGAGCGACGGGTCATTTGGGCGCGAATTAGGGCCTGTGTCTCAGGTGCTAGCTCTTCTCTTGTCATTTTCTTCCTCTCGTAAGAACTGATTGATGTTGGAAATCTACTATGCGTTTAGGTTGGTCATGACATGTTTGATGCGCGTGTACTCCTCGAATCCATAGCCCGATAGGTCCTTGCCGTATCCGGAGTGCTTGAAACCGCCGTGAGGCATCTCCGCGACCATTGGAATATGGGTGTTAATCCAAACGCAACCAAAATCAAATGATTTGGCCATTCGCATTGCGCGCCCATGGTCTTTAGTCCATACGCTTGAAGCTAGGCCATATTTAACGCCATTCGCATTCCGAACAGCTTCGGCTTCATCGCTAAATTTCTGGATAGTAATTACGGGTGCGAAAATTTCATTTTGAATCATCTCATCATCTTGGCGCAAGTCAGCAACAACGGTCGGAAACCAGAAGTAACCCGGGCGATCCACTTTCTTCCCGCCAGCTGTAACTCGAGCATGTGACGGGGTTCGCTCTAGGAAACCTTGGACTCTCGCAAGTTGGTTTGCATTATTTACCGGACCAACCAACACATCTTCATCTGGCATACCAACCTTTATATTGTTCTTAGCCTGTTCGGTAAGAAGTGAGACCACATCTTCGTATGCGCTTGCCTCAACAATCACTCGAGTTGCAGCGGTGCAATCCTGGCCGGCATTGAAGTAACCAGCAACCGCAATCCATTCACAAGCCGCTTCAAGGTTAGCGTCATCAAATATTACGACTGGAGCCTTACCGCCCAATTCAAGATGAACCTTTTTCAGATCTTTTGATGCTTCTTTTGCAACTTCCATACCGGCGCGGACCGAACCAGTAATAGAGACAAATTGTGGAATTTCATGATCAACTAAGAGTCGACCACTTTCTCTATCCCCCGTCACAACGTTTATAACGCCCTCAGGCAAAAATTCCTGCATTAACTCAGCCATCCAGAGCGTCGAAACCGGCGTGGTATCACTTGGCTTGAGCACAACGGTATTTCCGGCAGCAATCGCTGGAGCCCACTTCCACACTGCCATCATCATTGGATAGTTCCATGGAGTGACTTGGGCACAAACTCCAATTGGTTCGCGGCGAATGAATGAAGTATGGCCCTTGAAATATTCAGCAGCAGATCGTCCTTCTAAATGTCGAGCTGCGCCAGCGAAAAATCTAATCTGGTCAAGCATCGGTCCAATTTCTTCTTGTCTAGTGACAGCAATTGGCTTACCGGTGTTCTCTGATTCAATCTTTATCAATTCTTCAGATTTTGCTTCGATTGCATCTGCAATCTTATTAATTGCTTTTTGTCTCTCGCCTGGAGTCGAATCACGCCAAGTCTCGAAGGCGTCGGCGGCAGCGTTCATTGCATTATCAATATCTTTTGCATTAGAGATTGGCGCTTTAGCAAAGACTTGACCCGTTGCCGGGTTAATCAAATCTTGCGTTTTATCTGATGTTGAAGGAACGCTTTTTCCATTAATAAAATTTTGAAGTGTTTTCACGCCATTCTCCAATTCTTCGGCTCAGTTGACGGGAGTTTAGTTATCGGTGCGGGTTGGTATCAAGGTCTCCGACGCGGCAAGTTGCCCGCAGGCACCATCTATCTCGCGACCTCGAGTATCACGAACTGTTACCGGAACTCCATAATTCTCTAAGGTTCGCACAAAAGCTCGCTCGTCCTCCTTGCGCGAGGCGGTCCACTTTGATCCAGGAGTCGGATTTAAAGGAATCAAATTCACGTGCGCATTACGATTTTTCACAAGCCTGCCCAACAAATCCGCGC
>VGAE01000004.1 GCA_016870975.1 Actinomycetota bacterium
GCGGACGGAGGCGACGAGCTTTCGCTTCAGTGGTGCGAACCTTGCCGTTTTCAAATAGTTGTTCTGCGAGTGTGCGCAGTAACAACTTTTCATGTGCTGGGCCGCTTCCAAGTCGCGGTCCGCGGGAAGGTCTAGGCATGGCTGCTCCTTACGCTTGCTCATCAACGAGATTCTCGTCGATGCCATAGTTCTGGTGCTTAGTTGGATCAAAGCCAACAGGTGAATCCTTAAGTTGAAGACCCATTGAAATAATCTTCGTCTTAACTTCATCGATTGATTTAGAACCAAAGTTACGGATATCAAGTAGATCTGCTTCGCTACGTGAGAGAAGTTCACCAACAGTATGGATTCCTTCGCGCTTCAAGCAGTTATAAGAGCGAACTGTTAGATCAAGATCTTCAATTGGAAGCGCAAGATCAGCAGCCAGGGCAGCATCGTGTACAGATGGTCCAAGATCAATTCCTTCAGCTGCGTAATTAAGTTCGTGAGCTAGTCCGAATAGTTCAACCAGCGTCTTACCGGCTGATGCCATTGCATCACGTGGGCTCATCGACTTCTTGGTTTCGACATCGAGAATCAAGCGATCGAAGTCGGTGCGCTGTTCCACACGAGTCGCTTCAACCTTATAGGTAACGCGAAGGACTGGGGAATAGATGGAATCGACTGGGATTCTTCCGATTTCTGCGCCGACTTGCTTGTTCTGGACTGCAGTTACATAACCGCGGCCACGCTCAATTGTTAATTCAATCTCGACATTAGCTTTGCTGTTAAGCGTTGCGATGTTGAGATCTGGATTATGTACTTCTACTCCCGCAGGAACTGCGACATCTTTACCGGTGATGGTTCCAGAACCGTTCTTACGGATGTAAGCGATTACTGGATCATCGTTCTCGGATGAGAGTACGAGATTCTTTATATTGAGGACGATATCGGTCAGGTCCTCTTTAACTCCTTCGAGAGTTGTGAACTCGTGAAGGGCGCCGGCGACTCGGATGCTGGTTACAGCAGCTCCCGGAATTGATGAGAGCAGAGTGCGGCGAAGTGAGTTGCCAAGGGTGTAACCAAAACCTGGCTCTAGCGGTTCCATAATGAACCTTGAACGGTTCTCGTTTACTACTTCTTCGGATAGTACGGGGCGCTGTGCAATTAGCACTTCTTTCCTCCATTATCTTGAGAGATCCGCTATTTGATCTCTCGGTCGTTACTTATATGAAGTTGTGGGTGAAGTTATCACTTCGAATAGAGCTCAACGATTAGTTGTTCTTGGACCTGGGTATCGATGATTGATCGATTTGGTAGCGAGTGAACGAGAATCCGCATCTGGGATGGGACAACTTCGAGCCATGCTGGAACCGACTTCTCACCATATTCAGCGCTGGCAACGATGAATGGAGTTAGGTCTTGTGACTTTGCACGAACATCAACGATGTCGCACGGGTTAACACGGAAGGATGGAATATCCACCTTCGTGCCATTTACCAAGATATGTCCGTGACGAACTAATTGACGTGCCATATCGCGGCTCTTGGCAAAGCCCGCGCGATAAATCACGTTATCAAGGCGAGACTCAAGCAAGATAAGAAGGTTTTCACCGGTCTTACCTGCAAGGCGTGTTGCCTCGGTGTAGTAGTTACGAAACTGTTTTTCGAGAACTCCGTAGATACGTGCGCATTTCTGCTTCTCACGCATCTGGAGTAAATACTCTGATTCCTTAGAACGTCCACGACCATGTTGTCCTGGTGGATATGGACGAGACTCAATCGGACACTTTGGTCCATCGCACTTCGAGCCTTTAAGGAATAACTTCACTTTCTCGCGACGACAGCGCTTGCAATCTGCTCCAATATAACGGGCCATGAGTTCCTCCTCCTTATACTCGACGTGGTTTCGGTGGACGGCAGCCGTTGTGGGCTAGCGGAGTCATATCTGCGATCGCGCCAACCTCTAGACCTGCTGCTTGTAGTGAACGAATTGCAGTCTCTCGTCCTGAGCCTGGGCCCTTGACGAAGACATCTACTTTCTTAACGCCATGTTCCTGTGCTTTCCTAGCCGCAGCTTCAGCAGCAAGTTGCGCAGCGAATGGCGTCGATTTACGTGATCCTTTAAAACCAACTTGTCCGGATGAAGCCCAAGCAAGGACGCCACCGGATGGATCGGTAATTGAAACAATCGTGTTGTTAAAAGTGCTCTTTATATAGGCATGGCCGAAAGCAACGTTCTTCTTCTCTTTCTTACGTGGCTTTGCTTTCGCCTTTGGTGCGGCGGCAGCTGCGGCGGCTGGTTTAGCTTTAGGGGCGGCCATTACTTGGTCTCCTTCTTCTTACCAGCAATTGCAACGCGTGGTCCCTTGCGGGTGCGTGCATTGGTATGTGTGCGCTGACCGCGAACAGGTAAACCTTTGCGGTGGCGAATTCCTTGGTAGCACTGAATATCGACTTTGCGTCGGATATTTGTTGCGATCTCACGGCGGAGATCACCTTCGATCTTGTAATTTGCTTCGATATATTCACGAAGCTTGATGAGATCGGGTTCTTGTAGATCTTTAACTCGGATATCCGGAGAGACGCCGGTCGCAAGAAGCGTTGCTTTTGCGCGGGTCTCACCAATACCGAAGATGTATTGGAGCGCGACCTCAAGCCGTTTTTCACGAGGCAGATCGACGCCAACGAGACGTGCCATCTATTGCTCTTTCCATAATCTGAAAGTCCTCCGCAACGCTTCCGGATTAACCGGCTCCCGCTTTCAGTCAGGAGGTCGATCACTTTCGTGATCGTTGCGCCACGCGTATTTTTTCTAACCCTGCCGTTGTTTGTGTCGAAGGTTGTCGCAGATCACCATAACGCGACCATTACGACGAATGACTTTGCACTTGTCGCAAATCTTCTTCACGCTTGGTTTGACCTTCACGTCTTACTCCCTACTTGTACCGGTAAATGATTCGACCTCTGGTGAGATCGTATGGACTAAGTTCCACAATCACACGATCTTCCGGAAGTATGCGAATGTAGTTCTGTCGCATCTTCCCGCTGATATGTGCGAGGACCTTATGTCCATTTGTGAGCTCAACGCGAAACATCGCATTTGGTAAAGCTTCAGCAACAGTGCCTTCAATTTCAATCGCACCGTCTTTTTTTGCCAAGCCGTTACCTCGTTCGTTTTTTCGATTAAGCCCTCATTTGGGCAGAGAGGGATTCTAGGAGGGGGGTCGAGAAAAGGGAAATTCGGGTCTAGATCAGGGGGCTAATCGCGATACCAAAGGGGGCGAGCCGGGCCGCACCGCCATCTTCTTCTGTTAAGACAAAGGGTTTCCCATCTGGGGCGATGCAATAGCTATTTTCAAAGTGGGAGCTCCGCGATTGATCGACAGTTGCAACAGTCCAATTATCCGAGAGAACTCTGGTGCGTTCTGAGCCAAGGGCGATCATTGGTTCGATTGCGAATACCATTCCGGGTTCAATCTTGGGACCATTTCCAGGCTTTCCATAATTCAATATATGTGGCTCCATATGCATGGCAGTTCCAATTCCATGACCGCCATATTCGCGCAATATTCCATAATTACCTTGAGAAGTTACATATTTTTCAATGGCGTGGCCGATATCAGATAAGCGAGCGCCATTCACACCGGCTGCGATTCCATGCCACATAGATTCTTCACAGACATCGAGCATTTTTTGCGTGGCGGTATCAACGGGATCAACAATCATCGTAAATGCCGCATCGCCATGCCAACCATTGATAATGGCGCCGCAATCAATCGAAACTACATCACCAGGCATAATCATTCGCTCCCCTGGAATTCCATGAACAATCTCATCATTTATAGAGACGCAGATTGTTGCTGGAAAACCGTGATAACCCTTGAAGTTAGAGGTTCCACCACCGCGCTTAATATTGGCTTCAGCTACAGCATCGAGCGCGCTAGTTGTAATTCCAGCTTTGATTTGAGAGCGGACTAATTCGAGAGTACTTCGAACTAAGAGACCTGCTTTTCGCATGATCTTTAGTTGATCCAAACTCTTTATCTGGATCGCCATTGCTTATGCCTTTGTGGAGAGAGCGCGGATTACATTCTCAGTTATCGAAGAGACTTCGCCGATAGCTGCGACGGTAATTAGTAGCCCAACTCGCTTGTAGAAATCAATTATCGGAGCGGTCTGTTCGCCATACACTTCTAACCTTCTTGCAATTACCGATTCTTTATCGTCATCTCGCTGATAAATCTCGCCGCCACAGGAAACGCATTTACCTATATCGCCAGCAAAAACTTTTCCGCAACCACGACAGGTTCGCCTAGAAGATAAGCGTTTGATAATTTCATTGTTATCAATAGCAAACTCAACTACCGCATCAAGCGGAGCTTGCCGCTCCATTAAGAAATGGCGTAAAACTTCAGCTTGAGCCACATTTCTGGGAAAGCCATCGAGTAAGAAACCAGATTCGCTCTGTAACCGATCCTTAACCATCTCATTAGTTACCGAATCTGGAACTAATTCACCTTTATCCATAAAGCCTTTGGTTTGTAGGCCAAGCAATGTTCCAGATTTAAGGTTGGCGCGAAAGATATCTCCGGTTGAGATATGTGGAATCTGATAGTGCTCTGCAAGGAGCGAGGCCTGTGTTCCCTTGCCGGCACCTGGCGGTCCGACCAGGACGAGACGCATTAGCGGAGGAATCCCTCGTATGAGCGTTGTTGTAACTGGCTCTCGATCTGTTTTGCAGTATCAAGTCCAACGCCGACCACAATCAGAATTGCAGTTCCGCCAAACGGGAACTGTTGTGATGCGCCGAAGAGAACTAGAGCGATAATTGGAATAATTGCGACTAGCGCTAGGTAAAGCGATCCAGGCGCGGTAATGCGTGAGAGAACATATTGGAGATAATCGCTAGTTGGTTTTCCAGCGCGAATACCTGGGATAAAACCGCCGTACTTTCGCATATTCTCAGCAGTTTCTTCGGGGTTGAAGGTAATTGCAACATAGAAGTAAGCAAAGAAAATAATCAAGAGCGCGTAAGCCGTTATATAAATCGGATGATCTCCGGTTACGAAATTGGTAGAAATCCAGACCGCCCAAGGGGCTTGTGAATTAGCAAAGTTAGCTACCAGGGATGGAATATAAAGAAGTGAAGATGCGAAGATGACCGGGATAACGCCTGATTGGTTTACCTTAATTGGAATATAGGTAGTAGTTCCACCATATTCTTTTCGGCCAATCATCCGCTTTGCGTATTGGACTGGGATGCGGCGCTGTGATTGTTCAACGAAAACAACCGCAGCAACAATCAAAACTCCGACCGCCATAATAAAGAGGAAAGTTCCCCAGCCGCGTGAAAGTCGAATTGACCAGAGTTGGCTTGGGAAAGTAGCGGCGATTGAGGTGAAGATAAGGATCGACATACCGTTACCTACGCCGCGATCAGTAATTAACTCACCGAGCCACATAATTACTGCGGTACCAGCGGTCATTACAAAGACCATAGTAAGAATTCGCAGCCAAGAAGTATCTGGGATGATCTCTTCGGTACATCCTTGAATCAATCTTCCTGGGGTACGAGCAACAGCCAAGAGGCCAGAAGTCTGTAGAACTGCAAGACCAATTGTGAGATAACGGGTGTACTGAGTTAACTTTGCAGTTCCCGATTGTCCCTCTTTCTTTAACGCATCAAATCGAGGAATCACCACGGTTAGAAGTTGAACGATGATTGATGCAGTGATGTAAGGCATGATGCCAAGGGCAAATACCGAGAGCTGAAGTAAGGCACCGCCGCTAAACAGATTTACCAATCCAAGTAGTCCGCCAGTATCAACATTTGCGAGACAGCGTTGGACTGCGACATATGAGACGCCTGGGGTTGGAATTACTGAACCAAAGCGGAAGAGCGCCATGATCGAGAGAGTAAAGAAGATCTTTCGTCGCAGGTCAGGAGTACGAAACGCTTTTCCAAAAACTGATAGCAACACTTTTCTCTCCTCGATCTAATCTCTTTAGAGCGTCTTCACACTTCCTCCAGCAGCAGCAATCTTTTCAGATGCCGATGAGGAGAAGTCATGTGCGGTTACATTTACCTTTACCGAGATATCACCATTTCCAAGAACTTTGACGGGATGGCCGGCGCGAGCTGCGCCTACTTTGTAAAGATCTTCAATTCCAACTTCGCCACCCTTTGGAAATAGTGCGTTGATGGTTGAGACATTGACCGCCTGGTATGCAACTCGCTCTGGATTTTTAAAGCCACGGAGTTTTGGAAGTCGCTGTACGAGCGGCATAGCGCCACCTTCGAAACCAGCGCGGACCACGTTACGAGCGCGCGTTCCTTTTCCACCTCGACCAGAAGTCTTACCTTTGGAACCTTCACCGCGACCCTTACGAGTCTTCTCTTTCTTCGCACCAGGTGCTGGGCGAAGGTGATGGGCTTTAAGAACCATTACTCGACCTCCTCAACTTTAATGAGATGGCGGACGTTGTAGACCATGCCACGAATTTCGGGGCGGTCTTCTTTAACGACGATATCGCCAACTCGCTTCAATCCAAGCGAACGCAAAGTTTCGCGTTGATCAGGAGCATTCCCGACCTTTGAACGAATTTGAGTAACTTTTAATCTTGGCATTACGCACCTGCTGATGAACTCATGGCGCGGATAATTGCAGCTGGTGCAACGCGCTCTAATGGGAGTCCACGACGAGCTGCGATTGCGGCTGGATCTTCAAGATTCTTCAGCGCCGTAGCAGTTGCATGGACCATATTGATTGGATTATTCGAACCAAGAGATTTAGTTAGAACATCGGTAATGCCAGCGCACTCAAGAACTGCGCGAACTGGACCGCCTGCGATAACTCCGGTACCAGGAGCGGCTGGGCGAAGTAGAACTACGCCAGCTGCATCTTCACCTTGTACAGGGTGCGGAATAGTTCCGAGAATTCTTGGAACTTTGAAGAATGATTTCTTCGCTTCTTCAACTGCCTTAGCGATCGCTTGTGGAACTTCTTTCGCTTTGCCGTAACCAACGCCGACCATGCCATTTCCATCACCAAGCACGACAAGTGCGGTGAAGGAGAAGCGACGACCTCCGGAAACAACCTTCGCTACGCGGTTGATGAAGACAACGCGCTCGATATATGGAGACTTCTCGCGAGTATCAGCGCCATCGCGTCGTTCGCGCTTATCGCGACCGCGCTTGGGCTTTTCGCCAGCTTCTTGTGCTGTTACTGGTTCTGTTGTCATTAGAAGTCCAATCCATTCTCACGAGCACCCTTTGCAAGTGCAGCAACGCGTCCGGTATAACGATTTCCACCGCGGTCAAAGACGACCTGGGTGACTCCTTTTGCTTTCGCGCGATCTGCGACAAGTTGGCCGACAATGCGAGCCTTCTTTGTTTTATCGCTTGATTGGGCGCGAAGATCTTTCTCCATGGTTGATGCTGAAGCCAAGGTGTAACCCTTTGAATCATCAACAACTTGAGCAACGAGATGGCGTGCCGAACGAGTAACCACAAGGCGTGGTCGTTCTGCCGTTCCAGTAATTCTCTTACGTACGCGGAAGTGACGGCGAGCGCGAGCAATCCGAGTAGATCCACGAACAATCTTGTTAGTGATACTCATGCTTTCTTACCTGTCTTTCCAGCCTTACGACGGATGCGCTGACCCTCAAGATGTACGCCCTTACCTTTATACGGATCGGACTTACGGAGCTTCTGGATCTTGGCAGCGGTCTCGCCGACGAGTTGCTTATCAACACCGGAGATTGTGAACTCTGTTGGAGATTCAACGGTGAAAGTAATTCCAGTTGGTGCGTAGAAGAAAACTGGGTGTGAGTAACCGAGCGCGAACTCGAGATTCTTACCTTTCATTCCAACTTTGTAACCAACTCCGGTAATCACAATCTTCTTTGCATATCCCTTGGTGACACCAGTAATCATGTTGGCAACCAAGGTGCGTGATAGACCGTGTAGAGATTTAGCACCTCGCTCATCGTTGACACGTTTGAGAACGATACCGCTCTCTTCTTTAACGGCCTTAATTAATTCAGGGAAATTATGAGTAAGCGTTCCCTTTGGGCCTTTAACAGATAGGGATTGTCCGGCGAGAGTTACTTCGACTCCGGATGGGATTGCTACTGGCATCTTGCCGATACGTGACATAGTGATCACCATACGTAGGCGAGAACTTCTCCGCCTACGCCCTGCTTATTTGCCTGTCGATCAGTCAACAGACCTTGTGAAGTAGAGATGATCGCAACGCCAAGACCACCGAGAACTTTTGGAAGTCCGGTCGACTTCGCGTAAACGCGAAGTCCTGGCTTGGAAACGCGGCGCAATCCAGCGATGGAGCGCTCACGATTAGAGCCATACTTAAGATCGATTACTAAAGTCTTTCCGAAACCTTCTGGGTTATCGGTAACTTTATATCCACCTATATATCCCTCTTTCTGAAGGATTTCTGCGATACGTGCCTTTACCGATGAGGACGGCATTGCAACCGTTTCATGGTAGGCGGTATTCGCATTTCGCAGACGAGTAAGCATGTCCGCGATCGGATCTGTCATTGCCATGTGGCTTTCACCTTTCTTCAGACGGTATCTCTTGCGAGACCTATCTAATAGTTGTTACCAGGAAGCTTTCGTAATGCCGGGAAGTTCACCGCGGTGCGCCATCTCTCGGAAGCAGACGCGGCAGATTCCAAATTTGCGATAGACCGAATGCGGGCGACCACAACGCTGACAGCGTGTGTAACCGCGCACCTTGAACTTAGGCTTGCGGCTTGCCTTTATCTTTAACGATGTCTTTGCCATTTGGTCTCCTATTAATCCCGGAATGGGAATCCGAGCGCACGTAGCAACGCGCGACCTTCATCATCATTCTTGGCCGATGTAACGATTGTGATATCCATTCCGCGAACGCGATCTAATTTATCTTGTTCGATCTCTGGGAATACGACCTGTTCGGTTAGACCGAAGGTGTAGTTACCGCTTCCGTCGAACTGCTTTGGTGAGAGTCCACGGAAATCGCGAATACGAGGAAGAGAAATTGAAAGTAGACGATCCATAAACTCCCACATCCGATCGCCACGAAGTGTGACATGTGCGCCAATTGGTTGGCCCTCACGGAGTTTGAAGTTAGCGATTGATTTACGTGCTTTTGTAACGATCGGCTTCTGCCCAGTGATCGTTGCGAGGTCGCGAACGGCACCTTCAATTAACTTAGAATCTTTAGCTGCTTGGCCAACGCCCATGTTGACGATAACTTTTGTAAGAATTGGGATCTGCATCCGGTTTTTAAATCCGAATTGAGAGGAGAGAGCTGAAACTACATCGCTCTTGTAGCGAGCCTTCAAACGAGGCGAAGTTGATGTTGTCATTAGATTTCCCCTCCGGTGCGGCGTGAGATTCGAACATTCTTGCCCATCTCATTTTTACGCACTGCGATTCGAGTCGCCTTTTCATCATCAGCGAGCAACATCACGTTGGAGTAGTGAATCGGTGATTCAACAGTAAGAATGCCGCCAACTTTCGCGCCGCGCTCACCGGCTGATTCTTTGGTATGCTTCTTAACGCGATTAATTCCTTCAACAGTCACGCGACTATTCTTAGAGTTAACGTTGAGCACAGTTCCGGTAAGGCCTTTATCTTTTCCGGCTATTACAAGAACCTTGTCACCCTTTTTGATTCTCATTACAAGACCTCCGGTGCTAGCGAGATGATCTTCATAAAGCGCTTATCACGAAGTTCACGAGCAACTGGTCCGAAGATACGAGTACCGCGTGGTTCATTATCTTCTTTGATGATGACCGCCGCATTCTCATCAAACTTAATATAGGAACCATCAGCGCGACGATTCTCTTTTGCAGTTCGGACGATTACCGCCTTAACAACCTCGCCCTTTTTGACTTGGCCGCCAGGAATTGCATCCTTAACCGAACAGACAATGACATCGCCGATTCCAGCGTAACGACGCTTCGCTCCACCTAAGACGCGAATGCAGAGCAGTTCGCGAGCTCCGGTGTTATCTGCGACGCGCAGACGTGATTCAGCTTGGATCATGGTTACTTCGCCTTCTCGATAATCTCAACGACGCGCCAACGCTTCGTCGCAGAAAGTGGTCGGGTCTCCATGATGCGTACGCGATCGCCTACACCAGCGGAGTTTGATTCATCGTGGGCCTTAAATTTCTTATTCTTAGTAATAACTTTGGAATAAAGGCCATGAGCCGCGCGGTCTTCGACCTTAACGACAACGGTCTTATTCATCTTGTCGCTGATTACGATTCCTTCGCGAGTTTTACGGAAATTACGTTCGGTCACGCTGCACCACCGATTCCGAGTTCGCGCTCGCGAATAATTGTGTAGATGCGAGCAATCTCTTTACGAACCGCGGTCAATCGACCGTGGCTCTCTAATTGGCCGGTGGCTGCTTGGAAACGTAGATTAAAGAGCTCTTCTTTTAGCTCTTGCAGATTAACTTTTAATTCTTCGGTGGTCTTACCGCGGAATTCTTCTGTGGCAGTTATCTTTGACATTATGCCTCCTCACGCAGAACAACACGGGACTTGACGGGAAGTTTGTGTGCGGCGCGAGCGAGCGCAGCATTTGCAATATCAAGAGTTACGCCAGAGATCTCAAAAAGAACTCGACCCGGCTTGACGCTTGCAATCCAAAATTCAGGTGAACCCTTACCGGAACCCATACGAGTTTCAGCAGGCTTCTTGGTAAGCGGGCGATCTGGATAGATATTTATCCAAACTTTTCCACCACGCTTGATATAGCGAGTCATCGCAATACGAGCTGCTTCGATTTGGCGGTTAGTTACATAACCACCTTCAGTTGCTTGTAGACCAAAGTCACCAAAGGCAACAGCAGTTCCACCTTTTGCATTTCCAGAACGAGATGGACGGTGTTGTTTACGGAATTTAACGCGACGTGGAATTAACATTACGCCTCGCCTCCTTCGCTACTTGTTGGAGTCTCGGCTACTGGAGTTTCAGTAACTGGAGCCGTTTCAGCAGCGCGCTCTTCAACTGAAGTTGTTGTAACTTCACCGCGAGGAGCACGTGGTGCGCGACGAGGTTGCTTCTCAGTTTTCGCAGCCTTGGCAGCAGCCAGAGCTGCAGCTTCGCGTTCTGCGCGAGATTCAATTATTTCGCCCTTGTAGATCCAAACTTTTACACCGATGCGACCGAATGTTGTATGCGCTTCATGGAAGCCGTAATCGATATCGGCACGGAGCGTGTGTAGTGGGACTCGTCCTTCACGATAGAACTCAGAGCGTGACATTTCAGCGCCACCAAGTCGACCACCGCATTGAACTCGAATTCCTTTTGCGCCTGCTTTAAATGCAGTCTGCATTGCCTTGCGCATCGCGCGGCGGAAAGAGACACGAGCAGCAAGCTGTTCTGCGATTCCTTGCGCGACGAGTTGAGCATCAATCTCTGGATTCTTAACTTCAAGAATATTGAGCTGTACTTGTTTTCCAGTCATCTTCTCGAGATCAAGGCGGAGACGATCAGCTTCGGTACCGCGGCGACCAATAACAATTCCTGGACGAGCAGTATGGAGGTCGATACGGACACGCTCACGAGTGCGCTCGATTTCAATTCGAGATACACCAGCGCGCTCCATCTTCGCTTCCATTAGACGTCGAATTGCGACATCTTCTTTTACATAATCTTTGTAAAGTTTCTCGGCATACCAACGTGACTTGAATTCAGTTGTGATTCCAAGACGGAAGCCGTGTGGATTTATCTTTTGACCCATTTACTTGGCCTCCTTCTTCGCTTTAGGCACTGTTTTTTTAGCGGTAGCTTTCTTAGCAGTTGCATTCTTAGCTGGAGCCTTCTTCGCCGGCTTCTCTTCAGCTGAAGTTTCAGTTTTTGTTTCAACAATTTCGATTGGCGCCAACTTTGCAAGTTTGCGTTGGGCTTCTTTTGAAATCGGACGATAGTTCTTATCGTCAGAGAGAGTTACTGAAATTTGCGAAGAACGCTTCAAGATTTCATAGCCGCGACCTTGTGCGCGTGGGCGATAACGCTTCATGGTGAAGCCCTCATCTACCAACGCTTCAGTTACCCAAAGTTCAGAGGCATCACGGATCGCAGGATTTTTCTGTTTGGCATTAGCGACCGCAGAATTTAGAAGTGTGTAAACCTCTTGTGAGACCGCCATTTGGCGAGAGAACTTGGCAATACGAATTGCCTCATCAGCTCGCTGACCGCGGATCATATTTACAACGCGGCGTGCTTTCTGTGGGGTGACGCGTATATTGCGCAGCTTTGCCTTTGCAATTAAAGGTGTATTACTCGGCACGGGTCACCGTCCGATCTTCTTGTTTGATGTGGCCACGGAAGGTTCGAGTTGGAGCGAACTCGCCAAGTTTGTGACCGATCATCGCCTCTGTTACATAAACCGGAACATGCTTACGACCATCGTGTACCGCGATGGTGTGGCCGATCATTGAAGGTGTGATCATTGAGCGACGTGACCAAGTCTTAATTACACTCTTGGTGTTGGCGCCGTTCTGTTCATCTACCTTCTTTTCGAGGTGATGATCCACGAATGGACCCTTCTTCAAACTACGTGGCACGGTGCTCCTATCGGCTCTTGTTTGCTGGACGACGTCGGACAATTAACTGATCGCTTGACTTCTTCTTACGAGTACGCGCTTCAGGTTTACCCCAAGGTGATACTGGATGGCGACCGCCGGAGGTCTTTCCTTCACCACCACCATGTGGATGATCTACTGGGTTCATAACAACGCCACGAACAGTTGGACGACGTCCCTTCCAACGGGAGCGACCGGCTTTTCCGGAGCTGATATTTGATTGTTCTGCGTTACCAACAGTTCCAACTGTGGCGCGGCAACGAACATCAACATTTCTAATTTCGCCAGATGGCATACGAAGTTGTGCGTAAGGACCATCTTTTGCAACGAGCTGGACTGCTGCACCAGCCGAACGCGCAATACGTGCGCCACCTCCGGGACGAGTTTCAATTGCGTGAATCATGGTTCCGACTGGGATATTACGAAGTGGCAAGTTATTGCCTGGCTTGATATCCGCGGATGGACCATTCTCAATCTTAGTTCCTTGAGAGATTCCATCTGGTGCGATGATGTAACGCTTCTCACCATCGGCAAAGTGAACTAGCGCAATACGTGCTGAACGATTTGGATCGTATTCGATATGTGCAACGGTTGCTGGAACGCCATCTTTATCGTTACGTAGGAAATCAACAACGCGATAGGCGCGCTTATGTCCGCCACCTTGGTGACGAGTTGTGATTCGACCAGCTGCGTTACGTCCACCCTTGGAGTTTATTGGGCGAATCAAAGATTTCTCAGGGGTGCTACGAGTAAATTCTGAGAAGTCAGCGACAATACGGCCACGCGAACTTGGTGTGACTGGCTTTAATTTACGAAGTGCCATTTCTCTCCCTTTCTCCCGGTCTCAATCGATAATGATTAAGAGACTGGGCCTCCAAAAATGTCAATTCGCTGGCCAGGTGCAATCTGGACGATTGCGCGCTTGGTGTCGCTACGCTTTCCGGTTCCGAAACGATTTAGCTTTCGCTTTCCTTCGCGGTTCATTGTGTTAACTTTTAAAACACGAACCTTAAAAATCTTCTCGACTGCAATTTTGATTTCAGTCTTATTTGCGCCCGGCGCAACCAGGAAGGTGTATTTATTCTCATCGAGCATGCCGTAGGACTTTTCAGAGACCACAGGTGCAATCAGGACTCCACGATGTTCGTTCATGCGGAGACTCCTAACTCGGACTCACGGCCAACTGCTTTCGTTGAAGTTCCTTTAGCAGGACCTGCAACAAAATCAGTGAGAGCCTTCTTTGAGAAGATGACATCGTCAGCAACGACTACGTCATAAGCATTTAGTTGATCTTGGCGAATTAGATGAAGGTAAGCTTCATTGCGAAGTGAAAGCCAGGCGCTCTCTTCGCCATGAGCAAGAACAACTAATAAACGCTCGCGATCTGAGAATTGACGAACCGCTTTTATAGCGGCCTTGGTCTTTAACTCTCCAGCAATTTCAGAAATAACGTGAATGCGCTCATTGCGTTGGCGATCTGAGAGAACGCCGCGGAGCGCAGCCTTAATCATCTTCTTTGGTGTTCGCTCGTCATACTTACGAGGAACTGGACCTTGAGCAACACCACCATGGCGTTGATTTGGTGAACGAGTCGAACCCTGACGAGCACGACCAGTTCCCTTCTGCTTGAAAGGTTTCTTACCGCCACCGCTAACCTCGCCGCGATTCTTCGCCTTATGTGTTCCTTGGCGAGCTGCATTTAGTTGTGCAGTTACGACTTGGTGAATCAACGGGATGTTCACTTGAACATCGAAGATTTCAGCAGGCAGATCGATGGTGCCGGCCTTTGTACCTTTCGCATCTTTGATTTCAACTATTAATGACATTACGCACCCGCCTTCTTCATGACTTCGCTGGCAACGCTCTTTGATGCGGTGCGAATCATTACGCGGGCACCACTAATGCCAGGGATTGATCCCTTAACAAGAATTAAATTCTTCTCTACATCAACCGAGTGGATAGTGAGATTCTGCATGGTTACGGTGTCGAGACCCATGCGGCCGCTCATGCGCTTTCCTTTGAAGACGCGACCTGGTGTCGTACGATTACCAATAGATCCTGAGGTTCGGTGTTTTCTCTCAACACCGTGGCCATCGCCGAAACCGCGGAAGTTGTGGCGCTTCATAACACCAGCAGTTCCTTTACCAATTGAGGTTCCTTGCGCATCGATAACTTCACCGGCTGCGAATAAATCTGCTTTTACTTCCTGTCCGACTGTGTAATTTGCGGCAGCAGCGGTACGAATCTCGCCAACATAGCGACGAGGTGTTACGCCGGCTTTTGCGAATTGACCAACAAGTGGCTTACTTACTTTCTTTGGATCGATAGCGCTGAAAGCAAGTTGAACTGCTTCATAGCCATCTTTCTCAAGAGTGCGCACTTGGGTAACAACGCATGGACCTGCTTGCACAACGGTTACAGGGACAACTCTGTTGTCCTCATCGAAGACCTGAGTCATACCGAGCTTGACGCCAAGGATTCCCTTGATGGCGCCGCCCTTTGATTGTGTAGTAGTCATCTCAGATCCCTTTAGAGCTTGATCTCGATATCGACGCCGGCAGGAAGATCGAGGCGCATCAAAGAGTCCACAGTCTTAGGAGTTGGATCGATTATGTCGATCAAACGTTTGTGAGTGCGCATCTCGAAATGTTCGCGGCTGTCCTTATATTTATGAGGAGAGCGAATGACACAATAAGTGTTCTTCTCAGTAGGCAGCGGAACTGGGCCCGCGACCGTTGCACCTGTGCGCTCGACTGTTTCGACAATCTTCTTCGCCGAGGTGTCGATCACCTCATGGTCATAGGCCTTAAGCCTTATGCGGATCTTCTGTCCCGCCATTTTATTCCTCTCGTTCCTTAAAACTTCTTATTAAGTTTTATCTGAATTTTTATTGAGTGGAGCAAGTTTCCCCGCTCCACTCAATTCAATTTCTTTACTTCTTGATCTTGGTTACGCGACCTGCACCAACGGTGCGGCCACCTTCACGGATAGCGAAACGAAGACCTTCTTCCATAGCAACTGGTTGGATCAACGTGACAGCCATTGAGGTGTTGTCGCCAGGCATAACCATTTCAGTTCCGGATGGAAGTGTTACAACACCGGTCACGTCAGTTGTACGGAAGTAGAACTGTGGACGGTAGTTGTTAAAGAATGGAGTGTGACGTCCGCCTTCATCCTTTGAAAGGATGTAAGCAGATGCATCGAACTCAGTGTGAGGTGTAACAGACCCTGGCTTGCAGACGACCTGGCCACGCTCAACATCTTCGCGTTTTAGACCGCGGAG
This sequence comes from Actinomycetota bacterium, assembly GCA_016870975.1. Taxonomy (GTDB): domain Bacteria; phylum Actinomycetota; class Actinomycetes; order Nanopelagicales; family Nanopelagicaceae; genus MAG-120802. The sequence goes on from VGAE01000004.1 coordinate 15,874, forward strand.
AAGTAGACCGACGTTCTCACCAGCTTGTCCCTCATCAAGAAGCTTGCGGAACATTTCAACGCCAGTAATAACTGTCTTCTGTGAATCTGGACGGATACCAACGATTTCAACTTCTTCGTTGACCTTGACGATACCGCGCTCGATACGACCAGTAACAACTGTTCCACGACCAGTGATCGTGAAGACATCTTCAACAGGCATCAAGAATGGCTTATCAACTTCACGAGTTGGCTGTGGAATAAAGGTATCTACAGCATTCATGAGTTCAATAATCTTCTCGGCCCAAGCTGCATCTCCTTCGAGAGCCTTAAGAGCTGAGATACGGACGATTGGTGTCTCCTTACCAGGGAATTCATACTTATTAAGTAGGTCGCGAACTTCTTCCTCAACTAAAGCAAGAATTTCTTCATCATCGACCATGTCAGATTTATTTAGCGCTACGACGATTGAAGGAACGCCAACCTGACGTGCAAGGAGAACGTGCTCCTTGGTCTGCGGCATTGGGCCGTCGGTTGCAGCTACAACAAGGATCGCGCCATCCATCTGGGCGGCACCGGTGATCATGTTCTTGATGTAGTCAGCGTGACCTGGGCAGTCAACATGTGCGTAGTGACGCTTCTCTGTCTGGTATTCGATATGTGCGATTGAGATGGTGATACCACGCGCCTTCTCTTCGGGCGCCTTATCAATCTGATCGAATGGGGTAAATGGATTTACATCCGGATACTTGTCGTGAAGCACCTTGGAAATCGCAGCAGTAAGAGTGGTCTTACCGTGGTCGATGTGACCAATGGTGCCGATGTTTGCGTGCGGCTTTGTCCGCTCGAACTTTGCCTTTGCCACTGTGGTTACTCCTTTTTTCTTTCTTTATCTTTTGCTTGGGTTACTACTCGCCGCGAATCTTCGCGATGATTTCTTTCGAAACCGCCGCAGGAACTTCTGCGTAGGAATCGAATTGCATGCTGTAACTCGCCCGACCCTGAGTTCTGCTTCGAAGATCTCCGACATAGCCGAACATCTCTGATAGCGGAACAAGAGCCCTGACAATGCGAGCACCGGCTCGCTCATCCATGGCCTGAATTTGGCCACGACGGCTATTTAGATCGCCGATGACGTCGCCCATGAAATCTTCAGGGGTAGTGACTTCAACGGACATCATTGGCTCGAGGAGAACTGGACCAGCAAGTCTTGCGGCTTCCTTGAACGCCGCAATTCCAGCAATCTTGAAGGCCAACTCCGATGAGTCAACATCGTGGTACGCGCCATCAAGAAGACTTACACGTACATCTGTTAGCGGATAACCAGCGAGTGGTCCGCTTGCCATTGCTTCTTGGCAACCATCATCAACTGATGGGATGTACTCCTTCGGGATACGTCCGCCGGTAATTTTGTTGACGAACTCGTATCCACATTCGACTGCACCAACTGGAAGTGGCTCGAGTGCAATCTGAACTTTTGCGAACTGTCCAGAACCACCGGTCTGCTTCTTATGTGTGTAGTCATAACGATCAACTGGCTTGCGAAGTGTTTCGCGATAAGCAACTTGTGGCTTACCAACATTTGCTTCGACTTTAAATTCGCGCTTCATACGATCTACCAAAATTTCAAGATGGAGCTCGCCCATACCGCCGATGATTGTCTGGCCGGTTTCTTCATCAGTTCTAACGTGGAAAGTTGGATCTTCTTCAGCAAGACGTTGGATCGCAACACCGAGCTTCTCTTGATCGCCCTTGGTCTTTGGCTCAATCGCAACGTGGATAACTGGATCTGGGAAATCCATTGATTCAAGGATTACTGGATTATCGATATCGCAGAGAGTGTCACCAGTTGTGGTGTCCTTAAGACCCATAACGGCGATGATGTCTCCGGCTGAAGCTTGTGGGATTTCTTCACGCTTATTTGCGTGCATTCGATAAATCTTGCCAATTCTCTCTTTACGATCTTTTGTTGAATTCAAAACGCCAGTTCCTGCTTCTAATACGCCCGAATAAATTCGAACGAAGGTCAACTTTCCAAGATGTGGATCACTCATGATTTTGAAGGCAAGTGATGAATAAGGTTCAGATGCATCTGGCTTGCGAGCAATTTCGACCTCTTTATTACCCATCTTGGTTCCGACGATTGCGTCGACATCAAGAGGTGATGGAAGGTAACGAGTTACTGCATCGAGCATTGGTTGGACACCTTTGTTCTTAAATGCAGAACCGGTTAAAACTGGAGTGAGTTTGTAAGCCAGTGTTGCGCGGCGGATACCGACGCTAATTTCATCTTCGCTCAACTCTTCGCCGCCAAGATATTTCTCCATGACTGCGTCATCGCACTCGGCGAGCGTTTCAATCATTGCGTGGCGGGCTTCGTCGCACTTCGTCTTTAGATCGGCTGGGATCTCTTCGACAACGTAATCTTCACCCTTCTGGGTTTCTCCGCGCCAAGTAAGAGCCTTCATCGAGATTAAATCAACGACGCCGATGAAATCAGCTTCAGCTCCAATTGGTACTTGAAGAACCAGCGCCTTCGCGCCAAGTCGTGAACCAATCATTTCAACGCAGCGATCGAAACTAGCGCCAGTTCTATCTAATTTATTTACAAAGCAGATACGTGGCACGTTATATTTATCAGCTTGGCGCCAGACAGTTTCTGATTGTGGTTCAACACCAGCGACGCCATCGAAAACCGTTACTGCGCCATCGAGAACTCGGAGCGAACGCTCAACTTCAACAGTGAAGTCAACGTGGCCCGGGGTATCGATGATGTTAATTGTGTGGTTCTTCCACTGGCAGGTAGTTGCCGCAGAAGTAATAGTGATACCGCGCTCTTGTTCCTGTTCCATCCAGTCCATCGTGGCTGCGCCTTCGTGGACTTCACCGATCTTGTAGTTGATACCGGTGTAGAAAAGGATGCGCTCGGTAGTTGTTGTTTTACCGGCGTCAATGTGAGCCATGATGCCGATATTGCGCACTTTAGCTAGATCAAGAGCAGTCGCGGTTGTCATCATCACCACCTGTAATGAGCAAACGCCTTGTTTGCTTCAGCCATCTTATGAGTGTCTTCGCGCTTCTTAACTGCCGCGCCTAATCCGTTTGAGGCATCAATCATTTCGTTAGCGAGACGTTCTGCCATCGACTTTTCACGGCGAAGGCTTGCGTTATCTACCAACCAACGAAGGCCAAGAGTTGTGGAACGCGCTGCTTTAACTTCAACAGGTACTTGATAGGTAGCGCCACCGACTCGACGTGATCGAACTTCAACAGCTGGTTTCACATTATCAAGCGCGCGCTTTAATGTAATTACTGGATCAACTTCGGTCTTTCCACGGCAATTCTCAAGTGCGTCATAAACAATGCGCTCTGCAGTAGAACGCTTACCGTGAGATAAAACTTTATTAATTAACGCTGTAACAACTGGTGAGTTATAGACCGGATCTGCGATGACCGGTGATTTCGGGGCGGGGCCTTTACGTGGCATTACTTCTTCTCCTTCTTTGCTCCGTAGCGTGATCGCGCTTGCTTGCGATCTTTTACGCCTTGGGTGTCGAGGGAGCCGCGAACAATTTTGTAACGAACGCCAGGTAGATCTTTAACACGACCACCACGAACTAAAACAATTGAGTGCTCTTGAAGATTGTGACCTTCGCCAGGAATGTATGCAGTAACTTCCATGCCGCTGGTGAGACGAACACGTGCAACTTTACGAAGCGCAGAGTTCGGCTTCTTAGGAGTAGTTGTGTAAACGCGTGTGCAAACACCACGACGTTGTGGACTACCTTTTAAGGCTGGCGTTGTTGTCTTATCTGACTTATCAACGCGACCCTTACGGACCAACTGCTGAATTGTTGGCATCGTTCTCCATCTCAATAAGCTCCGACCCACGCGGTCGGGTGTGTCGCCCCTTTGGACACAGGGGCGCGAGGTTATAGGAATCCCCGCGTGACGGTCAAAACGGGTAAGTCAGCCAAACACGCCGTTTTTTAAGGGTCAACACGCCGGGAAAAAAGGGATTAGCCTTTACTTATGGCTAACAAAGTAAAGGCTAAGCGAGTTACTAAAAAATCCACAACCACCACTCAACGGCGCGGCCGCGCTACTTCATCTCGGATAAGTTCCAAAAATCAGATAACCATCCCAGTCGAGGTACTTCGCGAGGTGAATTTGAAGCCGGGAGATCAAATTGAGTTCATGATTGATAAAGAGGAGCGGATAGTTCTTGCACCATCTTCCGAAAAAGAATGGAAAAAGGCGCTCCGCAAACTGGCGGGTTCAATGCCCGGCCTTCACGAAAGTTTTGACTATAAAAAGGAGAGACAAGAGTGGGACAGAAAAGCCACGCAGATACCTCGTGGATAATCGCCCTCTTCGATCCGGAAGATTCACATCACGGAAAGGCGCTTCGAGAATTCGAAGAATTAGCCTCACCCCCTTCAATCTCCGCGTTCGCTTTTGCTGAGTTACTTGTTAGCTTTTATAACGCTGATCTTCCCACTTCCACTAAGGAGTTACGGGCAGCTTTCCCTTCAGTCATCCCATTAGATGCTGAATACGTCATCTTGGGAGCCGAAATAAGAAGCGAAAACAAGATAGCCTTATCAGATTCGTTAATCATCGCGACAGCGCTCCTAGAGAAGTCAGATCTACTGACTTTTGATAAGAGTATGAAGGCGGTTTATGAACGTATTAAGTAGACCAAAGCTTCGTGGTGTTATTCATTTAATAATGTCACCGCTAGCTCTGGTTGCAGGCCTTACTCTCATCACAATTACTTCTGAACTTCGTGGTCGCATCACACTGACGATTTTTACCTTAACCGCCGTTTCATTATTTACCTGTAGCGCGATTTATCATCGAGTGCCTTGGAGCCCCGCTGCAAAAGCAATATGGCGCCGCATTGATCACGCAAATATTCCGCTATTGATAGCGGGTACTTACACCCCATTTTCGATTTATCTATTGCAGAAAGAGAAAGCGGTGCTTCTTCTTTCAATTGTCTGGGCCGGCGCGCTTTTATCTGGGATTTTTCGCGTCTTCTGGCTAACCGCTCCGCGTTGGTTATATGTACCTATCTACCTCGGCCTCGGCTGGGCCGCCTTCTTCTATTTTCCTGATTTTTATCGCAGCGGCGGGCTCTTGGTATTTATTTTAATTGCTTTAGGTGGGGTGCTCTATTCGGCAGGCGCAATTATCTATGCGATAAAGCGACCTAATTTCTCGATTAATTGGTTTGGCTTTCATGAGCTATTTCATGCGGTGACTGCTGCGGCCTTCGTTTCGCATTTCATTGCTGCCGTTGTTGTTATCCTTCGCTAACTATGAGCGTACATATTGGTGCCGTAAAAGGCGATATCGCAGAACGAATTCTTCTCCCAGGTGATCCGCTCCGCGCTAAATGGGTTGCTGAGAATTACTTTGAGAATGCAAAACAATATAACTCGGTAAGAAATATGTTTGGTTACACTGGTACCTATAAAGGTGAACGCGTCTCAGTCCAAGGCACTGGCATGGGCCTTCCATCTGCCTCAATTTATGTAACTGAACTTTTTAATGATTTCGATGTTCAAGTTGCGATTCGAATTGGAACCGCCGGTGGCATCCAAGATAGAACAAAGGTCGGCGATTTAATTCTTGCAATGACCGCTTCGACTGATTCCAATATCAACCGCAGATTTACCAATGGTCTAGATTTCGCGCCACACTGTGACTTCCATCTTTTGCAAGCAGCCTATGAAGCCTGTAAGAAATTTGAACGAGTTCATGTCGGTGGCGTCTCATCAATGGACTTCTTCTATGACGAAACTGATTCTGCTAAGAAATTACAACAACATGGTGTACTTGCCCTTGAGATGGAAGCTAATCAGCTCTACTCAATTGCGGCGCGAAAAAATCGCCGCGCGCTTGCCATTATGACTATCTCAGATCACGTCTTTACCCATGAAGCAATGGACTCCGAAGCGCGTGAGCGAACATTGAACGATATGGTTGAAGTTGGCCTACAAGCGTTAATCCGCGGTTAAGGCATCACCAATCCGCCATCAACTGGCACGGTAATTCCGGTTATATAACTAGCAGCATCACTAACTAACCAGACCGAAGTAGTGGCTAACTCTTCTGGATCACCGAGTCGACCTAGCGGTGTTACTTTTTTAATGAATTCAATGGATTCTGGCGGAAGCGAATCGCCCATCTCAGAAGGAAAGAGCCCCGGAGCAAGCGCATTAACGCGAATCTTCTTTCGCGAGCTCCATTGGGTAGCCAAATCTTTAGTTAAACCAATTAGCCCCGCTTTGCTTGAAACATAAGCCGCTTGCGGCAGGCCCTGGGGCTTTATTCCCAAGATGCTCGCCACATTAACTATGGCGCCACCTTCAGTATTAGCTCTAGCAAATGCTTGCGCCATCCAAAATGAACCAAGGAGATTAGTTTCGATTACCTCACGAAATTGATCTGGAGATTCTTTGACCGCAGGGATTGCGCTGGCGATTCCAGCGTTATTAATCAAAATATCGACATGCCCAAACTTTTCAACTGCAAATGCAATTAACGCATCACAATCTTCTGGTTTGGTGACATCGGTTTTCTTTGCAAAATACTTACGGCCGGCAGCTTCTACAAGCTTGCCGGTCGTAGTTAATCTCTCTTCTCTACGTGCGCCGAGAATTAAATCAGCGCCCGCTTCAGCTAATGCCTTCGCAAATGCAACTCCTAAACCGGAAGATGCTCCGGTTACGACCGCTACCTTGCCATCAAGGCGGAAGCGATCAAGGACAGTCATTAACGAGGTTTGGCGCCGAACTCATCTAGGCGAACTGCTTCGCCTGATCCAGTCGACTCGAATGGCGTGTAGTCATATTGATCATAAGCAGCGTAGACCGCGGCCTTCGCTTCTTCAGTAGGTTCAACGCGAACGTTGCGATATCTCGCAAGTCCGGTACCTGCTGGGATCAACTTACCGATGATGACGTTCTCTTTAAGGCCAAGTAATGGATCACTTCTCTCAGAGAGCGCTGCATCGGTTAGGACGCGAGTTGTCTCTTGGAAGGAAGCCGCTGACAACCATGACTCAGTTGCAAGCGATGCTTTTGTGATTCCCATAAGTTCTGGACGACCAGATGCAGCCTTGCCGCCTTTTTGTACCGCTTCGCGGTTAGCAGCTTGGAAGCGAAGTTGATCAACTAATTCACCTGGAAGTAGATCAGCATCTCCTGGTTCAAGAACGGTGATACGACGCAACATCTGCTTCACAATAATTTCGATGTGCTTGTCATGAATGCTAACGCCCTGTGAACGATAAACCTCTTGGATTTCATTTACCAAGTGGGTCTGGGTTGCACGAGGACCGAGGATTCGAAGAACTTGCTTCGGATCAATTGCGCCAACGACCATCTGTTGACCGACAGAAACTTTTGCTCCATCTTCAACGAGAAGTTTCTGACGGCGAGTAATTGGGTATGCAACTGCTTCGCCACCATCTTCTGGGGTCACGATGATCTTCTTACCCTTTGAATCTTCCAAGAAGGAAACTACGCCAGCAGCTTCTGCGATTGGGGCAACGCCCTTTGGTGTACGCGCCTCGAAGAGCTCAACTACACGAGGTAGACCGTGGGTGATATCACCGGATGCTGTAGCCGCACCACCGGTGTGGAAGGTACGCATCGTGAGCTGGGTTCCTGGTTCACCAATTGATTGTGCGGCGATAATTCCAACCGCTTCTCCCACATCAACTAGTTTTCCAGTCGCCATCGAACGGCCGTAACACTTCGCGCAGAGACCGACTTTGGAATCGCAAGTCATAACGGAGCGAACCTTTACTTCGCCAACGCCAGCTGCTACCAATTCATCGATTACACGATCGCCCAGATCTGTGCCAGCAGCAGTAATTGTCTTGCCGTCAGCAACTGCATCTTCAGCTGTGATTCGACCATAGATTCCAGTTTCAACATGGTCATCGCGAGTTAGTTTGCCATTTACAACTTCAGCAATCCTCAACGCAAGACCACGATCAGTTCCGCAATCTTCTTCACGGATAATGACATCCTGGGCTACGTCGCAGAGACGTCGAGTTAGATAACCAGCATCTGCGGTACGGAGCGCGGTATCAGCAAGACCCTTTCGCGCACCGTGAGTCGAGATGAAGTACTCAAGTACTGAGAGACCTTCACGGAAGTTCGACTTAATCGGACGCGGAATAATTTCACCCTTTGGATTTGCTACTAGACCACGCATACCCGCAATCTGGCGGATCTGCATCATATTTCCACGTGCGCCGGAGTAAACCATCATCCAGACTGGATTGGTTCGTGGGAAGTTATCTTCCATCTCCTTGGCAACATCATTGGTGGCTTGGGTCCAGATCTCAATTAATTCCTGGCGACGCTCGTCATCAGTAATCAATCCAAGATCGTATTGTGATTGAACCTTTTCGGCTTTCTCCTCATAACCAGTAAGAATTTCATTCTTACGATCTGGGGTAACCACATCGACAATTCCGATAGTTGCGCCAGCGCGAGTTGCCCAACGGAAACCGAGATCCTTCAAACCATCGAGCGTCTTCGCAACGACGACCTTTGGGTATCCTTCAGCGAGGCTATCGACGATTGAGCCGAGCGCTTTCTTGGTAACTTCGGTATCAACATATGGGAATGTTTCTGGAAGAACTTCGTTGAAAATCGCGCGACCTAGGGTCGTCTCTTTCGTCACGAATTCATCATTTACATTTACCCGGATCTTGATCTTCGCTTGAACCGCAAGTGACTTCTGTTCGTAAGCCATCAACGCTTCCGGGATTGAGGCAAAGCTACGGCCATCGCCAATCTGGTTCTCGCGATTTGAAGTTAAGAAGTAGAGACCAAGGACCATGTCCTGGGTTGGTGCAGTAAGCGGACGACCTGAGGCTGGCGAGAGAATGTTGTTAGAAGACAACATCAAGATACGCGCTTCGGCTTGTGCTTCTGCGGAAAGTGGAACGTGAACAGCCATCTGGTCACCATCGAAGTCTGCGTTAAATGCAGTACAGACAAGTGGGTGAATCTGGATCGCTTTACCTTCGATTAGTTGTGGTTCGAAAGCTTGGATACCAAGGCGGTGCAGAGTTGGCGCACGGTTTAGTAGAACTGGGTGCTCAGCGATAACTTCTTCGAGAACATCCCAAACGACTGCACGTGAACGCTCAACCATACGCTTTGCGCTCTTAATATTTTGTGCGTGACTCAAATCCACTAAGCGCTTCATTACAAATGGCTTGAATAACTCAAGTGCCATCTGCTTAGGAAGACCGCATTGATGCAACTTGAGCTGTGGACCGACGACGATTACCGAACGACCTGAGTAATCAACGCGCTTTCCAAGCAAGTTCTGGCGAAAGCGGCCTTGCTTTCCTTTAAGCATGTCAGAGAGTGACTTGAGGGCACGGTTTCCAGGTCCAGTTACTGGGCGACCACGGCGACCGTTATCAAACAAGGCATCGACAGCTTCTTGAAGCATTCGCTTCTCATTATTAACAATAATTTCTGGAGCGCCGAGATCAACTAGGCGCTTCAAGCGATTATTTCGATTAATAACACGGCGATAGAGATCATTTAGATCGCTAGTGGCGAAACGACCGCCATCGAGCTGAACCATTGGTCGAAGATCTGGTGGAATTACTGGGACGCAATCCAAGACCATCGAAGTTGGTTTGTTATTTGTATTTAAGAATGAGTTAACAACCTTCAATCGCTTAATTGCGCGGGTCTTTTTCTGGCCCTTGCCATTCTCAGCGACATCGGTCAACTTGTCATACTCAGCCTGAAGATCGAAGCTCTCAAGACGCTTCTGGATAGCAGTTGCGCCCATATAACCTTCGAAATAAATTCCGTAACGATTACGCATATCACGATAGAGATTCTCATCGCCCTCAAGATCGCCGACTTTAAGATCTTTAAATAGCTTCCAGACTTCCTCAAGACGATCAAGTTCTTTCTGAGAGCGTTCGCGAATTGTCTTCAATTCGCGCTCTGCAGATTCGCGAACTTTGCGCTTCTGATCGGATTTTGCGCCTTCATCCTCCAATTCGGCTAGATCATTCTCTAGCTTCTCTTGGCGTGCGCTTAAATCACCATCGCGCTTTGTTTCGATCTTCTTGCGATCGGAGTTCATGCGCTTCTCTAGTTTCGCTAAATCTTCTTCGCGACCTTCAGTATCGACCTTAACGATCATGTAAGCAGCGAAATAGATAACTTTCTCAAGATCTTTTGGAGCAAGATCTAGCAGATAGCCAAGACGTGACGGAACGCCTTTGAAGTACCAGATATGAGTTACTGGGGCAGCAAGTTCTATATGGCCCATTCGCTCACGACGAACTTTGGCGCGGGTAACTTCGACACCGCAACGCTCGCAGATAATTCCTTTGAAGCGAACGCGCTTGTACTTACCGCAATAGCACTCCCAATCGCGAGTAGGCCCGAAGATCTTCTCATCGAAGAGTCCATCCTTTTCTGGCTTAAGAGTTCGGTAGTTGATTGTCTCTGGCTTCTTTACCTCACCAAAGGACCATTCGCGGATGTTCTCGGCAGATGCGAGACCAATCCTTAGCTCATCGAAAAAGTTGACGTCTAACATGTCTTATCTCCCCCTGTCACACTTCTTCTACTGAGCTTGGTTCAACTCGTGACAAGTTGATTCCTAACTCTTCGGCCGTCTTGAATACTTCTTCATCAGTATCGCGCATCTCAATTGCGACACCCTCGGATGAGAGAACTTCGACATTGAGACAGAGCGATTGCATTTCTTTAATGAGAACCTTGAAGGATTCTGGAATTCCAGGTTCTGGAATGTTCTCGCCCTTCACGATTGCTTCGTAAACTTTTACACGACCAAGCACGTCATCTGACTTAATCGTCAACAACTCTTGCAAGGTGTAAGCCGCGCCGTAAGCCTCGAGCGCCCAAACTTCCATCTCACCAAAGCGCTGGCCACCGAATTGTGCTTTTCCGCCGAGTGGTTGTTGGGTAATCATTGAGTAAGGACCTGTGGAACGTGCGTGAATCTTGTCGTCGACCAAGTGGTGCAACTTCAAGATATACATATACCCAACGGTGATGTCTTCTGGATAAGGCAATCCGGTACGACCATCAAATAGTTGCGCCTTGCCATCTTCTGAGACCAGACGTTGGCCATCACTATTTGGAAGTGTTGATGCAAGCAATCCGTGAATTTCATCTTCACGTGCGCCATCAAAGACTGGAGTTGCAACTCGAGTTCCGGCATCTGCAGACATCGCGCCAATATTGGAGAGGCGTTCGGTCCACTTCTCACCGCTTGTTGTAACTTCCCAACCGCTCTTAGCCACCCAACCTAAGTGAGTTTCTAAAACCTGTCCGACATTCATACGACCAGGTACACCAAGTGGGTTTAGAACAACATCAACTGGAGTTCCATCAGAGAGGAATGGCATATCTTCAACTGGAAGAATCTTTGCGATAACGCCCTTATTACCGTGGCGTCCTGCGAGCTTGTCACCATCTTGAATCTTTCGCTTCTGGGCAACATAGACGCGGACAACTTGGTTTACGCCAGCAGATAAGTCATAACCATCTTCAAGATCAAAGATCTTTACGCCAATAACTTTTCCACCTTCACCGTGAGGAACCTTGAGTGAGGTATCGCGAACTTCGCGAGCCTTCTCACCGAAAATGGCACGGAGCAAGCGCTCTTCTGGGGTTAATTCAGTTTCACCCTTTGGCGTAACTTTTCCAACCAAGATATCGCCAGGGACTACATCAGCGCCGATGCGGATAATGCCGCGATCGTCTAGATCTGCGAGAACTTCCTCAGAAACGTTTGGAATATCGCGAGTGATTTCTTCTGCGCCGAGTTTGGTATCTCGAGCATCGACTTCATACTCTTCAATATGTATCGAAGAGAGAACATCGTCTTGAACCAAACGCTGCGACAAGATAATCGCATCTTCGTAGTTATGGCCCTCCCATGACATAAATGCAACGAGCAAGTTCTTGCCGAGCGCCATTTCACCATTCTGGGTACTTGGCCCATCAACGATTACTTGGCCGGCAGAAATCTTCTCGCCTTCATTTACAACAACGCGCATATTGCGTGATGTGCCTTGGTTTGAGCGGATAAATTTCTGGATGACGGTCTCGTCGTAAACATCTTCTTCGCCATCATCGCTCTTGATAACAACGCGATCCGATGCAACTTCAGTTACAACGCCACCGCGGATTGCGGTAACAACATCGCCAGCATCAACAGCTGCGCGATATTCCATACCGGTTCCTACAAATGGCGCTTCAGCGCGAAGTAGTGGGACAGCTTGGCGCATCATGTTTGCACCCATAAGTGCGCGGTTAGCATCATCGTGCTCAAGGAATGGAATCATTGCGGTTGCAACCGAAACCATCTGGCGCGGTGAGACGTCCATGTAATCAACTTCTTCTGCTGGGATGTACTCAACTTCGCCGCCGCGACGACGTACCAAAACGCGAGATTCAGCGAAGCGATTCTCTTCAGTAAGTGGTGCGTTTGCCTGGGCAATGATGTGTTCATCTTCTTCATCTGCAGTTAAGTAATCGACTTGGTCAGTTACTTTTCCGCCAACAACTTTGCGATACGGAGTCTCAACGAATCCGAATGGTGTGATGCGCGCATAAGTTGCGAGCGATCCAATCAGACCAATGTTTGGACCTTCTGGAGTTTCAATCGGGCACATACGTCCATAGTGAGATGGATGTACGTCACGAACTTCGAAACCAGCGCGATCACGAGATAGTCCGCCAGGTCCAAGCGCAGATAGACGACGCTTATGTGTTAAACCTGAAATTGGATTTGTCTGGTCCATGAACTGTGAAAGCTGAGAGGTTCCGAAGAACTCTTTGATCGCAGCAGTGATCGGACGGATATTAATAAGTGTCTGTGGCGTAATCGCTTCGACATCTTGGGTGGTCATACGCTCGCGAACAACGCGTTCCATACGAGAGAGACCTACTCGGACCTGATTTTGAATCAATTCGCCAACGGTGCGGAGGCGACGATTACCAAAGTGGTCAATATCGTCGATCTCAACGCGAACTTGCTTACCTAGATCAATTAGCGTCTCGCCTTTATGAAGCGCCACGATGTAACGAATTGTTCCAACGATATCATCGATTGCAAGGAGATTCTTACCTAGTTCAAGATCGATACCTAGTTTCTTATTCAACTTAAAGCGACCGACCTTTGCCAAGTCATAACGCTTTGGATTGAAGTAAAGGTTCTCGATTAAGTTCTGGGCGGCTTCTTTCGTTGGTGGCTCACCTGGGCGCATCTTTCGATAAATATCTAGCAGCGCTTCATCTTGCGTAGAGACAGTGTCCTTAGCCAGTGTGTCTTTCATTGAATCATATTCGCCGAACTCAGTAAGAATCTGTTCGTTAGTCCAACCAAGCGCCTTTAGGAAGACGGTTACTGATTGTTTACGCTTACGATCGATACGAACTGCAACGAAATCTTTCTTATCAATTTCGAACTCAAGCCAAGCACCGCGGCTTGGGATGATTTTTGCAGTGTAAATATCTTTATCAGCTGTCTTCTCTACTGTGCGTTCGAAATAAACGCCGGGAGAACGAACTAGCTGGGAGACAACAACGCGCTCAGTTCCGTTAATTAGGAAAGTTCCACGTGGCGTCATCAACGGGAAATCACCCATGAATACGGTCTGAGATTTAATTTCACCGGTTGCGTTGTTTGTGAATTCTGCAGTAACGAAGAGTGGAGCTGCGTAAGTGATATCGCGCTCTTTGCATTCAGCAATTGAATACTTCGTTGGCTCAAAACGATGGTCGCGGAATGAGAGCGACATCGATCCTTGGAAGTCTTCGATCGGTGAGATCTCTTCGAAGATCTCTTCTAAACCAGAAGTCTTAGGAATTTCTCCACGTTCTGGTCGTTCATTATTGCCAATCCGCGAACGCCACGTGTCATTGCCTAGCAACCAATCGAAGCTTTCGATTTGTAGAGCTAGGAGATTTGGTACTTCTTGTGGTTCGCGGATCTTGGCGAATGAAATTCGTGCTGGTGCAGATGATTTCTGTTTCGCGGCCAAATCTCGTCCTTCCAAAGTTCGTCACTACTTATTACTTGCGGACTTTTCGCACAGCGGAGTCAGGGCCACGGCCGCTATATGCCTGTACCTAGAAATTTGTGTGAAGGAGAAGGATAACTCCAATGACACGCGGGTGTCTAATCCAAGGACTGACCCCAGATAGCAGTAAGGCCCCCGAACCGGGGGCCTTAACTGACGGACTTACTTAATCGAAACCTTTGCGCCTGCAGCCTCGAGCGAAGCCTTCGCCTTATCCGCAGTTGCCTTGTCGGCCTTCTCGAGCACAGTTGCTGGAGTAGCATCGACGAGATCCTTCGCCTCTTTGAGACCAAGGCTTGAGTTAAGAGCGCGGACTCCCTTAATAACCGCGATCTTCTGTGCGCCAGCATCTTCGATGATGACGGTGAACTCTTCTTGTGCCGCAGCAGCTTCGCCGCCAGCAGCTCCACCTGCAGCAGCAACTGCAACTGGTGCAGCCGCTGTTACATCGAATGCTTCTTCAAATGCCTTAACGAAATCTGATAGTTCAACGAGTGACATCTCTTTGAACTGACCTAGTAGGTCATCGGTGCTTAGCTTTGCCATTTTTATTTCCTCTTTCTTATCGCTCTATTACGCGTTCTCTGGTGTTTCCCGAGTTGCTTCAGCTTGCGCTGGTTCCGCAGACGTTTCTGGAGCTGTTGCTTCGGCAGCAGGTGCTGCTTCGGCTACAACTTCTGGAGCTGCTTCTGCAGCGGGGGCAGCTTGAGCAGGTGCAGCAGGTGCACCGGCTTCTGCTTCTCTCTTGATACGAAGTGCATCGAATGCGCGTGCTGCTTTTGCCATTGATGCCTTCATAGCACCAGCAAGCTTTGCCAAGAGAACTTCGCGCGACTCGAGGTCGGCGAGCTTCATGATCTCAGCGGTGGTTACTCTCTTACCTTCGAAGATTCCACCTTTAATAACAAGGAATGGATTCTCCTTCTGGAAGTTCTTCAGACTCTTCGCCGCGGTTACTGGATCGCCTTTAACAAAAGCAATCGCAGAAGGGCCTGCGAGAAGTGACTCATCAACATCTACACCAGCTTCTTGAGCAGCGATCTTGATCAAGGTGTTCTTAGCAACCTTGTACTTAGTTTCGCCACCAAGTGAACGGCGTAGCTCTTTTATCGATGTGACTGTTAGTCCTCGATATTCGGTAACAACAGTCGCATCTGCTCCTTTGAAATCCGCGACGAGCTCTGCAACTGCAGTTGCCTTTCCCGGGCGAGCCATCTGGCTTCCTTTCTATTAATCCCCAGATACGCCGTTAAATGTAAAAAACCCCGTCGCATAGAAACGCGCGGGGCCATCCGCTCGAACCTATGCGGGCTGTCTTTCGACATTTATTTCGAAGCAAACTTCGAAACCAGCAGTCTCTGGTGAGATGGCAGATATTAGGCGACCCCGCTCATGGGGTCAAAATCGAGCAATTTCTCAGTTAACTCTTGGTGTAGCCAGGCGGGCAGATGATAATTCTCATTAATGGTGGGCGGTGAGGGTTTCGACTAATTTTCCTCATTAATCCATTCCATATATTTACTTTTTCTTGACTTAGCACCCATATTAGTCAATCGATCCCCATCATCGGGGTATTGCCGATTGCATCAAGAATCGACGTCATACTGATGAGTTTATGGAACGCGGTGCCAAGAGACTATTTCTTCTTTGTAAAACCTTTTGGACACTTGCCGCTTACCTGCTTGGTCTTATTTCCCTTTGCACAGGTGACTTTGGCTTCCTGCTTCGCTGGACTACTCACTGCCCCAGTGCCAAGCGTTAAGTTTCCACTAGTAATTTTTGATTTACTATGATCCATACCTGGGGTATAACCATGCCAAATCCTAAGTCTGCCGTCTATTAATTTGAGAGCGGGGTCTAAAACACTATAACCCGGTGGAGCATATAATGCGGAATCGCGATGTTCCCAACTTATGCCATCTTTTGAGCTTAACAACTGAAGTTGTTGTAACTCATTTTTTTGCGGATTACCACCAGTAGCTGCCACCATTAAAAAAGTGCCATCTGGCATCTCAATCGGAGCAGGGTCTACTAGATATTCATTGTTTGAGATTACTCCAGGAATTACGCTCCACTTAATGCCATCATCCGAGCTTTGCATATGCATGCCATGTTTATAGGTAATTGTGTTGTAATAGAGCAGATACTTTCCATCTCGCTTCTTTAATACATGGGGCACGCCACAGCCAACATCATCCATAATGGGACCAGGTTGTGCGCTCCAATTTAGTAAATCTGTTGAAGTGGCGTAATAGAGCGCTTTTTTCTGTTGACTACACCTCACCGTGCCTGCGACACCAGGCATGATTGATGCGTAATAGAGTCGATAATTGTTTTCGCCCATCTTCACAATCGACCAATCAAAACCATTTGGCAGGCGATAATTACTTGCCTCACTCCAAACTAAGCCATCTTTCGAGGTATAAATCTTTGTTATTTCTGCTGTTGTATATAAAAAGTAGGTCTTGGAACTTTCATCAAAGTAAACCTCAGGAGAAACTCCTGGCGGCGCCGAAGCTTCAAGAGGCAACGGCTCAAATTTCGCTGTAGCAATTGTTGAGGTGGTTGCCGATAAAGTATTTGCATTAACCGCTGAAGAAATTGATAAAGATATTGTCAGAGCGATGCTCACTACTTTGAAGAGTTTACGCATGAGTAACAGTTTATAGCATTTAAAGTTAAAAACGCTAGATGCCCCAATTAGCCTCATTCTTAATTAGGTTACTGAATTGGCGCTCCACCTTCGCGGGCGTAGTTGGTATCAAGGGCTAGGCCCGGTCCCATCGTGGTGGAGACAACCGCTTTGCGGATGTAACGACCCTTTGATGAACCTGGCTTAACGCGCATGATCTCATCGACCGCGGCGGCGTAATTATCTGCAAGTTGATCGGCGCTAAATGATGCTTTGCCGATTAGGAAGTGAAGATTGCAATCCTTATCGATACGGAATTCAATCTTTCCGCCCTTGATATCGGTAACAGCTTTAGCAACATCAGTTGTAACTGTTCCGGTCTTTGGATTTGGCATCAAACCGCGTGGTCCGAGAACCTTTCCAAGTCGACCGACCTTACCCATCAATTCTGGAGTTGAAACGACAGCGTCATAATCAAGACGGCCACCATTTACTTCGTCGATTAACTCATCGCCACCGACGATATCTGCGCCCGCTGCACGAGCTTCATCTGCGCGAGGTCCGGTTGCAAATACAAGAACGCGTGCAGTCTTACCGGTTCCGTGTGGCAAGTTAACTGTGGAGCGAACTGCTTGATCCGCTTTCTTTGGATCGACGCCAAGCACTATTGAAACTTCAACGGATGCGTCGTATTTAGTGACGTTAGTTTCTCTAACGATCTTCATCGCCGATAGCGGGGTATAGAGCTTGTCCGCTTCGATCTTCGCCGCGGCGGCCTTATATTTCTTGCTTCGCTTCATTTCATCTTCTCCTATTTTGATCTTGATGTGAAGTTGTGGTGATAACGGAGCAGCGAGCTCCTCCCACGGTTATTAATTAATCGTTGACGAGAATTCCCATCGAACGAGCCGTTCCTGCGATGATCTTTGCGCCCGCCTTTACATCGTTAGCGTTTAGATCACCTTTCTTTAGCGTCGCGATCTCTTGACACTGTTTCCAGGTGATCGAGCCAACCTTTTCTTTGTGAGGGACAGCAGATCCCTTTTCAATTCCCGCAGCCTTCAAGATAAGTCTTGATGCTGGAGGAGTTTTGGTTATAAAGGTAAATGAGCGATCTTCAAATACGGTGATTTCAACCGGAATGATTTCGCCCTTCTGCTTTTCAGTAGCAGCGTTATATTGCTTGACGAAGTCCATGATGTTGACGCCGTGCTGACCAAGCGCAGGACCAACTGGTGGCGCTGGCGTTGCAGCTCCAGCCTGGATCTGCAATTTGATAAGTGCTTGTATCTTCTTCTTCGGCGCCATGATCTCTCCTAGATTTTCTGTACCTGGTGGAATGAAAGCTCGACGGGGGTCTCGCGACCAAAGATGGCGACGAGAACTTTAAGTTTTGCTTGTTCTGGCATGATCTCAGAAATTGTTGCTGGCAAGGTTGCAAATGGTCCATCCATAACGGTGACCGATTCTCCGACTGAGAAGTCGACAACTTTGATATCTGGCTTCATGGTCTTCTTCAATTCACGAGGCATTAACATCTTCTCGGCCTCACTCATTGGAAGTGGGCTTGGATTATGTGAGTTGCCAACGAAACCAGTAACACCAGGTGTATTACGAACGCATGACCAAGATTCGTCGCTCAAATCCATTCGGACAAGGACATAACCTGGGTAGACATTTCGCTTAACTTGTTTGCGCTGTCCATTCTTTACTTCGGTGATCTCTTCTTCGGGAACTTGGATCTCGAAGATGTAATCTTCCATATGCATTGATTGAATACGTTGTAACAAGTTTCCTTTTACACGCTTTTCAAAGCCAGCATAAGAGTGGACTACGTACCAGTCGCCTGGCTTAGAACGAAGTTCCTCACGGAACGCGGCAACTTCAGGTGATACTTCTTCTTGAACTTCTTCCTCTTCAAGTTCAACATCGGTATCAACAACTTGCTCTTCGCTCATATCCCCTCCTTTACTCTTTAAGAATTACTCGCCAAAGATGAATAACACGAGCTGGGTAAGTCCTAGATCGAATAATGAAACAACCGCAATAACGAAGGCAACGAAGACAAGAACAACCGCGGTATAAGTAGTCAACATATTTCGTGAAGGCCAAACAACCTTACGAAGTTCGTTAATTACCTGGCGATAGAAAAGTGGGATGCTACGAAAGAATCCAACTTTCTTCTCTGACTCTTCTGTCATCACACGCTCCTCTCGTTCTTCGATTAACTTCTTTTACTGCTAGCACTACTTTTACAACTTAGTGCAGCTACTGCGCAGGGCAGGAGGGACTTGAACCCCCAACCGCCGGTTTTGGAGACCGGAACTCTGGCCAGTTGAGCTACTGCCCTTCGAGACGCTTTCGGACATACTGCATTACCTTTTCATAATCAGATTTTTTATTTACCCGATCAATCAAGTGTAAGGAAGCGAAAGTGTAGGCGAGGACCCCCGCTTAGGTCTAACTCGCCTAAAACCCCGCCTATGGGAGACTTCCGCACGTGGGTAAGACTCGAATCTCCGCACGAATTGCGGCAATCGCCGAATCTGCAACCTTGACTGTCGATGCCAAAGCAAAGGCGCTCAAAGCTGCCGGTCGCCCAGTTATTGGTTTTGGCGCTGGCGAACCAGATTTCCCAACACCTGATTACATCGTGCAAGCCGCAAGTGATGCCGCAAAAGTTGTTACAAATCATCGCTATTCACCAACGCCAGGTCTACCAGAACTTCGCGAAGCAATAGTGAAGAAAACAAAGCGCGATTCCAATTATGAAATTACCGCTGACCAAGTACTTGTAACTAACGGTGGTAAGCAAGCGGTTTACCAAGTATTCGCAACTATCGTTGATAAAGGCGATGAAGTCATTCTTCCTTCGCCATTTTGGACGACCTATCCAGAGTGCATCAAGTTAGCTGGCGGAAGTTCAGTTGAAGTATTCGCAGACGAGAAACAGAACTACTTAGTCACCGTTGAACAACTAGAGAAAGCCCGCACACCTAAAACTAAAGCCCTTCTTTTCTGTTCGCCATCAAACCCAACCGGTTCGGTCTATTCCAAAGAACAGGTAAAAGCGATCGCTGAGTGGGCTCTAAAAAACGATATCTGGATCATCACCGATGAGATCTATGAACACCTTCTCTATGACAGCGCTACAGCTCCATCGATCCCAGTTTTAGTTCCGGAGATGGCTGATAAAACAATTATTATAAATGGTGTTGCTAAAACTTATGCGATGACGGGTTGGCGCGTAGGTTGGATGATCGGGCCTAAAGATGTAATTAAAGCTGCCACAAACTTGCAATCACATCTCTCTTCTAACGTCTCAAACATCTCACAGCGCGCTGCCATCGCGGCACTTAATAATGATCTCTCCGCGGTCAAAGAGATGGGTATTGCCTTTGATCGTCGCCGCAAACTTATTGTGAAGATGTTAAATGAGATTCCTGGCGTGGAATGTCCAACACCGATTGGCGCTTTCTATGTCTATCCATCCGTTAAAGGCGTGCTCGGCAAAGAGATCCGCGGCAAGCGCCCGACCACTTCGGCTGAATTAGCTAACTTAATTCTGGAAGAAGTTGAAGTCGCAGTTGTTCCCGGTGAAGCTTTCGGTCCATCCGGTTACGTACGATTATCGTACGCAACCTCTGATGAAGATATCGTTGAAGGTGTAACTCGAATTAAGAAGCTACTTTCGGAAGCGAAGTAACGCGTAAGTTCCAAGCCCAGCAATTACAAGTAAGACCCAACTAAATTTAATTAATAAATTTGGTCCATCCTCAACTGGTTCACTAGTCAACGGCGCAGCTACTGAGAATTTATAGCTGCCTTCAACTATGTGGCCATCCAATGAAGCAACGCGATATTTAACGGTGTAATTACCAGGGCCGGTAATTCCGGAATCCGTTGAAATATTGGCGCCTTCTACGAAAACATCACCGCTAATTCGCACTCCACTTTCATCAATAACCTCTAGATTATTGGGATTCTTCTCGCCAATCAGTAAGAGCTCTTCATCAAAAAGTAGTGAGATTCTTTCAGGGGCTTCTGCCACCGTGCTCTCGGCATTTGGAAGGGCGCTTAATGGCAAGGTATGTCCTAGCGCTGGACTCATCGAAAATAACGTTACTAATAGCGCTGCCGATAGCCGAGCCTTCATAGAACCGACAATAATCTCTCCCGTGACCGATTTGAAATTCACCGAACCAATAAAAATTGTGAGTTGCCACGCAGAAGGTGAAGTTGGTGACGTGATCATCAGCGGTGTTGGTGAAATCCCAGGTAACACTTTGTGGGAGAAATCGAGATTTATCGCAAGCGATGAGAAGTTACGAAACTACGTTCTGCGGGAACCGCGCGGCGGTGTATTTCGCCACGTAAATCTCTTGGTGAAACCGATAAATCCCGAAGCCAAAGTTGGCTTCATCATCATGGAACCTGAAGATACCCCACCGATGTCAGGCTCTAACTCAATTTGTGTGGCGACGGTTGCGTTAGAAACCGGAGTAATTCCAGTAACCGGTGAAGTGATGAATTTCAAAATGGAGGCGCCCGGCGGCTTCATAAATGTAACTGCAACTATAAAACGTAAGAAAGTTACTCAGATTCGCGTTAACAATGTGCCCTCATTTGCCAGCGCATTAAATGCCAAACTTGAAGTGAAGGGCCTTGGCACCTTCACTGTTGATACCGCCTTTGGTGGCGATAGCTTTGTGATTATTAGCGCCAATGACCTTGGCTTCAAAATCGCTCCTGATGAAGCGCGCGAACTTGCTGAAGTTGGTATGAAAATAACACGCGCCGCTAATGAACAATTAATTTTCAGACATCCAACCAATCCTGATTGGCGGCATTTTTCATTTACCCAGATTGCCAAACCAATTTTCTATGAAGATGGAGTTGCAATTAGCCATAACGCAGTTGCAATTCAGCCTGGAAAAATCGATCGCTCGCCAACTGGAACTGGATGTTCGGCTCGCCTCGCGCTCTTACATGCCAAAGGTGAATTGAAATTAGGGGATAGAATGATCGGCCGCTCCATTATTGGTTCACATTTTGATTGCCAAATCGAAGAAGAGTTAGATCTAAATGGCAGGAGAGCGATTCGCCCCTCGATCGCCGGACAAGCTTGGATAACTGGCACTTACGAACATAAATTAGATCCAACTGATCCATATCCACTTGGTTACAAACTAAGTGATACTTGGCCTAATAAACTATAGATTGGATAACCGTGAAGATTGTTGTGATTGGTTCCACCGGACTTATCGGCCGCTTTGTAGTTGATGCCCTCACGCCTCTCGGTGAAGTAATCGGAATCTCCCGTACTACTCCTATCAAAGTCGATGTGAAAGATCCTGTCTCTATTAAAGGAATGTATAAATCAATAGAAAAGTTCGATCACCTGGCATCTTGTATTGGAAAGGTAACTTTTAAATCAATCCTTGATATCTCCTACGATGAATATCTCGCAAGCGTTAAAGATAAAGCAATCGGCCAAGTCGAATTGGTCCGCGAGGGAATCGAACATATGAACGATGGTGGTTCATTCACTCTTATGACTGGAATCCTCGCCAGAAATCCAATTCCGGCTGGAAGCGCTGCCTCCCTTGCTAATGGCGCTATTGAATCCTTTACCAAAGCCGCTTCGATAGAACTGCCTCGTGGAATTCGCATCAACACAGTTAGCCCAAGCGTTCTAGTTGAAGCAACTAGCTATCACAGCGCTTTCCCTGGCTTCCACCAAGTTACCGGAAAAGAAGTTGCCGATGCTTATGTGAAAGCAATTACCGGCAAGATGACCGGTGAAGTCTTTACATTAGATTAAAGCGTAATTCCCACAAACTGCACTTCGGGCTCCAACATAATTCCAAACTTTTCATTTACCGCTCTCCGTGAAGCGCGCGCCAACTCAATAATGTCCGAAGCTTTGGCATTTCCATTATTAACTAGCGCCAAGACATGTTTATTACTTACCCCAGCGCCTTCATAGCAATGGCCTTTTCTAATTCCAGCTTTCTCCATCAACCAAGCCGCTGAAGTTTTCACTCGACCATCTGGTTGTGGCCATCGCGGAGCCTCCGCGGGAAGCTTCGCTGCTACTTCACCACTAACAATTGGATTAACAAAAAATGAACCAGCCGACCAAGTGTCATGATCTTTGGCATCTAACAACATTCCCTTTACGGCGCGGAGGGATAATACCGCTTTCCGCGCATCTTCTAAGAGAACTCGATCCCCAAGATTTACCCTTAACGCCTTCGCTAACTCTTCATATTTGATCGGAAGGCTCATCTCACCCTTCTCTAATTGAAAAGTTACTTCCAAAATCAGGTAACGATCGCGCTCTTTCTTGAAAATCGATGAGCGATACTCAAAGCCACACTCGCTATTGGTAAAGGTTTTATAGGCCCCGCTCTTTCGATCCCATGTCCGAACACGCGCAATCACTTCAGCCACTTCATGGCCATAAGCGCCAATATTTTGAATAGGTGATGCTCCGATAGTTCCCGGAATCCCAGATAACGTCTCTACTCCAACAAATCCATTACTAACTGCCCACTTACAGAAGCCATCCCAATCTTCACCAGCCGCAACTGCAATCATCCCGCCGCTACATGCATCAACGCTCGCCGAATTCCCTTTGGTTTCAACGCGAATTACCGTGCCATCAAATCCTTCATCACCAATCAAAACATTCGATCCGCCGCCAATTATTAATACCGGTTCGCCCGATGCATCAGCGCTCTTAACAGCTTCTTCTAATTCACTCTCACTTTTGGCATGGATAAATCGCTTCGCTGGTCCACCTAGATGCAGACTCGTATATTCCTTAAGCGTTTCAGCCATAACCAAAGGCTACCTACGTGGACTCAAGATGTCGCTCTGCCCACGGAACCGCTCCAGAATCCGGTTGTAATTATCCTTCGACTTCTTCTCACGATACTCCGGATCGACATCGTGATAACCATGATGGCGTCCCTGTTCTAACGGAAGCTCTAACTGCCACAACTTTCCACCCGCGGCACGGAGCGCTAAGGAAAGTTCGATATCGGCATTTCGATAATAAGTTGCCGATGGATTTGCGCCTCCCGTAGCTAACGCAAACTCTCGATCCATCCCAAAGTAATAACTAAAGAGCACATCTACTTCACCCGCGCCGCGATCATCAACGCTGCGCCAATCATCATCGGTATTTACCAACCCACCGCGCCAACCAACGCCGACATAGCCGCTCTCTAGCTTCTCTAACGTTGCCGGAATTGGATCGCCGAAGAAGTTAGTCGATGGATCCATAATCACTAGGTATTTCTCTTGCGATTCTTTTGAAAAGTGATTGAGGGTATGCCCCCAACCCAACTTATTTTTCCGCCAGGTCGCGCCAAATCGACTCTCAGCCTCTTTATTTTCTTTACCTGAAGCAAATACCGATATTGGAGTATCAGTAAATTTGGTTATCGAAGCGATGCACTTTTCCAGGTCATCAAAGAAACCATCAGCAATTAAACAGATTCTGATTCCAGCCATGGCTGGTAGCTAATTAACGAGTTTCGCGGTGAAGCGTTGATGCCTTGCAACGAGGACAGAACTTCTTAAGCTCCATACGGTCTGGATCGTTGCGCCGATTTTTTCTTGTTATGTAATTACGTTCTTTGCAGTCAACACATGCCATAGTGATCTTTGGGCGGACATCCGCGCTCTTGCTAGCCATGTTGACTCCTTGATTAATTGTGAACGAACAAGGCGTGAGAATAGCCACGCACCTAACTAGATGACAAAACTTGGTAGCGGAGGCGGGATTTGAACCCACGACACAGCGATTATGAGCCGCTTGCTCTACCAGGCTGAGCTACCCCGCCAAGTTTTTCGAGCCCCCCATCGGAATCGAACCGATGACCTTTTCCTTACCATGGAAACGCTCTACCGACTGAGCTAGGGGGGCGAAAGGTTGGTGAAGAATACCGGATTTCAAAGAGCCCAATTACTTCGATGGATCAAGCACGATTTTGCCTACTGTCTTACGCGCCAACATATCGCGATGAGCCTGTTGCGCCTCCGATAACGGATAAGTCGCCCCAACAACTGGTTTTAACTTTCCGCTCATAATCAGCATAAAAAGATCCATAAATACTTCTTGCATCAACTCTCGTTTTGCCAACGCATTTACCAACCAGAACCCAATTATTGATTGCGACTTTGACATCAGCGCTCCCGGAATTATATTTTCTGGCGCTTTACGCGAAGCCATTCCATAGAAAACTAATCTGCCAAATGGCGCAAGCGCCGCAAGCGACTGATCAAAAGTCTTACCGCCCACCATCTCAAGCACGATATCTACCGGCTTTTTGTTATTTGCAGCCAATAACGCGCTCTTTAAATCCGCGTCATTGGCATCCACAACTGCATCGGCTCCTAGTTCTTTGCATAACTTCTTCTTCTCATCGGATGAGGTCACCGCAATCACAAATGCGCCCCACTCTTTCGCAAGCTGGATCGCAACGCTTCCAACGCCACCTGCGCCAGCGTGAACCACAACGCTCTCACCAGTTTTTATATGCGCCATCTCTTTTAATATTAAATACGCAGTACTTCCCTGAACCATCATCGCTAAGGCTTGCCCATCGCCTACCTGATCGGGCAACGGAATCACAGTTCGCGGGCTCACTAAAGTTTTCTGGCAATAACCACCGGTACTTGCCAACGCTAGAACTCTTAAACCATCTGGCATCTTTCCAACAACTTCCATCCCTGGGATCAATGGCAATGTCTGTTGCGCTAAATAGGAATTCTCGGTCTGGTGGGTATCGGCGTAATTAATTCCAATCGCCGTCACATCCAAAACAACTTGGCTACCAACCGGGGCTGGATCGGGTAGCTCCAAATACTTCATGACTTCTGGACCACCAAATTCGGTGATCTGGATTGCCTTCAAGACTTATCCCTTCGTCGATCTGAGCGTCAGTCCCGAGACGAACTGACGTTTCAAAATCTAGTTACCCGGAACCTACGCCCACACCACCCCGGAATGCATGACCTACAAGTAACAAATAAGTAGAGGTCTAGAATCGAAATATGGAACTCGCTCGCAATGTCCTATTAATCCTTCATCTCGCCGGTATGGCCGGAATCCTCATCAGCATCCTCGCCTCCCGCACAAAACTTTCCTCAGGAATCTCCCACTCCGCCCTTCTTACCCTCATCGCCGGCATTGGCCTCGTTGGCATCCGCTACTCTCTCAACTCCGCTGATCCCGCCAAATGGGAACTCATCGACAACGCCAAAATTTCTGTCAAACTCATATTCGTCATCGCAATCCTCGCGATCACCTATGTAAACAAGAAGAAAGAGATCCTTAAGCCTTGGGTTATCTCCGTGATTGCAGGGCTAACGATTGGAAATATCCTAATTTCGTATGTTTAGTGATAAAACTTGGTTCGACTATGAAGAGTGATTATTGTGCCCGATAAGAAGAAGAGCAGTCGAGTCGCCAAGGTGAAGAATGGGTTTGAGCCTCGTATTTGTGTGGTTTGTGAGAAGCCGTTCGAGTGGCGGAAGAAATGGGCGCGGGATTGGGAGAAGGTTAAATACTGTTCTGAAAGATGTCGGTCCCAGGGAGTACTTTCCTGATCACTTGAAAGACGGGTGGAGGAGGTGGGATGAACAGGGTTCGAACTCAAAAGTTGAATGCGTTTCAACGGTTTAATCGAAGAGTTGTGTTAAGCCCACTTTTAAGAACGAGGTTGATTTGGATTGGCCGTGTTTGGTTGGTTAATTTGATTCATACAATTTCAATGATAATTGAGTCTATTTTCAAGGCCATTGCAAAGTTTCTTTTTATTGTATTAGCCGCAATTTTCTTTCTTTAACTTATTTGCTTAGCTTCGAGCGTTAATACAGGTTTTTCGGAAGTTAATTGTTTTAGTTCTTTTTTGATAGTGGTGATGGTTTCGGGAAGTCCTTCTTCATAGGCATAGAGAGCCATGGCGAAGATGCGGGAGAAGAATTTGGCGTCAGAGTAAGTGAAGCGAAGGCCTGAGGTTTTCTTTCGGTTAGAGACTCCGATAAGGAAGTCGTTGCCGTCTTCTGTTTTTGCAACGGAGAGAATCTTGGAGAAGGCCCATTCATTGGTTTCAAGAGCGCCGGCGAAGATAAGGCGTTGGTTAGTTAGTTTTACTAAACCTTCATCTTTATCAATCTGCATCGCATCGCCAGGAACAATTGTTCCTCGATGAGAACCGACGCGAACTCGAATACCGGCGCCCACTGGAACAGAGAAACCGGCGGAACCACCGGAGTAACGTGTCGGAGTTCTTCCGGCTTCATGAAAGACGGCGTTACCGGTCCAGATTACAAATTCACCATCTTTTTGTACGAGGGATTGATCTTCGATTTTCTTGCCTTCAGCTGCGCTGGTAAAGATTTCGAGCGCTTGAGTTAGAAGATCGGTTTCGGATTGCCACTCGGTTAGTTCTTCTTGGTATCTGGTTTGGGCTTGTTTGGCGGCGCGCCTGGCTTTGAGGCTCTTAAAGAAGTTGAGCGCCATAGGGAGATTATGTATTGGATTCTCGAAGAGAACTAGTTTGTTGCGAGAGCGCGATTGGGATCGAGTTTGGCGTTGGGACAGGCGCTCCATAAACCACGGTTATTGGTGCGGGCGATTTGAGCGGCTTTCAAGAATTTATCAGCGTAGCTGCCGCGTTCGCTGCGATAGAAATATGGAGCGGCGGCGCCGATACGGACCATCTCGAGATTTATATTGCGTTTACCGATGAAGAGATATCGAAGTAGTCGGCCATATCTATCGACTTCATCGAGATTGGGATCGGTGGTTAGTGAGATCTTGCCGCTGCGATTAATGAGTTTGGCGAGAGCTTTCTGGGCCTCGGTGGCGTAGCACTCGTTGCCGCGAAGTTCTGGGGAGTCGATTTGGAGAAGGCGGATGGAAGTTCCATCGCTGAGTTTTATGGTGTCGCCGTCAGTGATTGAAGTGATTGTTATGTTGGCGTGAGATGGAGTGATTGAGAGAGTTAGCGCCGCTGTGAGGATGGAGAGGATGAGGTGGCGCATGAGTTAAGCGTAATCAATGCTTGGAATAGGATTTGGGGATGGAAGAGACAGAAACGTTTGCTGTTGTGAAGCCGTTGGCTTCGCCCCAGGCGCGGCTTGGTGCGTACTTGGTTGATATTGGGCTGGCGATTGTGACGCTATTTATTGGTTGGTTGATCTGGTCATTCTTTACCTGGCAGACCGGACAGACTCCGGCGAAGCGATTGATGAAACAAGTTGTGGTTACCTCAAAGACTGATCTTCCTTTTACCTGGGTCCAGATGTTGTTACGCGAAGCTGTGGTGAAAGCAATTGCTGGTGGTATCGCATCGTCGGCTTCAAATGGAATTACCTGGGTGATTGATTCACTATTTATATTCCGAGATGATCGCCGGACGGTTCATGATTGGATCGTGAGTAGCAAGGTGATTCAACTTTGAGTAAGCGCGCTCTCTTTATTGAGCACGATTATGTTTCGTTGGGTGGTCCCGTTTGGCGGGCCTTTGAGAAGCGCGGATATCAAATTGAGCGGTTTCTGATCGTGCCGAAAGATAAGTTTCACGAACCGAATGTGGTGGTGGAGTTTCCGGATTTCAATAAGTTCGATGTGATTGTTCCGATGGGCGCTACGTACGGGGCGTATGAAGATGCGCGAATTGGTAATTGGTTATTACCTGAGCTTGAGAAGTTACGAGATGCGCATAATGCTGGTATTCCGATTTTGGGAATTTGTTTCGGCGGCCAAGTAATGGCGCGGGCTTTGGGTGGTTCGGTGGCTCGATCACCGAAAGCCGAGTTGGGTTGGTATGAGATTGAAAGTGATGATCTGAGTTTGATTTCTAAGGGCCCGTGGTTTGAGTACCACTGGGATAGATGGCAGAACCCGCCGGGGGCACAAGAGATTGCAAGAAGTGAGATCGCCACTCAGGCTTTTGTTTTAGGAAGAACTTTGGGTCTGCAGTTTCATCCCGAGATTGATCCAGAGGTATTGGAAGAGTGGCTAGCGATGGATGGTGGATGTGCCGAAGTTGAAAGTGAAGGCATCGATGTTGCAGAGTTACGGGCGCGCACTAAAGCCGAAGCGGCTGGCTCTGAAGTGCGCGCCGATGATCTTGTTGAGAAGTTCTTAACGCGCGTTGCTAATTCGCAAATCGTCTCTGCTTAATCAAGCGGAGTTACGTAAGCTCCTGAAATACCGCCATCAACTAAGAAGTTAGAGGCGGTAATGAAGCTGGAGTCATCGCTGGCAAGGAATGCGACGGCTGCGGCAATTTCACTCGCGTCAGCGAAGCGTCCCATTGGGATATGAACGAGGCGACGAGCAGCGCGTTCTTTATCTTTAGCGAAGAGCTCTTGAAGGAGCGGAGTATTTACTGGTCCGGGTGAGAGCGCGTTGATGCGAATGCCTTCGCGAGCAAATTGGACGCCAAGTTCGCGGCTCATCGCAAGTACGCCACCTTTTGAGGCGGTGTAAGCGATCTGAGAAGTAGCAGCTCCCATAGTTGCAACGAAGGATGCGGTGTTGATAATTGAACCCTTCTTCTGTTTCTGCATGTAAGGGATAACTGCTTTACAGCAGAAGAAAACCGAGGTGGTATTTACTTTTAGAACACGCTCCCAAGCATCGATACCGGTGATAAGAATTGAATCATCATCCGGGGGTGAGATGCCTGCGTTATTAAAGGCGATATCGATTCTGCCGTAGGTATCGAAAGCAACTTTGTACATATTGGCAACTTCGGCTTCATTGGTGACATCGGCTTTGACATAGATGCCTCCGACTTCGGCCGCAACTTTCTTGCCAGTCTCATCGTTGGTATCAACCGCTACAACTTTCGCGCCTTCGGCGGCTAAGCGCTTTGCAGTTGCACAACCGATACCGCTACCGGCGCCGGTAATTACCACGACGCGATCTGCTAATCGTTCTGCCATCGTTGCTCCTTTTAATCGGTGTTAATAAAGACGTTCTTGACTTCGGTAAATGAATCAAGTGCATCCGGGCCAAGTTCGCGGCCTAGACCGGATTGTTTGTAGCCACCAAATGGGGTCCAGTACCTGACGGAGGAGTTTGAATTAACCGAGAGGTTTCCGCTTTCGACAGCGCGTGAGACACGGATTGCTTTTGCCGAATCTCTTGTCCAGATCGAACCAGAGAGGCCGAATTCGGTGTCATTTGCTTTTGCGATGGCATCTGCTTCATCTTCAAAGGGAAGCACGCTTACGACTGGACCGAAGATCTCTTCGCGCCAGGCTTTGCTATCGGTGGATTTTGGTTGCAGAACGGTAGGCGCCATCCAGAAACCTTTGCCGGTTGGAGCATTTCCTTTAAATGCTACGGGTTCGTTTAGATAGTTCTGGACGCTTTCAAATTGTTTCTTGCTAATTAGCGGGCCCATCTCAGCGGTAGCAAGGGATGGATCTTCAACGCGGAATTTCTTGACAGCGCTTTCAAAGAGCTCCATAAATTTATCGAAGGCTTTCTTCTCGATAAGAATACGTGAGCGAGCGCAGCAATCTTGGCCAGCGTTATCAAAGACCGCGCCAGGCGCCGCAGCTGCCGCTTTTTCTAGATCGCTATCGGCGAAAATTACATTGGCGCTCTTTCCGCCAAGTTCAAGAGTTACGCGTTTAACTTGTTTGGCGCAACCAGCCATGATTGATTTACCAACTTCAGTGGAACCGGTAAAGACAATCTTTCTGACCTTGGGATGGGTTACAAAGCGATTTCCAACAATTGAACCTTTACCTGGGATAACGGTAAATACGCCATCTGGGATTCCGGCTTTTAGTGCAATCTCACCGAGTTTGATTGCGGTAAGTGGGGTGTATTCGGCTGGCTTTAATACAACGGTATTTCCAGCAGCAAGGGCTGGGGCAAATCCCCAACCGGCAATCGGCATCGGGAAGTTCCAGGGAACGATAACTCCGACAACGCCGAGTGGTTCTTTAAAAGTTATATCGATGCCATTAGGAACTGGAATCTGACGACCGAAGAGTCTTTCTGGGGCGGCAGAATAATAATTAAGAACGTTGGCGACATTGTCGGCTTCCCAGAGCGCATTAGAGATGGTGTGGCCGGAATTTGTTACTTCCAGCATTGCTAATTCTTGGCGATGGTTAGTTACTTCTTGAGCGAAGGCTCTTAATAACTTGGCGCGCTCTCCGGGGGCAATTGTTTTCCAAGTTTTAAAGGCGCGATCGGCCTTTTCGATTGCGCTATCGACAGCGGCAAGGTCAGCCAGATCAACATCGGTAACGATGGATTCGGTGGCAGGGTTAATTACTTGGTAGATACCGGACACTTAAATTAGAACCTTTCAAAGTTACGGAAGAGTTCCCAGTCCGTAACGGCTTTACCGAAGGCGGCGATCTCAACATCCGCAAAGTTGGTGTAATGATCTTGGACTTCTTTACCGAAGGTTTCGCGGACCCAGGCGCTCTCAGCCCAGAGATTACGGGCTTCGAGCATCGAGCTTGGAACGCGTGGTGAATCTGAGACGTAGGCATTTCCTTCAAATATTGGCTCGAGCTTCATCTTCTTATTGATGCCATCAAGTCCGGCAGCCATGATTCCGGCGACTGCTAAATATGGATTGACATCGCCACCTGGGATGCGATTTTCAAGGCGGAGGCTCTTGCCGTGGCCGACTAATCTGAAAGCACAGGTTCGATTATCGCGGCCCCAACGAATCGCAGTTGGTGCAAATGAACCAGGAACGAATCTCTTATAAGAATTTATATTTGGTGCAAAGAGCAGGGTTAGCTCGCGAGCATGTGCGAGTTGGCCAGCGATAAATTGTTTACCAATCTCACTTAAACCTTGTGGGTCTTTATCATCAGCCATCACTAGCTCATCTTTTAGGCCGCGATAAGAAAGATGAAAGTGTGAAGAGTTTCCTTCGCGCTCATTGAACTTCGCCATAAAGGTAAGTGCGTAACCCATATCTGATGCGATCTCTTTGGCGCCATTCTTATAAACAACCGTGTTATCGCAGGTAGTTAACGCTTCGTCATATTTGAAAGCGATCTCATGTTGGCCGAGGTTGCACTCACCCTTAACTGATTCCACGTTCATTCCTGCGCCAGCCATATGGAGGCGGATGGAACGAAGGAGTGGCTCCAAACGAGAGCCACCAAGGATTGAGTAATCGACGTTATAAAGATTAGAGGGATTTAAATTCTTGTAGCCCTTCTGCCAAGCCTCTTCATAGGTGTCATTAAAGACAATAAACTCAAGTTCGGTGCCAACTAAAGCTTTAAAGCCTTGTTTCTCAAGAGCGGCAACTTGTTTCTTTAATATCTGGCGCGGAGATGCGACAACATCACTTCCATCTAGCCACTGCACATCTGCGGTAACCATTACTGCACCTGGTTGCCAAGTAATTCTTCGGAGAGTATTGAAATCAGGAATCATTGCAAAGTCGGCATAACCCTTATCCCAAGATGACATTGAATATCCCGGAACGGTATTCATATCGACATCAACGGCTAGCAAATAATTGCAACCTTCAGTTCCATGATCAGCAATTTCATCGATAAAGAAAGAGCCATGAATTCTTTTTCCAACCAGGCGACCTTGCATATCGGTCATTACGACAACAACGGTATCGATCTCGCCGGACTTAACTAGCTTCTTTAATTCATCTAATGTCAATGATGGTTGCGAATTATTAGTCGAACCCATTTCACTCCCCTTGCTAGTCAGGGCGTAAGCATAATTGGGCATTTATAGTGCTGAAAACGGGCAACACGAGCCCGTAAGACCTTTCACAAGCCATATTCATAGGTCTACCCTTTATTAGCGCATCCATCGTTCTCACGGATTATCGATGGAGCCGGAGAGAAGGGATACCTTTGTCAAATAAAAACGTTCAAGGCGTGAGCTATAAGGATGTATCTGACGATTACTTTGAAAAACGAGGACTGAAACGCCACGCAGGTTTATTTGGATTGTGGGCGCTTGGAGTCGCAGCAGTTGTTTCCGGTGATTTCTCAGGCTGGAACTTTGGAATCGGCGAAGCTGGTTGGGGCGGTCTATTAATCGCAACACTGCTCGTCGTTGTTATGTATTTTGGAATGATCTTCAGTATCGGCGAAATGGCTGCCGCACTTCCTCACACAGGTGGCGCTTATTCATTTGCTCGATCAGCGATGGGACCTTGGGGCGGATTCGTCACAGGCTTTGCTGAAACAATTGAGTATGTAGCGACTACCGGAGTTATCGTCTTCTTCTCCGCGAGCTATGCCGATGGAATTACTCAAGAACTATTCGGTCTATCGATGCCGGTATGGGTTTGGTGGATCATTCTTTACGCAATCTTCCTAGCTGTTAACATCTCAGGCGTAAAGGCTTCATTTAAGTTTTCCCAGATCGTCGCTGTTGCCTCACTTCTTGTGTTGGCCGTGTTTGCAGTGATGGCTATCTTCAGCGGCAAGTTCTCTGTAGATAACCTCTTCGATATCGTCCCAACTGCTGGAAATACTGAATTCCTTCCATTCGGTGTCTGG
The DNA here is from genome assembly GCA_016870975.1 of Actinomycetota bacterium. Lineage (GTDB taxonomy): Bacteria > Actinomycetota > Actinomycetes > Nanopelagicales > Nanopelagicaceae > MAG-120802. Next base: position 49,160 of record VGAE01000004.1, read on the forward strand.
GCGATTGTTGCGGCGATGCCATTTGCAATGTGGTTCTTCCTTGGAATTGAGGAGCTTCCACTTGCAGCTGAAGAATCCGAGAATCCTTCGCGCGATATTCCAAAAGCTGGAATCCGCGGTCTATTGACTCTCGTTGTCACAGCAACTCTGGTTTTGATTTTGAATCCAGGTATTACTGGCGCAGATGCGTTGAAAGAATCAGGCGAACCGCTACTTGATGGATTTAGAGCGCTCTTGCCAAACTCTGATGTTGCAGCTCTACTTGCAGCATTTGCGTTGATCGGTCTCTTCGCATCGCTACAAGGAATCATGTTTGCCTACGGTCGAAGCATCTACTCGCTCTCGCGCGCTGGCTACTATCCAAAGTGGCTCTCCGAAACTGGATCACGAAAGACTCCTTATAGAGCGCTTATCGTTGGTGCAATCGTCGGTTATATCGCTCTTATCTGGGCGCAATATGGTGGAGCAACCGCTGGTGCAGTTGTATTGAACATCGCCGTTTGGGGCGCTGTTCTTGCATACCTACTCCAGATGATTTCTTACATATTGCTAAAGCGAAAGTTCCCAAATCTCAACCGCCCATACAAGTCTCCAGTTGGAGTAATGGGAGCGCTAGTTGCTGGAATTCTCGCTCTGGTTATCTTCATCGGCCAAGCGCTTAATGAGGGATACCGCAGCGCAATCATCGCGATTGCGATTGTTTATGCTGTAGGTCTTCTCTTGTTCGCACTCTTCGGAAGAAAGCGCCTAGTGCTTTCACCAGAAGAGCAGGCTGCAATTAAGGGCCATAACTAAATACTGAAGTAACGAGAACCCCCGGCATAATTGCCGGGGGTTCTCTTAACGTTATAGGTAATTCTGGAGGTTGATATGTGTCGATTACTTGGATACACATCCAACAAGGCGATCTCGTTTGATCAAGCAATTGGTCCTGATTTCCAAGAGTTTGTAAAGCTCGCCGATGATCACTGCGATGGCTGGGGCATTGCATCATCCGAAAAGGATCTCTACCGAGAACCAATTGCTGCCACAAAGAGCACACATTTCAAAGATGAAATTGCCAAACATAAATCCTCCGGCTCACTACTTCATCTTCGCTGGGCCACTCCTGGAATTCCGGTTGCTGAAAAGAACACCCATCCATTTACCTATGGCGAAATCTCCTTTATCCATAATGGTGCGCTCTTGCCAGGAGACCAATTGGATTCCAAAATTCCTAATCATCTAAAGGCAAAAATTACTGGGGATACCGACTCAGAGCGTTATTTCTGGTTTGTTATTAGCGAGATTGAGAAAAACGGATTTGTAGAGGGTGTTAAGTCTTCACTCAGTTACATCAAAAATAACATTACCTATTCATCAGTGAATTGCATGATTATGAATAAAGAAACCTTTATCGCTGCCTGTATCTATAACCAAGACCGCATTCCCGATAGATTTAAAGAGCAGACCGATTACTACATCCTCAAATACACCGAGCGCGATGGCGATGTAATAGTGGGCTCCAGCGGCTGGAATCAAGAAGGCTGGAACGAGCTGCCGAATGGTTCTTTACTTGTTGTGGATCGAAATACTCAGAACTGCGAACTAGTTACGTTTAAGTAGTTGGAGCTTCGGCGAGATCTTCCGGTGAATCTGGAAGCGCTTCACGTGGCATTCCTTTGAAGGTGAAGGTTTCTTTACCTTCTTCTCCTTCAATATCGATCAGTACGATCTGGCCGGCTTTAATGTCACCAAAGAGAATCTTCTCGGATAGCGCATCTTCAATTTCGCGTTGAATAGTTCTACGAAGCGGACGCGCACCAAGAGCTGGGTCATAACCGCGCTTTGCAAGAACTGCTTTCGCAGAAGCGGTTAGCTCTATACCCATGTTCTTCTCTTTCAAGCGAGTCTCGAGATTTGCGGTCATCAGATCTACGATCTGAATAATCTCGCTCTCGGATAGCTGATGGAAGACGATGACATCATCAATACGGTTTAAGAATTCAGGACGGAAGTGGGTCTTCAATTCATCGGAGACCTTGTTCTTCATCCGCTCGTAATTTCCAAGGGCATCACTTGAGTTAGCAAAACCGAGTGAGAGCGCCTTCGAGATATCGCGAGTTCCCAAGTTAGTGGTCATGATAATGGTGGTGTTCTTGAAATCTACTTGGCGACCTTGAGCGTCGGTCAATCTTCCCTCTTCAAGTACTTGAAGGAGCGAGTTGAAGATATCTGGGTGTGCTTTTTCGATTTCATCGAAGAGCACGACTGAGAATGGACGACGACGCACTTTCTCGGTTAATTGTCCGCCCTCGTCATAACCAACATAACCGGGAGGAGCGCCGAATAATCTAGAGGCGGTGTGCTTCTCGGAGTACTCAGACATATCAAGTTGAATCAGCGCATCGACATCGCCAAATAAGAATTGGGCGAGGGTGCGGGAAAGTTCGGTCTTACCAACGCCAGATGGTCCCGCGAAGATAAATGAGCCACCAGGGCGACGTGGATCTTTTAACCCTGCGCGAGTACGACGGATTGCTTGTGAGAGAGCTTTAATTGCTTGTTCTTGGCCAATTACTCGCTTATGTAGCTCTTCTTCCATGCGGAGCAATCTTGAAGTCTCTGCCTCAGTTAACTTGAAGACTGGAATTCCAGTTGCGGTAGAAAGAACCTGAGCGATTAACTCTTCATCAACTTCAGCAACCACATCTAGGTCGCCAGCTTTCCAAGTCTTTTCGCGGTCGGCTTTCTCTTGACTCAAGCTCTTCTCTTTATCGCGAAGTGAAGCTGCCTTTTCGAAATCTTGGCCATCAATGGCGGATTCCTTCTCTTGGCGAACTTGAGCGATCTTGTCGTCCATCTCGCGAAGTTCTGGTGGTGCAGTCATACGGCGAATCCGAAGTCTTGAACCAGCTTCATCAAGAAGATCGATTGCTTTATCGGGAAGGAAACGATCTGAGATATAGCGATCGGCAAGAGTTGCCGCAGCAACTACTGCGTCATCGCTAATGGAAACTTTGTGGTGGCTTTCATAGCGATCGCGAAGTCCTTTGAGAATTTGAATGGTGTGAGCAACGGAAGGTTCAGCAACTTGGATTGGTTGGAAACGACGCTCTAACGCAGCATCTTTCTCAAGGTGCTTTCTGTATTCATCAAGAGTAGTTGCCCCAATGGTCTGGAGTTCGCCGCGCGCGAGCATCGGCTTCAAAATCGAGGCGGCATCAATTGCGCCTTCGGCAGCGCCAGCGCCAACGAGAGTGTGAATCTCATCGATAAAAAGAATAATGTCGCCGCGAGTGCGAATCTCTTTCAAAACTTTCTTCAACCGCTCTTCAAAATCACCGCGGTAGCGAGAACCAGCTACAAGTGCGCCGAGATCAAGTGAATAAAGTTGTTTATTCTTCAAAGTTTCTGGGACATCGCCTTTAATAATTGCTTGCGCTAGACCTTCAACCACGGCAGTTTTTCCTACGCCAGGTTCTCCGATTAGAACTGGGTTGTTCTTAGTGCGGCGAGAGAGAATCTGCATAACGCGCTCAATCTCTTTTTCACGGCCGATGACTGGATCTAATTTTCCTTCGCGAGCTGCCGAAGTTAAGTTTCTACCGAATTGATCAAGAACTAATGAAGTGGCGGGAGTTCCTTCAGGTGCACCGGAGGTAACCGCTTCCTTTCCTTGGTAGCCAGAGAGAAGTTGAATAACTTGTTGGCGTACGCGATTTAAATCAGCGCCAAGTTTTACTAGAACTTGTGCGGCAACGCCTTCACCTTCGCGGATGAGACCAAGAAGAATATGTTCAGTTCCAATATATGAATGTCCAAGTTGGAGCGCTTCGCGAAGTGAGAGTTCGAGAACTTTTTTAGCGCGTGGAGTAAATGGGATATGGCCGGATGGAGCTTGTTGGCCTTGGCCGATGATCTCTTCGACTTGAGAGCGAACACCTTCACGTGAGATGCCAAGAGCCTCTAAACCTTTTGCGGCTACGCCTTCGCCCTCATGGATAAGTCCAAGGAGAATATGTTCAGTGCCGATGTAATTGTGGTTGAGCATGCGAGCCTCTTCCTGCGCGAGGACGACGACTCGGCGGGCTCTATCGGTAAAGCGCTCGAACATTCATATCTCCTAACTTTCGCCCTAGCGTATAAGAGGTAGCCGAACGGGGCGACATCAATAAGCCAGGCCAATATATGGCGTGATCCAGGGAGGGTAACCGCAAGATTTGGGGTTTTATGCCCGGGGTGAAGAGCTATTCCAGAACCAGCAACATTCGAGTATTTCCCAGGGTATTGGGCTTCACGCTCTCCAGGTCGAGAAATTCCGCGATACCTTCATCATAAGAGCGGAGTAATTGTTGATAGACATCAGGTTCTACCGGAGCGCCAGATATCTCTTTAAACCCATAGCGCGAAAAGAATTCAGCTTCAAAAGTCAAACAGAATAATCGCTGTAGACCGAGCGTACGCGCTCTCGCAATTATCGCTTCCATAATCTGGTGGCCAATTTTCTTGCGGCGAAACTCCTCAAGGACGGCAACGGTTCTTACCTCACCTAAATCCTCCCAGAGAACATGGAGCGCGCCACATCCGATAACTTCGCCATTTTCTTCAGCAACGACAAACTCTTGAACATCTTCGTAAAGAGTTACAGTTTCTTTAGTGAGTAAGCGGCGTTGCAGAGTGTAGAGATCGATTATCTTGCGGATCGCTTTGATATCTAAGGTTTTAGCGGGACGAATCATTCTGGCTTTACCAATGGAAAGAGAATTGTTTCGCGAATTCCTAGCCCGGTAAGTGCCATCAATAGCCGATCGATTCCCATGCCAACGCCACCGGTAGGCGGCATGCCATGTTCCATAGCGCGTAAGAAATCTTCATCGACTTGCATCGCCTCTAAATCACCTTTAGCGCCTAACTTTGCTTGCTCAACTAATCGCTCCCGTTGAATCACTGGATCAATTAGTTCGGAATAACCTGTGGCAAGTTCAAAGCCTTCTACATAGAGATCCCATTTCTCAGCGATACCTCTAACTTCATGGTGTTCGCGAACTAGCGGTGAGGTATCGACTGGGTAGCCCATTACGAAAGTGGGATTCTTTAATTTCTCTTTGTAGAGCGCTTCAAATATCTCTTCGGCTAACTTGCCAGTTATCCATTTTGGATCGACCTTAAGTCCAATTTCATGTGCAATTTTCTTGAGATCCTCATATTTGGTCGCTGGTGAGACGCTCTTTCCAAACTCATCAGAAATCGCTTGGTAGAAATCAACTTCATACCAATTACCACCAAGATCATGCGTTGTGCCATCTTGATGATTTACTTTATGAGAACCAAAGATTGCCTTCGCAGAATTTTGGACCAGTTCTCGCGTTAAATCTTTCATGTCGAGCCAATCAGCGTAAGCCCAATACATCTCTAACATGGCAAATTCCGGGGAGTGACTGGAGTCAGCTCCTTCGTTACGGAAGTTACGATTAATCTCAAAAACTTTTTCGATACCACCAACTACACAGCGCTTCAAAAAGAGTTCTGGGGCAATTCTTAGAAATAGCTCCATGTCATACGCATTAGAGAGAGTTTTGAAGGGGCGTGCGGCGGCGCCACCATGCATAACCTGGAGCATCGGGGTCTCAACTTCAAGAAAGCCGACAGAATCCAAAGTGCTTCGTAAAGATTTCATAACCGCAGGTCGAACACGCGCCATCTCGCGTGCTTCTCGGCGAACAACCAGATCGACATATCGTTGACGCACGCGCGTCTCCTCATTTAGCGGATTATGTTCATTAGGCAGCGGACGTAGCGCTTTCGCGGCAATCTGGTAACTCTCGGTAAATATAGATAGCTCACCTCGTTTCGAGGTAATTACTTCACCAGTTACGCTGACAATATCTCCGATGTCAATATCGCTCTTCCATGCTTCTAATACGGCTTCACCAACTTTGTCGAAGGAGAGCATTATTTGCAGTTCGGTGCCATCACCTTCGCGCAACATGGCGAAACAGAGCTTTCCGGTATCGCGTTTGAAGATAACTCGACCAGCAACGCTTTCGGTAACCCCAGAAGCAGAATCGATAGCTATATCTTTAAATCGCTCTCGAATCTCTTTGAGAGTTGCGGTCCGCGGTACTCGAACTGGATAAGGAGATTGGCCACTTGCTAAAAGGGAATCGCGCTTTTCGCGCCGAATCCTTAACTGTTCTGGAGTGTCGTTCTCCGCCATATCAGCAGTCTAACCATTACGCTCATGCACAAGGCGTAAGCCAATCAAAGTTAAATCTGGTTCATGAAAATCCAGCGTCTCGCTTATCCCAAGTACTAAGGGCGCCAAACCACCAGTTGCGATTACGGATATCTTCTTATTATTTGGATATAGCTCAGATAACTCATAACTGATTCGCTCTACTAAACCATCGACCTGTCCGGCGAAGCCATAGATAGTTCCCGATTGCAAGGCCTCTACCGTGTTCTTTCCAATAACCGATCGTGGCTTTACCAACTCCACTTTACGAAGTTGCGCAGCTCGTACAGCTAGCGCATCTACTGAGATCTCAATACCGGGCGCAAGTGCGCCACCTAAAAACTCACCTTTTGGAGAGACCACATCAAGATTTGTTGAGGTACCAAAATCAACCACAATCGCCGCGCCATCTTGGCCATAAAGATGATGTGCCGCCAATGTATTCACAATTCGATCAGCGCCGACTTCTTTTGGATTATCGACAAGAAGTGGTACGCCGGTCTTGACACCTGGTTCAATGATTGTGGTTCTGACATCGCGGAAATATGAATCAACCATATAGCGCGCTTCCCGAAGTACCGCGGGCACAGTCGAACAAATTGCTACGCCACTTACTGTGTATTCGGTAATAAGTGAACGCCAGAGTATCCAGAGTTCATCAGCGGTATCCCGCGCGTCTGTCTTAACTCGCCAACTATCAACTAACTCTTCGCCATCGAAGATACCAAGGACGGTGTTGGTATTTCCGATATCAATTGTGAGTAACATTTAAAAATCCAGTCCAATATCTAAAATTGGAGCCGAATGGGTTATCGCCCCAACAGCTAGGTAATCCACGCCGCACTCGGCATAACCGCGTACGCTCTCTAGCGTTAAGCCGCCAGAGGATTCCAAGAGGGTCTTACTATCTCGAGTTAGCGATACCGCTTTTTTGGTATCTGCTATCGACATGTTGTCTAAAAGAATCATTTCTGGTGAACTCTTTAGCGCCTCTTCTAATTGCGCGATGGAATCAACTTCGACTTCAACCGGTAGGCCTGGATATTGGCGGCGCACATTTGAAATCGCATCAGTAATGGAACCGGCTGCGGCGATGTGATTATCTTTAATTAGCGCGCCATCAGCGAGGTTGATGCGATGGTTTTCACCGCCACCCATTCGAACAGCAAACTTCTCTAACTCTCTTAATCCAGGATTTGTTTTTCTGGTGTCGCGAATTACAGCACCAGTTCCAGCAATCCGCTCTACCCAATTCTTTGTGGTTGTGGCAATCCCAGAGAGATGGCTTATTAGATTAAGTGCAACGCGCTCGCTACTTAATATGGCACGCGTTTTCCCAGTGATCGCAAGAATCTTTTCGCCGGGCGCGAGGCGCTCGCCGCACTTCTTAATAAATTCAATTTCGGTAACTCCAGCGATTTCAAATACTGCGGCAGCTACGTTGACACCAGCAACGATTCCGTTTTGGCGACTTTTCAGCGACGCAGTACCAGTTTGAGCGCTATCGATAGTTGCAAGTGTTGTTTTATCTTCACTCGCTTTATCTTCAGCCAGCGCATCTTTTATCAAATCAGTAAGCGCTACTACGTCGAGCCCTTGCGCTTTAAGGCGCTCAGTGAGCGATGCTGAGATCATTGCAGACCTCCTCATGAGTTGAGCGCCAATTACCAATCTCATCTATTGATTGGTGAATTCGCTTTCGCCAAGCATCTGAAGTGTTTGGAAAATCATCTCGAGTATGCGAACCGCGCGATTCGGTTCGTTCTAAAGCTGAGCGAGTTATCGCAGTTGCAAGTAGATAGAGATTTGTGGTCTCCCAAGCATCTACATTTGCGTAGATTGTGGTGGCATCTTTCAACCGATCTAAAGTTTCAAGAGTCTTGGTGAGTGAATCTTTAGTTCGCACCACCGAGGCGCCTCGCGACATCGTGCGTTGCATTTCGCCACGAACAGATGGCGAAATCAGAACCTCGATTGGATCGCTAGCAACGGGTTGCTCCCAAGTAACTAGGCTCTTAGCAATATCTTCGGCAATCCGAGCGCCAAAGACTAAACCTTCTAGAAGTGAGTTAGAGGCAAGACGATTTGCACCATGAGCTCCGGTGCACGCGGTCTCGCCTACGGCATAAAGGCCAGGAACTGAAGAGTGGCCATTTAGATCGGTGCGAATACCGCCTGATGCATAATGAGAAGCCGGCGCCACCGGAATTAAATCTTTAATTGGATCGATACCAATTTGTGAGCATGAAGCATAAATTGTTGGAAATCTATCTTTAAAATCAATTATTGATTTCGCATCAAGCCAGACATGTTTGGCGCCGCTCTGTGACATCTGGCGCGAAATTTCTTTCGCAACGATATCTCGGGGCGCTAAATCAGCAAGCGGATGGACCGATTTCATAAATCGTTCGCCGCGATCATTGACAAGGAAAGCGCCCTCTCCGCGAACAGCTTCGCTAATTAGCGGTTGTTGTCCGCGAGAATTTTCACCCATGTAAAGAACTGTTGGATGAAATTGAATGAACTCCACATCTGCAACATCAGCTCCGGCGCGAAGTGCCAGCGCTACGCCATCGCCAGTTGAAACTGATGGATTGGTTGTTTGTGAATAAACCTGACCAAGTCCGCCAGTTGCCAGCACAACGGCGCGCGCCATAATTTGGCCGACACCATCGCGGCTTCCTTCACCAATTACGTGAAGGGTTACTCCACAGACTCGACCACTCTCACTCTTTAGCGCATCTAGAACCAACGCATGTTCAATTACTTCAATTCCTTGATCTCGTGATACAGCAGCAAGCAGTGCGCGCGAAACCTCAGCACCTGTGGCATCGCCGCCGGCATGGAGTATCCGATTTCGTAAGTGGCCACCCTCGCGCGTCAACGCGATTTCACCCGTCTCTGATTTATCAAAAACTGCGCCGCGTGCAATTAATTTTCGAACCGCTTCCGGTCCCTCGCTTACCAATACTTTTACCGCCGGTAGATCGCACAAACCCGCGCCGGCCACGAGAGTGTCTCTTTCATGTTGTTCTGGGGAATCACCTGGGCCAAGCGCAGCTGCGATTCCGCCTTGCGCCCACTTGGTAGATCCCTCATCAACATAAGACTTAGTAATAAGTACTACCGAGAGGTTGTGTGCACGTATTTGGAGCGCAGTTGTGAGTCCAGCAACGCCAGAACCAATTACAACTACATCAGCTGAGGTGCTCCAGCCAGGGAGCGGGGCCCGCAATTTCATAGTCGTACCAAGTTTTCTTTCCAACTAAATGTAAATACTGCGTTATCAATTAGACGAATGCCCTCTATCCAGCCGGCGACTATCGCCCGCGGCTTGACTGTGTTCTCATCAGCAACTGCAAAGGTTTCGCTGTCGATAATCTCGGCATAATCAACCTTGAAATTTGAATTGTTAAGTTGATTCTGTAGTTCTTGGCGAGCTTTACCTATCGATTCTTTGTCATTTGCAGCTCGTAGCGCCCGCGCGATTACTTCAGCCTCGCTGCGCCCAGAATTACTAAGTCTTACGTTACGAGAAGACATAGCTAATCCAGATTCTTCGCGGATAGTAGGCGCAGCAATTATCGAAATTCCAGGATGTAATTTGGCAGCCATCTCTGTAATAAGAAAGAGTTGCTGGAAATCCTTCTCACCAAAGATTGCGTATTTAGGTTGAACTAATTCAAATAATCGATTAACAACAGTCAGAACGCCATCAAAGTGACCCGGACGACTCGCGCCTTCATAAAGTTTTCCAAGTTCTCCCGAGCTAATCGGCTTTGGTGAATCTGGATAGAGATCGCTTACTTCAGGTCGCCATAAGATTGTTGCTCCCGCTTTATGAGCTAGCGCTTCATCTAAATCAGGAGTCTTTGGATATTTTTCATAATCATCGCTATTTTCAAATTGCAATGGATTGATAAAGACCGAGATTGCGACATCGTCACAGTATTGGCGGGCAATTGTTATTAGCGATTGATGGCCAGCATGAAGCGCGCCCATGGTTGGAACAAAGGCGCAGGCGCTTGGTATGGCGCGTTGTATTTTCATTATCTAGCTCCAGTCCGCTTGGGGTACCAGGCGCCAAAATTCTACTTCGCTTCTAGATTTGCGAGAAGTTGGCAAATCGGGCCGTGGCCGGAAAGCTCGCCATCGGGCTCGATTTCAAACCAGGGAGCAAGCACAAAGAGTCTTTGGTAAGCCCGCGGATGGGGCAGCGTCAATTCCGCGCTCTCCATAAATAGTCCACCGTAATCGATGATGTCGATATCGATGGTGCGGGCAGCATTGGGAAAGCTACGAAATCTTCCCATCTTATTTTCAATATCGGATAGAACTTTCATTAAATCGAGCGGTCTTAACTCGCTCTCGCCAATCAATACCGCATTGATGTAATTAGGTTGCTTATACGCGACGCCCACCGGCTCGGTCTCAATTAATTTAGATACTGATTTAACTTCGATTCGATCTCTAATCTGATCAATTGCCTCTGAGATTTGTCGGCGCGGATCGCCGAGGTTTGCTCCCAGCGCAATTATCGCTTTCATCGCTCGCTCTTGATAGTTGCCGAGACATCTTTACAGGGAATAGGAATTGGCGCCTGTGGTTTATGAACTGTTACTTCTGCTGACTCAACTTTGGGAAAGTTTTCTAGTATCAAATCTCCGATTTCTTTCGCTAACTTCTCAATTAAATTTACCGATGGTCCAGTTATAATTTGATGGGTCAGCTTTGCAATTTCAGCGTAATCAATTGTCTCTTCCAGCGCATCGCTCTTTGCTGCCTTTAATAACTTAGTTTTTAGCGTTATATCTACGACAAATTCTTGTTCATTAACTTTTTCAGAGGAGAGCACTCCGTGTTTGCCGCGACCTGTAATTCCAATTATTGAGATCTTCTCACTCATATTTTTAGTTTATCTTTTAGCGAGCGCTTCGACTATAGCGATGGCATCACAATGTGGTTTAACAGAATGAGTGCGGACGCCCCAGATACCTTGCTTAGCAAGCACTGCCGTTAACGCGATACTCGCAGATTCTCGTTGATCAGGCTCGCCACCAATTAGTTCACCAAGGAAACGCTTACGAGAGGCGCCTACCAATATGGGATAGCCAAGAAGAGCTAGGCGATCTAAGTTTTTAAGTATCTCCCAATTATGTTCGCTGGTCTTAGCAAATCCGATTCCCGGATCAATAATCAATTGTTCTGGGTCAACACCAGCTTCAATCGCAGAATTGATTCGCTCCTCTAACTCTTCTCGGACCTCTTTAATGATATCTTCATAGAGTGCATGTTCCTCCATAATTTTCGAATGGCTCCGCCAATGCATAATCACATATTGAATATCCCGGTTATTCGCGATTAATTCATACATCTTCTCATCGGCTAATCCGCCGCTGACATCATTTACATATTTCACACCGACTTTAATCGCTTTTGCAGCAACCCCGCTGCGCATCGTGTCGATCGAGACTGGTACTCCAAGTTTCACAACCTCTTCCAAAACTGGCATTACTCGAGCCAACTCTTCTTCCTCGCTTACTCGCTCAGCTCCTGGTTTAGTTGATTCACCACCAATATCAATTATGTCCACGCCCTCTTCAATCATGGCTTTGGCGCGACCGATTGCAGCATCAATTGTGAAATGGCGACCACCATCGGCAAATGAATCTGGGGTCACATTTAAAATCCCCATAACTAAAGTGCGCATTATTTTGTGGTTATTAAAGACATTGCTTCGGCGCGGGTTGCCGGATCACGTAACATCCCTCTTACTGCGCTCGTCACCGTGCGCGCTTCATATTTCTTAACTCCGCGCATCGACATACAGAGATGGACGCAATCAACGATAACAATCACGCCGCCAGGTCCAAGCGCTTCGACTAATGCATCGGCAATCTGAGTCGTTAAACGTTCTTGAACTTGTGGGCGTCTTGCAAATAGATCCACTAATCGAGCGAGTTTCGAAATTCCCGTGACTCGACCGCTTGCGCCCGGGATATATCCAATATGGGCTTTGCCATGAAACGGAGTTAGATGATGTTCGCAGTGTGAGAAAACTTCAATATCTTTGACTATAACTAACTCTTCATGTCCTAGATCAAACGAGGTTGTAAAAACATCTTTTGGCTCTTGAAAGATTCCTTGAAAGTTCTCACGCATCGCCCGCGCTACTCGTGATGGTGTGTCCTTTAAACCTTTGCGATCTGGATCTTCCCCAATTCCAAGAAGAATCTCTCGAACCGCGCGCGCAATTCGTTCTTCATCGAACTTGGCGCTCATTACGTTGTTTTCTTACGACGCTTCGTGGATTCTGGTTCTGGAGTTGGTTCTACTTTTGGCTTTAGTGGAACCGGTGGAATGCGCGATGGCGCGCGCAGCGCCGATCCGGTCCAAGCTGGACGTTTCGGCCTAGCAGCGACTCTCTTAAAGATAACTTCGATCTCCTCTTTCTGGAGCGTCTCTTTCTCGAGCAGCTCTTCGACTAGCGCATCGAGAATTGATCGATTTTCAACGAGAATTTCATATGCCTCTTGGTGAGCATTTTCGATAAGAGAACGAATCTCACTATCAACCACGCTGGCCAGATGTTCTGAGTAATCTCTCTGATGTCCGTAATCACGTCCTAAGAATGGAGCGGAATCACTTGTGCCAAGTTTGATTGCGCCCAATTTCTCAGTCATTCCATATTGAGTAACCATGGCACGGGCCAACGTGGTCGCCTTTTCAATGTCATTTGAAGCACCAGTTGTTGGGTCATGGAAGACCAACTCTTCGGCAGCGCGCCCGCCCATTGTGTAAGCCAATTGATCGAGCATCTGATTTCTAGTCGTTGAGTACTTATCTTCATCGGGAAGCACCATGGTGTAACCAAGTGCATGTCCGCGCGGCATGATGGTAATTTTGTGAACCGGATCGGTATGTGGAAGTGCATGCGCAACTAGCGCATGACCTCCTTCGTGATACGCCGTAACTCTTCGCTCTTTTTCACTCATTAAGCGAGATTTACGCTGCGGACCAGCCATCACGCGATCAATCGCTTCATCAATATCATCGCGAGAGATAACTTTGCGATTTTGGCGAGCGGTGAGAAGCGCTGCTTCGTTAAGAACATTTGCTAGGTCAGCTCCAGTAAATCCAGGAGTTCTTCGAGCTAGCGCTTTCAGATCTAAATCTTTCTCTAACGGTTTATTCTTAGCGTGAACTTTCATGATGGCTTCGCGCCCCTTTACATCAGGGCGATCTAGAGCAATCTGGCGATCAAATCGGCCGGGGCGAAGTAAGGCTGGATCCAAAATATCTGGACGATTTGTTGCCGCAATCAAAATCACTTCATCATGAGGTTCAAAGCCGTCCATCTCGACCAAAAGTTGATTGAGAGTCTGTTCGCGTTCATCATGGCCGCCACCAAGTCCAGCACCGCGATGTCTACCTACGGCATCAATTTCATCAACGAATATGATTGAAGGTGCATTCTGTTTTGCTTGATTAAAGAGATCGCGGACTCGAGACGCTCCGACTCCCACAAACATCTCAACAAAATCTGATCCTGAGATTGTGTAGAACGGAACCTTTGCTTCACCAGCAACAGCACGTGCAAGAAGTGTTTTTCCGGTTCCGGGAGGGCCAAAGAGCAGTACGCCCTTTGGAATCTTTGCGCCAATTTCTTGGTACTTTTTGGAATTGGCTAGAAAATCCTTAATCTCTCGGAATTCTTCGATTGCTTCATCTGCTCCAGCAACATCAACGAAAGTAACTTGCGGAATTTCATTGGAATGTAATTTCGCTCGCGAACGACCGAATGAAAATACTCGAGAGCCCCCTTGTGATCGTCCCAAAAAGAAGAGTAAGAGGAAGAAGATAAGAAGAATCGGTCCCAGAGTGAAAAGAATTGAAACAAAGATGTTTGTCCGCGGAACTTCAACATTCCACTCTTTAGGCGGTGGTGACGCGCTCAATAAATCAACAAGAATTGGTTCTTGTCCGCTTACATAAGATGCTTCGACTTTGGTAGCACCCTCAATTGCGCTACCTGGCTTTAAAATTAATCGAATTACTTGTTGGCGATCAACGATTGTTACCTGTTCCACATCGCCCCGAGTAATTGCGCTTATTACTTGTGAAGTTTCCACCTTGGTGAATTGATTACCGCCGGATGAGATCCGGCCAACGAAGGTGACCAGAACAATTGCAAGAAGAATCCAGAAGAGTGGTCGACGAGTTAATGGCTGTTGTGGTTTACCGGCTTTGACTGGAAACTTAGGCCGTTTGATTTGGAACTTCTTACTTGGTTTTTTCTCGGCCATAGCTACTCGTACATATGTTTCGCTAGGACTGCGATAAATGGGAGATTGCGATACTTCTCATTGAAATCAAGCCCGTAACCAATAACAAAGTCTTTCGGGATATCAAACCCAACATACTTAACATCTACTTGGACGATTGCTGATTTAGGTTTGCGAAGTACGGTCATGATTTCAACCGATCCCGCACCCCTTGATTTCAAGTTATTGCTCAACCAATCTAAGGTCAATCCGGTATCGACGATATCTTCTATGATTAAAACACTCTTGCCGGTGATATCTCGATCCAAATCTTTAAGGATGCGAACTACTCCAGAAGATTTTGTTCCTGATCCATAAGAAGAAACTGCCATCCAATCAATCTCAACATGGCGATTCATATGGCGCGTTAGGTCAGCCATAACCATTACCGCGCCTTTTAAAACGCCGATTAGTAAGAGTTCCTTGCCTACATAATCATTATCAATTTGCTTTGCAATCTCTTTTAATCGAGTCTGCAATTGCTCTTCGGTAATGATTACCTTTTCAATTTCACTCTTTACTGATTCGAGATCCACCTGCGACCTTTCATATGGGGCATTAAGAGAACGAAAGTCTGCCCGAAATTCGCGCTACGGTCACACCGCCGGGAAGCGATACCGCTCCTTGCCCCTTCCACGCTGTGATTAGGGCCTCAACCGGCTCAATATGTTCGGATGAAAGTGAGCCAACTGGGGCGCCGGCGTGATGAATCGCCAATCTGATTACGCGCGAGCGAATCGCTCGTGGCAGCTTTGCTAATTCTTCGACATCTAGATTCTTTGGATCGAGGGTTGGGAAGACTCTATTGGCCCATTCATCAAGGGCATCGGCATCGTCGCGAAGTAATTTTGCTGATCGAGATAACGCATCGGATACCCCTGGACCAAGTTCACTCTCTAATAAAGGCAGAATTTTTTCTCTCGCTCTAACTCGCTTGTATTCCAAATCTTTATTATGTGGATCGATCCAGAATTCGATTCCTAATTCTTTACATGCAGCTTCCGTCTCAGAGCGGGTAGCGCTTAAGAGCGGCCGGCGATAAATATCAATCCGCTTGGCCATTCCAGAGAGTGAGCGAGTGCCCGAGCCCCTCGCTAGTCCCAACAAAACTGTCTCAGCTTGATCATCTTTAGTGTGACCGAGAAAAATTGCTTTCGCATCAAATTCTTCTGCCACTTCTTGTAGCGCCTCATATCTCGCGCGGCGTGCCGAAGCTTCTGGTCCATCAACTTGCGTAACGTTGATCCGACGCATCTCAACTCTTTCAAATCCCAACTTCTTCAAAGTTGCACTCGCCGTTGCTGCGACTTCACCTGAATTACTCTGCAATTGATGATCAATAATTACTGGAATACATCCAATTGCGAGCTCTCTTACTTCATAGAAGAGAGCCGCCGCTAGAGCCATGGAATCGGCGCCACCCGAGACTGCAACCAGAATGCGATTACCTGCGGATAGATCACTTAGTTCTTCCCGGACCGCTAACCGCAATCGATAGAGCGGGGTTGCTTCTGCCATAGCAGCAGAGCGTAGTTACTACTAGACGCGACCTCCATACGGCATCAAGCCCTTGATGCTGTAGATATTTGAGTAAAGCAGCCCCTTACCTTTCGTATGTGCTTCCCACATCATCCCGTTTCCAGCGTAAATCGTGATGTGATGAATCGTGTTCACCGTTCCCTTATATGAGTAGAAGAGCAAGTCGCCCGGGAGCAATTGATTAAGTGGAACATGTTTTGTGTAAGAGAAATAGAGAGATGAGTTAAGGCGATCCCAGTTTGGCCAGCCAAGTCCCGCGCTTCGGTAAGCCGCATATACTAAGCCGGAGCAATCAAATGCATTCGGTCCTTCATCTCCCCAAATATATGGTTTGCGCGCTTGGACTTGGCGCTTTGCAAATTCAACAGCCTTATCGCGCATCGCTTGATCTGATCTAAAAGTAGTTCGGCCACGAAAACCGATATCTGGCCAGACTTTGGTGTAGATCGCAGTTCCTTGCGCAATCGAGGCATTTGCTTCTTCAAGCAAAGCAAGTTGTCGTTGCTGTTCTAGAGTGACGCGTGTCTTGCGAGCCGCGTTTAATTCCTTCAAGACTTGATCTTGAATCTTCTGGAGTCGATCTACTTCCTTCTGTTGCGCATCTTGAGCAGCATCAGCTTCTGCTTTAGCGGCGGCAACTTTTGCTGTTGCAATTCGTTGACGTTCTTTCGCCTCATCAGCTGCTTGCTTCGCCTCTTTCGCTACAACTTCGGCTCGCTTAAAGCGGAAGAGCGCTTGTGTGTTTTGTTCACCGAGTGAATCTAAAACTGATAATCGGTCCATTAAATCTTGTGGGCCATCTGCTTGAAGAACTGAATCTAAATCTGTAAAGCCACCGCCCATAATGTAGGCATTTGTTGCAAGGCGCCCAATGGCATCGTGTGCTGCTTTAACTTGTCCAACTGCTGCGATATACGCCTCTGCTGCTGCTTCGGCTTCCTTTGTAGCTTTAGCAAGCTCTGCTTTCGCTGCTTCATATTTACGGCGAGCGCTTTCGGCTACTGAAATTAATTGTCTAAGAGTTAAATTTGCTTTTGCTAACTTAGCCGCGGCCGCATCTGCTACTTTTTTCTTCTCTTCCTCGATCTTCTTTGCTTCTGCAATCTGGGCCAAACTAGGCTTCTTAGGATTGGCGATTGCGGGAACGTTTGAAGAAATTGTGAAGAGCGAAACTAATAAGAGCGCAGTGAAACGGCGTTGAGTAGTTATCACTCGTTGGCTCCCTGGGGAAATGGGGGTCAGTTACAACCACATAGAGTAAAGGAGGAAATCAACTTTTCCCGGGATTTGCCCGGACTGTTCCTCAAATTTTCCTGAAAATTTCAATAATTCAAAGGGCAGGCGAGCGACCTACCACTTCAATCTTGCTTTTTTCGCTCGGACAAGAATTCCCTCCCCTGAAGCTGAAGCTATACCAGTCAATGCCGTGATGTTTACTTGATGGAAAACCAAAACCAAAAAGTCCAGCAGTTTTTCTATGTTTCTTTATCTGCGCCAGAGTTGCCGTCGTCCTTTCGTCAGATTTAGGATCATCATCTCGGAATAACGAATCAAGATTTGAATTCTCGATTACTTTTCCAATATTTATGAGCTTCGCAGTATTAACTGCGCGACACCATCTACTTGATTCCACTTTATAGATACGCTCTTGTTTTGCCTTTAACCAATTACCTATTTTTCTAGCTTGTTTCTTGCCTTCTTCAGATAGATTTCTTTGAGTTGAACAATCGCCAATTTTGAAATTCTCTGGGTCTCCTGTCCCGGGCGCTACTGCATGTCTAAGTCATATCACAAAGCCTTTTGAATCGGGATTAACTACTTTTTCCCAAACGTCATCTGCGGCAGAAGCGCCATTAGATTGGATAGCTAAAGCAATTACAATTAAAAAAAGAGCTTTTTCACAGAAAGACGCCTGCGACTAGAAGAATCGAGTACAAACTGAGATAAGAGATCGAGCCATTAAAGATCCGCCCTGAATTCACTTCCATATCGCGAAGTTGCCAGGCAAATACAAGTCCCATAACCAAAGTCAGAACGTAGCTCCAAATTGGAAAGCCGGCGCTGTAAAGAGTCAGTAGTGAAGTAATGATCATCGCAATGGTGTGGAACCAACTCTGCTTTGCCACCTCTTCTTTCGTTGCTACAACGGGGAGCATAGGAATTCCCGCAGCCGCATAATCATCGCGATACTTAATGGCAAGTGCCCAAAAATGCGGTGGCGTCCAGAAGAAGATAACCAAGAAGAACCAGAAAGAGGTCCAAGAGAGTGAATTGGTAACCGCAGCCCAACCAATTAAGACTGGAAGACATCCCGCAATCCCTCCCCAGACAATATTTTGTGAGGTGCGACGTTTTAGCCCAACGGTGTAACCAAATACGTAAAATGCAATCGCCGCAACTGTTAAACCTGTGGCTAGCGGGTTTGTGAATATCCAAAAAATAACGAGAGAAATAATTGCAATTACATAGGCGAATATCAAAGCTCGCTCTTCGCTAATCAGTTCATTGACGATAGGGCGCTTTGAGGTTCTAGTCATCATCCGATCAATATCACTCTCGATCACCATATTGAATGCGTTGGCCGCGCCAGCTGCGAGCGTGCCACCGAATAAAGTCGCAATAGTTATTGATAAATCTGGGATTCCATCAAAGGCAAGAAAGAGCGCTGGGAGAGTCGTAACCAATAGCAACTCAACTACTCGCAATTTCATCAATGCGAGATAGGGCGAAATCACATGGCGAGGTTACCGGGTAGATTAGTCACGTGCGCCTTCGCTCATCTGTAATTCTTATCGCAACTCTTCTCACCATTCCCCCAGTTGAGGCGCAAACCACTTCTGCTGATACGAAAATGCGATTACTCACCACAATTACCGGTGATATCGCGCCTAAATCAGTACGCGCTTCCGGAACTGGTTTCGTCTCAGCTCATAACATGATGTATCGCCACTCAATAACTATCTATGATGCGAAGGCGATGAAATTAGTCGAGACAATTCCAGATCGAGTTGATCTAAATCAACTTGGTTTTACGGGATACACGGGCACTCATAGAGGCGCTCCTGTGGAAGGCGCATTCTCGCCTGATGGTAAGTATTTATATGTAACAAATTACGCCATGTATGGCAAGGGATTTAATCGAGAAGGTACCGATATCTGTCGCCCGGAAAATAACTACGATCGATCCTTTCTCTACCGAATAGATACCGCGGCCTGGAAGATTGATGCGGCATATCGAGTTGGTGTGGTTCCCAAAGTTGTTCAAGTCTCCGCCGATAACAAATATGTATTGGTATCTAACTGGTGTTCTTATGACATCTCAGTCATATCTACTGCGGATCAGAAAGTGGTGAAGACGATTTCAATTGGCGCATATCCGCGTGGGATTGCTATCTCAAGTGATTCTAAGTTCACTTATATCGCCCAGATGGGAGGCTCGGTCGTACATAAGATTGATTTGAATACTTGGCAACGCACTCGGTTAGAAGTTGGCTCTAACCCAAGGGCGCTAGTTCTCTCGCCGGATGACAAGATGCTCTATTTAACTTTGAATAAATCGGGTCGGATCGCCGCATTTGATTTAGTTGCCAATGAATTGATTAAAACGGTGAAGACTGGAAACGCTGCCCGTAGCCTTGATATCTCAAGTGATGGCACCGCTCTTTATGTTGTTAATTACGCTAGCGACACCATCTCCAAGGTAAGAGTTAGCGACCTTTCCGTTTTAGAGAAGAGAAAGGTCTGTAACGAACCAATTGGAGTCACTTATGAAGCACAAAATAAGTGGATCTGGGTCGCCTGTTACGGCGGCTCAATTAAGGTGTTTGATGATTCCCTTTAACCACAACTTCCAATAACTTATCCATAGTCCTTCGCGCAGCATTTCGCGCACGGAGATTGGGATTGATGCCATCTGCCAATATTGCAAAGGCATACTCTTGATTACCGCTCTCGGCATAGCCAGCCATAGTTACGCTTCTATTTATCCATCCAGTCTTAGCGTGAACATGATTGATTGCGGCAGGCACCTTCTCAAAACGCTTTACTAAAGTTCCCGTCTTTCCCGATATCGGGAGGCCTTCATAGATTGCGGCATATCTGGGATCGTTGCGAATAACTCTTAACAATTCAACGACAGTTCTTGCTGAGACTCGATTCTCTCGTGAAAGTCCGCTGCCATCCTTAACTACCAATCCGCTGGTATTTACATTTAATTTAGCTAATTCGCCCTTGAATGTATTTGTTAACCCTTTTGCGCTTGCAGGATTTCCGAGTTGTCGATTTACTGCTTTTGCAAGTCGATCCGCTACGACGTTATCGCTCCAGAGAATTACGTGCGAGACCATCTTGCTAAGTGGTTTTGAAGCTAAGGTCGAAAGCTCTTCCACACCAATTTCAGTTGCCGTAATGCCATTTACTTTCTTAAGAGTTGCCCTTATCCCTCGTTGCTTAAACACAACTTTCAAACCTTTAACATCCCCGGGATATAGTGCAGTGTAATTAATTACGACTTTTTTGGAATCTAGGACGCCCGCACGACTCAGTAACCCCATTAGATAACCATGTCCATATTTATCTGAGACGCTACGGTTTACGCTAAGAAATGGATCTAACGAACCTATAAGTACAAACTCTCGCTTCTTTCGGGTACCCCAAACCGTTGTTGCGTAACGTGAAGTCGAATCTAGATTTGCAAGGACTACCGCCATAGAGAGTAGTTTCAAAACCGAAGCGGGAGCCCTTAGTGAATCAGGCTCGTTCTCCGCTAAAACTGTGCCATCTGGATTAAGAATTAATAAGCCAGGTTTACTTAATTGATCAGCATTTACATATTTCTCCAGGCTATGAAGAGCTGATGCTGGATTCACTGAAAAAGCTAAAGAAGAAATCAATAGAGCAATCAATAATCGACGCACCGCGGAAGCGTACTCACTCAAACCTGGAAATTGACCTTATGAAATCACCACTCCTAGGCTTATCTCAAGATGCCCAACGCAGAGATCGGCCCAGGTGAGTTCTATCCAGTTTTTGGCGTAGGTCCACATCCAAAACCCTGGCCCACTGGCGATGAATTTGATCCCGCACTCTTAGAAAAAGGCGACCGGCGCAATGTTTTAGATCAGTATAGATATTGGAGCGTCGCTGCCATAGTTAATGATTTGAATAAAAAAAGAAACCCACTTCGAATTGCTATTGAAAATTGGCAACATGATCTAAATATCGGATCAATTGTAAGGACTGCAAATGCATTTAATGTTGCAAGTGTTCATATTGTAGGAAAGCGAGATTGGAATAAGCGCGGAGCGATGGTTACTGATCGATATCTAGAGGTAATTCATCATCCCAAAATATCTGACTTCAAGAACTGGTTTGATGAGAGAAAAATCGAGATTATTGGTATCGATAATGTTGATGGATCAACTGCTTTAGAGAGCGCAAAGTTGCCCAAAGAGTGTGTTCTTCTCTTTGGGCAAGAGGGAGCTGGAATGTCAGAGGAAGCGATTGCAGCCTGTTCTCGAATTCTCGCAATCGCGCAATATGGATCTACACGTTCAATGAACGCTTCGGCTGCCGGAGCAATTGCTATGTATGCCTGGGGGATGCAGCACTTAACGCCACCAACAACCCATCCGTAGCACGTTCTACCATCTCAAGTACTTTTTCAAATGCTGCATCTGGGAGTGAATACGGATCTGGAACTTCCAAGTTTTCTGCAGTCTCATCAAACTCTCTCAGATAGAAAATTTTTTGATGCTCTTCATCGCTAGTGGCAAGTTGTTTTACTCGTTGATAATTATGGTTGTCCATAACTAGTACTAGATCGGCTGCCACTAACCTCAAATAATTAAATTGAGAAGAGATATGGTTGTATCTATAACCGGCTAACTCCCAAATTCGTTTCGCTGGTGGATTTGGCCCCTCTCCAACATGCCAATTCGAAGTCCCCGCAGAATCAACAGTTATTGAGCTATTTTTGATCTTGTTATGAAGTACGGCTGCGGCCATAGGAGATCGACAGATATTGCCGTAGCAAACCATCGTTATTAAGAGGTGCTCACGCCCCGCAAGGAACGAAAGATCAGGCACTAGTCCTCGGTAATCTCAGTTACTGCAGAAATTCTTCGTTCAATCTCATCGGCTTCTTCACTTCGCCCTGTTGTACGAAGAGCTTGTGCAATTCGCCGTTCGATAGCAACGATAAATTCGAAATCGCGCGGATCCGCGTCGGCAGCGATATCAAGGACTCGTTCTAGAGTCGCTAATCCCTCTTCTACTTCGCCATTGATTACTTGCGCTTTACCAAGTTCAAATGAAGCGTAAGTTAGTCGCCGTTGATCATGAGCAGTTGCGAAGACATCAACTGACTTTTGGGCAAACTTAAGAGCTGACTCGGCGTCGCCAATTTCCACATAGCAGTGGGCTAATTTCTGGTCACATCTTGCAACTTGGATGACTTCTTGTGAAACCTTGAAGTATTCACGCGCCTCCAAAAATGTTGAGATTGCTTTCTCATAATCTTTTAGTTCGCGATACGCACAACCAATTAGATAGAAATCATTAGCCGAGCCAAGTTCATTTCCATCTACGAGATGTTCTTGCGCGCACTCTTCCATACAGGAAATTGCTTTCTCATACTCTTTTGACGAGAACCACCATTCACCTAACGTGCAGGCAAGTTCTAAGGCCATGGGAGATTTATTTTCGCGTAAGAGCTCAACGGCTTTACTCATTGCATTAGCCGCTTCATTCATTCGCTTCAATTGATTTAAGTTATAACCAATTGCGGAATATGTCTGGGCTAAACCTTCTCTAGGTGCCGCAGTTCCAAGTTCCGCGTAAATGTCTCGCGCAGTTTCAGCTAGCGCTAACGCCTCGTCATATTGTCCGCGCGCATAAATCCTTGCGCTTAATTCGTAATAAGTACTTGCTCGATCGACGCCTTGCGTTTCAGGTATCCGCTCCCACAACATTTCTTCCGTGATGATCTCTTCATTTCCATCATCTTCGTTGTGTTCGTTACCCAAGTGGCGGCCTCCCCTTACTTAACCACAACTTAGCACCAGGCAAAGTTAATTGCTTTGAATTTGGCAATTGGCTCGCGCTTAAATCGAATCTTGCTTGCCGAGGGTTACTTCAAAGGTCTGACTGCCGCCACCAGGCAAATCAACCTTAATTTTGATTGTGTCACCTGGAGCATAAGCGCGGACGCGAACAATTGCCGAAATTAGATCGTTGATCTTCTTTCCATCGATTTCGCGAATTATGGAGCCGTTTGGAATTTGTGCTTTAGCGGCAGGTTCGCCACCTACAACGGTGAGAATGCGCGCCCCAATTCCGTTATAGGTGTTATCGAAATTTACACCTAAAAATGGTCGTGAGGATTTTCCAGTCGCGATAATTTCGTCTATCACACGTTTAGCTTGATTAAATGGAATGGCAAAACCAAGTCCGATAGAACCTGCGGTTGAGCCAGTAGAAGCAATTGCTGAGTTAATCCCAACAATGGCGCCAGTTGAATCGACAAGGGGGCCGCCGGAATTACCAGGATTAATTGCAGCATCTGTTTGAATTGCATCGATAAATGAACTGATTCCGCTGCTGCCAGTTGTTACCGGCCGATTTAAAGCTGAGACGATTCCACTTGTTACCGTTCCCGATAGGCCCAGCGGTGAACCGAAAGCAATTACCGGTTCTCCGATAATTAGCTTGCTGGAATTCCCCTCTTTTATCGGGCGAAGATTTCCTAGACTAATTTTCAAGACCGCAATGTCATAAGCAGCATCGCGACCAACAATAGAAGCGGTCTCCATATCACCGCTATCAAGCTCGACGCGAACTGTTCCGCTCTGAACCGCATCCACAATCACGTGATTGTTTGTAACTATAAATGAACTTGTGCCGCCACTTCTATATATCACGCCAGAGCCGGTACCGCTACGAGATGGTGCACTCACTGAAATAGAGACAACAGATGGTGAGACAGCTGCCGCAATTGTTTGAATATTTACGCCAGAACCGGCGATCTCCATCAAAGTTTTAGTTCTTGAACAACTTCCATCAGTCGATGCATAAATCGCTTTAGTTTTCTTGTCAACGCAAACTTTTGTTGGCGGAGTATCTGGAGTAACTGCGACTGCAACGCTTCCAGCGACGATTGCTCCAGCAAAAAATCCAATCAAAACTTTCGAGAAAGAAGAGAGAGGTTTCATGGATGACACCTTTTCACGAGTTCCTGAGAGATTGATTGATGTAAATCCAACCCACTCTGAGTAGACTCCGCAAATTATGGCGCCCGAGTTAAAGCGAGCCCGCTCGGGCGTGACTCTAGCTTTCGTTGTGAACGGCTTCACAGCCGGTACCTTCGTGGCGCGAATTCCGGATATTAAAGAGATTCTCGCAATTTCAGATGGCGTTCTTGGACTCTCTCTTCTATTTGTATCGATTGGCGTATTTGCTGGGCTCGGACCAGCCGGAAGAAATAGCGCCCGCTACGGAAGTAGACCGGTAATCCTCTGGGGCACCCTTGCGATCGTTATCTCCCTTCCCATTGTTGGATGGCTTCCCAGTCTAAGTTTTGCCTGGTTCGGACTTTTTCTATTTGGTTTTGCCTTGGCCACTCAAGATGTCTCAATGAATGCGCATGCCGTTGTTATTGAACAGAGAGCTGGCCGAAGATTGATGAGCACATTCCATGCCATGTTCTCTGTTGGCACGCTATTTGGCGGAATTCTGGGTGGCTTCTTCTCGCAACTAGAAGTTACCCCGCTTAACCAAGGTTATTTCTTGGCGCTAATTTACTTAATAGTTTTATTCTTTATCCGCGCCTTGATTCTGCCCGCTGCAGTCGATCAACACCCAATTACAAAGAGTAAAGGTGAGCGCTCTCCAGTTATTTTCTGGATCTTTGGTATCTTCGGTCTCTTTGCAGCTCTTAGCGAGGGCGCTGCCGGTGATTGGGGTGGCGTTCTTGCACGCGATGCATTTGCTGCTACACCTTTTATTTCAACGCTTCCGTATATCGTCTATACGTTGGCAATGGTAGTCGGTCGTCTCGCTGGAGATTACTTAGCGCATAAATTTGGTGCTTCCCAAATCATTGCTGCCGGCGGAATACTTTCTAGTGTCAGTCTTACTCTAGGTTTAATTATTGGCGGTATTCCGGCTCTTACGATTTCTTGGTTATTACTCGGCACCGGACTCTCGGTTGTGATTCCTTTAATGTTTAGCGCTGCTGGAACTTTAGCAAGCACAAAATATCACGGAGTCATCTCACCACCCCAAGCTATCGCTCAAGTCTCCGGAATTTCTTACTTTGGTTTTGTTATCGGGCCACCAGTAATTGGATTTCTCGCTGAATTATTTGAGCTTCGGTGGGCGCTCTTCTTTTTAGTTGCGCTCTGCTTCAGCCTTATCTTTGCTTCGCGTTATGCAAAAGCGGCGTAATAATTACCAACTTAAAAGCTACCAAGAAGAATGTAGTGGGCGACCTTCGGCATAACCGGCCGCCGACTGGATACCAATAACCGCTTTCTCAGCGAACTCAGTTAAATTCTTAGCTCCGGCGTAAGTACATGAGGATCTAACTCCAGCAATAATGTCATCGATTAAATCTTCAACTCCGGGTCGAGCCGGATCTAAATACATTCTGGAAGAAGAGATGCCTTCCTCAAAGAGAGCTTTTCGCGCGCGATCAAATACATCTTCACTTGAAGTACGAGCCGCAACAGCACGTGCTGATGCCATACCGAAGGATTCTTTGTAAAGGCGACCTTCGACATCGACGCGAAGATCACTTGGCGATTCATAAGTTCCCGCAAACCAAGAACCAATCATTACCGCTGATGCACCGCCAGCTAGAGCTAACGCCACATCTCTAGGATGGCGCACTCCGCCATCTGCCCAGATAAATTTTCCTAATTTTTTAGCTTCCGCTGCGCACTCAATAACAGCAGAAAATTGTGGGCGGCCAACTCCAGTTTGCATTCGCGTAGTGCACATCGCGCCTGGTCCAACGCCAACTTTAACAATGTCGGCACCGGCGCCTACTAAATCTCGCACACCATTCGCCGTAACCACATTGCCAGCAACGATAGGCACTCCGCCAGCGATGGGACGAATTAATTTGAGGACCTCAATCATCTTCTCTTGATGGCCATGAGCAGTATCGACAACTAAGAGATCAACGCCGGCCGAAACCAATCCGGCTACCTTCTCTTTCACATCGCCATTTACTCCTACAGCGGCTGCAATCCGTAATTTCCCTCTGGCATCAAGTGTTGGCTGGTAGAGCGTCGCACGTAGCGCACTAGTACGAGTCAAGATTCCGCTGAGCTTTCCAGTGGAGTCGACGACGGGGGCTAATTTTCGATTCTTTTCATGGAGTAGCTGGAATGCGGATTTAACATCTAATGAGTGGGGAATGACCATTAAGTCTTTCGACATAACTCGATGGATCTGAGTGAATCTATCGGCGCCCTCCCAGTCAGCTTCAGTGAGAATGCCAACCGGTTTTGCATCTTCAACAATGATGATTGCGCCATGTGCACGCTTATGAATCAACGAAGCAGCATCGGCGACTGTATTTGTTGGTTGCAGAGTAATAGGTGTATCGAAGAGAACGTGGCGACTTTTCATCCATGCGATTACATCTGAAACAACTGGAATCGGAATATCTTGAGGAATAACAGTTAGTCCACCACGACGGGCAACCGTTTCTGCCATTCTTCTTCCAGAAATTGCAGTCATATTTGAAACCACTAATGGAATTGTTGCACCGCTACCATCAACAGTTTGTAAATCTACATCCATTCGGCTTGTGATATTTGATCGCGATGGAATCATAAATACATCGTCGTAAGTTAAATCGTGATCTGGCTGATGTATTAATCGCACGTGACGGAAGTCTAGACTGTTATTAGTTTTCAAGGTTTGTTTAACCTAAATACTGCGGGAATTCGCAGGATTTACGCATAGGACACACCTGTTGACCGCCCATGAGGGGCAGGAGTAAACTCCATTAACGCAATACAAAGTGCTAAGGAGCGTGGTACCAACAAATCGGTTCCTCTGAACCGTATTTGGGAAGTCCCAAACTCCCATGTTTAATCAAACCCATCATTCTCAGACCTTTAGACAGGTCCCACTTTCATTTCGCCCA
This sequence comes from Actinomycetota bacterium, assembly GCA_016870975.1. Lineage (GTDB taxonomy): Bacteria > Actinomycetota > Actinomycetes > Nanopelagicales > Nanopelagicaceae > MAG-120802. Next base: position 76,398 of record VGAE01000004.1, read on the forward strand.
ATTCCGGCGACTCGTATTCAAGAGCTACTTGAAATTGAGAGCGCTAAGTTTTCAAAACTTGCACCTACATCCGGAACTGAAAATAATCGAGCTGGAAAAGTAACTCCGCTCGGCGTCGCCTCAAGTTTCCAGCATTGGGAGCCATATCCGATCTCAATCGTCTCTGCCAAAGGCGCTTGGATGAAGGATGTCGATGGCCGCGACATGCTCGATCTCTCTATGGGCTTTGGCGCACTCTTGGTCGGCCACTTAAATAAAGAGGTTGTAAAAGAAGCAAAAAAGACCCTTGAGATCGGAACGCTATTTGCTACTCCATCGCCGATTACTCGCGATGGCGCCGAGATTATCGCTCGACGCTTTGGTCTCGACATGGTGCGTTTTGCAAACTCTGGTACTGAAGCGACGATGTATGCGATTCGCACCGCTCGCGCCGCCACCGGAAAACTCGGAATTGTAAAGATTGAAGGCGGTTACCACGGTTCTTATGACCCATTGATGGTTTCAAACAAACCAGATGTTGCACTTGCTGGCTCTGCTGAGGATCCAACTCCGATTCCACTTCCTGCTGTTGTCGCGGGAGAAGTTCATGTTGTGCCTTACAACAACGCCGATGCCATCGAGCGTATTTTCAAAGCGCACGCAGACTCAATTGCTTGTTTAGTTATGGAGCCAGTTCTAGAAAATATTGGAATTGTGGTTCCTGATATGGGATATCTCGAAAGAGTTCACCAACTCTGTGATCAATACGGAGTCTTATTGGTATTTGATGAAGTTAAAACTGGTTTAACTGCCGGTCCACAAGGTGCCGCACAGAGACTTGGAATAAAACCAGATTTAATCGCGCTCGCTAAATCAATTGGTGGCGGAATTCCAGTAGCTGCCTTCGGTGGTAAGCGTGAGTACATGGAAACTATCGTTAATGGAAAGCATGCACATCTTGGAACCTTTAACGGACACTTCTTGGCAATGGCTGGCGTTCGCGCTGTCGATCGAATTTGCACTCCTGAAGCGTTGCAACGTTGCGAAGATTTGAATCGTCAAGCGCTAACTCGTATGTCTGAAATTATTAACGAATACGAATTACCAGCTCACACAGTTGGTTTTGGCGTTAAAGGTTGTGTTACCTGGTCCGGAAATCCGGTGCGTAACTATCGCGATTACAAGGCGACTGATTTCGATCTCGCCCAGCTTTCGTTCTTCTGGTCGCTCAATCGAAATGTAATGACGCCGCCCGGCCTTGATGAGCAGTGGTTGATCTCGCTCGCCCATGGTCAGCGAGAAATCGACATCATCGTCGGGGATTTCCTCGAGTTTGCCCAGGCGCTACGCGCTTAAATACCAAATTCGTTATCCGGAATACCTTTTTATGTTTCTCAAAGACTAGCGAGAGCTCAAGAGGAAGAACGGTAAATCTGGCTTATCTGAGATTACACCCTTGATTCTCTCGGGAAATTTGATCTTTTTTACATCATTAACCGTCCAGAGATAAACGATCTTCTTGGTAAGTCTTTTCCGAGCCCATCTTGAGCGATTGAATAGCTTAAAATCGATAGCGACAATTTCGGTTGGAATAAAGAGAAGCCGCCATCGATGGGCAACTACATATCCGGTAGAGCAAATCTTCTTACGAAGCCAGAGAACTGCAAAAAGCGAAAATGACATTACGGTGATTTTGCTCTTTCCCTCTATTTCGGAGAGAACTGCATTTTCAACGCCTCGACCAAATCTTGAAGGATGTTTTGTTTCGATAAGAAGCTCTTTATCCTTCTTATTGGCTAATTCAATAAGTTCCCGTAACGTAGTTATATCAGTGACCTCTTGCAGCTCTCTTAAAGTTAATTTTGCGACTGGTTTAGAGACTCCAGCGATTCGTTTGAGATTGCGATCGTGAAAACAGACTGGAATCTGATCTTTAGTAAGACGAATATCGCACTCCAGGCCATCAGCACCTATTTCGATAGCACCTTCAAATGATGCTCGTGTGGCTTCTGGAAATTTGGAGCTAAAACCGCGATGCGCAAAGACCTTCATGGTTTAAAGATAAAACGCAGCGAATTAAGTAGTCCCGGATTGGCGTTCTTAGTTTTAAGTAGAAAACCGGCTCGAAATATCGGAGCGCGCCAACCAAATACTCGAGTAAATATCTTCCTGCGGGCATCTAGATCTTCAGGTGTTCCCCATTTCGATGCTGAACTCTCTGTGGGGTGTGTAGCGATAACTGTGGGAAGATGTACTCCTTTAAGCCCGGCACGTAGCGCATCCGTTATGAAGATGTATTCATCTCCAAGATAATTTGTAGCTCCAGCCCCAAAGTCTTCATCAAAATTAATTCCCTTTGATCTTATCGCATCCACTCGTACGATTAACTCATAGGTTGCAGCTCTGGCTGAATTCGTTAATCTCAACGATTTTATCTCTTTAAAGTAATCTTTTCTAAGCGCCCCGCTGTCATCTCTAGCTTGAGCAAGAATAATTGAGCAATCTGGATTCTGCTCTAAATACTGAATTGCTTCACTAATTCCTGTTTCATTAAAAAGAATGTCATCATCTCCAAATAGTAAATATTCACCGCTAGCGCGCTCGAGTGCAACGTTTCTACTCTTGGCCACACCGATGTTTCGCAGCTCAACTAATTTGGCGCTACGTTCCTCAAGGACATAGGAAGTTTCTTTGGGATTTTGGACTAGAACCAAGATTTCGCGATCTGCTCTGCGAACTGGAAAAACTATCAAATGCACTCGATTCGGTAATGTCGAGTAAGCAATAGTTAATTTGGGGCGGTCACTCATCTTCGTCGTCATCACGCACTTTGGCGCCGGCTTTAGCTTTCGCATATCTCATAAGAGACCGAGAGCCGCTAGTTAAAGAGCCATTTTGTAGACGAGTTGCAAAGAAGATAATCAAGGTATTCGCAACCGTTATTTCCCCACTATAACTGAAGATCAATAACGCACCGAGGAGAATCACCATGCCACCACTAGCTACCAAAGCCCCAGTTTCGGCCGCTCTTATACGTGAGCTATATCCTTGATGCGGTGCTGCCGCTTTACCGCTCAGTTTCTTTTTCTCTTTAAATTTTATCTGTAGCCGTAACTGACCTTTCAATAATCTTCCTAGATACGCAATGACGGCTACAAGTACTACCAAATTAAGAAGTGCGAAGTAGGGCTCGAGAATAAATATAAAAACGAGAACTGCAAGGAGCTGAGTTGCATTTGTTAATAGTGAAGAGATTTCAAAGGCCATAGCCCATTCGGGATTCTTAGCGTCTTTATCCTTAATCTTCTTAAGTGACTTAAAGGCTCGCTTAAAAGCGGTGACGCGATAAACCCGCTGGAAATATTGGCTTAATCGCATTAGAGCATAGAAAATTCCAAGACCGATTCCCAGCGCGATAAATCGCTCTTTCTCTAATTGCCCCTCGGCGTCTACGATCTTTATGAAAAATCTAAGAACCAGCAACTCTGAGATTGAGATAATTGCACCTAACATCGATAGCACTATTAATACATAGCGAAATCGACCACCTGGGAATAAGACCTCAAAGCTGTCTTTCAACTCACGAAAAATTGTGATCATCGAGATTTCTCAAATTTACTTGAGCCAATGATTGAGATTAAGTGTCCAGCGGTCACAAAAAGAGCGAGTGGCAATCCATATCTAATCAAGTTCGGATTTGCGGCGAAAATCGCTATCAGAATGCTCATCTCAACTGAGTGAAAGAGACGTTGTACTGCGAATATGCGAAACGGTGCTCTCGCGACTCTTAACATCGTGGATTTTGGCGAGCCTACTGATGCGCTATCGGCAAATTTGGGTAGTTGCGAAAAGGCTCTTGCAACATGAACGGAATCATTAAAACCCTTATTAAGAACTATTAGTAGTGAAATTAGTGTGGCTAGGAAGAGAAGTTCATAATCGCTACCCTCTCGAACTCGGTTCGCCAAAGCGAGCGGAATCAAGGCCTCCGTTAAATAGTGGCCGACACGATCGAGAAATATTCCTTTGGGGGATTGGGTGCCACGCCACCTTGCAATCTCTCCATCGCAACAATCCCAGAGCATCTGAACTTGAGAGAGTATTAAAGCCAAAATTACTCCCCTCCAACCATCTATTTGAAGAGCCAAACTGATTGATAAGCCGGTAACAATCATTAGGTAAGTGACAGCATTAGCCGTGATTGAAGTTTTCAAAAGAATACGCGTCAAGTAAAGAGAGATGCGACGAAGATATAAATCAGCAACCCAGTGCTCGGCATTAGATCTTCCGGTTACGGATATTGGCTGACAGACTGTCCGCAATTGGGCGATTGATGGGTTTACTGGGCGTTCGCTCACTCGCTTACTTTATTCTGCTTATGCGATAACACCCATTGTCCTGAAGCTATAAATACGAAAAGTAGGGTGAAATACCAGGTGGGTATCGCTTCAGCGAGACCTAAAATAAGCAAAATTCCAATTACTAGAACTCGCCCGCCCAAATAAAGACCGGCAACTTGAAGCCAGATCGGCTTCTTCTCATTTTGTAACGCTCTATATAAGGAATCGTAGTGATGAAAAAGAATCGCAAATAAGAGAAGGAAGGTGTTTGCGCCCATCAAGCCTTGCGATTGAAAAATTGAAATCAAAATGAAACTCTCAATTGCTACCCAGATGGAAGGTTCTATCCAACTAGAGCGTGTGAAAAGAGTCTTTTTGATCCCAAGTAGATCTAACTGATTGATAATTAGATTACTTGGTAATCTAGTTCTTTCCATCTTCCCGGTGCGAATGATTTGGCCACGATACACAACTATTGCTGAAATCAAGGCAAGGATCGGCATAGCGGTAAAGGTAAAGGTTGCTCCACCCATCACGGCGGTAGCGCTGATTACTAGCCAACGCTCTCCGATTGGAAATTGGATTATTTTGCCCAACCAATAACGCAACCTTCCCTTTGATAATCTTTCACTCGGAATAATTCCATCAAATTCCGCCATAAACTCGACTGGGACCTTTAACAATTCCTCGTTGCGAATCTTTACAGATTGTGCGAAGTTGTAATCCGTAAGATGGCGGAATGTCTGAATTAACATCATAAGAATTGCTGGTAGCCATAGATCTTTTCCTTCACGCGCCGCTCCGTAAGCTAAGCCAAAGAAGACCAGATACTCCTTGACGCGATCTGTTACTGCATCTAACCAAGCCCCTAAACTGGAAAACTTTCTGGTGTAGCGAGCTAATTCACCGTCAACGCAGTCAACGATGATGCTTAATTGCAGTAGGAGCGCTCCGATTAAAGTTGTTACAAATTCACCTTTTGAGAAGGAGTATGCCGAATACAGGCCAATTGCAAAAGAAAGTAACGTTACCTGATTTGGCGTTGCGCCAATTCTTACAGCTACCCAGGTAAGAATTTTTGAAAATTTGCGCAAGAAAAAGACTGAAAAGAAACCGTCATTAGCGCGGTTTACCATGCTTAATCGAACTCGTTCAATATTTAGGTTGTCTATCTCCTTTTTTATTTCTGCACGCTGTTTGGCATCATCATTTCTGGAATAAGGAGCGCCCCAGATATCGACGGCATCTACGCGAATAGCAGCACGAACTAGCGCAACCAGGGCAAGATCTAAGGCATGGCCTTTCGCGCCATAGCCAGCTGCCTTATTAAGAGTTTCGATTATTTCTATCCGATTAAAGCGCGAGAGAAATAATGCGCCTACGAAATCTCGATTTCCGATTGTGACCTTATGTGAAGCGGATGATGCACTTGCCACCCGGTTCTGGCGACTTAATGTATCTCCATTCTTCTGAACTGCGACTAAAGCCGCCGAAGCCTTACGAGGATAATCTGTTAATAACTCAATATGGGGTTCTGCAAGAACAGTGCGCGAATCTAATAAAAGTAAGTCTCCGCTTCTTTGATTTAATTCATCGACTATTTGCGCTAAAGAGGTATCCTCGTTGACAATCAAGGATCTAATCGCGCTATTCATCTAGAGTAGTATAAATCTATGGCCATCCAAGTAGTAATTCTTGCAGCGGGAATGGGTACTCGACTTGGAAAACCTTGGCCTAAACCACTAACCCCACTCGCTGATGGCCGTTCTATTTTGCAGCAACAGATTGAAAATGTCCGCAGTGTTTTCTCAGACTCAGCTCGAATCTCAATAGTGGTCGGTTTTAAACTTGAAATGATTATGGAAGCTCACCCAGATGTTTCTTTCATCTACAACGAGGCCTATGACCAGACCAATACCTCAAAGAGTCTTTTAAAGGCTCTGCGCGCCTCTCAAGAAAGCGGAGTGCTCTGGATGAATGGTGACGTTGTCTTCGATGCTCGAGTTCTCGATAGAGTGAAAGATCGAATCATTGGAGAAAAGTCTTTCGTCTGTGTAAATACCGCCACCGTAGGCGAAGAAGAGATTAAGTACACCTTAGATTCAGAGGGCAATATCAAACTTCTCTCTAAACAGGTAAAGGAAGCTCCTGGTGAAGCCGTTGGTATAAATTTTGTTTCAAAGGGCGATAAGGCTGCCGTTATTAAAGAGCTGACTAGCTGTGCTGATAATGAATATTTTGAGCGTGGATTGGAACTAGCCATTGAATGTTCAAAGATTGAGATTGAACCCGTTGATATCTCAGATCTTTTTGCGGTCGAAGTTGATTTTCAGGCTGATCTAGATCGAGCAAATTCACAACTCCACTAGGAGCGATGAGTTTTACCCGTCTGACGGAGATTCATAAATCCTTAATTGACGCCCGCAAAACCTGCACCGATAACTAGTCCTAGCCAGAGAACATGGAATATCGGCATAAATCCAGTTATCGTTACAATCGATGCTTTTTGATTTAAATCCTCGGTATTAGCGCTCTTCAGTCGTAATAACTCCTGAATCACGCTAGATAAAATCAAAAACGTTCCAAACCAGGCAACCATGCAATAAGGGCAGAGCGCGCCAATTACAAAGGTGGTTTGGTATGCCAGCCAGTGAGAGAAGAGAACTGATAAGGCAACTCCGAAAAGCGCAATTTTCCAGAACCAAGCTGGGAATTGAATATCAGCAAATAGCGCGACGGCAATCACAATAAATATGGCAAAAGCTCCGATGCCAATAAGTGAATTTGGAAAACCAAATACTTCAGCTTGCTTCGAAAGTATGACACTCTTGCAACTCAAAGTTTCTGAAATATTGCAGGAGGGTACAAAATTTGCATCTTTAAGCAATTTTAATTTATCTATAGTCAAGAGAAATGACGCAACAAAACCGGCAACGGAACCGATTAACATAAAGGCTCCGGTGAATTTTCTAGCTGTTAAAGTTGGCATAATAGCCCAAGTCTACAAGCGCGCCCGGAGGGACTCGAACCCCCAACCCTCAGATCCGAAGTCTGATGCTCTATCCATTGAGCTACGGGCGCTAACGAGGAGATTCTAACCTTTAGCACCACCTTAGATAACCCTGATATTTACTCTCAAAAGGCGCTCAATCCAACAACTTGTTAGTCTGTAAACATGTTCGGAATGGCAGCATTTCTCATACTCGCAACTTTTCTAATTTCCTTTAACGCAAGCGTAACCGTTCGCATTGGAGATTTAGATCTAAAAACTAGTTTTGTTGATGTCAAAGTTGCTCGATCACTCGGCGGAAATGAGAGAGGCCCAGCACTTGGAGTACTCTCAAATGGTTCTCTAATTCTTGGCGGTGGAGATAAAGGCGGAACCCTATTTCTCTGGAGTGAGAAAGATGCAAAATTAAGAACGCTCGGGGATTTCATAAATCCTAAAGAACGTATACGTGATTCACGATTCGCTATCACTGATATCGCAGTACTTAAGGAGAATGTTAATTCTGCAAACATTTTGATTTCATTTCCGAGATTAACTAATAGAAACTGCGTCGAGGTTGTTGTAGACGAAATCTCATTAAATCTGACTGCAACAAGTGCCAAGAAGATAAATCGTTGGTTCACAAGCAAACCTTGCGTACCGGTTTCAGCCGTTCAACATGCGGCGGGACGAATGGAAGTAATAAATAATAAATCCGTATATCTAACTATTGGCGATCTGGGTTACCGAAAAATTGATTCGAGGAGCTTAAGAGGCGATCTTGGATCAGTTTTTAAAATCTCTAAGAAGAAAATTGAGAAGATTTCATCTGGACATCGAAATCAACAAGGAATTCTTCTGGTTGATGGAAACACCTTAATCACATCCGAACATGGACCTCGTGGTGGCGACGAGATAAACGTCATTGAAAAAGGTACAGATTACGGTTGGCCCTTCGTAACTTACGGAGAGCCATACACTCAAGGTGATTACGTAATTCCGAGAGAAACTGGAACTCATAAGGGTTTTCGTGAACCAATAAAAGTCTGGACGCCTTCGATTGCTCCCACTGAATTAATTCAGCTTCCTATAAACGGATTTGGAAAATATTCGGGTGGAATTGCTATGGGGACTTTGCGTGAAATGGCTTTGGTATTTATGAAGTTTGAAAATGGCAAAATCACTTCAAGCGAAGAAGTAAATATTGGTGCTCGAATTCGAGATCTAGACGTCTTGCCAGATCAACGAATAGTTGCTTCGACCGATGATGGTCGACTCTTGTTTATATCAAAGTGAACTTGTTGCTAACACGCCTGCAAAAATCTGCCAAGCCAGCGCTGACTTAGCAATAAATGAAAGCGTTATGTAAGCCCGCTCGCCCACTAGATAATCCGCAAATCTTCCAATTTTTTTGTATTGAAGCCATTGAACTATCGCAAAAGAGTTAAAGAATAAAAAGAGCGAGAAGACCACACCGTAGACAAATCCCGGTGCTTCAGCACTGCTGCCAGGCGAGAAAAGCAACCAGAACATAGCAATCCAAGGAACGATTCCAGCAATACAACCAAACCAGAATGGCAAGAGGCTACCTTTTCCTGGTTCCTCATACTTCTCTTGCAACCAACCAAAAAGAATCATTGCGATATTTGCGCCCGCAATTGCAATTAATGCTACGACATCCCAAACCGCATTAATCATAGAAATTAAGATGATCATCAAAGTCGATGAAATTGAATACTCGATCCAGCGAGCAATATTTCTCATATTGCTGAGGTCATTCGCATACTTCTTGAAGCCAGGACCAACAATCCAGAAATGAGCAATTGCACTAAGTAAAGAAAATAGAGCCACGCCTAGGGCAATCGGAAGATTAAATAATGAAACCTCTTCAAACTTTGCCCCCGGAATCGGGGCATCCAATAAATAACTTACAGATACCGGAAGGGCAAAATCATTCGCTAAAGCAACTATTGCGATTGCTTGGATTAAGTGAAAGATACCCGCAATAGCGTTATATCTTCTCAAACCCTTTAGTCGTTCTGCTGGAATTTGGATTGGTGATGATGCGGCCATTTGGCTCTCCTAGCTCTTACTAATTGGTTGGCGCGCCCGAAGGGATTCGAACCCCTAACCTTCTGATCCGTAGCTTGTGAACTTCTAGGAACTGCGTTCATCTAGAAATTCACTAAGTCTCTGACGTGCTTTACAGCAGTCAGAGGACCAGACGCTCTATCCGTATATCTTTTCTAAGTATGTCGCAGAAATGTTTGTGCGGCAAGAACCCCAAAACCAGACCCCACGTTGCTTATTAGCAACGCAGTGCCGGATGTACTACCCCTCTAGAAAAGTCGACTAAAAAGAATCCTGCCTATTCCGTACTTTTTGTTTCACTACTATCCTGTCTAGGTGTCCTGGATACAGAAAATTTCCTCTCCACAGAGAGTATAAGCAATTGAAATAGAAAAAATTTAATTATCTGGTACTTGTATCTACTTCTTTTTAAATCCTTTTGGACATTTTGGATTAACCGCAGTTACTTTTTTAGTGCTCTTACCCTTAACACAGGTTATAGTCTTTTTAGCGGCCACTAGTGTTGGAATTTGATTTGAAATTTCGCTAAATGCATACGCTGTGGTTGGACTTGGTCGCTCTCCTACTCTTATTGAATAACCCCGATCACTACTACTTGGGGTGTAGGAGGAGTTGGTGGCCCCTGGAATATTGGTACAGCTAGTAGCTGATATACATCTTTGCCAAACATATGAAATATTAGAGATTGCTAATCCCTCCCAGGCACCTTTGAAAATATCTATTTTATCTCCAATATATGCGGAGGATAAAAGTGTTGGTGGAATAACATTTGTATAAGCCTTTTTGATAATTGGGGTTTGATTGCTAAATGCTTCAACATTTTTTTGTGAGTAGGGTGCGATGATCTTTACCCTAATTGTCTTGCCAACATCAGTGCTACTTGCAGTATAAGTAGCTGAGGTGGCGGATGGAATATCGCTGCAACTTATAGCAGTAGTGCAGATTTGCCATTGAGTTAATAACTTACTTTCTTCAATGCCACTCCACTGTCCCTTAGAAATTATATTGATAATCGAAGTTTCAAAGGGTGAACCTGAAACAATTGGAATACTTGTATTTACAGGTGGTGCAGTCGCTGCCACTTGTGCACTAAAGCCTGAATAAATAGTAGAGCCGCCCACCTCATTAATTGCGGTGACTGCAACCCTTAGATATTGATTTAAATCTAATTGTGATACTAGGTAACTTGCGGTGGTAGCACCGGAAATATTTAGACAAGCTGTTATGGATTGAATGGAGCATCTTTGCCACTGATAAAGATAGGTAGTATTTCCGGAGGTACTCCAGGTTCCTCGATCTATGGTTGCAGTTCCACCTACGTAAAGGTTTGAGGTAAAGGTTGGAGTTGATGAAACTGTTGGGCTGCCTAGTACTGGTTGAGTTGTCAATGATTTAGCAGAGCCACTAATTCTATTTGTAATATCTCTTACAATTACATTTACCGCCAGCCTAAAACTTGCATCACTATTTTGAACTGTGTAGGTATTACTTGTGCCAGTTAAAATCACTGTGCAATTACTAGTATCAACTGAGGTACATCTCAGCCATTGGTATTGATCACCAGTTGCTGCCGCTCCACTCCAGGTTCCTCTAGTTGCTTGTAATGCCGAACCTGGTGTTGCCACTCCAGTGATCACCGGTAACACACTTGCTTGTGGGGGTGTAACGACTGGGCCCACTAAAGAGGTAAAGACAGTTGAGCCACCGGTCGCATCTAAAGCTGTCACCGAAGCTCTTATATATCTAGTTAGATCAGATGTAGTGATTAAATATGTACCAGTAGTCCTACCTGATTGCGCTACGCAGCTGGTAGAAAGATTGGTTGAACAGGAAAACCATTGAATATTAAAAGTTACTTGCGTACTACTCCAACTGCCAGTATTAACTGTAAGTGAGGTGCCTACAGTTGCCTCACCAGTAATACTGGGTAGAGATGTATTAGTAGGTGCAGCGGCAGCATAAGGAATACCACCGGCAAGAAATATGGCTGAAAAAGTTAATAACAAAACTTTATTACAATAAATTTTTCTCACTTAATTATCATAACTTTTTAATACAGAGAATTTGCTCAAACACGCATCGAAAAAGAATTTATTCGGCATATTTCTAAAGTATAAAGTAGCCTGAGAGTAATTTATTATATGAGTTGTGTGGTTCAGCCTAAATATTGGCGCGCCCGAAGGGATTCGAACCCCTAACCTTCTGATCCGTAGTCAAATGCTCTATCCGTTGAGCTACGGGCGCAATGAGTCAGCGAAGCCTAGCATCTCCTTACGGTCAATAAATTTAATGCGCGGTTTACCAGATGAGGAACCAGCCGCAACTTCTGCGGAATTTAGTTTCTCCCAATTGCCTTGCGAGATATGTACGACGCCACGTTCCTTCAATAAATTAATAATACCGTTATTCATTTTTGGTTCTCTTAAATCTGATACAAGATGTTCGATGACAGTCGCCGAATCGCTCTTATTGGTTCCGATAACTCCAGATGGTCCTCGTTTTGCCCAGCCAACGACATAGATATTGGTACCGCTAACGCGCCCTTCCACATTTTCTACTTTTCCATTTGAATAGGGAATACCCTCAACAGGCTCTGATTCATAACCAATCGCTGAAACAAACAAACCTGCTTTCACTGCGAATGTTTCTTCGGTCTGAACCGCTTTCCCGTCTTGGACTTTATTTACTGCAAAAATAATTTCCTCAACTTTTCCTTCACCCTTGATCTCGATTGGTGAGGCTAGGAAATGAAAATTGAGTGTTCTTTCATGATTTGCACCTAGATTAATTGCAATTGCCATCATGGCATCTAAATTAGATTTAACATCTTTTGGGATTTCCCCGGCGCTTTTAGCGCGTTTTATGGCTTCTTTGATCTCCTCTTTATCAATGACGACGTTGGTGTGTTCTAACTTGGGTAGTTCCCTTAACTCGGGTGAGGTAAATGCAGCATGCTCTGGACCTCGTCGGCCAAAAACATGAACAGTTCGAATTTTTGAATTATGAAGCGCATCTAGCGCATGAAGTGCGGTGTCGGTTATGTCTAGTTCTCGAGGCTCTAGAGCGAGCATTCGAGCAACATCCATCGCAACGTTGCCTGCGCCAATTACTACGGCTGTATCGGTGTCTAAAGGAACTTCAACATTTACGTAATCTGGGTGAGCGTTGTACCAGGGCACGAAATCAGCTGCGGATAAAGACCCTCTTAGATTTTCACCCGGGATATTTAGTTTCCTACCAATGCTGGAGCCAGTCGCAATTATTACAGCGTCATATGAAGAGGTTAATTCGTCCGTAGAAATGTCTTTTCCAAGCTCGACATTGCAAAAGAGTTGGAATCCCACGGTGGTTGCTATTTTTTCAAATACTTTTGAAACAGTTTTAATCTTCGGATGATCCGGAGCTACTCCGCTTCGTACCAGACCCCAGGGCGTGGGAAGTTTTTCAATCATGTCGATTTTGAATTTAAGTTGATCAGTTTGAAGATTTTGAAGTGCTTGAGCTGCAAAATAACCGGCGGGTCCAGCGCCGACAATTGCAATTGAGAAGGTGCTCATTTCTTAATCTTAGCGATTCTGACCTTTTCTTAGGTACTAAATTTGTCTTGCAAGTCATACTCATGTGTAATCAAGCCACTCGAGGAAGGTGTATCTCCATTAAAGGCATCCCACTTGAAAATGGAGATTGGCTAAATCCACCTTTGAGCGCTGAACTCATTGGCTCTGAATTTATTATCACTGCGAAGGAAAAGACTGACTTTTGGCAGAAAACTTCTTATGGTCTTATTCATAATTCTAGTCATGCGCTTCTCAATGATTTTCCTGAGGAGTCTTCACTGGAGGCAAGTTGGATTCTTGATTATAAACATCAATTTGACCATGCCGGATTGATGGTCTATTCAGATGAAACTAATTGGATTAAGGTGGGCGTCGAATTTGCAGATGGCATTCCTCAATTAGGTGCTGTTGTCACAAGGGGTATCTCAGATTGGTCAGTTGCGCCGGTTCCAAATTGGATGGATATGGAAGTCACCATGCGATTCAGTAGATCGGGGGATGCTTTAACGATAAGAGTAAAATGCGGTGGAAATTGGCAGTTTGTGAGATAAGCACCGCTTGATCAAAATATCAAGTGGCGTATGGGTATGTTCTGCGCAAGTCCCTTGCGGGCTGGATTACAGGTTAGGTTCACCAGCTTAGGTTCTGGTGCGCCTGATAGTTCGCTTCATTAGACCTTGAAATATCCATGTAAATCAGTACCTTTAGCAAGAAATTCGTGATTGGAGAGAAATGATTGTCACAGCAATATTTGAAGCTAAGGCAGGAAAAGTCGAAGAGTTACGTAAACAACTTCACAATGGTGCTTCGGAATCATGGAAAGAGGCAGGAGTCAAAAGTTATGCGGTCCATGAACTCATTGATCGACCTGGTGTTTTTATGAATATTGAAGTTTATGCAGATGAAGCTGCTTTCCAAGCCCACCTTGAAACACCACATGTGAAAGCCTTTCTTGGGATGTTAGATGATCTATTGGCAAATCCACTAACTGTTTATCAAGGTAGAGCACAATTTGCAGGCGAGAATCCAAAGTCTGCAATTTAATATTATGTCTCGAAGATTGTTATCAATAGAACGTCATCAGCGCATACTTGAAAGAGTCGCCGCTGAGTCAGCCGTTGATTATGTAAGTCTCGCTGACGAACTTGGCGTCTCTTCGATGACTATTCGTCGCGACGTGCGAATTTTGGAAGATGCTGGGCACCTCACCACAACGCGCGGTGGCGCTTCAGCTCAAATCTCAAATACGCAAGATATTTTGACTAATCCCAGAGCACAAGACCAGAGCTCTGCAAAAGCCCAGATTGGTCAATTTGCCGCTTCACTGATGGAGAAGGGCGAGGTAATTTTTCTTGGAACTGGTTCTACAACTGCGGTCTTTGCACAGTTCCTTCCATCTAATCTGGATCTAACAGTCATTACGCCCTCACTCCCGCACGCTTCAGTACTGGCGGCGCGTGGTATTAAAGTAATTAGTACCGGTGGAGTTGTTGCAACGGCAGACTTAGCGCAAACCGGTGTGATGGCTCAGGAAGTTTTAACAAGATTTTTTGCGACGCGAACTGTTATTGGATCCGGCGGCGTTTCGCGTCGTGGTGGTTTGACTGAATTCGATCAAGAGATTGCAGATTTAAATCGAGTGATGGTGGATAGATCAGAAGCAATAATGGTTTTAGCAGATCCATCCAAATGTGGCGTTAGTGCGAACTATCGAGTTTCTCGAATTGAAATCGTTGACGAATTAGTGACATCAATAGGCGGAAGAGCACTGTTTACAAAAGAGATGGCAGGAGCAGCTCAAGTATTAACCCCTAATTCCTAACATTTCGTCACATTTTGTATGTTAGGATTTGTCGTCTACGAAAGGACGCCAGATGGCAATTCCGTTAAATTCAATCTTTAAAGCCAAGAAGCCAATTATTGGCATGGTTCACCTGCCCGCATCTCCTGGCCAACCACAAGCAAAATCCGCTCCTGATATCAAACAAATAATTGCTGGAGTTAAATCTGATGTTAAAGCTCTTCAAGATGGTGGCATCGATGGGCTGTTGTTCTGTAATGAATCAGATTTACCTTACACAACTAAGTTAAGTTCTGAAGTTGGCGCTTGGACTACTTTTTTAGTCGGCGCGGTTTACGATCAAATCAACAAACCATACGGAGTAAATCTTCTCTGGGATCCGATTGCATCAATAGAAGCTGCTGCGGGGTGCGGCGCTTCTTTCGTTCGTGAAGTTATGTGTGGATCATTTGCCAGCGATATGGGGCTTCTTGCTCCCGATCCTGCAATAGTTGCCCAAACAAGAACTCGATTAAAAGCTGATCACATAGCACTTTTTACGAATATAGTCCCTGAATTTGCATCAGCTATCGAAAACAGGACCGTACAACAGCGAGCAAAAGCAGCTGAGTTCTTTGGTTTCGACGCAATGTTAATCTCAGGTCCGGCAGCTGGAGTCCCGTACAGCGAGAGCGATCTACTAGCCGCAAAGTCGACAGCAAAGAACATTCCTGTTTTTGCAAACACTGGAGTAAATGCACAGAATGTAGCGAAAACGTTAGAGGTAGCTGATGGCGTTATTTCTGGCAGCGCAATGAAAATTGATGGTAAGACTTTTAATTCAGTTGATCCCAAGCGGGTAATTGAATTAGTTAAAGCAGCAGATAAAGCTCGTTAAGTAGATTAAGGAGTTCGTATGGCTCGGATAGGTTTTATTGGGCTAGGAATTATGGGATCTGGCATGGTTGCCAATCTCGTCAAAGCCGGTCATGAAGTTACAGTTTGGAATAGAACTTCAAGTAAATACCCAGAAATTGAAAAAGTCGGTGCCAAAACCGTGAAAGACCCGAGTCAGATTCTTGCTGGCGCTGACTTTTTTATGTATTGCCTTGCTGATGATGCTGCCATTAAAGAAGTAATTACCGGCGGTCAAAATTTGGCTTCAAAAGTTAAGCCGGGAACAATCGCAATAGATCTATCAACAATCGACCCAGAGACCAGTGCCTCCGGACGTGCTATTTATGAGGCAAACGGTGTGGAATTTCTTGATGCCCCAGTTTTTGGCACCAAAGGTGAAGCTCGCGACGGAGGCCTTTGGATTGTGATTGGAGGAAAAGAAGAGACCTACAAGAAGAGTTTGTCGGTATTAGAGCCGATAAGCGCAACGACCCATTACATGGGCAAAGGTGGAAATGGTGCAAAGATGAAATTGGTTGGCAATCTGCTGGTTGCATCTCAATTAGTTTCAATCGGTGAAGGTCTAATTTTGGCAAAAAGTGCTGGTTTAGATTTGCGAAAAGTGCTTGAGGTTGTTGGCGTTGCAGACTTCAAGACTCCAATTTATTCCGGAGTCGGTGCCGGTGCTATTGCCGGTGATTATGAAGTTAATTTCCCGCTGACATTAATGTTGAAAGATGCTCGCTTGATCCAAGCATTCGCTAAACGATTTAACACGCCGGCCTCATCCGCGGTTGTTACCGAGGAACTAGCTAAGGCTGGAGTAGATGCGGGACTTGGTGAACTGAATGCTTCTGCAATTGTAAAAGTAATGGCAGATCGAGTAGGAGTAGATTTAGTTGAGTAAAAAGCGGCGTTCAATGTTTAATTCAAAATCAAAGAAGTGCATCAATATCGCTCTTGATCTCGGTGTTTTTGGTGATCGTGCATTTGCGAAGGGTATTGAAGATTTAGCAAAGTCAATGCCGCAAATACTTGCTGGTAAACCAGATGTAATTCAACTAAATCCAGGTGGACTAAAGATATTTAATCGTTTGAAGAATAAACCCGATATATCTATTGCGCTTCGCTTAGATGTTACGAATGTATATGAGGCAAGAGATATTGAATATGCCTGGGATACCGCCGACATATCCTCAATTGATTTTGCTAATGATCCTCGTGTTGCCTGTGTTGTTCTAAACCTCTTGAATGTAGATGAAAATTCAAGACTCCAAGAGCAATGCATACAGAACATCCAAATCGTTGCAGCAAAGTGTAAGAAATTAGGAATCCCCTTAATGGTGGAACCGCTGGTGATGACTGCTAAACCAGGCGCGGGCTCTACATCGGTAGGCGATCCATACAAGATTTCGTCATTGGTTCGTCAGGCCGTCGAACTAGGGGCTGACATCATTAAAGTTGATGCGACAACGCCAATGACTGACTTTAATCAAGTCGTTGAAATCGCATCAGGCGTTCCAGTCTTGGTTCGCGGCGGCGGCCAAGTGACTCCAAGAGAACTTCTAGAGAGAACTCGAATCGCTATGGATGTTGGTGCTTCCGGTGTGGTTTACGGTCGAAATGTTGTTCAACATCCAACGCCCGCTAAATTCATAAAGGCTATTCGCGCAATTGTTCATGACAACGCCAGTGTTGAAAAGGCGCTTTCAATCGTGGGGGGAGAGTAAGTGGCTGATTCTATGAAAGCTGCAGTAATTACTGGGGTAAAGAAAATTGAAGTTTTAGATGTTCCCATGCCAAAAATCGGACCTCGAGACGTTTTGCTAAAAATTAAATCAACTGGACTGTGCACGTGGGAACAGCGAATTTATACCGGCCAAACCAAGGCCGATTTTCCATTTCTTGGTGGCCATGAAGTTGCTGGAGAAATTGCTGCCGTAGGTGATTTGGTAACTAATGTAAAAGTTGGCGATCGAGTAACTATGGGTTCATCCGCTTGCGGCACATGTAGGCCCTGTTTGCGTGGCCAAGATAAGGGTTGCTCTGAACACTTCTTAAATTTTTCGCTGAAAGGCGGGCAATACGGTCCGGGCGGCTTTGCAGAATACAAAATTCATAGAAGTGATGGCGTATTCCCTGTTGGAAATGCGCGCTGGGAAGAGGCTGCTCTCGCAGAGCCATTATCTTGCGCAATACACGCCGCACGACTTCTCGATGCCAAGCTTGGAGATACCGCGGTTGTCTTTGGTGCCGGAACTATGGGTCTCATGAACTTAATTGTTTTGAAGAAATCCGGGCTCCGCGTAGCTGTCGTAGATGTAAATGAAGGCCGGCTAGGTAAGGCTAAATCCCTGGGCGCTGATTTGATTTTTCAGTCAGGCGAGAAGATAAGGGATGAAATCAAATCCGCTTTTGCAGGCGGGGTCGATTTTGCAATAACCGCTTATGGAAGCGATGCCGTTAATCAAGATGCACTAGATGTTTTAAATAGCCGAGGCAAGATCTGTCTTTTTGCCTCAGCCCATCCAGTAACTCCGTTTGCGATAGACCCGAATGTGATGCATAACAAAGAAACATCAGCCGTCGGCGTTGTTAGTGCTGATCGTCAAGATCATGCTGTTGCCACGGAAATGATTGCTCACCACCAAGTGGATCTATCACCCTTAATTGATCAAGCTTTCCCAATTAGAGAAGCCGCCGATGCTTTCCATAAAGCAACATCTTCGCCAAGCTATCGGGTGATGATTAATTCTTAATTAGTAATCTAATTCGTGCAACTTATGCATATGATCTTTAGTTGCATCATAAAGCTTGGAATAAATATCGCTCAATGGAGCGTAAACATCACTAAGCGATGAATCTGGTTGGACAGTTCTTGGAGCGCCTTGCCAAACACGAATCTCCTCTGGACTTGAAACAAGTCCAACAGCAACACCCGCCAAGAGCGCATCTCCATAAGAAGCACCGAATGTCAACGGAGCGACTTCCTGGGGGACGCCTGAAATATCGCTTACCGCTTGGAGCCAAACTTCATTCTTAGTTCCGCCACCTACCGATTTAATTGAATGTGGGCGCGCTCCAATTGAGGTAAATAAATCAACATGCTGTTTAACTCCGTGACCCATTCCTTCTAATACCGCTCTAAAAATATGACCTCGCGTGTGCGGAAGGCTTAAGCCAAAAATCATGCCACGCGCTCGCGGATCCATAACTGGCGTGCGTTCCCCGCTGAAATACGGGAGAACCACTACTCCCTCCGCACCAGGAGGTGTTGCTTTAGCCTCTTTGACTAGTTCGGCGTAAGCCGGAGCGCCACCTGACTCTTCTTGCGCAACTAAATCAGCGGCGAAGTTATCGCGGAACCATCTCGTTAATGAACCACTTGTTGCCATGCCAGCCAATAAACACCAAGTGTTTGGGAAAAGATATGGACCAGCCCACAACCTTTTCTCTCGCGCTTCGTTGTTATCAGTAACTTGAATCATGAAAATAGTTGAGCCATACATCATCATCATCTCACCTGGTTTAGTAACTCCGACACTGAGAGCTTCAGCTCCGGCATCGATTGTTCCAACGGATACTGGTGTGCCAACCACTAAACCAGTTTGCTTTGATGCTTTTTCTGTAACGTTGCCAGCCAACTCATGGCTCCAAAGAATTTCCGGGAGTTGCTTCAAGTCCACGTAATCTTTGCAGTATTTATCGCTCCAACTATTAGTACGAGGGTCATACATCGGAACCATGCAACCAGCGGAGAAATGATCAATAACAACTCTTGAAGTTAATCTTGCCACTATAAAGGTGGTTGCATCCACGAACCATCGCGCCTTCTTGTACACCTCAGGCTCGTTTTTCTTAATCCATAAAATTTTTGGACCAGTTGCTTGAGAAGAAAGGCAATTTGCTGTCGCCTTAAAAATTGTATCTTCACCAAATTTTGCGTTTAGCTCATCTATCTCATTTACAGCTCGCGTATCGACTCCATATAGAATTCCCATGCGCAGCGGATTAAAATCTTCATCAATCGGAAGAACATCTGGGCCAATCGCGCTTACGCCGACACATTTTATATCTGAGGGTGAGATTCCCGGGGTCTCCAATAGTTGCTTTGTTAAATTACAGAAATCGCCCCACCAAGTAGCTTCTGGATCATGTTCCGCCCAACCCGCTTTAGGGAAAAGAAGTTTGTGT
>VGAE01000005.1 GCA_016870975.1 Actinomycetota bacterium
TATGCAAGCTCCGTCATGAACCTAGAACCACATCAGCGTATTTGCAAACTAAAGCAGTATCTTGGGCGCCAAAATCTTCATTTTCAGGCGAGAGGCGTAATCTCGCCGCTTATGAGTGACATGAAGCATGAGGCGTCAACAATTCTCCATGTCGACATGGATGCATTCTTCGCCTCGATATCTGAGCTCTCCTACCCAGAACATCGAGGCAAACCGTTAGTTGTCGGAGCAGGCGCTCGCGGAGTTGTACTCTCCGCAAATTACGCAGCTAGAAAATTTGGTATTCGCGCCGCCATGCCGGTAACCCAGGCGCAACGAATAGCACCAACTGCAGTCTTCATCCCACCAGACCATGATCGTTACTCAGAAGTTTCTCGAAGAGTGATGGAAATATTCTTTCAATTTACACCATATGTGGAACCACTTTCGTTAGATGAAGCTTTTTTAGACGTCAGTGGCGCGCTTCGCATTTTCGGAAAGGGGCGTGATATTGCAGATTCAATTAGAGAGCGAGTTAGAAATGAAGAGAAAATAACTTGTTCAGTTGGAATTGCATCATCTAAATTTATTGCCAAGCTAGCATCGGGTAGGTGTAAACCAGATGGAGTGCTCGAGATTCCGAAGGATCGAGTCTTAACTTTTCTGCATCCGCTGCCAGTAACAGAGTTGTGGGGAGTTGGACCAAAGACCGGTGAAGTATTAAAGCAACTTGGCTTAAGGACTGTTTCTGATATTGCAAATACCCCTCTAGATACCTTAAAAAGAGCCCTTGGCGAGAGCGCAGGAGAGGCGCTTTACGAATTAGCCTGGGGAAGAGATTTCCGCGAAGTTATAGTCGATTCTCCAGAAAAAAGTATAAGCGCTGCTGAAACTTTTTCTTATGACCTAGAAGATATTGAAGATATCGAACGGGAATTATTGCGCCTTGCCGAGCGCGTTACTCAGCGCTTACGTGGACGATCACTCCGAGCGAGAACCATTACTCTTAAGGTGCGCTTCTCTGACTTCACAAATCTCACTAAGTCGAGAACTTTGGCCTTACCAATCAATGGGATGCGCGAGGTTTTTGAAATTTCAAGAGAATTGTATAAATCTTTAAAGTTAACCGGCTCGCGGATTAGGCTCCTTGGAATCGGTCTAGATCAACTGGTCGACGAAGATGGCGCTGTCGAGCAACTTGAACTTGGAAGTCGCGACCGAGGTTGGCGAGAGGCGCAGATTGCTATCGATAGAGCAATCGCTCGTTTCGGCCATGGCTCAGTTCAACCCGCTCGACTCATCGAAGATGACTCTCAGTGAGTCTGCAGGAGTAAATAATCAATTCGACTTTCGCTAGGTAGCCCCCTCTACTATTCTCTGGTTATGCCACTTTCCGAGCATGAAAAGCGCCTCCTTGCAGAGATGGAAGAGGCCCTTGCCGCGGACGATCCCCGTCTGATCTCCACCTTTAACGGCAAGACCCCAAATCGCTCGCGGGCGGTAATTGGCTTTTTATTGATAGTCGCTGGCCTCTTCGTGCTTCTCGCAGGTTTAGTCGGCCAGACACCTCTACTCGGCGTATTTGGCTTTGCGATTGCCCTAGGCGGTGCCGTCCTGGCCCTTTCAAACCTAGGTGGATTAATGGCTCGTTCCAGTAGCCCAAAGAGAGGGTCGAAGTGGAGCGCCCGATTTGAGGAGCGTTGGAATCGTAGAAGTCCTGAATAGCCAGAAATAGAGCTTAAAAAGCCCGCTTCGGCGGGCTTTTTTCATTTCCAATGAAGTTGCACCAAGGGTAGATAAATGGAGTAAGGTGGTTGAAAATGGAGTAAAAGGGAGTAAAGTGGGGAATTGAGCGGGACGGGGGTCTCGCCAACTTGGGGAGGTTCAAATGTTTTTGGGTACCCATGAACCTCGATTAGATGAAAAAGGGAGATTGATTCTTCCCGCCAAATTTCGTGATGAATTAGCGAGCGGACTTGTAATTACCAAAGGTCAAGAGCGATGTCTTTATGTTTTCCCAAGCAATGAATTTGCACGAATTACCGAACAACTTCGACAGGCGCCGTTAACTCAGAAGGCAGCGCGTGACTACATGCGCGTGATGTTCGCTGGCGCTCATGACGAGATCCCAGATAAACAAGGTCGAGTGATGCTTCCGAATGGTCTTCGCGAATATGCAAATCTGAAGAGAGATTGCGTAGTCATTGGCGCAAATACCCGAGTTGAAATCTGGGATGAAAAATCTTGGAAGAGCTACCTCAAAGATCGTGAGAAAGGTTTTGCCGAAGTTTCAGAGGAGGTGTTCCCGGGACTGTTCTAGGAGCTTCCTCTTCTCTGGCCACCGCCGACCTTCAGCCCGAACGGCGCCTCTTCCCCGGTGCCGCTCGACCCCCAGCATCCGTCGGCCGGCGGTGACCAGAGAAGAGGGAATCTAAACAAGGGTTGCTATGAAAAAGAATCAAGTTCAACACCTGCCAGTGATGCTAGATCGTTGCGTAGCCCTTTTAACTCCAGCCTTAGAGAATCGACAAGAAGCGGTAGTCGTTGACGCAACGATTGGTTTAGGAGGTCACGCCGAAGCACTTCTTGAAAAATTCCCCCATATTCGCCTTATTGGAATCGATAGAGATGAGAGCGCGCTCGAGAAATCTAGAGAGCGACTTTCTCAATTCGCCTCGAGAATTAACTTCTTTCATGCTGTGTATGACCAGATTCCAACCCTCTTATCAGGAATGGGTATCCATGGCGTAGCCGGGATTCTCTTTGATTTAGGCGTTTCTTCGCTCCAACTAGATGATCTCGAGCGCGGCTTTTCTTACTCGAAAGAAGCCCCTCTTGATATGAGGATGGATAGATCGAGATCTTTGACTGCCGCAAATGTACTCAATGACTATTCGCAGGAAGATTTAACTCGCATTATTAAAGTTTTTGGCGAGGAGAGATTTGCAAATCGAATCGCAAAAAATATTATTAAGGCTCGTGGAACGCACAAGCTAGAGAGCACAGCGGAACTCGCAGAAATTGTAAAAGCTAGTATCCCCGCTCCTGCTCGAAGGTTAGGCAGAAATCCCGCCAAGCGAACATTTCAAGCAATTCGAATTGAAGTCAATCAAGAGCTAGAAATCCTAAAGCGAGTGATTCCTCAAGCGATAGATTGCATTGAGCTTCACGGCCGAATGATCGTGATGTCATTTCAATCGCTGGAAGATCGAATCGTTAAACAAGCATTTGCAGATGTAACAAAATCCAAATCTCCAGTTGGACTTCCGATAGAATTAATCGAGCATAAAGCCAAATTCAGATTGGTATTCAACGGTAGCGAAACTCCTGACGAGTTAGAGATAACCAGAAATCCCCGATCGCAATCCGTTCGTCTCCGGGCCATAGAGCGGATCGCAATCTGATGGCACTTCCTTTATCCACTCCGATAACTCGATCGAGGGTAGCTTTTGTTGAGAAATCCTCGCGCGCGATTCTCAAGTTGGTCCCAGAGCTTCGACCCGTTGCCGGCCAACGAGCCAGTGATCGAATTTTTTATGGCGTCATCGGAGCGATTCTCGTCGTGGGTTTATTGGGCATACTTGGAATCAACATTTTGTTGGGCAGCGATGCGGTAAGGATTAAGAACCTTAAATTAGAGGCAATTCAATTGGCTGAAGAACGAGAAGCCGCGCGAAGGGAAATCTCACGTATTTCAGACCCAGAGAACCTTGCTCGTAGAGCTAGCGCATTGGGAATGGTTGAAAATAACAATATTAAGTTCATCTTGATGCGTCCTGAAGTCGCCACGAAAGCCGGTGAATAAATGGCTTCTGGATTATTTGAAAAGCGAATTAGATGTTTAGTTGCTGTATCACTAGTTTTGCTAATCACATTTTCCATTAGGCTGATTGATGTACAAGCAGTTAGAGCCGCGGGATATGCAAATAAAGCGGATCTTGAATTGACTAAGAAATCAATAATTTTGGCACCGAGAGGTTCAATAACTGATGTCAACGGTGTTGAGTTTGCTAGAAGCGTTACCGCTTATCGATTACTCGTCGATCAAGCAATAGTTGATTTTCCAAGAAAGTTGGCTGCAATCGCGGCTCCTATTCTAAATATTGACAAGGACTACTTGGAGAACAAGCTGATTGGTGAAAGAAGATACGTCGTAATCAGTCAGAGCGTGAAACCTGCAATCTGGAGAAAACTTCAAGAAGCGATTACTCAATACAATGACGAGGTTTCCAAAGAAGATGGCGGTTATGCAAATGAATTGGCTGGATTCTTCGCCGAGCGTATTTATGCCCGTGAGTACCCGCAAGGAGGACTTGCTGCGGCTGTAATTGGATTTGTAAATCAATCAGGTGACGGAGCCGCAGGACTTGAATACTCAATGAATTCCACGCTCTCTGGAGTAAATGGCGAGTACACCTATGCCAATGCTGCCGGAGCCATAATTCCTGGCACCCAAAAAATTACAGTGGAGGAGAAGCGTGGTAACACAATCCGTTTGACTATTGATCGAGATATTCAGTGGATTGCGCAGCGCGAAATTCGTAAAGCTGTCACAAAAGCGAGGGCGCAATCAGGGACGGTTATAGTTATGGATCCAGCAACTGGTGCAATCTTGGCTCACGCAACATTTCCGACTTTTGAACCTGGCAAAACGAAAGGTGTGGATTCACGGCGCTGGCAAAACCCATCCGTGCAAGAGGTCTATGAACCTGGCTCTACCGGAAAAGTCATTACTTTTGCTGCTGCGATGCAGGAGGGCAAAGTCTCGCCTGAGACTGTCCTAACAGTCCCTGACAAGATTAAGCGCTACGACAAAGTTTTCCATGACCACGATCCTCATCCAGTACTGAGACTTACTCTAACAGGAGCCTTGGCACAATCGAGCAACGTGGCATCGATAAAAGTTGGAGAGATGATTTCTCACGAGAAATTACATGACTATCTAATAAAATTTGGAATAGCTAATAAAACAGGTTCAGGTCTACCAGGTGAAGAATCAGGGAAATTGTTGGAAGTCTCTGAATGGTCTGGCACCACGGCACCAACAGTCGCATTTGGTCAGGGTTACTCATTAACAGCCATGCAGGCGACTTCAGTCTTCGCAACAATCGCAAACGATGGCGTGCGGGTTGCACCAATGTTGATTGCGGGCACTACCGATGCGGGTGGAAGGTTTTCGCCAAATGAAAATCGAAAGAGTGACCGGATAATAAGTGCTCAAACCGCATCACGACTAAGAGCGATGATGGAAAGCGTTGTCTCCAGTTCGGGAACTGCACCGCAAGCAGCAATAACTGGTTATCGAGTTGCTGGTAAAACTGGTACGGCGAAAAGAATTGATGACTCGTGCGGTTGCTATCGAGGTTACACATCATCATTTATTGGTTTTGCGCCTGCAGAATCTCCAAAATTCGTAGCAAGCGTCACGATTCAAGATCCTAAGGGCGTCTACTACGGAGGCTATTTGGGTGGACCAGTTTTTCGTGAAGTAATGGGTTTCGTACTTCGTGATCAACGGATTCCTCTCTCCGATTCAGGAAGAGTTGGATATGCCCTCGATGAAGGAGATCTGAAAAAGAAATCATGATCAGGCCGCTAGGGACATCTTCGCAAACGCTCGCCCATGTTGCGGATTTCCTAGCTCAAGATTTAGATCCATCACAACGAAATATCGAAGTTACTGGAGTATGCAGTGATTCTCGAAACATCCAAAACGGAGATCTATTTCTAGCTTTCCCCGGCGAAAAGCGCCATGGCATGGAATTTATTGATCAAGCGATTGCAAAGGGCGCTCGGGCGGTCATCTCTGATTTCGAAGGCGTCCAAAAATCTCCTAGAAAATTACCTTCGATAAAGGTTGAAAATCATCAAGACTTGCCGGTATCTCTCACAGATTGGTTTTATGGTTTTCCTTCAAAGTCTATGAATTTATTTGGCATTACCGGGACTAATGGGAAAACGACCACCACTTATCTGCTATCAGAAATATATAAATTGGCCGGGCGAAAATCCGGCATTATCGGCACAGTAGCCATCGATATTGCTGGAGAACAAATACCAGCCAAAAATACAACTCCCACAGGTGATGAAATTATTTCAATTTTGGCAAGAATGCGGGAATCTGCAGTCACTAATGTCGCAATTGAAGTTAGTAGCCATGCGCTAACGCAGAGTCGCGTATCAGGATTGAAATTCTCCGCCGTCGGATTCACTAACCTAACGCAGGATCACTTGGACTATCACGGCAATATGGAGAATTACTTTCAAGCAAAACGCTCACTATTTACGACAAAATACTCTGGAAATGCATATATAAATATTGACAATGACTTTGGACGCAGACTAGCGGGCGAGGTAGATATTCCGTATCAAAAGTTATCGCTGAAAGGTCACGCTGATTGGAACTTGACGATACTCAATGAGACTGGAATGAAGAAGGAGATTAGGATTTTTGGTCCAAAAGGTCTAATAATTGAGTCAAAGACCTCCCTGATTGGTGAATTCAATTTTGAGAATCTGCTGCTTGCCATATCGATAGCTATTGAATCCGGAGTAGATGCTGAAACTGTCTCTCGTTCAATTCCTGAATTAAGTGGCGCACCAGGCCGCCTCCAACTCATAGTCAATGAGCCGTATCACGCATTTGTTGATTATGCCCATACCCCCGATGCTGTCTCGAGAGTTCTCGCAGCGGTCCGCGGAGTAAATGCCAGAAGAATCATCGGAGTTCTCGGCTGCGGAGGCGATCGCGATCGAACCAAACGCAGCGCTATGGGTTCTGCCTTAAACAGCGGTAGTGACCTACCAATTTTTACGAGTGATAATCCTCGAAGTGAATCTCCAGAGAAAATTCTCGAGGATATGGTTGCCGGGGTAAAATTAAAAGAAGGTGCGGAATTAATTATCGATCGAAGATCAGCCATCAGACGCGCGGTTGAAATTGCAAAACCAGGCGATTTGATAATTGTTCTCGGGAAAGGTCATGAAGCCGGTCAGGAAATACTTGGGAAAATCGAGCCTTTCGACGATCGAATTGAACTCTTGGAAGCGATCGGTATCAAATGATTCCCATGAAGTTCGGTGAAATTGCGAGAATTATCGAGGGAGAACTTTTCGGAAATCCCGAGACTCTTCTCTCCGGTAACTTTATATTTGACTCCCGGGAAATCCAGAATGGTGACGTTTTCATCGCACTCTCAGGAGAATTTAAGGACGGTCATGAATTCGCCCCTGATGCATTTAAACGCGGAGCCAAACTCGCAATAACTTCAAAAGGTGTCGCAGGCGATCACATAGTTGTTCCAGATGTATTACTTGCCATTTCAAAGCTTGCCCATAATCTTAGGGTGGCTCTTAAGGAGCTTAAAGTTATTGGAATTACCGGATCGCAGGGAAAAACAACCACAAAAGACTTGCTTAAGTCGGTACTCTCAATATCTAGCGAAACAATCGCACCGCCCGGCTCTTATAATAATGAAATTGGCGTTCCAATCACTCTATTAAGGGCAAATGCCAAAACGAGATTTTGCATTCTTGAGATGGGTGCTCGTCACGAGGGAGATATCGCTCGACTAACTCAAATTGCTCAGCCAGATGTGGGTATAGTCCTTAACATTGGCCTCGCTCACCTTGGCGAATTTGGCTCTCGAGAGAATATTGCCCGGACCAAAGGCGAACTAATTCGCGGGCTCAAAAATGGCGCAACTGCAATTTTGGGAACATATGACGAATTCACACCGAATCTTGCATCAGGCTTAAATCTGAAAGTGCTCCACTTCGGTGAAAAACCAGACTCCAATGTACGAGCTGCTCATATCGAGATTAAGGGTGGATATGCCTCTTTCGATCTCGTAACTAAACAAGGTCGAGAACGCGTGGAATTACAGATTCTTGGTGAACATCAAATCGCGAATGCTTTAGCAGCAGCAGCAGCAGCCATCTCACTAGGTATTGATGTTCGACAGATATCAGAAGGACTTTCTCAACACACCGCACAGAGTAAATGGCGGATGGAGCTGCACAAGATTAATGAAATCACTTTGATTAACGACTCATATAACTCTAATCCTGAAAGCTGCAAGGCGGCGATTCAAACTCTTCGACAACTATCCCAAGAAAGTGGCGGCAGATCTTGGGCGTTCTTAGGAAAGATGCATGAATTGGGTTCTGAGTCGAATTCGCTCCATAAAGAAATTGGAGAATTCGCAGTAAGTGCCAATTTAGACAATCTAATTACAATTGGAGAGCCTGCATTTACTGAAAATGTATCGAGCAAAAATATGCTATTTAAATCAGTACCAGACTGGAAATCTGCGACAGAATTTCTAGTCGGAATTGAACCCGGAGATGTAGTGCTCATAAAAGGCTCACGAGCTGAAAAACTTGATCAATTAGCTAATGCCACTCTCGAATTTATCGAGGGGCGCCACTATGGTTCCGTTTCAGAAGAGGAAAGAGGAGAGCGCCAATGAGAGGTATTCTGATTGCGGGCGCGAGCGCCTTCTTGTTGAGTTTCCTCCTGACGCCCCTCTTTATAAAAGTTCTAACGCGTAAAGGTTTTGGGCAGCAAATTCGGGAAGACGGACCGAAAAGCCATCTAATTAAGCACGGCACACCAACGATGGGTGGTGTAGTTCTAATATTGACAGCAATTCTTGGTTATCTAATTTCACACCTGGTTACGGAGACGCCTCTTTCAACTTCTGCTGTACTGGTTTTTGGACTTGTTATCGCACTCGGCGCAGTTGGTTTCCTAGATGATTGGCTCAAGGTATTTAAGCAGAGATCTTTGGGTTTAAGAGCTAGAGAAAAGCTTTTTGGCCAAGCTCTTATTGCCGGAATCTTTGGTTATTTTGCCACTCAATTCCCTGACGAATCCGGAAATACTCCCCGCTCTCTTTATTTATCGACAGTCAGAGATACCGGTATAAAGATGGCCCTATTTCTGGTGATTTTGTGGGCGATCATTTTGGTCTGTAGCTCAAGTAACGGAGTAAACCTCACCGATGGTTTGGATGGACTGGCTACCGGCGCAGCCATCATGTCTTTCCTGGCATTTATTTTGATTGGTGTCTGGAAATTTGGCCAAAGATGTGAAATTGCAGTTTCGAATTGTTACGTTACGAGAGACCCACTGGATATGGCCGTTTTTGCGGCCGCTTTCGCCGGCGCTTGCGCCGGATTTCTCTGGTGGAATGCATCACCAGCTCGAATATTTATGGGGGATACCGGTGCTCTTGCTCTCGGTGGTGCACTGGCTGGACTTGCTATGACATTGAGAACCGAATTACTTTTGATTCCACTAGGTGGTCTTTTCGTGATAATTACTCTTTCGGTAATTATTCAAACTGGATACTTCAAAATTTCAGGTGGCAAGAGAATTTTCAAGATGGCTCCACTTCAGCATCATTTTGAATTACTAGGCTGGGGAGAAGTAACTATTGTTATTAGATTTTGGATTATTGCTGGTATTTGTGTAGCAGCCGGACTCGGACTCTTCTATGCCCAGTGGGTTGGTGCATGAAATTCCTCGAGTCCCTAAAAGGTAGTCAAACATTGATATTCGGAGCTGGAGTAACCGGTACCGCTGCGGCTGAGTTTTTAAGAGACGCCGGATCTAAGGTGCATGTTATAGACGAGAAAGAAGAGAGTGCGGAAGTAATTCGAAGTTTGGAGAAGATATCGCTTGCCGAACAGCGCTTCGCAGTTGTTTCACCGGGTTGGCGACCTGATAACCCCTTAGTGAGATCAGCTAGAGGGGCTGGAATCGAAATTCTCTCCGAGATTGATTTTGCTTGGCGCATAAAGAATGAAGTAAATCCCGGACAAATCTGGGTATCCCTTACCGGTACAAATGGAAAAACAACCGCTGTGCAGATGGCTGAAGCGATGCTTAAAGCGAGTGGCATCGACGCCAAGGCTTGTGGAAACGTCGGCGATACCGCAATTGCGAACGTAGCCGGATCCAAACATACTCATTTGATTCTTGAACTATCGTCTTTTCAACTTAGCTGGAGCGAGGTGGCAAAATTCAAAGCCTCTGCTCTTCTGAACATCGCAGAAGATCATATTGATTGGCATGGTTCTTTTGCCGAGTACGCAAAAGCAAAATTTAAAATAGCAAAAATATGCGAGATCTTTATTGCAAACTCTGACGATTCGGTAGTGAAAACTGGTCTAGGTAATTTAGATAGATCAGCAATTACTTACACTCTTAATACTCCAGCCCAGGGCCAAATTGGATTAGTCGAAGAACTAATAGTGGATAGAGCATTTGCAACTGGCGATGCTGAAGTCATTTTTGAATTGCAAGATGTAAAGCCAGCCATTCCTCATAACGTTTCCAACGCTATGGCAGCTTCAGGACTTGCACTTTCTGTCGGCGCAAAGCCTGCAGCGATATCTTCGTCGTTGAAGTCATTTCACTTAGATCACCATAGATTAGAAGTGGTCTTTGAAAAAGAGGGAGTCAGGTGGATAGACGATTCCAAGGCGACCAACCCACACGCTGCCAAAGCAGCGCTCTATTCTCAAGAAAGTGCGATTTGGATTGCCGGTGGTCTGGCTAAAGGTGCAGATATGAATGAATTAGTTAAGTCGACTTCTAAGCGAATCAAAAGCGCTATCTTGATTGGAACAGACGCCCCTCTTATCGAAGCGGCTTTAAGAAAATATGCTCCGCAGATACCTATTGAAACTCTCAGTTTAGGGAAGACGGGAATGGAATTGATGCGGGAAGTGGTTCATTTAGCAAATCACCAAGCTGCCTCGGGAGATACCGTCTTACTTGCGCCTGCCTGTGCTTCGATGGATCAATTTAAAGATTACGCTGATCGTGGCCAATGTTTTGCAAATGCGGTGAAGGAGGCCCTAGATGTCTAATAGAAGCGGTGTCACAAAATCGCTTTTTGCAACGCCGGCATCTGCCTATTACCTAATTCTTGGTACGGTTTCCATACTCTCAATATTTGGAGTCGTGATGGTGTTAAGCGCATCATCCGTCAGAGCGATGAATGAGTCTGGCAACTCTTTTGCAATTGCAATTCGGCAGGTCTTATACCTAGGAATCTCGATATTTCTTGCCTGGCTCGCGATGAATTTGAAGGAGCGCCTCTGGATTCCACAAGCTCGAATGGCGCTAATCGCATCAGTTATTTTCTTGCTTCTGCCTCAAGTCCCTGGGATTGGAAAGAGCGTGGGCGGAAATACCAACTGGATTGAGTATGGAGGATTTTCACTTCAGCCGAGCGAATTTGCAAAATTTGCCATGATTCTTTGGTGCGCTTTGATGATGCGAAATATCAACGATTTTGAAAATCCGCTTCCAAGACTTCTACCAGGCATGGCAATAGTTATGGCTCTGATCCTTGTGGGCAAAGATCTCGGAACGGCTCTTGTTGTAGGTGGAATTTTCTTATCAGTTCTATTTGTTTCCGGCATTCAACTAAAGAAGTTGCTGATACTTTCAGCCATATTGGCTTTCGGCGCCGCGGTTTTGGTCGCCTCTAATCAAACTAGGTTGAATCGATTAGCCGCATTCTCAAATCCATTCTCGGAGGAAAACTACAAGAGCGCCGGTTGGCAGCAAGCCCACAGCATCATGGGATTAGCATCTGGTGGTGCCTTCGGGACTGGGCTGGGCTCCGGTAAACAGAAATGGGGTAGTTTGCCAGAGGCCCATACCGACTTTATTTTTTCTGTGATCGGTGAAGAACTTGGATTAGTGGGCACTCTCGCGGTGCTCTCGCTTTACGCTCTTTTAATTCTCGCAATCTTTAGAGTCGCGCTAAGGGCTAATAAGCCTTTTGACAAGTACGTTCTTGTCGGAATTGGCTCTTGGATCGCAATCCAGGTTGTAATGAATGTTGGAAGCGTTATCAGCTTGATGCCAGTTGTAGGCGTAACGCTCCCATTCATCTCATACGGCGGCTCCTCATTAATCGCCACCCTTCTCGCAATTGGATATGTATTAGGTGTAATGAAAAGAGACCCCGCCATAGTCGAGGAAATCAGAAACCGCAGAGTGAAATAAGAGATGAAGCGGAGGATATTTTTTGCTGGCGGTGGAACAGCTGGGCACGTTGAACCTGCGCTGGCCGTAGCTGACGAGATAGTAAAATTGCACGGTCAGTGGGAATGTATTTTTCTTGGCACAGAGAGTGGAATTGAATCGAAACTGGTTTCGGAGCGCGGATATCAGTTGCGAACGATTTCAAAGGTATCGTTGCCGCGGAAGATATCGGTAGCTTCACTTCTTTTCCCAATTAAATTTATTCACGCTATTCGACAAACTCGACAAACAATTGCGCAAGCCGATGCAGTAATTGGATTTGGCGGTTACATCAGCGCGGCGGCCTATTTAGCGGCTCGAACAAAATCAATACCAATTCTGGTGCATGAGGCAAATGCGAAACCAGGATGGGCAAATAGACTAGGTAGGAGATTTGCTGATGTTGTGGCAGTTAACTTTCCCAAAGTTAAATTAATCTGGCCCGAGTCAATATTGACGGGTATTCCAATTAGATCTGGCATTGCGGATCTCGCCGTCTCAGGTGATATGAAGCGAAATGAAAGGGCGATTCGCCTTGGACTAGATTCAAATCGCCCAATACTTGCGGTGTTTGGTGGCTCCCAAGGGTCAAGTCGCATAAACGCGGCCATCGCCGAATACCTACTTAACCCGAGCGTTACTGGGGTTCAAATTATTCACGCGACTGGTCCAAATAACCCGCTACCTGAAGCTCGAAGCGATTACCTTCCAATGCCATATTTTGAAGATATGCCAACAATCTATGCGCTCGCCGATTATCTGATTACTCGAAGCGGCGCCGTGACATGTGCCGAATTACTTACCGTCGGGAAATTCGCCATTCTGGTGCCCCTGCCTCATGGAAATGGCGAACAGATGGAAAACGCTTCGGAGTTAGTCGACTCCGGTAATGCAGTCTTGGTTTCTGATGAAGAATTCGATGGCAATTGGCTCCGACAAAATCTTCCTAGAATCCTTGGAACTAAACACAATCAACTTTCTACTACTAGGCGCAATATAAATGCCGCAAATGAAATTGCTAGATTTACAAGTGAATTGCTCCAAAACAGAGGCGAGAAAACCAATGATAAATAATTGGGCGAGCCGACTTCCGGAAATGTCCATTCACTTTGTCGGCATAGGCGGATCTGGCATGAGTGGAATTGCCCGAGTCATGGCAGCCCGAGGAGCAAGAATCTCCGGAAGTGATCTCCACGATTCCACGACTCTAGATAGTTTGCGAGCTTTAGATTTTAAGATTCAAATTGGCCATCACCCAGAAAATGTAGAGGGAGCAGAACTTGTTATTCGCTCCAGCGCAATTCCAAGCTCGAATCCGGAAATTATCGCTGCCAACAACTTGGGCATTTCAGTGATCGGTCGTGCTGAAGCGCTAGCGGCGCTATTGATTGGTAAACGGTCTGTCGCGGTTGCAGGAACTCATGGAAAAACCACCACTACATCTATGTTGACAGTTGCGCTACAGCACAGCGGGTTGGATCCCTCATTTGCCATTGGAGCTTCAATGAGAAACTCCGGGACGAACGCTCATCATGGAAACGGAGAAATATTTGTAGTTGAAGCGGATGAGTCCGATGGTTCATTTACTAGCTATCACCCTGCTGGAGCAGTAATAACAAATATTGAGCTAGACCATGTAGATAACTTCCAAAACTTAGAGCAAATTGACAATCTCTTCTCCGAATTCTGCAGAACGGTGCAGGATTTCATAGTGGTTTGTAGCGATGATGTAGGCATCTCACGACTACTACAGAGAATCGCTGGCTCAGATTTAAAGATTGTTACCTATGGAACTCAGGCAGACCCCAACCTCTTGTTGGATCGGATTCATTTAGCGCCCACAACATCATCAGCGCGACTAACATTTAATGGACGTGTACTGGGGGAGATGAAACTTGCAATTCCGGGTCGACATAATCTGTTGAATGCAGCCGCTGCTATGGCTGCAGGTATCGAACTTGGGGCGCCAGTTAATAATCTGTTGGAAGGAATTGCCTCCTTTAGTGGCGCGCGCCGAAGATTTGAGATTCGCGGTGAGGTAAATGGAGTTACGGTTATCGACGATTATGGTCATCATCCAACAGAGATAAAAGCGACCATTGAGATAGCACGATCTTTTGCGGGGTCGGGTCGGGTCATCGTTATCTTCCAACCACATAGATTTTCTCGAACAAAAGCATTTGCCGATAAATTGGCTGAGGAATTGGGAGCGGCAGATCACACCTACCTCTTAGAAATATATCCAGCAGATGAGCAACCCATAGCAGGCGTTACTTCAGCAGTAATTGCCCATCGAATGAGTTCCAAAAGCGTTACTTATGAACCTTCAATGCCCGATGTGATATCTCAAGTAGTCTCTAAAGCCAAGCAAGGAGATCTAGTCTTGACACTAGGTGCCGGAGATGTGACCGCGCTGGCACCACTAATTCTAGAGAACCTACAGAGAAAATAGATTGAAAAGAATTATTGCGGCCCTTTTACTTGCCATAACTGCGTATCTTCTCGGCTGGACCAATCTATTTGCAGTTAAGAGTTTTGAGGTCATTGATGAGAATTCGACCAGAAAGACAATCATCGAGAATTCACTCGATCTGTCCGCACAAATAGGGAAGCCGATGGCGCGAATTGATCGACGGGAATTAAATGGGCGATTGAAAAGTTTGACTTGGGCCGACCAGATAGACCTCTCTCGCAATTTTCTTACTGGCAAAATCACACTGACCGTTCTCCCTGAGGTTGCATTGGCAAAGTTGAATTCCGGTTGGACTGCCGTCCCGGGTCAGGTGCCTTACCTCGCCGAGGATTTATCACTAATTTATGTAAATAGGGATGAGGCCTACTTTCTCGAGAAAAGTCCTTTACTGAAGCCGGGGAGCGAGCTTCCCGAGATTAACTTGGGTAGCGATGATGAGGATCTAAAGAGGTCAATTCGAGATCTAATCAGCGAATTGAAGAAGTGGGCGATTCTTGGAATTAGCGCTCCGGACGAAGGGAATATCAGCTCAACTCTCATTCAAGAACGTCGAAAGTTGGAGGTTTATTGGGGAAATGTCAAAGAGACTGAATTGAAGCTTGAAGTATTAAATAGATTGCTTGATTTGAAAGAGAATCAACGAGCGAAAAGTTTCGACCTATCGAATCCGCTCTCGCCAATCGCAAATTCAAATTAAAACTTCCGTTATAGATTTCTCGTGTCGGTATTTGATACCTAACCCCTGCCCGCCTACTTTTGCTCGCACCATAAATGGAAACCCTAACTCTAAAGTTGAGAATTAGAGTCAGAGAGAGGCAGAGATGGCGACACCACAAAATTATTTGGCGGTCATAAAGGTCGTCGGCATTGGCGGTGGCGGCGTTAATGCTGTCAATCGAATGATCGATGCTGGATTAAAAGGCGTTGAATTCATTGCGATAAATACTGATGCACAAGCTCTCTTAATGAGTGACGCTGATGTCAAATTAGATATTGGTAGAAAATTAACGCGCGGACTTGGCGCAGGTGCTAATCCTGAAATTGGAAAACAAGCTGCAATCGATCACACTGAAGAGATCGAAGAAGTTCTTCGTGGCTCCGATATGGTTTTTGTAACTGCAGGAGAAGGCGGCGGTACCGGCACTGGTGGAGCACCACTAGTTGCAAGAATTGCTAAGAATGTCGGAGCGCTAACTGTCGGCGTTGTTACAAAGCCATTTAGTTTTGAGGGAAAACGTAGAACTGCACAAGCAGAAATTGGAATTGAGGAACTTCGAGATGAAGTCGATACCCTGATTGTTATTCCAAATGATCGGTTACTTTCAATCTCGGATAGATCCATCTCAGCGCCGGAAGCATTCCGCACTGCAGACCAAGTTCTACTCTCTGGAGTGCAGGGAATAACTGATTTGATCACAACTCCTGGACTAATTAATTTGGATTTTGCCGATGTAAAGAGCGTTATGGATGGTGCTGGCTCAGCGCTAATGGGCATTGGCTCTGCGCGCGGTGAAGCGAGAGCGACCCGAGCCGCTGAATTGGCAATTTCTTCACCTTTGCTTGAGGCATCCATTGAAGGCGCTCATGGAGTGCTTCTATCAATTGCGGGTGGATCTGACTTGGGGCTTTTCGAGATTAGTGAAGCGGCGGAATTAGTTGCAAAGTACGCCCACCCAGATGCCAATATCATCTTTGGAACTGTTATTGACGATTCACTGGGTGATGAGGTCAGAGTTACGGTAATCGCTGCCGGATTTGAAGGTGGAGTACCGAAACGCGTATCAGTTCCAGTTTTTACCTCAGCCTCGTTAAATGGACGTGCCGATCCCATACCTTCGAATGACCCGATCTCAGTTGCCATGGAGACCCCGGAACCATCCAGGCGTCGAATAACTTTTGAAGAATTGGTAGCCGAAGATGATATCGACGTACCAGATTTCATGAAGTAGGAATGGCGAGGACGCTTTTTACCAATCGCTTCGAGGGGATAAGTACTGGCCCATTTGAATCGAAGAATCTTGCGCTCCACGTGGGAGATAGTGAAACAGCCGTAATAGCTAATCGGGAGAAGTTGGCTCGAGAGATGGGACTGGCTCCGGAAAAGATCTTTTATATGAACCAAGTTCACGGTAAACAAATTGCCATTATTGACGAGAATTCGGATTCAAGGAGCCCATCTGTTGCAGATGGGTTATACACAGAACTACGCAACGTAGCCCTAGTCACTTTAGTTGCAGATTGTTCACCGCTTTTGATATTTGGTGGGAACGCCATCGCAGCGGTGCACGTTGGTAGGCGTGGCTTAGTGGCCGGTGTCGTTGAAGCGATTATTGAAACATTTAAGAGACGTGGCATCTCAGAAACAAATTTAAAGGCAGAAATTGGACCTGCAATCTGCAAAAATTGTTATCAAGTTGATTTAGAAAGCTACAGAAGTGTTGTCGCCTTGGAGCCCACAGCCGGAAGTGATGAGAATAAAAGGTGCCTTGACATCTCAGCCGGTATCAGCGCGAAGCTAAATAGATTTGGAGTTAATCACCGTATTTCAAGTATCTGTGTCTGCCATACTCCGGGTTATTTCTCTAACCGAAGAGATGGCATTACCGGCAGACAGGCGGGTGTAATTTGGCTGAACTGAGACGAAAACAAGAGTTAGCTCTAAATTTAGGCGAAGTCAAAGCCGCAATCCCATCTCAGGTAACTTTGATAGTTGTCACTAAGACTTTTCCACTCTCAGATGTTGAAATTCTCTATCAACTTGGCGAGCGACAATTTGCCGAAAATCGAGATGATGAAGGTCGAGAAAAATCTGAATTAATGCCGAATGATTCAATTTGGCACTTCCAAGGACGCGTTCAAAGTAAGAAACTGAGGTCTATAGTTAAATGGAGCGATTTTATTCACTCTCTGGAAGACCTAGATCACGCAAAAAAGATAAATGAAATCGCTCAAGAGCTTGGGAAAATTCAGAAAGTATTTCTCCAGATAAATCTTGATGAAGATGAGAGAGACGAAGGGCGAAGTGGTATTGATGCCAAGGAGATGTTCGCTTATGTCGAAGGACTGCAATTACTCTCATCGGTTGAAATCTTAGGTTTGATGGGTATTGCTCCGCTAAATCGAGACCCACGTCTCGCTTTTGAGAAGCTGGCAAAATTATCTGAGGCACTCCAGAGACTGGCACCTAGCGCTACCTATATTTCTGCTGGGATGAGTGGTGATTACAGGCAAGCCCTGGAATTTGGAACGACACATCTTCGAATTGGCAGCTCAATACTCGGAACGCGCACCGGAAAAGCCTAAAATTTACCCATGCCCAGTGCCCTGCGAAGAATGACCAACTATCTAGGTCTGACCGAAGATGACGGTTCACAAGTTCCTTCCGTCGATCGCCGCGCTGTCAAAGTCACAAAACCCTTGGCGCCGAAATTAAGCGTTGCTCAGAGCGCTCTGCCGCAATCGCAAGGCGCCATGGATCGGATAGTTACCATCACGCCTCGCTTTTATAGCGAAGCCCGGGCGATAGGGGAGTACTACCGCGAAGGAAATCCAGTAATTATGAATTTGAGCGATATGGAAGAGTCAGAGAGAAAACGTTTAATAGATTTTGCATCTGGATTAGTTTTTGGTCACGCCGGAACAATTGAACGAGTAACTTCCAAAGTTTTCCTTCTGACTCCACCAAACGTGACTGTAAGTGGTGAAGAGAAGAGCGCAGCCGCGCAAGCAAGCCTGTTCAATCAAAGCTAATCTTGTTCAATATCACTGGCTGGATTGTTTTTGCGCTAAACATATATCTGCTGGCTTTGTTTACGCGGTTAATTCTTGATTATGTGAGGATGTTCCGTCCGGATTGGCGACCACGCGGCATTCTGATGCCACTCGCAGAAATAATTTATACGTTAACTGATCGCCCACTTTCTTTTGTTCGACGGTTTGTGCCACCACTGAGATTGGGACCGGTCGCTCTGGACCTCTCCTTTATTCTCTTGTTCTTCGCAATCTCTATTCTGACCGGAATCCTTCGTTAATTCGTAGCTCAAGCTGCAAGCCCAATTCATCCTCACCTATAGCAAGTTCAGGGTGTAGCTCCATCTCTACTGCTAGTACTTCATCTTTTATATAACTGGTGGCACTACTAATTGCAGAAATAAATTCTGGCTTACTATTCCATCTGATTCGTAT
The DNA here is from genome assembly GCA_016870975.1 of Actinomycetota bacterium. Classification (GTDB taxonomy): domain Bacteria; phylum Actinomycetota; class Actinomycetes; order Nanopelagicales; family Nanopelagicaceae; genus MAG-120802. The sequence continues at coordinate 18,687 of VGAE01000005.1, forward strand.
CCGATCACTGATATCAAAACCCGAGTTTTTCCGCTCATCTTGAATAGCTCGAATCGCCTCACGTACCACTCCTTTATCAATCAAACGCTGGTCCAAGGCAAGATCAAGTGCCACGCTCTCGCCAGCATGGGAGGTGACCGACCAACCAGATCTCGGAGTTTCAGTAATCACAAGATCAGACTCGATGATGTTATATGAATTTCCTGCGGCCTCAATTTTTACCTCACTTTGAAATCTAATTGTGGCAACTAACTTTTCTGGATTAGCCGAAGCAATCGATTTCGCAATCTCTTGTACGTTTGCGCCGTATCGACTTCCTAAAGATTTAAAATTCGCCTTAACGGTAACATCAACCAGGTCGTTTCCAACGCCAGCGAGATCATCTAATTGCTCCACATTCAGCTCGTCTGCAATTTGATCTTTCAACTCTGCGGGCAGATTTTTCCAACCCGTAGCAGATATCAAAGCGCGCGAAAGGGGTTGACGGACTTTCAATTGAGATTGCGCTCTGGCTGCACGCCCTAATTCAACGAGCCTTCTAGCGAGAGCAACATTCGAGGACAGTTCGTTGTCTATTAAGGATTCATCTGAGATTGGAAAATCTGCAAGATGAACTGATAGAGGCAGTTTTGGGTTTACCTGACGATTCAATGATTGCCATACGTGCTCAGTTATAAAGGGCACCATGGGGGCCATAAGCAAAGTTAGAGTTTCTGAGCAAGTATGTAGAGTTGCGAGGGCCGCAGGATCTCCGCCCCAGAAGCGGCGACGCGATCGCCGCACATACCAATTAGATAAGTCATCTATAAACTGGGAGAGAGCCGCGCCTGCTCCTTGCGAATCAAAATTTTCGTAAGAATCATCTACTAATTTAGTAACACTATTTAGTTCGCTCAGAATCCATCGATCCATCATCGGTCGATCTTTAGGTGCGACGAAAGTTTCAGGTACAAAATCCGAAGCGCTCCCATAAAGTGCTAGAAAAGAAACGGTATTCCAATAGGTTAAAAGAGTTTTTCTCACAACTTCAGAGATAATTTCGTGACCAACTCTACGGGCGCTCCATGGCGATCCAGAGGCAAGCATGTACCAACGGACAGCATCCGCACCATGTCGATTCATCAGCGGCATTGGCTCCAAAACATTTCCGAGATGTTTGCTCATCTTGCGGCCATCTTTATCGAGAATATGACCGAGACATAGAACGGTCTTGTAAGATGATTTATCAAAGACCATAGTTCCAATTGCCATGAGCGTGTAAAACCAGCCTCTCGTCTGGTCAATGGCTTCACAAATAAAATTCGCAGGATAGGACTCGGTAAACTTCTTCTTGGAGTCTTCTTTGTGTGGATAACCCCATTGGGCAAAAGGCATGGCGCCTGAGTCGTACCAACAATCTATTACTTCCGGCGTGCGTTTCATCAACTTCTTGCAATCTGGACAATTGAATTCGACTTCATCCACAAATGGTCGATGTAGCTCTAGTTCACCTAAGTCACGCCCCGCCAACTTAGAGAGCTCACTTCGCGACGGGACTGCTTTTTCATGTCCATCCTCACAACGCCAAATGGGTAGTGGCGTGCCCCAAAATCGGTTTCGAGAGAGCGCCCAATCAACATTGTTGTTGAGCCAATCGCCGTAGCGCCCGCTCTTTATAGTCTCCGGATGCCAGTCGGTGGCGGCATTTTCCCGCAACAGTTCATCCTTTATTTTTGTTGTTCTGACGTACCAAGATGGTTGCGCGTAGTAGATCAAGGGAGTGTGGCATCTCCAACAATGTGGATAGGAGTGTTCGTACGGTTGCTGTTTGAAGAGTCTTCCGTTCTCCTTGAGTGACTTAACGAGTGGTTTATCAGCGTCTTTGAAGAACATATTTCCAATTAGAGCCAACCCAGATTCAAAGTGACCACTTGCCGAGACTGGATTAACAACTGGTAAACCATATTTGCGGCAAGTCGCCAAATCATCTGCTCCGAAAGCAGGCGATTGATGAACTAAACCAGTGCCATCTTCGGTGGTCACATAATCAGCTAGCACTATGAAGTGCGCATTCGGAATATCAATCAAATCAAATGGTCTCTGATATTTAATATTTTCCAATTCGCGTCCAGATAATCTAGATAGCTCTTCGTAATCTGCTCCAACCACGGCAACGAGGGGCTCTGCCACGATGAGAACTTCTGACTGAACTTTCTCAGTTGGCGCAGTACGCACAATTAAGTAAGTGACCTCGGGATTGACGGCAATTGCAGTATTAGAAACTAGGGTCCAAGGAGTTGTTGTCCAAACTAAGAGACTAGCTTTGAGCTTTTGTAGCTCTCCAGTGATTATTGGGAAGCGAACATAAACTGATTGATCGGTAACAGTTTCGTAGCCTTGGGCAAGTTCATGATCGGATAGACCTGTTCCGCAGCGCGGGCAATATGGTGCTACTCGATTGTCTTGGACTAAGAGCCCTTTCTTATGTATCTCGGTAAGCGACCACCAAACACTTTCAATGTATTCATCTGACATCGTCCAATAAGCCTCGTCGAAATCTACCCAGAAGCCCATTCGCTCTGTCATTTCAGTAAAGGCGTCGACATGTCGCTGTACCGATTCACGGCACTTGTCATTGAATGCGGCAATTCCAAATTTCTCGATATCGCCCTTCCCAGAAAATCCCAATTCTTTCTCAACAGCAATTTCTACTGGGAGTCCATGGCAATCCCACCCTGCTTTTCGAATTACATGTTTGCCTTTCATCGTGTGAAAACGCGGAAATACATCTTTGAAAACTCGTGCTTCAATGTGATGCGTTCCAGGCATTCCGTTTGCAGTAGGCGGACCTTCATAAAAGGTCCAAGATTCTCCGCCGCTTCGTGAAGTCACACTTCGATGAAAAACATCTTCGCCATGCCAAAAATCGAGAATTGATTTTTCAATTGCAGGCAAATCAATCTGCGGGCTTAGCGGCTGATATGGCGAATTGCCTGGCACAGTTCCTCCAGTTCGATCAGGCTCGATCTGACTTGGAGGGGCGATCAACGACCGCGGTACCACCCACCTTGTTCATCTTTCGATGAACCACTAACTTGCAGTCGGCTCTACTTGGCCTTTCGGCTCTCTTCTTCCGACACGCTCTCGGGTGATGGCCCGGTCACTGCGTTTTCTTAAGCAAGCGCCCTAATTGTATTCCACGAACCGCGGCGAGTGGCAATTGGGCTGGCGAACCCCTAGCCTTCGGCGCTGTGCCTGCGAAAAAAGCCTCTAAAAAAAGTCTTCCTGTGAAAAAGCAGGCCAATAAATCAAAAAAGACTGCGGCAAAGAAACTGGTAGCTAAAAAGAGCGCTGCGCCAACTCCACAGAAAAAGCCTTCACCTAAAACTGTGAAGAAGGCAGCGCCCTCCATTATTAAAGGCCAGCATAAAACGGCTCTAACTTCTAGCACGGCAAGAGGCACCACAACGATTTCGGTTTACAAACCGGAAATTGAATCTAGCGATATTGCTGTAGTGGAAGAGAAGCGGTTAGTGCTCCCGCCACCAATTCGCAAAGTTAAGCCAGGAAAGAAGCCGGCTCCACTCAAGCCGATAAAAGCGGCACCGGCACCACTTGTTGTTAGCGAAGGTACCGAGAATTGGACTGCTCTTGAACTGAAAGCGATAAGAAGTGAACTAGCTGAAGATTTAATTCGTTTGAAAAAGGAGCTCGCAGAAGTCGAAAGCGAAATGGATGCTCTAATCGAAGCTTCAGGAGTTGGCGCAGGTGATGATCAAGCTGATGCCGGTACTAAGACTTTTGAACGAGAACATGAAATGTCATTGGTCTACAATGCAAGGGATATGGTCTTACAAACAGAGAGAGCTCTAGAGCGGATCGACACCAAGACTTATGGTCGGTGCGAAGACTGTGGAAACCCAATTGGAAAGGCCAGACTTAAAGTTTTTCCGAGAGCGACGTTATGTATGGTCTGTAAGCAGAAGGAAGAGCGCCGCTGACATCGTCGGTCCAGATCAAGATTCGTCGAGATTTCATTCTTGTCTCGACTGGAATTTTTGGCTTAGATCTTGCAACAAAAAATTGGGCCGAAACTTACCTGCGATACTCACCTGACATAAAGTTAATTGGTGATTTCTTAAAGCTCTCTTATTCGACAAATTCAGGGGCAGCATTCAATTTCTTGACCGAAGCAACTCTTATCCTTTCAACTCTGAAGTTTGTAGTTGCCGGTCTTTTAATTTATTTGGTGCGCCACGTAACAAGTTTACGTTGGGCAATAGCTATGGCATTGCTATTAGGAGGCGTGCTAGGCAATTTGTTTGACCGAGTTTTTAGATCTCCCGGAATCTGGCGCGGAGAGGTAATTGATTGGATAGAACTGCCCAATTGGCCTACCTTCAATATCGCAGATAGCGCAATTGTGATTGCCGGAATAGGTCTGGCCGCCCTCGCTACTTTCAACATTCCATTTCGTGACGACCGCGGAAATCGTGATTCAGATGGAGTTAAGAAGTGACTGCTGAAGGTGAACGCAGAACCGTCGAGATTCCAGACGAACTAGATGGCGAGCGCGCAGATATAGCAGTATCTAAGCTGTTAGAAGTTTCTCGAAGTTCAGCAGCAGACCTCCTTAATGCTGGACGAGTGCGATTAGGGAAAGCGCAATTATCTAAATCTGATCGAGTGGCCGCGGGAAGAAAAATTGAAATTCAATTACCTGAATTAATCGACCCACTGGATTTTACAAGAGTCACGAGTGAATCCATTCAAGTTGTATATGAAGATGACGATGTAGCTGTGGTCGATAAGCCGGTAGGGACCGCCGCCCACCCAAGCCCAGGATGGCAGGGACCTACTGTCCTCGGCGATCTCATCTCTCTCGGTTGCAGAATTTCAACTTCGGGATCGGAAGAAAGAAAAGGCATAGTTCAAAGACTTGACGTTGGGACGTCCGGCTTGATGGTTGTAGCAAAAAATGAAATCGCGTACCTCAACTTAAAAGATCAATTTAGATCAAGAAAAGTAGAGAAGGTTTATCACGCACTAGTTCAAGGACATATGGACCCGACGGAAGGCACCATTGATGCTCCCATCGGAAGACATCCCCGAGAAGATTATCGATTTGCCGTGGTAGCTAATGGGAAACCCAGCATCACCCATTTTGAATTAATTGAATGTCTAGCGAGTATCAGCCTTCTTAGAATCGAACTTGAGACGGGAAGAACCCACCAGATCAGGGTTCACTTCAATGCGCTCCGCCATCCACTAGTTGGCGATCTGGCATATGGCGCCGATCCAGTACTCGCCGAACGCTTAGAGTTACGCCGTCCGTGGCTCCATGCCATGGAACTAGCCTTCTTACAGCCTACGAGTGGAAAGCGAATCGCTCTGTCTTCACCTTACCCCGCGGATTTGAAACGCGCCCTTTCGATTTTAACCGCTACCTCTTGACCGAGTAGTAATCTCACCGCCCATGAGTAAGGGATTTGTGCATTTGCATGTTCATACCGAGTATTCAATGCTCGATGGCGCAGCGCGAATCGATCAACTGGCAAAAGAGGTAAAGAATCAAGGCGGAAATGCCATAGCAATTACTGATCACGGAAATGTTTTTGGAGCTTTTGATTTTTATAAAACCATGCAATCTGAAGGTGTTAAGCCCATTATTGGAATCGAAGCATATGTGGCACCAGAATCTAGATTTGATAAGAAACGTGTTAAGTGGGCTGATGGTGGAGAAGATGATGTTTCTGGCGGTGGCGCATATACCCATATGACAATTCTTGCTGAGAATAATCTTGGATTATCGAACTTATTCAAATTAGCTTCGTTGGCCTCTCTAGAAGGTTTTTATTACAAACCAAGAGTTGATGCCGAACTTCTCCAGAAATACTCATCGGGTTTAATTGCTACAACTGGATGTCCCGGCGGTGAAATTCAAACGAGATTGCGTATGGGAGCGTACAACGAGGCGCGCGCGGCAGCAGCCAAGTACCTAGAGATTTTTGGAGCTGGAAACTTCTTTGTCGAACTGATGGACCACGGTCTTGATATCGAACGGCGCGTTAAGGATGGACTACTGCAGCTCTCCAAAGAACTGGGAATCCCACTTCTGGCCACAAATGACTTGCACTATGTATACGCGAGCGACGCACGCCATCATGAAGCGATTCTCTCGGTTGGCTCCGGAGGGACCTTGGCCGACCCAAAGAGATTTAAATTCGATAGCGATGAGTTCTACCTAAAGGACGCAGCCACTATGCGTCACATATTTAGAGACGTTGAGATTGCATGCGATAACACCCTATTGGTGGCTGAGAGATGCAACGTGAAACTTCGCGAAAATGAAAACCTTTTGCCTAAGTTTCCCGTTCCTTCTGGAGAGGATGAAAATTCTTGGCTAGTTAAACAGGCGAAGATTGGTCTAGAAAAGAAACTACCTAAACATTCTCCTGAGTATCAAAAACGGCTCGACTTTGAATTAGAAGTCATGACCAAGATGGGTTTTGCGGGATATTTTCTTGTCGTAGCAGATTTGGTTTCCCACGCACAGTCTGTCGGAATAAGAGTAGGTCCGGGGAGAGGTTCGGCTGCCGGATCTTTAGTTTCTTTTTCTCTTGGAATCACCGCACTGGATCCGATTGAACACGGCTTGCTTTTTGAAAGATTCCTTAATCCAGATCGTATCTCCATGCCTGATATCGATTTGGATTTCGACGAGCGTCGCCGTAGCGAGATGATTCGGTACGCAATTGATAAATATGGTGAAGATCGAGTAGCTCAGATAATCACTTTCAATACGATTAAATCCAAACAGGCAATTAAGGATGCAACAAGAGTTCTTGGATATCCTTTCGCCCTTGGAGATAAATTAACTAAGGCATTACCACCTTCGATTATGGGTAAAGATATTTCGCTCTCAGGAATATTCGATAAAGAACATGAGCGATTCCAGGAAGCACAGGAGTTTCGAAACATTTACGAAGAAGATGCTGACGCAAAAATAATTGTTGATATGGCGCGAGGCATAGAAGGTCTTAAACGTCAACCCGGAGTCCATGCTGCGGGCGTCATTTTGAGTCGAGACCCGCTTCTAGATGTCATTCCGATTCATAGAAGAGATACCGACGGTGCCACCATCACTCAATTCGATATGAGCGCATGTGAATCGACCGGCTTATTAAAGATGGACTTTCTTGGACTTAGAAATCTTTCTGTCTTAGATGATTGCATTGCCAATATAGAGAAAAATCGAGGTGAGAAAATTGTCCTGGAGGGTTTAGAACTATCAGATAAGAAAACTTTTGAAATGCTTTCTAGAGGTGAAACCTTGGGGGTATTCCAACTTGATAGTGCTCCCATTCGAGCCCTGCTTCGCTCAATGGCTCCAGATGCTTTTGCCGATATTTCAGCTGTAATTGCACTTTATCGCCCAGGACCGTTGGGGGTTAACGCGCACAATGATTATGCAGATCGAAAGAATAAGCGGAAGCGAATTGAATCAATTCATCCAGAACTACAGGCTCCTCTCAGTGAAATTCTTGACGACACATATGGATTAATTGTTTATCAAGAACAGGTAATGGCTATTGCGCAAAAAGTAGCGGGCTTTTCGCTTGCTCGTGCAGATTTATTGCGAAAAGCTATGGGAAAGAAGAACAAAGAAATACTCGATAAAGAGTATGTTCATTTTGAAGCTGGAATGACTCAAAATGGTTTCTCAAGTAACGCAATTGAAGAGTTATGGAAAACTCTGATTCCGTTCTCCGACTACGCTTTTAATAGAGCTCATAGCGCCGGGTATGGAGTTATTTCATTTTGGACTGCTTACTTGAAGGCAAATTACCCAACTGAGTACATGGCTGCACTTCTTACTAGCGTGCAAAGCGATAAAGAGAAGACCGCTCTCTATTTGAGTGAGTGTCGACGTATGGGGATAAAGGTTTTTGCTCCGGATGTAAATGAATCGGATGCTGAATATACGCCCAGAAAAAACGATATTCGATTTGGGCTAGCGGCAATAAGAAATGTCGGAGAAAACGTAGTGGCTTCAATTACGCGAAACCGAAATGAGAGAGGCAGGTTCGAATCTTTCGGCGACTTTCTTGCAAAAGTTGATGCCACAGTTTGCAATAAAAAGACTATTGAGTCGCTAATTAAAGCCGGCGCCTTTGATTCTCTAGGACATTCGCGGCAAGGCTTAATGAGCGTTTATTTAGAGGCGATAGATTCAGTTTCTGCAGTAAAAAGAGCTGAAGCAATTGGACAATTCGATCTTTTTGGTGGCAATTCCCAAATTGTCTCAGGGGTTGCTGGGGTAGCACTAGATATCCCGCCCCAGGAGTGGGAGAAGCCACTACTTCTTTCCTATGAACGAGAAATGCTAGGTCTCTACGTTTCGGATCATCCACTATTGGGTGTAGAAAACGTACTTCGTAATGCCCGAGACATAACCATAAGCCAATTGATTGACGATAGCGTTGGACACGAAAGCGTATTCACAATCGCCGGACTAATAACAAATGTTCAGCGAAAAGTAAGTAAACAAGGGTCAACTTGGGCGATTGTCACAATTGAAGATCTAGAAGGTTCTGTCGATGTAGTATTTTTCTCTAATTCTTATCAACAACACGCTCTTTATTTGATTGAAGATCGAATTGTCTCTATTCGGGGACGAATTGATAAACGCGAAGATACGCTTCGAATCACTGCAATTGATCTATCTATTCCCGATGTAAATCAGGCGCCGATTGGTCCGTACATAATTAGAGTCGAGGCTGAACGATGCACGCCGCCGGTCGTTGACCGCATGAAGGAAATTCTCCGATCACACCCAGGAACTAGAGAAGTCCATTTGAGAATCGAAGGCGGGATAAAGGAGACGACCTTCCGCCTTGATGATTCACTGCGGGTAACCGCCTCGCCAAGTCTTAGCGCTGATCTGAAGACAATTCTGGGGCCTAATTGTCTCGTTTAGCCGAATACCGCAAGTAGACTAAGATTTTGGGTAAATCAAGGAGATTACATGCCGAAAGAACCACGTCAAAGAAACCGCGACCATAAGCCCAAAGGCGACACGCTTACTAGAAATTTAGTTCTCGGTATGGTTGGACTTGTAGTTGTCTCTGGCGTGATTTTCACCGTTCTTGATCGTCAATCTGCAAAGAAAACTGATTTTGATGTGGCAATTGAGAAAGTCGATGCCTCAAATAATGGCCCAATCCTTAACGCTTCAATTGAGCCCACGGACGATTTCGGGATAGCTTTCAATAAGGGCACGCTCCCCAAAATTGATATTTGGGAGGACCCACAATGTTCATTCTGCAAGGATTTCGAAACGGAGATCGGAGATTACCTCGACGAATTAGTCCGTGCAAATCAAGCCGAAGTTACTTATCGAATGACATCATTTCTAGGAAATGAATCTGTACAAGCAGCCAACGCCGCATTTTGTGCTGCCGACGAAGGACGCTTCTTGGCCTACCACAAGGCGATCTACACTGTGCAGGGGCGCGAGGGTTCAGGAACATATACGGTCCCAAATCTTTTGGAGATTGGAAACCGTTTGGGCATGACCTCAGAGTCATTCACGAGTTGCGTAACTGAAAACAAATACGCTGACCGTGCTAAATCTGTTTATGACTCTATGCCTAAATACAATGTAAAGGGAACACCGACCGTCTTCATCAATGGCACTGTTTGGCAACGAAGCGGTGTCGAATTTAATTTGGATGAGTTTAGAGCTGCGGTAGAAGCCGCTAAGTAGTAGGCGTGATTCCATCTCCTAGCCAATCTCTACTCGAGATTGGACCGCTCACCATTCACTTCTATGCCTTATGCATAATTGTTGGTGTTGCAGTGGCAATATTTATTGGAAATAAGAGATATGTTAGAAATGGGGGCGCCCAAGGAATTGTTGGAGATGTAGCTATCTATGCTGTCCCCGCAGGGATTGTCGGCGGACGTCTGTATCACGTAATTACATCACCGCAGCGCTATTTTGGCGATGGCGGAAAACCAATAGAAGCGCTTTACATCTGGCAAGGTGGATTGGGTATTTGGGGGGCGATCTCGCTAGGGACTTTGGTCGCATTTCTTGCATATCGAAAACTCAAAAACAATCGAGATATCTCGTTCTCTATCTTCGCAGATGCGCTTGCTCCTGGGCTTTTGATTGCTCAGGCGATTGGGCGTATTGGAAACTGGTTCAATGTTGAATTATTTGGCAGACCGCTTGATGCTTTTTGGTCGTTACAAGTTCCGCCGCGATATCGACCCAGTGGATATACTCAATTTGAAACTTTTCATCCCACCTTCCTTTACGAATCAATCTGGTGTCTTTTTGCTGCCTTAGTCTTGGTCAAGTGGAAAGTATTTGAAAATCTTCGAAGCGGTTCAGTATTCATCTCCTACGTAGCTCTCTATTCGATAGGTAGATTATGGATCGAAAGTTTGAGAATTGATGACGCAAATCTCATACTTGGTTTGAGACTTAACATTTGGACAAGTTTGATTCTACTGGGTATCTCGTTGGCAATACTTTGGAAACGAAATTTTCAGCGTCCTTCACCTTCAAATATCGAAATTTAACCTGCCACGAGATAGTCTTTCTACATGGAGATTGCCGATCAACGAAATGGCGTAGAAGCCCATCGTGCTCATAGAGCTGGCTGGCTTCGTGCCGCAGTCCTTGGTTCGAACGATGGACTTGTCTCAACTGCGTCGTTGATGATTGGTATTGTAAGCGCGGGCAAAAATGATTTTGTAGTTACAGCAGGCATCGCAGCAATAGTGGCCGGCGCAATGTCAATGGCGGTAGGAGAGTACGTCTCAGTAAAATCGCAAAATGATATTGAGAAATCCGATCGAGAATTGGAAATTCGTCAATTAGCTGATGATGCTAAAGGTGAATTAGAGGAGCTAACGCAGATTTATGAATCGCGAGGAATTTCAAGACGTCTCGCAGAACAGGTTGCGCAAGAACTCCACGATAAAGATGCTCTCGCTGCTCACCTGCGCGAAGAATTAGGACATCACGTCGCGACTCGAGCGAGACCAATTCAGGCTGCAGTAGCTTCAGCGCTAAGTTTCACTGCCGGTGGGTTAATTCCCTTCCTCGGCGCATTTGCTCCAAGTCTGGGTGGAAAAGCGATCTCGATAATTGCCACAACGTTTGTGGGTTTGATAATCGCCGGTGTTATTAGCGCCAAGACTGCCGGGTCCAGCGTAAGCAAGACTACTTTCAGAATATTGGCAGGTGGCGCTCTCGGAATGGCAATTACGGCTGGAGTCGGCCAACTCGCGCATATCTCTGGAATTTGAAGCAATTTTCTAACTTCAGCTACTTGATAGACTTGGTCGAAGTTAAAAGACATCGCAGTCTTTGATCAATCCTGTATTTGAGCGAGGTTTCTTTTGCGGAGAGCAAAAATTGTTTGCACCCTCGGTCCTGCCGTGGGCACTGATGCAAAAATATCTGAGCTAATCTCGGCTGGAATGAATGTCGCGAGATTGAATCTATCTCACGGCGAACAGAGCGAACATCTACAGAGATTGCTTTCGGTAAGAAAAGCGGCTGAAAGCGCTGGAGTGGCAGTAGCAATCATGGCGGATTTACAGGGTCCGAAAATTCGTTTGGGCAGATTTAGTGCCGGTTCCCATGATCTTGAAATTGGCGATCTGCTGACAATTACTACCGATGAAGTTGAGGGGACTAAAGAACTGGTAGGAACGACATACAAGGGCTTGCCCGGAGATTGTAAACCCGGAGATTTACTTCTCATAGATGACGGTCTAGTAGTCGTTGAAGTGTTAAAAGTAGATAAGAAAACTGTTCAAACCAAATGTTTGGAAGCAGGACAGATTTCCAGCAGCAAGGGCATTAATCTACCTGGCGTCACGGTTTCTGTTCCGGCAATGTCAGATAAAGACGAGTCTGACTTAAGGTGGGCGCTCCGTTCTGGAGCGGATTTAATTGCGCTATCGTTTGTGAGAAGTGCAGAAGATATTAATGCGGTACACGCGATAATGAAAGAAGAGGGAATCTTCCGACCGGTGATAGCTAAAATTGAAAAGCCTCAGGCTGTTGCAAATTTGGATTCAATTATTGAGGCTTTTGACGGAATTATGGTGGCCCGTGGTGACCTTGGCGTAGAAATGCCAATTGAAGAGATTCCGCTCATACAGAAGCGATGCATCACAATGGCTAGAGAGCAGGCCAAACCAGTAATTGTTGCAACTCAGATGCTAGATTCGATGATAACTAATTCCAGACCCACTCGAGCAGAGGCTACAGATTGCGCAAATGCGGTTTTGGATGGCGCAGATGCACTTATGCTATCTGGAGAAACAAGTATCGGAAATTTTCCCATTGAATCTGTTCAAACAATGGCACGAATTATCGAAAAGACTGAAACTGATGCCCTGCATCTAATTCCACATCTACTGCATAATCCAAAAACTAAAGGAGGCGCCATAACTAAAGCCGCCTCTGAAGTTGGTCAAGTTATTGGAGCAAAGATGTTAGCCACATTTACTAAGTCTGGAGATTCCGCTCGACGGATGTCTCGTTTGCGATCCAGTATTCCCATTGTGGCCTTGACTCCCGATGAGAATACATACCGCCAATTAGCGCTCACCTGGGGAGTGGAATCAATGCTTGCGCCGTTAGTTGAAACGACCGATCAAATGGTTAAGCAAGTTGATGCGATTCTCTTAAACACGGAAAGAGTGAATCGCGGCGAATCGATAATGATTGTTGCTGGTTCACCGCCAGGCATTCCTGGATCAACTAATGCGATGCGGGTGCACAATATCGGTGATGCCGTTGGCGGCATCGCCCCGGCCTATCGCTAAACTTCGTCCGCGCCTCGGTACTCCAACGGTAGAGAGGACGGTCTCAAAAACCGTATAGTGTCGGTTCGAATCCGACTCGAGGCACAAAAAGGTCAAGTGATGGCTATCTCAAGAATTCTCATTGCAGAAGACGAAACTTTAATTCGCATGGACCTATCAGAGATGTTAAAAGAAGCCGGCTACGAAGTTGTTGGAGAGGCAACTGACGGTGTCGAGGCAATTGAATTGGCAAAGGTGCTTAAACCAGATCTAGCGATATTAGATGTCAAAATGCCGAAGCTTGATGGAATCTCTGCTGCATCTGAAATTATCTCAATCTGTCCTACTTTGATGTTGACGGCATTTAGCCAGCGCGAATTGGTTGAGCGAGCTCGTGATGCCGGAGTTATGGGCTATGTTGTAAAACCATTCACTATTGCAGATCTTATTCCGGCAATTGAAATTGCCTTCAGTCGGTTTGTAGAATTAATAACTTTGAGAGACGAAATTACAGATCTAACGGAGAGATTAGAAACTCGAAAATTGCTTGATCGTGCTAAAGCGGTATTAATGCAAACACTCAATCTCTCCGAAGCTCAGGCGTACCAGTGGATTCAAAAAACTGCGATGGATCAAAGAACCACCATGAAAGAATTAGCTTTGGCAATTTTAGATCCCAAGCAAATCAAGAACGATCTGCCAAAATAAGGCAGGTAATTCGGGCGGTGCACGTGCGCTCACCTTTGTCGTTTGTGATTTCTACTTGGTAGCAACAGAGAGTATTGCCAAGCGAGATAGCAGTAGCAACTCCGGTAACCAATCCACTAGTTGCCGATTTATGGTGCGTTGCATTTATATCTAATCCGACTATTTTGCGAGTTGGTCCAGCGTGAAGTTGAGTTCCGATTGAACCAAGGCTTTCTGCCAGTACGACGCTGGCCCCACCATGCAACAGTCCAAGAGGTTGAGTGTTTCCCTCAACTGGCATAGTGGCGACTAATTTTTGAGGCGAAACTTCAAGGATTTCGATTCCCATCTTCTGAGCTAGAGCGCCCCCGCCACGTTCCTTCAATATCTTCATGAAATCAGTCATGGCTAGAGTGTAGATGGAGAAGCGTGTGCCATCTAGGATTCAGTTGACGATGAAACCACGAATTTTGCTCATTGATGGCCATTCGCTGGCATATCGAGCTTTTTATGCCCTTCCTGTTGATAATTTCTCGACAAGCAGCGGCCAACCAACAAATGCAATCTATGGATTGGCATCTATGTTAATAAATCTAATTAGAGACGAAAAGCCTACTCACGTAATCATTGCATTTGATGTATCGAGAAAAACATTTAGAAAGGAAGTATTTCCCGAATACAAAGCGAATCGGGCAGCCACTCCTGATGAGTTTAGATCTCAACTTTCATATATAGATGAACTTGTCCAAGCATTTCAAATTCCGAGTTTTGAAGTGGCTGGTTTCGAGGCCGATGACGTAATTGCATCAATCATTGAAAATTCGCCTAAGAATTCGGAGATTCTTATTTGCACCGGAGATCGCGATGCCTTCCAGTTAATCACTCAGAGCGTCACAGTTCTCTATCCTAAGAAGGGCGTTACTGACCTCTCCCGAATGTCGCCCGAGGCTTTGCAGGAGCGATACGGGTTAACACCCGAGCAGTATCCGGATTACGCAGCTCTCAGAGGTGACCCCAGCGATAACTTGCCATCTATTCCGGGAGTCGGCGAAAAGACTGCTGCTAAGTGGATTAACGGGTACGGAAGTTTGAAGAATTTGATTGAACACAGCTCGGAAATAAAGGGCAAAGTCGGCGAATCACTTCGCGAAAATCTCAAGATTGTATTGAAGAACCGAGAGCTTACTGAATTACGAAAAGATGTTCCGATCCAATTCAATTTTGGAGAATTAGTTTGGCGCGGTGTAGATCTCATTAAAACCAATCAACTTTTTGAAGAACTTGAAATTAAGGCACTTCGAGAACGAGTACAAGTGCTCGTCTTGGACCAAGCAAAAGCTAGCTCAACTTCTCATAATAATAATGCAGTTCGGAGAGAGAATACGCAAACAACTGAATGGAAAAAGCTGTCTTCGACTGATTTCATGGCGGCCTTAAGCAATGAACCAAAGGTTGCCGCGCTAACGGGAGGAAATCTTCTATATGCAGTGACGGTCACAGGCGCTGCGGTATCTACCGAAGTAAAGCCTGGCTTGCTTTCCGGAAAAATTGTCATTACCCATAGTGGTAAAGATCTAGTTAAGTGCGATTTGGGCTGCGAGGTCGTATTTGATTCTGAAATTGCGGCTTATCTAATAAATCCAGGAACTAGAGATTTAGACTTACCGGCAATTGCAAAAAAATATCTAGAATCGGAATTGTCCCCATCTAAACTAGAATTATTTACTGAGCTCATCGAGCCAGACTATGTTTTCGCTCTATACAAACTCGAAGAGTTATTGATTCAAGAAATGAAGTCGCGCGAGCTTCTTAAGCTCTTTAAAGAACTTGAAATGCCAACAATGGTGCTACTTGCCGAAATGGAGAAGGTTGGCATCGGTGTCGATAAAGATTATTTGAATAAATTTCGGGCTGAGTTTTTTGAAGTCGAAAATGGGGCCATTAAAGCTGCTTATAAGGAGGCCGGCGAGGAATTTAATATCTCATCGCCAAAGCAACTCCAAGTTGTACTCTTTGAAAAATTGAAACTCCCCAAAACGAAGCGAATTAAGACGGGCTACAGCACCGATGCCGAGTCTTTAGAGTGGTTATTTAATACGACCCAGCATAAAGTGCTGGCCAATATTTTGAAAATACGAGAATTCGCAAAACTACGGACAACCGTGGAGGGACTTATTGAATTTGTTGGAAGCGATTCCCGAATTCACACTAGCTTTCAGCAAACGGTGACAGCGACCGGAAGACTTTCTTCAATTGACCCAAATCTTCAGAACATCCCAATTCGCAGTAAAGAGGGAAGACGCATTCGAGAGGCTTTTGTTGCTATTACTCCATTTAGTCAATTGATGACTGCTGACTATAGCCAGATTGAAATGAGAATTATGGCTCATCTGTCTCAAGACGAAGGATTGTTAAAAGCTTTTGCGGAAGGCGAGGATTTGCATAAAACTGTTGCGGCGCAAGTTTTTGGAGTATCTGTTACGAAAGTAAACGAGAATATGCGACGGCAGATTAAAGCTATGTCTTATGGTTTGGCATACGGACTCTCCTCTTTCGGGTTAGCGCAACAATTAGATATTGCTCCTAACGAGGCGAGTGCTCTAATGGATCGGTACTTTCTTCGATTCGGTGAAATCCAGAGATATTTGAGAGAGGTAGTCCGAATCGCGCGAGACGAGGGATATACGGAAACTATTATGGGGCGAAGGCGCTATCTGCCGGACCTCAATCACGAGAATCGACAACGTCGCGAGATTGCAGAGCGAATGGCGCTAAATGCACCAATTCAAGGCTCGGCGGCCGACATTATTAAAGTTGCCATGATCCGTGTTGCCGATGCAATAAAGCGAAATGGTATGAAGTCGAGATTGTTACTCCAAGTCCATGATGAATTGATCTTTGAAGTAGTTGCAAATGAGAGCTCATCTTTCGAGGAACTGGTTCGTCGCGAGATGGGTTCTGCATATCCGTTGCGGGCTCCACTAGACGTAAACGTTGGATTTGGTCGAAACTGGCACGAGGCCGCTCACTAAGAATTGACCCCGGAGAGGCCCAGAAAGTACTCTTCGCATCCTTGCTTTGGGAGCTTGCATCGCCTAAGACCTAGTAGGAAATGCCCTTTGGAGTCGGCCCCTGAGCTTGCCCTACTAGTTGCAGTAAAACTTGGAGGATCTTGTCCACTCAAATTTCTATTAATGATGTTGGTTCCGCAGCCGAATTTCTCGCAGCCATCGAAGGAACCATAAAGAATTTTAATGACGGAGATCTTGTCTCCGGAATTGTCGTCCAAGTAGACCGCGACGAAGTGCTTCTTGATATTGGATACAAGACAGAAGGCGTTATTCCATCTCGTGAGCTATCAATAAGAAATGATTTAGATCCCAGCGAACTTGTGAAGATTGGCGAGCGCATAGAGGCGCTAGTTCTTCAAAAAGAGGATAAAGAGGGTCGCCTAATCCTCTCTAAGAAGCGAGCTCAATATGAAAAGGCTTGGGGCGAAATTGAGAGTAAGAAAGAACGTGATGAAGTTGTAGTTGGAACCGTAATCGAAGTAGTAAAGGGCGGTTTAATAGTTGATATCGGACTTCGAGGATTTCTCCCAGCTTCATTAGTAGAGATGCGCCGAGTCAGAGATCTATCTCCATATATTGGCAAACAAGTTGAGATGAAAATTATCGAACTCGATAAAAATAGAAATAATGTAGTTCTCTCTCGTCGCGCTTACCTTGAACAGACACAGTCTGAATCGCGAACTACATTCTTGAATCAACTACAAAAAGGTCAAGTTCGCACCGGCGTGGTTTCATCGATCGTTAATTTCGGGGCATTCGTAGATTTGGGTGGAGTTGACGGCTTAGTTCACGTTTCTGAGCTTTCTTGGAAACATATCGATCATCCTGGAGAAGTAGTCGAAGTGGGCGATGAAGTCACTGTAGAAGTCCTCGAAGTAGATTTTGAAAGAGAGCGAGTCTCTCTATCTTTGAAGGCCACGCAGGAAGATCCTTGGCAGGCATTCGCTAGATCTCATACCATCAAACAAGTCGTACCAGGAGAGGTGACCAAACTCGTTCCTTTCGGTGCATTTATCAAAGTATTTGATGGAATCGAAGGGCTAGTACATATTTCAGAACTCGCAGACCGACATGTTGAAATTCCAGAACAAGTTGTTCAAGTTGGCGACCAACTATTCGTAAAAATTATTGATATTGATCTGGAACGTCGCCGAATCTCACTTTCGCTGAGGCAAGCTAACGAAGGTCAGGACGTACCTGTTGAGGCATTTGATGCAACTCAATACGGCATGCCAGCTCGTTATGATGAAAACGGAATCTTTATTTATCCTGAAGGTTTCGATCCGCAAACTCAAGGGTGGCAACCAGGGTTTGAAGCGCAACGTGAGGCTTGGGAGCGTCAATATGCCGAGGCGCAAGCTAGATTCCTCGCGCACAAGAAACAAAAGTCGGAAGCGCAAGCAGCAGATGCTGCCGCGGCCGCTTCAACTCCTGCGCAATCAGATGAACCAACTGCCTAAAAGTGTCAGGATTCCCTAGCCTCTAAGTGATTTAGGAGTCGAGCGATGATCTCGATAGCTCTCACAGGTGGTATCGGTGCGGGAAAATCCTTAGTTGCTGAGTTATTCGCAGATCTAGGTGCAATTTGTATTGACTCCGATCAGCTTGCTCGAGAAGTTATCGAACGTGGCAAACCTGGGTTCGATGAAGTGATTGCACGATTTGGTGATGAAATTCTGCTCGATGGTGAAATTGATCGCTCAAAACTGGCTGCGATTGTTTTTCAAAACGCTGACGCCCGAAGAGATTTAGAAAACATTATTCATCCAAAAGTTCGCGAACTGGCAACAAAGTTAACTTCTTTAGCAGGTGAAAATGCCGTTGTCATAAATGAGATACCTCTACTTTTCGAAACCAAAGGACAGGATAGGTTCGACTTAGTTATAACGGTAGAGGCCAATATAGAAGATCGACGAGCGCGATTGCTCACCCGAGGCCTTAAGGGCTACGAGATTGAAAAACGCATTGCGGCTCAGGCAACTCGCGAAGAACGAGAATCCATTTCAGATTTCGTAATAGAAAACGATGGGGATGTTCCAGCGCTTGAGAGGCAAGTCTTAAGTATCTGGGAGAACGAATTAAGGCATCGCATAGAGAAATGAGCAGAGTCGCTACATCAACACCCCGAGCCGATAAACCATTTAAGGTAATCAGCGAATTCAAACCTGCCGGAGACCAACCAACAGCCATTGCTGAATTAACTGAGGGAGTTCAGCGGGGCGAGAGTGACATAGTTTTGCTTGGCGCAACAGGTACGGGAAAGTCAGCAACCGTTGCCTGGTTAATAGAACAAGTACAACGACCTACATTGGTGTTAGCGCCAAATAAGACTTTAGCCGCCCAGTTAGCAAATGAATTCCGCGAGTTGATGCCAGAAAATGCAGTTGAGTATTTTGTATCGTATTACGACTATTACCAACCCGAAGCATACGTTCCACAAACGGATACTTTCATTGAGAAGGATGCCTCTGTAAATTCAGAAGTAGAGAGATTACGCTACTCGGCAACGTATTCACTCCTAACTAGACGTGATGTGATCGTAGTTGCAACAGTTTCCTGTATATACGGACTTGGTACACCACAGGAATACATAGATCGAATGATTCGAATTGGCGTGGGTGATTCGATAGAACGAAACGGACTGCTAAGAAAATTTGTCGAAATACAGTACAAGAGAAATGACGTTGCATTTGAAAGAGGAACATTTCGTGTTCGTGGCGATACTGTCGAGATTATTCCCGTTTATGAGGAATTAGCTATTAGAATCGAGATGTTCGGTGATGAGATTGAGAGATTGACAACTTTAAACCCACTTACAGGCGAAATTGTAAGCGACGTCAAGGAAGTATTTATATTCCCAGCTACCCACTACTCGGCCGGTCCGGAGACTATGAAGCGCGCCATGTCGGATATAGAAAATGAGTTAGAAGAGCGACTAAGAGAATTAGAAAAACAGAATAAGTTACTGGAAGCTCAACGATTGCGTATGCGAACCCAGTTCGATTTAGAGATGATGGCTCAACTTGGTTTCTGCTCAGGAATCGAAAATTATTCAAGACATATAGATGGTCGTCTGCCTGGCAGCGCACCGAATTGTTTACTCGATTATTTCCCAGCTGATTTTCTCTGCGTAATTGATGAATCACATATCACTGTCCCTCAAATTGGCGCCATGTATGAGGGGGATGCTTCGAGAAAGCGCACATTAGTGGAGCACGGATTCAGATTGCCCAGCGCTCTTGACAATAGACCTCTCAAATTTAATGAGTTTCTTGAGAGAACTCCGCAGAAGGTATATCTCTCGGCAACCCCAGGTCCATATGAATTAGATCAGTCAAATGGATCGTACGTGGAACAAGTCATTCGTCCTACCGGCCTGGTAGACCCGCGCATAATTGTTAAGCCCACAAAGAATCAAATTGATGATCTAATGCATGAGATCAAATTGCGTGCTGATCGAAACGAAAGAGTTCTAGTTACTACACTTACTAAAAAGATGGCAGAAGACCTTTCTGATTATTTTGCAAATAATGGAGTTCGAGTTAGGTATCTCCATTCAGAAGTCGATACCTTACGTCGAGTCGAACTTCTCAGGGAATTACGTAAGGGCGAATACGATGTTCTTATTGGTATAAACCTACTTCGAGAGGGACTAGACCTTCCTGAAGTATCCCTCGTATCAATTTTAGATGCGGATAAAGAAGGCTTTTTGCGTTCAACTAGATCCCTCATTCAGACAATTGGACGCGCTGCAAGAAATGTTTCGGGCGAAGTCCACATGTATGCAGATAATCTGACTGACTCAATGCGCAACGCTATTGATGAAACGAATCGTCGACGAATAAAACAAGAAAACTACAATCGCGATATGGGCATTGATCCAACACCTTTACGGAAACGAATTGCCGATATTACCGATTTAATTGAGCGCGAGAGTTTGGACACAGCGCAAGTAGTTGCTTCCAGTGGGCGAGGTGTGAGCGAAACACCGGTTGGCGTTCATGCCAAATCGCTCGTAGCCTTGCCTCGCCTTGAACTTTTAGGATTGATTAATTCGCTGACCGAGCAGATGCGAAGCGCTGCTGAGCAATTGCAATTTGAATTGGCAGCGAGGTTACGTGATGAGATAAGGGAATTGAAAAAGGAGCTGCGCGGAATGGATGAGGCAGGGCATTGATGAGCGCTGATCGCCTTATAGTTAGAGGTGCAAAAGAGCACAACTTAAAGAATGCATCCTTGGATTTGCCGAGAAACTCGTTAATTGTTTTTACGGGACTTTCCGGCTCAGGAAAATCATCTCTGGCTTTTGACACCATATTTGCAGAAGGCCAACGCAGATACGTCGAATCTCTCTCGGCCTATGCTCGTCAATTCTTAGGGCAGATGGATAAACCCGATGTAGATTTTATTGAGGGACTTTCACCGGCAGTTTCCATTGATCAGAAATCAACTAACCGTAACCCCAGATCAACAGTAGGAACTATCACTGAAGTTTATGATTATTTGCGTCTTCTATTTTCGAGGGCAGGTAAGCCACATTGTCCAAAGTGCAGCAAACCGATTACAAAGCAAACTCCTCAAAATATAGTAGATCAAATCTTGGCTTTGCCAAACGAAACAAGGTTTCAGGTTTTAGCTCCTATGATTCGCTCTCGAAAGGGCGAATTCGCAGATCTCTTTAAAGATCTTCAGGCTCAAGGTTATGCGCGGGCACGAGTTGATGGCGCGACAATTCAACTGAGTGATCCTCCTAAATTGAAAAAACAAGAGAAACACACAATTGAAGTAGTCATTGACCGACTTGTTGCAAAGCCGGAATCACAACAACGGCTTACGGATTCGATTGAGACGGGCTTGAAACTTGCCAACGGTATCGTCACATTGGAATTTGTAGATGCCAAGGGGAAAGAGGAAAAGGAGCGGACTTACAGTGAATTGCTCGCCTGTCATGATTGTGGCATCTCAATTCAAGAAATGGAACCTCGGTCATTCTCATTTAATTCGCCATTTGGCGCCTGCCCGGAATGCACAGGAATTGGGTCAAAGTTAGAAGTTGATGAAGAGTTAATTATTCCGGATGACAGCATCTCAATCAGTGACGGTGCAATCGCACCCTGGGCCGGAGGACAGAGCGCCGAATACTTCAATAATCTACTTGAAGCATTAGCAAAGGACATTAAATTCTCAATGAATACTCCTTGGTCAAAGCTGTCCACCAAGGCTAAAGAGGCGATTCTCAATGGTTACGAATACGAAGTACACGTTAAATATCGAAATAGATATGGCAGAGTGAGAAGTTACTCCACAGGTTTTGAAGGCGTAATTCCATTTATAGAGAGACGCCACGGTGAAACGGAAAGTGATTACAGCCGCGAAAAATATGAGGCGTATATGCGAGAAACACCCTGTGCCGTCTGTAAAGGAACTCGATTAAAGCCTGAGGTTCTAGCCGTCACCCTGGCTGAAAAGAACATCGCTGAAATTTGTGAACTTTCAATTGAAGAGTGCGCCAAGTTTCTCAAAGAAATCAAACTTGGCTCACGTGAGGTCAAGATTGCTGAGAGAGTTATGAAAGAAGTAAATGCCAGACTTGGATTCCTATTGGATGTTGGATTGGAATATTTAACTCTAGCCAGACCTGCCGCTTCGCTATCCGGTGGCGAAGCTCAACGAATCCGCCTCGCAACCCAAATTGGCTCTGGTCTAGTTGGCGTTCTATATGTTCTTGATGAACCTAGCATTGGGCTACATCAGCGAGACAATCGAAGACTCATCGAGACCCTTACACATTTGAGAGATCTTGGGAACACATTAATTGTTGTTGAGCATGATGAGGAAACGATTAGAACCTCCGATTGGATTGTAGATATCGGTCCAGGTGCCGGTGAACACGGTGGTGAAATTGTCGTTTCAGGGAGCTTAGAAGACCTGATGAATTCTAAGAAATCAATTACCGGCGCATATATTTCTGGCAGAAGTCAGATACCCACGCCAAAGAAACGACGTCCAGTAGATCAAAAACGTATGCTTACGGTCAAAGAAGCTAAGGAAAATAATCTTAAAAATATTGATGTTCAATTCCCCTTAGGACTTTTCATTTCAGTGACCGGTGTTAGCGGATCAGGTAAATCCACATTAGTAAATGACATTCTGTACTCAGTGCTCGCAAATAAATTAAATGGTGCCCGAATTGTTGCGGGTCGACATCGAACCATTACGGGAATCGAACAATTGGATAAGGTGGTTCATGTAGATCAATCTCCAATCGGCCGAACCCCGCGATCAAATCCAGCCACTTACACCGGTGTATTCGACAAGATTCGCGCGCTATTCTCAGAAACAAGCGAGGCAAAAATACGTGGGTATCAGCAAGGTAGGTTTTCATTCAACGTAAAAGGTGGGCGTTGTGAAAATTGTGCTGGGGATGGCACGATCACCATAGAAATGAATTTCTTACCAGATGTGTATGTTCCATGCGAAGTATGCCATGGCGCTCGCTATAACAGAGAAACCTTGGAGGTTCATTACAAAGGGAAAACTATTGCGGAAGTCCTGGACATGCCGATTGAAAGAGCTTCTGAATTTTTCGAATCCATTCCAGCGATTCATAGATTCTTGAAAACTTTATGTGATGTTGGTTTGGGGTATGTAAGGCTTGGGCAATCCGCGCCTACGCTTTCCGGAGGTGAGGCCCAGCGTGTAAAACTGGCAACTGAGTTACAGCGTCGCTCGACCGGTAGAACTATCTATGTTCTGGATGAGCCGACTACCGGTTTACATTTTGAAGACGTTAGAAAACTCCTTGGGGTATTACAGCGACTGGTTGATAGTGGCAACACAGTAGTTGTAATTGAACACAATCTTGATGTGATCAAATGCGCCGATTGGATAATTGATTTAGGACCTGAAGGGGGCTCAGGCGGAGGAACTGTTATTGCTGAAGGAACTCCTGAATCCGTGGCCAAGAACTCTCAGAGCTACACCGCAAAGTACCTTTCACCCATTCTAAAGAAGTAGCACTGATGTCAGACCCTAAAAATTATCGCCCTTCAAATGTTCCAGACGAACCTGGGGTATATAGGTTTTTTAACAACGCTGGAAAAGTCATCTACGTTGGCAAAGCGAGGTCGCTAAAGAATCGCATCAACTCTTACTTTCAAAATAACTTGCCCGAAAAAACATTTCGAATGGTTCAAGCCTCTGAGCGCGTAGATTGGACCGTCGTAGAGAGTGAAGTCGCGGCACTACAGCTTGAATTTAGTTGGATAAAGGAAGAAAACCCTGAGTACAACGTTCAGTTTAAGGATGATAAGTCGTACCCGTATCTGGCCATAAGCGTTAAAGAAGAAGTTCCAAGAGTTTTTGTCACCCGGCGACAAAAACAGAAAGGAATTAAATATTTTGGACCGTACGCACATGCTTGGGCATTACGCACGACCTTTGACTTGATTCTTGAGACTTACCCAATCCGATCGTGTTCCGCAAGCAACTTTGAGCGGGCTCAGAAATCTAAGCGTCACTGTCTTCTCGGCGATATTGGAAAATGTACCGCTCCATGTGTAGGGCGCATAACTGCGGATGAACATCGGCAACTTGTAAATCTACTGATTGAATTCATGGACTCGGGTAATCAGGATATTGAAAATCACCTAAAGGCTGAGATGGCAAGGGCTTCAGCGGCTGAAGATTTTGAAAGAGCAGCAAAACTACGTGACAAATTACGAGGGCTTGAAATAGCCAATGAATCCAATGAGGCTGCAATTTCAGAGAGCATCTCTGCAGACTTTATTGCGATCCATGAAGATATTACGCATTCCGCCGCTTCAATCTTTCGAATCAGGAAAGGGCGAATAGTGGGGTCTAGATCCTGGATCATTGATCGTACTAATCTCGTAGAAGATGTTGATTTAGCTACCGCTGCTCTTGAAATGATATATCGAGACTTGGAGATTTCAACTGAAATTGAAATTAATCTAGCCGTGACTGGATTATCCGAGCTGGAAAATTTCCTTGGTGAACGAGCAGGCCGACGAGTGAAACTAAGTCAGCCGAATAGGGGAGAGCGACTGGAAATACTTGAAGTCGTCCGTCGGAATGCAAATCAAGCGCTAATCCAATTTCTCAGTAAGCGTTCAAACGACGCCGCTATATCTGGAAGAGCGTTGGAAGAGCTCGCAAATGCCGTAGAAATGGAGGAACTACCACTTCGAATCGAGTGCTTTGATATCTCAAATATTCAAGGGACCTCAGTCGTGGCATCAATGGTTGTCTTTGAAGATGGCCAACCAAAAAAGAGTGATTATCGAAGATTTGGCATCGAAGATAAAGAAAAATTTGATGATACCCGAGCTATGAATCACGTTATCACGAGACGCTTTAAACGCTATTTAGCTGAAAAAGATTTAAGTGATCTTGAGGGTTCCGCCAGACCGAAATTCGCATATCCACCGCAACTATTGATTGTCGACGGTGGTAGAGGCCAAGTAAATGCTGCCGCAAGAGCGCTTGCCGATCTAGGAATCACCAACGTGACGCTTGTGGGATTGGCGAAGCGACTGGAGGAAATCTGGTTCCCAGATCGCGCCTACCCGGTGATTCTGCCAAGGAATAGTGAGGCGCTATATCTAGTACAACGCATTCGAGATGAAGCTCACCGATTCGCCATTACATTTCACCGCTCTAAGCGTTCGCGACTAATGCTCGAATCTCTTTTGGATGAAATTTCTGGGCTCGGCGAGAGCCGACGATCCGCATTGATGCAGCGCTACGGCTCGATCGCAGCCTTGCGAAAAGCAACAGCAGAAGAAATCGCCGCTATCCCCGGCATTGGTGCGAAGACTTCCAAAATGATTGTCAGCGTTCTGCAAAGAAATGAATCCATTACTCAGGTAGATGCAAAAACTGGCGAAATTATCGAGCATCCTTGACAGAGATAGCATGATGTAACCATGACACGTGAAGTTGTAATCATCACTGGAATGAGTGGCGCGGGCCGCTCAACGGTGGCTCACTCCCTGGAAGATTCTGGTTGGTACGTAATAGATAATCTTCCTCCTCAACTTCTTACTTCCGTAATCAAAATGACGGAGCACACCGAAGATTCCATCGCAGTCGTCATTGACGTTCGCGGAAGGCAATTTTTTGGCGATCTAAATAGATCGCTTGCTGATGTTGTCGAAATTGGAGTCTCTAGAAAAATCATCTTTGTCGATGCATCTGATGAGGTATTGATAAGAAGGTTTGAATCTTCCAGAAGGCCACATCCGCTGCAGCGCAACGACAGAATTTTGGATGGAATTGATAGGGAGCGCGCGAAATTGAACGAACTTCGCGCCAGAGCAGACTTAGTTGTAGACACCTCACAATTTAATATTCACCAATTGGAACGGAAAATAAATGAACTATTCCAGAGTGGCTCATTAGCTGCTCTCAAGGTAAACACCCTTTCGTTCGGATATAAATTTGGAGTTCCAGCCGATGCCGATTTAGTTATGGACTGCAGGTTTATTCCCAACCCGCATTGGCAAGCAGAACTAAGACCGAAAAATGGGTTGGATAAAGAAGTTAGTTCTGCCGTTTTGAGCGCAGCCCAAGTTCCTGAATTCCTCGACCGATATGTTTCCATGTTTGAAAGTGTTGCAGCTGGATATTTGCGTGAAGGTAAGAAATTCATAACGCTGGCAATTGGCTGCACCGGCGGCAAACATCGCAGCGTTGCAATTGCCGAAGAGTTAGCGAGGAGATTGAACGGCAAATCACTTACAAGCGATTTCGATATTTCAGCCCACGCAATTCATAGAGATCTAGGCAGGGAACGTTGATTGCAGGGTCAAAAATCGTCGCATTTGGCGGAGGCCATGCCCTGGGAAACCCTCCCTTGGCTGCATTATGGGATAGAGATCAGGACCCAATCGCAGGCCTTGATTGTGTGGGGCAATTGTTAAAAGTGGTAGGTCGCGTCCTTCCGATGTCGCGAGAACCTCTAGAAATTCAGGGCAGGCTCCGTACCTGGGAGGGAGCTCAGGTAGTTCGCGGCCAGAAAGAGGTGGCCCTTGCCAGGGGCGAGCTCGAAGAACTAACTCTCATTCCCGAGAATGCAAAACCAACTGAAGAAGGATTAAGAGCGATTGCTGATGCAGATTTTTTGACGATCTGTCCAGGGTCTTGGTTTTCAAGTGTGATGCCACATTTAATAATAGCGCCCCAGCGAAAGGCGATCTGCGAATTAAAAGCTCGCAAAATTTTGATTCTTAATTGGCCTGCTAATGTCACGAATCCCCCCGAAGAGCTGGGTGACACTGGGGCAGCCAATCATCTTGAAGTTATTCGCACTTTTGCACCTGATTTCAAATGTGATTTTGCTATCGCGGATCAGATAATCACGGGCGGTGAACTCATTTCAAGCCAGATAGCCAGAAATTCCGGGAGTGATCAGCATGATTCGAAAAAATTAGCTCTCTGTTCTCGAGAAATTATGAGCGCCGAAGTGATTAGATAACCCTCATGGCAATGACTGCTTCTGTTAAGGATGAGTTAAGTCGTCTCTCGGTCTCTAAACCATGCTGCCGGAAAGCTGAGGTCTCTTCAATATTGCGCTTCGCGGGTGGACTCCATCTCACCGCCGGAAAGATCATGGTTGAAATAGAACTTGATACTGCTCAGGCTGCTCGCAGAATTCGAAAAGATATTGGCGATATTTATGGTCACGAGTCAGACCTCGCAGTAATAAGCGCAGGGGGATTACGAAAAGGAAGTCGCTATTTAGTAAGAGTTACTAAAGATGGAGATGCCCTAGCGAGACAGACTGGTTTGGTTGATTCAAATTCGAGGCCAGTTCGTGGTCTACCACCGCAAGTTGTTTCAGCGGGTGTATGCGATGCGGAAGCTGCATGGCGTGGCGCATTTCTGGCTCATGGTTCATTAACTGAGCCTGGGAGATCTTCGGCGCTAGAGATAACTTGTCCAGGCCCGGAGGCAGCGTTGGCATTAGTCGGCGCAGCGCGTCGACTTGGAATAACTGCAAAGGCACGAGAAGTCCGTGGCGTAGATCGAGTTGTAATCAGAGATGGCGATGCAATTGGAGTTTTTTTGACAAGGTTGGGCGCGCACGAAAGTGTGATGGCTTGGGAAGAACGTAGGATGAGAAGAGAGGTAAGAGCCACTGCAAATCGATTAGCGAATTTCGATGATGCGAATTTGCGGAGATCTGCCCGAGCAGCAGTCGCGGCTTCAGCACGGGTACAGCGCGCTCTAGAAATTTTAGGAGAGGAAATTCCAGGTCACTTACGTGAAGCGGGCGAGCTTCGAATCAATCATGGACAAGCGAGTTTAGAAGAGTTGGGTTCTTTGGCATCGCCGCCGATGACGAAAGATGCGATCGCCGGAAGAATACGTCGACTGCTTGCGATGGCAGATAAGCGAGCTTCCGAGTTAGGCATTCCGGATACCGAGGCTGGTCTCACACCTGATCTGCTTGGCTAATTACACATTTCTAGAAACCGAGCACTGATAGACTTCAGGCTTCGCCACGACGTTGTGGCCCAAGATTCATAAATTTTCGAATGATGAGGAATGTTCAATGGTGAAGGTTGGGATTAATGGTTTTGGCCGTATCGGTCGTAATTTTCTGAGAGCAGCGCTTGCGGCAAAAGCTCCAGTTGAGATTGTTGCAGTTAATGACCTGACAAGTATTGACACTCTGGCCCACTTAGTTAAGTACGACTCAATCTTGGGTCGAATTGATCAAGAGGTAAGTTTTGATGAGAACTCGTTAACTATTGGCGGAAAGAAGATTCGAGTTTTTGCTGAAAAGGATCCGACAGCACTTCCTTGGTCCTCCGTTGGCGCTGACATCATTATCGAATCAACCGGAAGGTTTACAAAGGCATCGGATGCTGCGAAGCACTTGACAGGGGGAGCAAAGAAGGTTGTAATTTCGGCTCCCGCCACGGACGAGGATGTCACTCTTGTCTTGGGCGTAAATGAAGGTTCATATGATCCGAAAAATCACAAAATTATTTCTAACGCTTCCTGCACCACAAATTGTTTAGCTCCAATGGCCAAGGTGCTCCATGAGAATTTTGTAATTGTTCGTGGATTTATGACTACGGTTCATGCCTACACAAATGACCAGGTAATTTTGGATTTCCCACACAAAGATTTGCGCAGAGCGAGATCGGCGGCCACTAATATCATTCCAACCTCCACTGGCGCAGCCAAAGCAATCGGGCTTGTACTTCCGGAATTAAAGGGCAAGTTAGATGGTTATGCATTGCGAGTGCCAGTCCCCACCGGCTCAATTACTGACTTGACGGTAGAAGTCGCAAAAGAGACCACCGCTGCAGAGGTTAACTCAGTCATGAAGGCAGCTGCCTCGGGAGCGCTTAAGGGCATCTTGCGATACACAGAAGACCCAATAGTTTCTACCGATATCGTGACCGATCCACACTCAAGTATCTTCGACGCAGGAATCACCAAGGTCATAGGAAATCAAATTAAAGTCGCATCTTGGTATGACAATGAGTGGGGATATTCAAATCGCCTAGTAGATCTACTGGTGTTTATTGGGAAGACTCTCTAGCGCATTGCTCTCTGAATTCACCCCAAATCAGGTCGCCGGAAAAAGAGTATTTCTTCGCTGTGATTTAAATGTTCCATTAGAAGGTGATCGAATTACCGATGATGGTCGAATTAGAGCATCGCTACCAACGATCAATTCGTTACTTTCAGCAGGTTGCGCAATCGTGATTTGTGCACACCTAGGTCGACCTAAAGGGGAAGTAAAAAAGGAACTCTCTCTCGCTCCAGTTGCAATTCGCTTGAGTGAATTAATCGGAAAGCCAGTAAAATTTTTAACAGAATCGATCGGAGCACTCGCCGAAAAAGCTGTGCTTTCTACGGGCGCGGGTGAGATTACGCTTCTTGAAAATATTCGATTCAATCCCGCTGAAACATCAAAGGATGAGAGCGAGAGAATAGTGTTGGCTCGAGAGCTGGTTAAAGGTGTGGATTTCTATGTTGGTGATGGCTTCGGCACTGTTCATAGAAAGCATGCTTCGGTATACGAGCTTGCAAAGTTACTTCCACATGCCGCTGGAAAACTTGTGGCCGCTGAAGTTCAGGTATTGCAGCAATTAATGGAAAGTCCACAATCACCTTATATGGTGGTTCTGGGTGGCGCTAAAGTTTCTGAAAAGATTGCTGTAATCAAGAATTTGATCACAAGAGTTGATCGCTTAGCTATTGGTGGCGGGATGGTTTTCACATTTCTAGCAGCTAAAGGGTTTTCCGTTGGCAAATCCTTACTGGAATCAGATTCTGTGGAGCTTGTCAAAGAGATTCTTACCATCGCAGAATCTCGCGGAGTCGACGTTATGCTTCCGACAGATATTCTTGGCGCTCCAACGTTTTCAGACCAAGCGGCACAGCGATTTCATGTTGACTCGATTCCTGCCGAAATAATGGGATTAGATATTGGCCCAGATAGCGCGAGAGAATTCTCTGAAGCTATTTCCTCATCTGACACAGTTTTCTGGAATGGACCTATGGGCGTTTTTGAATTTTCCCACTTTGCTAGCGGAACAAAGACTGTCGCTCAAGCTCTCACTGAAGTAAAAGGACTTTCAGTTGTTGGCGGCGGCGACACTGCAGCCGCAATTCGAGCACTAGGTTTTCAAGATTCTCAATTTGGCTACGTCTCGACTGGCGGCGGCGCCTCTCTCGAGTATCTTGAGGGCAAGACTCTCCCAGGCCTAGAAGCATTGAGCAGTTAGGAAAATGAAGTGCGCCGCCCATTAATTGCAGGTAATTGGAAAATGAACTTAAATCATCTCGAAGCAATTGCGGTAATTCAGAAGCTTGCTTACTCACTCGACGAACGAGACTTTGATGCGGTGGATGTAGCGATATTCCCGCCCTTTACCGATCTTCGATCGGTGCAGACTTTAGTAGATGGCGATCGGTTGCGAATTGCTTATGGCGCACAGGATGTATCTCCGGAAAAATCGGGAGCTTTTACTGGTGATATTTCAGCAAGCATGTTGAAAAAACTCGATTGCACCTATGTGATTGTTGGTCATTCAGAGCGCCGTGCCATACATGGCGAAAATTATGAAATCCTCAATAAGAAATTGCGAGCAGTTCTCAATAGCGAGATGCGTCCAATATTTTGTATCGGCGAAGCACTGGAGATTCGAGAGAGCGGTCAAGATGTCAGCTATGTGATCGACCAACTAAAGAATGGAATGAAAGGGTTACATAAACCTGATTTAAAGAAAATAATCTTTGCATATGAGCCAGTTTGGGCAATTGGAACAGGTAAGACCGCGACTCCAGAAGATGCGCAAGAAGTCTGTGGCGCTATCCGTAAGGAATTGATCAAGATTGGAAGTGAAGAAATTTCACAGAATGCGCAAATTCTCTACGGCGGCTCAGTAAAGTCAGCGAACATAGTTGAAATCATGAAGCAAGAGGATATTGACGGCGCTCTCGTCGGAGGCGCCAGCTTGGAGCCGGAAGAATTTGCCCGAATCTGTAAGTTCCATCGGGTTATATAAGAACTCGGAGGCGGTAAGATAGCGACCTAAAGGGAGGCACCAAATTGGCTTTAGCACTTTCAATTCTGCTTGTAATAACCAGCATATTGATGGTCCTCCTGGTCTTACTTCACAAAGGTAAGGGAAGTGGGCTATCGGATTTGTTCGGAGGTGGACTCTCGTCAACATATGGCGGCTCATCTGTTGTGGAGAAGAACCTTGATCGAATAACTGTCGTCGTAGGTGGGCTCTGGTTCGCCTCTGTTATTGCACTCGGTTTAGTTTTAAAATAATTTTGATTGAGAGAACTAAGGAGTAGGGGAGAGATATGGCTGGAGGAAGCGCAATCCGAGGTTCGCGCGTTGGCGCTGGCCCAATGGGCGAGGCAGAACGCGGCGAGGCAATCGCTCGATTTCGAATCTCCTATTGGTGTTTAAATGACCATGAAACTAAGCCTTCTTTTGCAGATGATGGCACAGTAGCCATCCCGGAGGAATGGGATTGCCCGAGATGTGGTTTTCCGGCAGGACGCGATAAGAACAATCCACCGTCACCGCTAAAAAATGAGCCATATAAGACCCATTTGGCTTATGTAAAAGAGCGACGGACCGAAGCGGAAGCAAAGAAAATTCTCGAAGCAGCTCTCAAGAAATTGCGGGCCGACGAAGAAGATTAATTCTGTAGCGACTGAGCTGCAGCTAAAAGACGTTTGATACCTCGCTCGCGTTCTTTAAGGTGGACTCTGAAAATAGGTAGTTTTCGTGATGCAATAGCTTCGTAATCTCCAGCTGCCTGGGCCGAAATTAACTTAGCGAAGTTATAACTTTCACCCGGTATATCAAGATCGGAATTCTGTTGCGCAGTAATCTGAAGAAAAAGTCCAGTTGCCGGTCCGCCCTTATGAAATTGCCCAGTTGAATGTAGAAAGCGCGGGCCCCAACCAAATGTGACTGCTTTATCAGTACGAACAGATAGAAGATCTCTAAGTGAGCTAATTTGATTAGAGTTTCGATTCAAGTAAGCCATCACAGCTATATATCCACATTGTATTTCTAGAAACCTTTCCAAAAATTCTTCAAGCGAAGTAGCGGATATATTTCCGTATAGTTTTAGATCATTATCCTCAAAAATCAGGGGAGGATCAGTTGCTTCGCGCTTCAAAATAGCGCTCGTGCGTTCCTTAGACTCGGCGACATTTGGCTGGTTAAAAGGGTCGACCTTTAACAAGTAGCAAAGAAGAGCGGTGGTCCATTCCCAAAAAATGAATTGGGCGCCAAGAGGACCATGTACAGACTTCATATCCGATTCTGAAAAGGTTATAGCGTTATCGTGCTTACGACTCACTATAACTGGCAAAACACCACGTCCGTCTTTCCCAGTGGATTCACCGATCAATTGCTCGATCCAATCGCCCAGTCCAGAGATTGAATCTGAATCACAGAATTCCGGAAATGGAGAGCCGGCGAGCGAAGCGGCTACCGTGATTGGCTCCGAATTTGGAAGTGCAAAGCTCTTTGCCGCAACTTCAGCGTCATCTAGAAGTTCCGATACATCAATTCCTAATAGCGCTGCCGGAACCAGTCCAAATGCACTGAGAGCGCTAAATCTGCCTCCAACTTTAGGGTTGGCGAGGACAACTCTTACACCAAGTGAATTTCCGTGAGATGCGAGCGCGCTCCCCGGATCGGTAACAAATATGAAGTGTTCTCTTGGATCCCCTCCCAATTTCTCGATCTCCCTTTGAAAAAAGGCTAATTGCGATTTAGTTTCTATTGTTGTTCCGGACTTACTCGATACGATGATGCAAGTTCTAGCTAGCCCATCGCTTAGAACTTCAGAAATTTGTTCGGGATCTGTCGAATCGAGTACTTCAAGTTTCTTTGAATAATGTGCTGCGATAACTTCTGGCGCTAGGGAAGAGCCTCCCATTCCACAGAGAATAAAGCGCTCATGACCCAGTTCACGGGACCAAGCAGATAGCGAATCTAACTCGGGGAGAAGTTGGCGGGAGGTTATCGGTAGGTCAACCCAATCGAGACGATCTGCCGCCTCATTTTCTGCTCGCTCGCCCCAGATAGTTTTGTCTTTCAGAGCCAATCTACGTGCAATTGGATTGAGGATCTCTCGGAAATTTGGATTCTGATCAAAGCCACGAGAATAAATCAATGGCCAACCTTTTCAACAGCAGATATGAGACTGAGCCATGGCTTGATGAATTTATCAATCCCTTCTTCCTCGAGCTTGTCAGCGACCTTCTCAATGTCGATGCCAACCTTGCCGAGGTTAGAGAGGATTTCTTCTGACTCAAAGTAATTCGAGGTAATCGTGTTGCCCTTGAAAGTCTGCGATGCTGTCGCGGCCTCTAGCGTTGCTTCAGGCATTGTGTTAACAGTATGCGGCGCAATCAATTCATTTACATACATGGCAGGGTCGTAATTCGGGTCCTTAACCCCAGTGGAGGCCCAGAGTGGTCGTTGTAAGGCGGCACCATTTCTTTCCAACTCTCTCCAAATAGGCGAATTTCGAATATCACTGAAATGTTGGTATGCCAGTCGGGCATTAGCAATTGCGCTTTTGCCGAGCATCGCCTCTGATTTGAGCGCTTTGAGTTGTGGATCAATCTCCGTGTCAACGCGACTTACAAAAAAAGAAGCTACCGAGTGGATTCCTGAAGTGGGCAAGCCTGAAGTTGCGCGATCCGTAAGGCCAGAAATGTATGACTCTAGAACTTCTTTGTATCTCGAGACCGAGAAGATAATTGTGACGTTGACACTAATTCCTTCTCCTATAAGCTGGCGGATAGCTGGCAGGCCTTCCTTTGTTGCTGGAATCTTAATCAATAGATTTGGCATATCTACTTTATTCCAAAGCGCGCGAGCCTGTTTAACTGTGCTGGCAGTATCTCTTGCGAATCGAGGATCGACTTCGATGCTTACTCGACCATCTACACCCTCACTCATTTCATAAGTTTTTCGGAACAACTCGCAAGCATTCTTAACGTCGCTGCATGTTAGCTGGGTAATTATTTCTTCTGTATCCAAACCAGCTTTGCGAAATCTAATAATATCCTCTCTGTAGAGGGCCGAACCCGAGATTGAACTTGAGAAAATTGCGGGGTTCGTCGTCACACCTACTACATGACTTTTCGAAATAAGATCAGATAGATGCCTAGCTCGACCTCCCGTAACGAGACGTTCTCGAGATAGATCATCGAGCCAGATAGACACTCCGGCATTTGAAATTTTCGAAAGGGACATCACCGCGCCTTTAATAAAGTTTTCTGCGCAGCCGCTACCACTCGCGAGACGGTAAAGCCAAATTCTTCAAATAATTTGATGTGAGCCGCGGATGCTCCGAAGTGTTCGATTGAAACGCTCTCGCCAATATCTCCGATGAAATCGCGCCACCCTTGAGCAATCCCAGCCTCTATGCTGACACGCGCCTTAACTCTGGTTGGCCAAACTTTCTCGCGATACTCAATCGGTTGTTCGTGAAACCACTCCAAACAAGGCGCGCTCACTACTTGAACTCGCTCACCTTTAGCGTTGAGTTCAGCCGCAGCCGAAAGGGCTAGCGAGACTTCGGAGCCAGTAGCAATCATCAAGAGAGTTGGCTCTTTCGCCTCTAGCAAGATGTAGGCACCCTTTGAAACACCTTCAGCGCCACCGTAAATATTTCTATCTAGTACGGGAAGATTCTGTCGAGAAAGAACTATTCCGGTTGGCTTTTTGCGACGAAGGGTTTCGCGCCAGGCAATTGAGACTTCATTAGCATCTGCTGGGCGGACAATATTGAGTCCAGGAATGGCACGCAAAGCTGCAAGATGCTCTACTGGTTGATGAGTTGGCCCATCCTCCCCAAGACCAATCGAATCGTGGGTCCAGATATAAATTACCGGCAATTTCATAAGTGAACTGAGTCTTACAGCGCCACGCATGTAGTCGCTAAATACTAAGAACGTACCTCCAAAAGGTATGACACCACCATGAAGAGCCATTCCATTCAAAATAGCAGCCATAGCATGTTCGCGAATGCCGAAGAAGATATTTCTCCCATAGGGATTTGCATCTTTCATAGACGATCCGGTTGGCAAGAATGAACCACCGGCTTCGATAAAAGTGTTATTACTCTCTGCTAAATCCGCGGAACCGCCGATCAATTCAGGCAGCATCCGCGCTATTTTATTTATGACTTCGCCGGAGGCTTTTCGAGTAGCAATCTCCTTTCCAGCTTCGAAAACGGGAAAAGCCGACTCTATCTCCTTCGGCAACTGTTGGTTTTGCAGTCGATCGAGCAGCTGATATTTATCTGGATTCTCAACTCGCCAGGTTTCTAATTTAGACTGCCAAATCTTGCGAAGTTCGGAATTTCTCTTTTTCACCTCCTCGACATGGGTGCGAATCTCACTTGGATAATGAAACGTCTCGTCATGCAAGCCCAATACTTTCTTCGTGGCGCTTACCTCTTCGGCGCCAAGAGCCGAGCCATGAGATTTTGCCGTATTTTTCGCTTTGGGAGCCGGCCAAGCAATGACGCTCTTTAATCTAATTAACGTTGGTCGTGCAATCTCTTCGCAGGCTTTCACCATAGCCTCTTCTAAAGAGATCCGATCCACATTGCCGTCGCTCAGCGCTGGCACCTCAATCACGTTCCAGCCATATGCTCGATACCTTCCGCTGACATCCTCAGTAAAAGCGTTATGCGTGTCTCCGTCAATAGAAATTCGGTTATCGTCATAAATCAATTTCAGAGAACCGAGCGCTTGGGTTCCGGCTAAAGATGATGCCTCTGCACTTACTCCTTCTTGAATATCGCCATCACTACAAATGACCCAGATATTGTGGTCGAAGGGGCTATTTCCAGCTTTTTCATTGGGATCCAATAAACCTCGTTTGAAACGTGCCGCCATTGCTAGACCAACTGCATTTGCTATCCCTTGGCCAAGTGGCCCCGTGGTTGTCTCGACTCCTGGAGTGTGACCATATTCGGGATGGCCGGGTGTTTGCGATCCCCAGGTGCGAAAAGCTTTGAGATCTTCGAGAGAGAGACCATAGCCGCTGAAAAGTAATTGGATATAGAGAGTAAGTGAGGAATGACCACAGGAGAGAACGAAACGGTCGCGACCTATCCAAGATGGATCTGAAGGATCATGGCGAAGGAAACGCTGAAAGAGCGTGTAGGCGACGGGAGCTAACGACATCGCAGTGCCCGGATGGCCATTTCCTACTTTTTGAACCGCATCCATGGCAAGGCCTCTGACCACAGCAACAGCTCTATCGTCTAGCTCTTGCCAGGCTGGTGGCGTTGGCGGCATAACGGTCATCGGAGAATCCGTACGTTACCTGTAATCGTTAGATTCCAGGCGGAAAGCCACAATAAAATCGAGCCCAGGATATGAAAGGCAACAAGCAACTCTGGTAGGCCCGTGAAATATTGGGTGTAGCCAATCGCTCCTTGAAGCAAGGACGCTAATAAGAATACCTTGATTCGCTTTCCTAGCAGTTGTCGAGTGGCGCCGCTCTCGCCAACTTGAATTGAAATAAATAGCGCAACTGCAATCCCTAGAAGCGCAATTACCAGATCAGCATGAATCCATGAGACTGTGCGAGCATCTAGGGGAAACCTTTCGGCAGTGGAATCGCCGGCGTGAGGCCCACTGCCGGTAGCGATAGTTCCAGCAGTCAAGACAATAAAGGTAAGAATTACTAAAGCTCGCGCCAAATTTTTTGTCAATTTTGTGGTGATCAATTTGATCGTGGGGTAGCCATAAATACGTTGTCTAAGGGAAAGAGCAGCAGCAATCAATAAAATCGATAACATGAAGTGTCCAGCAACAGTGGCTGGATTCAATCCAGTCAATACCGTGATGCCGCCTAAGAGCGCTTGCGCCAATATTCCCAGGATTTGAATCGCCCCCAAACCGAATAGCTCTCTACGATTGCGGAGAATCGAAATTACCAGCGCTAAAGCGTTTAAAAATAGCACGAATGTCAGTAGTCGATTTCCAAATTCAATCCAAGCATGCAGAGGCGCTTCAGGTTGATTGGCTGTTGGAGTGTAAGAACCTGGAGTGCATTCCGGCCATGTTGAACAGCCCAAACCGGAACCAGTTAAGCGAACTGCCGCGCCGGTGACGACAATCGCAGATTGTGTAATAACCATCAATGTGGCAACTCTTCGTAGAAACCGGGGAGCAATTTCTGCTTCGCTCGCGCTCCTGTGGGCCATGGGCAGAGCCTACGGAGAGCTCGCCCGCCGAGTGGCGTGGCCAGCGGATTTACGCAACAATAATGTTGTGAAAACAGCCACTCGAAACCCAGACCTGCGCACCCGCGATCAGGTCGCGCGGGTAATCCTTGAATCTGGCCCTTCAACGGCGGTCGTTTTAGCCGAACGCCTACATCTCACCCCCGCTGGCATTCGGCGCCATCTAGATGCCCTGATCGATGAGGGTTTACTTGAGGAACGTGAGCCATATTCAAGAAGTGCGCGAACGAGAGGGCGTCCTTCTAAAGTTTTTGTAATGAGCGATAGAGGGCGTGAGCTTTTCGAGCACTCTTATGATGATTTAGCGGTATCAGCACTAAAGTATCTTGCTGCCACAGTCGGCGAGCATCACTTGTCAGGTTTTGCTAGACAGCGCGCTGAAGAGATAGTTCGTAAAGGCCAAGATCGAGTAAAGCCAGGTAAATCGGCACGGGAGAAATCACGTCAATTAGCAAAATTTCTAACTGATGAAGGTTATGCAGCTAGTTCACATTCCAAAGGTATTGGTGTTGAACTATGTCAACACCACTGTCCAATTGCTCATGTTGCAGTTGAGTTCCCTCAATTGTGCGAAGAAGAGACAAAGGCATTCTCCACTCTCATGGGGTCTCACGTGCAACGATTAGCAACTATCGCAGATGGCGATGGAGTCTGTACAACTTTTATCCCCGAGCCAACGTTGGCAAGCAAAACAATCGAGCAAAAAAATAGAAAAGGACGCTCATGACACAGATCGCGCACCCTGAACTAGAAGGTCTTGGAAAGTACCAGTATGGCTGGGCCGATAAAGATATCGCAGGTGAGACCAGCAAACGTGGCTTGAGCGAGGTCGTAGTGCGGGATATCTCTAGTAAGAAAAACGAACCAGCCTGGATGTTGGATTTACGACTAAAAGGACTCTCGCTATTCGAAAAGAAGCCGATGCCAACTTGGGGTTCTGATCTATCTACCATAGATTTTGATAACATCAAATACTTCGTTCGTTCAACTGAGAAACAAGCAAAATCTTGGGAAGAACTTCCGGAAGATATTAAGAACACTTACGACAAGTTGGGTATCCCTGAGGCAGAGCGTCAACGCTTGGTCGCCGGAGTGGCCGCTCAGTATGAATCTGAAGTCGTATATCACTCAATTCGTGAGGATCTCGAAAAACAAGGAGTTCTCTTCCTAGATACAGACAGCGGTTTAAAGCAACACGAAGAGCTATTCAAAGAGTATTTCGGCACAGTAATTCCAGTTGGCGATAACAAGTTCGCCGCTCTAAACACTGCAGTCTGGTCGGGCGGCTCATTTATTTACGTTCCAAAAGGGGTTCATGTAGAAATTCCACTACAGGCATACTTCCGAATTAACACCGAAAATATGGGGCAGTTTGAGCGAACCTTGATTATTGCTGATGAAGATTCATATGTTCATTATGTTGAGGGATGCACCGCACCTATTTACTCAACAGATTCGCTTCACTCGGCAGTCGTCGAAATCATCGTGAAGAAGAATGCCCGAGTTCGCTACACAACTATCCAAAATTGGTCTAACAATGTCTACAACCTAGTTACCAAACGTGCTACCTGTGCCGAAGGTGCAGCGATGGAGTGGATTGATGGAAATATCGGATCCAAAGTGACTATGAAGTACCCATCTGTGTTCATGATGGGGCCACATGCCAAAGGTGAAACTCTCTCAATTGCATTCGCTGGAGAAGGTCAGCATCAAGATGCCGGCGCAAAGATGGTCCACGCCGCGCCACACACATCTTCAACCATCATCTCTAAGTCAGTAGCGACAGGTGGCGGTCGCACTTCATATCGTGGCCAGGTTCAAATACAAGAGGGCGCCCATCACTCAAAGAGCACAGTCAAATGCGACGCGCTCCTTGTAGATACGATCTCTCGATCTGACACTTACCCATATGTCGATGTTCGCGAGGATGATGTAGCCATGGGCCACGAAGCAACCGTCTCCAAGATAAGTGATGACCAACTCTTTTATCTCATGTCACGCGGCTTAACTGAGAATGAAGCGATGGCGATGATTGTTAGGGGTTTTATCGAGCCAATCGCGCGAGAACTTCCAATGGAATATGCACTCGAGCTAAACCGGTTAATTGAACTTCAAATGGAAGGCGCGGTTGGTTAATGAGCGTCCTCTCAACGAACTACTTAACCCCAACAGGACGCGAGGAGGCATGGCGATTCACACCGCTAAAGCGTCTCGCAGGGCTTCACGATCTATCAGTTCCTGTTAGGGACCTGATTTCAATCGGACTTGTAGGGCAACCAAGAAACGGATTCAAGATAGAGACCATTGACTCCGCAAAGATTGCACCAATTTCAAATACAAATGATGTGGTAATTCAAAGAGTGCGTGAAACGGCCACTCAAGTAGTTCATCTACAGATTGAAAAAGCAGCGGTAGTAAATGAGCCAATCTTTCTAAAACGGAAAGCTTCTGGTGATAAGGAATTTTCTAGAACTGTGATTACAGCTGCTGCGCACTCCAAAGCTACTGTCGTGGTTGAAAATGTTGGTCATGCGCTTCTTGGTGAAGAAATTGAAATCCGAGTTGAAGTAGGCGCAAATCTAACTTTCATAACCCTTCAGGAATGGAGTGGTGAATCCATTCACTTAGGACGCCACCATGCAATTGTCGGACGTGATGCCAATTTCAATTCCATCACCGTAACAATTGGGGGATCGCTAGTGCGATTGCTTCCAACAGTTGAATATTCTGATCAAGGTGGATCTGCCGAGTTACTCGGTCTCTATTTTGCAACTGATGGCCAACATTTGGAGCACCGAGTTCACGTAGAGCATGGAATTCCTAATGGAAAATCGCGAGTAACGTATAAAGGAATTTTGGCGGGTGCCGAGGCGAGGACTGTTTGGATCGGTGATGTATTTATCCGCGGAAATGCGGAGGGGACTGATACTTATGAATTAAATAAGAATCTCTTGTTAACCGACGGTGCGAGGGCCGACTCGGTTCCTAACCTAGAGATTGAAACAGGCCAAATAGTTGGAGCAGGACACGCGAGCACCACGGGTCGTTTTGATGATGAACAGCTGTTCTATTTGATGTCTCGAGGTATCCCTATTTCAGAAGCGCGCAAACTTGTTATACGTGGCTTCTTTGGCGAGATCGTCGGCAAGATTGGCATCCCTGAAGTTGAAGATAGGTTGATGGAGCGGGTCGATTCTCAATTGGCAAACGTAGGCGAATAATGTCTGCCCAGATCAAATTCTCAGATTTAATAAATCGAAAACCCTTAAAGGCATTTATAGGCGAGAGTGAAGTCTGTATCGTGCGCGTCGATGAGGAAGTTTTTGCGGTAGCCGATA
The DNA here is from genome assembly GCA_016870975.1 of Actinomycetota bacterium. GTDB lineage: Bacteria > Actinomycetota > Actinomycetes > Nanopelagicales > Nanopelagicaceae > MAG-120802. The sequence continues at coordinate 59,400 of VGAE01000005.1, forward strand.
CCTGCTCACATTCGAATGCATCGCTATCGGAAGGTGATGTCAATGAATTCAAAATTGAATGCTGGCTCCATGGCGCAGAATTTGATTTACGTACCGGCGCGGTTGTAACCCCACCGGCAACTCAGCCCCTACAGAAATATGAAGTTTTGCGTGATGGAGACGCCATCACGATCATGGAACCAGGACGCTAGGAGTAAGCGTGTCACAACTAGTTATAAAGAATTTACAGGTGGGCGTCGAAACCGAATCAGGTTTGACCGAAATCCTCAAAGGTGTTGATTTGACCATAAATTCTGGAGAAGTTCATGCGATCATGGGTCCTAATGGTTCCGGAAAATCAACTTTGGCGTACTCAATAGCTGGACATCCCAAATACACGGTCACTGGTGGATCGGTGACTCTAGATGGCGCAGATGTTCTCGAGATGAGCGTTGATGAACGCGCTAAAGCAGGTATATTTTTGGCAATGCAATACCCAGTAGAAGTTCCCGGCGTATCGGTAGCCAACTTCCTACGTACTGCAGCCACAGCTCTTCGCGGTGAAGCTCCTAAAGTTAGAACCTGGGTAGGAGAAGTTAAGGAGGCCATGAGCAAACTTGCCATGGACCCAGCATTCTCAGAAAGAAGCGTAAATGAGGGTTTCTCTGGCGGAGAGAAGAAGCGCCATGAGATCCTGCAGATGGAGTTATTAAAGCCAAAGATTGCCATATTGGATGAAACTGATTCTGGACTTGATGTAGATGCACTTCGAGTTGTCTCGGAAGGCGTAAACCGCGTTAAGCAAGACCAAAATTTAGGGATCATGCTAATTACCCACTACACCCGAATTCTTCGATATATAAAGCCGGATTTCGTACATGTATTTGCCGGCGGAAAAATTGTTGAAGAAGGTGGCCCAGAACTAGCCCATCGCTTGGAGGAGAAGGGCTACTCGGAATACGTGAAGGCATAAATGTCACAGCTGCTAGATGTATCAACAATTAAACGAGATTTTCCGATTTTTGAGCGGACAATCAACGGTCAAAAGCTGGTATATCTAGATAGCGCAGCTACATCTCAAAAACCGCTTGCGGTATTGGATGCCGAACGAGCCTTTTATGTGAATCACAACGCAGCTGCCCATCGCGGTGCGCATAAACTGGCGGAAGAGGCAACCGAAGCTTTTGAAGGCGCGAGAGCGTTTACAGCTAAATTTCTGAATAGTCCGAAAGATGAGATTATATTTACCAAATCGGCCACCGAGGCTATTAATCTTGTTGCATATTCATTAGGAAACGCAGATGCAGGATCTCAGTTTCAGATCTCGCAAGATGACGAAATTCTCGTCTCAGAGATGGAGCACCATGCCAATCTAGTTCCTTGGCAAGAACTCGCAAAGAGAAGTGGCGCAAAACTAAAGTGGTTCAAAGTAACCGATCAAGGCCGACTCGACCTAAGCGATATTGATTCAAAAATAGGTAAGCGAACACGAATCATCGCTCTTACTCAACAGTCAAATGTGCTTGGCACAATCAATGATTTCTCCGAGATAAGTAAACGAGCGCGATCCGTCGGCTCACTTTTTCTCATCGACGCGTGCCAATCGGCACCTCATTTGAAACTGGATGTAACCGAACTTGGTTGCGATTTCTTAACGTTCTCGGGACATAAAGCTCTTGGTCCGACCGGCATCGGAGTTCTATGGGGCAGAAAAGAGCTTTTAGATTCGATGCCACCCTTCCTAACTGGCGGCTCGATGATCGAAATGGTGACGATGGAGAGTTCCACCTATCTTCCGGCTCCGCGCAGATTCGAACCTGGCGTGCCGAATATGGCACAGGCGGTAGGTCTCGCAGCTGGTTTGAGGTATTTGACTGAAATCGGATTAGAGAAAATTCAAGATCATGAATTAGCTCTTACCAAGGTTGCTCTTGAGGAACTTAAGAAGATTCCAGAGTTGAAAATCGTTGGCCCTGAAGAACTAACCAATCGTGGCGGTGTGATTTCATTTGAATTGGAAGGCATTCATCCTCATGACCTCGGGCAGGCGCTCGACCAATACGGAATAGCGGTAAGAACAGGGCACCATTGCGCTTGGCCCTTAATGAGAAGATTTAATTCAGTAGCAACCACCAGGGCTTCGTTTTATCTGTACAACGACCTCGAAGATATCGATGAGCTCGTATCGGGAGTCAAAAAAGCTCAGAAATTTTTCAAAGGAAACAAGTAAATGGAGTTAGAGAGCCTCTACCAAGAGGTAATTCTTGATCATTACAAACGACCAAAGAACAAAACACTGCACCCCAATCCGATGGTTCAAGTTCATCATATAAACACAAGCTGTGGCGACGAAATCACGTTAAATCTCTCAATGAAGAATGGAAAGATTACCGATCTCTCGTGGGAGGGAGTGGGTTGTTCCATCTCACAGGCGAGCGCATCGGTAATGAGCGAACTACTTCACGAGAAGAGTCGAGAGAATGCTCTTACTTTACTTGGAGAATTTCAAGAGATGCTGCAGAGTAAAGGTGCGATTCATGGAAATGAGGATCGACTTCAGGATGGCGTTGCCTTTGCCGGCGTTGCTAAATTCCCAGCTCGTGTAAAATGCGCATTATTGGCCTGGATGGCATTTAAAGATGCCGGCTCTAGAATCGAGGATCACAATGAGTAATGCAACTCTCTCTGATGTAACAGAGGCGATGAAGGATGTCATTGATCCAGAGCTAGGCATTAACGTTGTTGATTTAGGGCTAATTTACGACGTCTCAATTGATAATGAGAATGTGGCAACTCTAGATATGACACTTACTTCAGCTGCGTGTCCGCTACAAGACGTTATTGAGGATCAAACGCGCTCAGTCCTTCAAGATCTAGTTAAGGATGTTCGCATCAATTGGGTATGGATGCCACCTTGGGGGCCAAACAAGATTACAGATGATGGACGCGAGCAACTTCGCGCTATTGGTTTTACTGTTTAGCGCCGGCATCTTCGTAGACTAAGGTTATTGCGTGTCTCAACATGCGATCTGGACTTCCTTTCGGTCACTAACATCTGATGAGTCTGTAAAGAACCAGCGACTCAAGTCGGGAACAATCTATCGAATTGCCAGGTACGCGACTCCTTATCGCATCTCACTTATTTTTTTTCTAGCCACTGTAATGGTTGATGCAGTCCTTGTCGTAACCTCACCGTTACTACTAAAAAGATTAATCGACCAAGGTGTCATCCCGAGCAATTCAGAAGTGGTAACTCAGATGGCTCTTTTGGTTGGCCTTGTTGCGCTCGCGGATGCAGTCTTCAGCCTCATCGGCAGATGGTTCTCATCAAGGATTGGTGAAGGTCTGATCTTTGATCTTCGTACCGAAGTCTTCGGGCATGTCCAGAGACAGCCACTCGCATTCTTCACGCGCACGCAGACAGGTTCACTTATCTCAAGGTTGAACTCAGATGTCATCGGAGCTCAACAAGCTTTCACCAGCACACTCTCCGGACTTTTGAGCAACACCCTCACATTGATTTTAGTCATCGGAGCCATGCTCACACTTTCTTGGCAGATAACGTTGCTCTCCTTGATTTTGCTACCAATTTTCTTAATTCCAACCAAATGGGTAGGTCGCCGTCTAGCGAATCTGACGCGCGAGTCCTTTGGATTGAACGCTGAAATGTCAACCACAATGACGGAACGCTTTAATGTTTCGGGAGCACTCTTGGTTGCGTTATATGGAAATCTAGATTCAGAGCGTAAAGCCTTCTCAACTAGGGCGAGAAAAGTCGCAGACATCGGCATATCAATCGCACTTCTTCAAAGATTCTTTTTCGTCGCCCTTACCTCGATTGCTGCAATTGCAACCGCATTGGCTTATGGCGTCGGCGGCTGGCTGACAATCAATAAGGAAATTACCCTCGGAACCTTACTTGCAATAGCGACTCTTTTGGTTCGACTTTATGGACCATTAACAGCGCTATCTAATGTTCGAGTCGACGTCATGACCGCCCTTGTTTCGTTTGAGAGAGTTTTTGAAGTACTTGATTTGCAGCCGATGGTCAAGGAGAAATCAGATGCGAAGGAATTGCCATACGGTGATTTGGATGTCTCCTTTGAAGATGTTCGATTCTCATATCCGAGAGCAGAAGAAATCTCGCTCGCATCACTGGAAGGGACTGCAAAACCAGAAGTTGTCGATTCGGGTGAAATACTCAAGGGCATTTCATTTCTCTGTAAACCAGGCACTTTGACAGCCCTTGTTGGGCTATCCGGCTCTGGCAAGACAACGATAGCGAGCCTAATACCACGGCTTTACGATGTTACTGCAGGCTCAATCAAGATTAATTCATTAGATGTTCGTAATTTGAAATTAGCTAACCTCAGATCAGCCATCGGCGTAGTAACACAAGACGCACATATGTTCCATCAATCAATTGCAGATAATCTTCGATACTCAAAACCTGATGCAACTGAAAGCGAGATGCAACGGGCCTGCGAAGCTGCTGCAATTTGGGATTTCATATCGTCGCTTACAAATGGTTTTGAGACGATTGTTGGAGATCGAGGCCACCGACTTTCCGGAGGAGAGAAACAGCGGTTAGCGATTGCTCGCCTTCTTTTGAAAGAGCCGAGAATTGTAATTTTGGATGAAGCTACTGCTCACTTGGATTCGGAAAACGAAGATCTCGTTCAAAAAGCTCTGGGTAATGCTCTGATCGGACGGACCAGCATAGTAATCGCACATCGTCTATCTACCATTAAGGCGGCGGATCAAATCATTGTTCTTGAATCTGGAGCAATTAAAGAGGTGGGAACGCATGAGGAGTTAGTTGCCAAAGGCGGACTCTATTCGGATCTCTATGACAGACAAGTATTGGGCTAACCGCTGCGCCGTTCTTTGAAATCCTCTCGTATCACCAAGCCATAACCAAATAACACTAGCAGGGAGAAAATAATCCATTGGAAGGTATACGCAAGATGAGGACCATCGCTAAGTACCGGAACCACAGTGGGATTTAATGGAACCAATGCTTTGTCGCTGGCATCAATCAAATCAAGATAAATCGGTTCAGTTTTGATCTGTTCTTGGTTATCCCATTGTTTTAACTCAGTAGATCCACTGCCATTCGGCACCGCAAAAAGGGTTCCACCAATCTGTCGATCAATTCGATCTGTGTGAACACGGCCGAGAATTGTGACTCGGCTGTCATCGATTGGTTGAGTTTTCGGTGGCGTCTTGGCATCAGGACCTGCCTTCGCCCATCCTCTGTCGATCCAATAATTCTTACCGGAATTTGAGCGGAACAGCGTTACAACGCCAAAACCATATTCACCATTGTTGTATCTATTTCTCACCAAAATTTCTTTTTCGGGCTGGAAGTAGCCGGTCAGTTGTAGCTCTCGCCAAGAGATATCCTCGACACTAAGCGAAGCTAATTGCGTTTCTTGAAGTAATGGACGATCTAAGTTCGCCTCGGTCAACCTATTGTATGAACTACGTTTGATATGACGGTCGTACTGCCAAGAAGCCGCTTGAAGGCAGATAGCGAAAAGAATTACCGCTATAGCGGTTAAGGCAAGAAAACGTTTCATCTACCAATCTCGCGACGACGCGAGCGGAGTAATTTGGTCTCACCTCGAATCGTTTCACGCCCAGCATTTGCCACGATTACTGAGATATATGGCAAGGTAATTGCGCCGAAAAGAAAAAACCAGCGAGCCGGGCTCGGCGTGAAAACAGCGAGCAGAAAACAGATGGTGCGGACCATCATTGAATAGAAGTAGCGTCTTTGACGGCCTGGCAGTTCTTCGGATAACCCAACCTGAACATCTGTGATTTTATGGATTTCAGGTTTCATGCCCTAACGGTAGATGTTCATTCCAAAAAGCGCACTCTGGAGCGCTCAATTTTGAACCTTCTTACCCTCGTTGTAGCCTTATCGCCTTGGCCATAAAGCCATGAAGAAGTGGAGCTCGCCGCTCCCACCTACCTCATTCTTAAATGAGATGGTCAAGAGGTAGTGCGGCCTCCTTTCTTCCGTTTGTAACCGAAAGGGATCTTTATCAGCACAGCAGAACCGCGTATCAATGATCGTATTCGAGTATCCGAAGTGCGTTTGATTGGTGTAGCAGGGGAGCAAGTCGGCGTTGTTACAACTGAAATCGCTTTGAAACTCGCAGAAGAAGCGGGATTCGATTTAGTTGAAATCGCTCCAGAGGCTCAACCTCCTGTATGCAAAATTATGGATTTCGGCAAATACAAGTATGAGATCGCCCAAAAAGCTCGGGAGGCTCGACAGAATCAGACACATATCGTTGTGAAAGAAATTCGACTTGGTTTGAAAATCGAAAATCATGATTACGAAACTAAGAAGAATCACATCGAAAAGTTTCTTCTCAGCGGGGATAAGGTGAAGGTAACGGTTCAGTTCAAGGGGCGAGAACAAACTCGACCTGAAATGGGGTTCCGACTTCTGCAGAGATTGGCGGAAGATATCGGAAACACTGGTTTTGTTGAATTCGCTCCTAAAAGAGAGGGTCGAAGCATGACGATGGTGCTAGGGCCTTTGAAGAAGAAGAGCGAGGCGATGGCTCAGGCAAAGCGCCGGGCCGCTGCTGTAAAGAGTGAGAAGAAGTAGGAAAGGGAGATACGAATGCCAAAGATGAAGACACATAGTGGGGCGAAGAAAACGTTTCGAGTAACTGGAAGTGGCAAGGTCATGCACGAACGTGCTGGTAAACGCCATCTACTTGAGAGAAAATCATCCAGGTTGACCAGACGACTCTCCAAAGATGCTACAGCAAATGATCGCAATACATTTTCCGCCAAGCGCCTACTTGGCCTGAAGTAAGGGGAATCGACAATGGCGAGAGTTAAACGCGGCGTACATGCCGCAAAGAAGCGCAGAACCATTCTCGAACGAGCCAGCGGTTATCGCGGGCAACGTTCTCGTCTCTTTACTAAGGCGAAAGAACAAGTTACCCACTCGATGATTTATGCCTTCAATGACCGTAAGGACAAGAAAGGTGATTTTCGCCAACTATGGATTACGAGAATTAATGCAGCTGCTCGTGAAAATGGGATAACTTACAACCGCTTGATCCGGAGTCTCAAGAGTGCAGGCATCGAAGTTGACCGAAGAGCGCTCTCAGATTTGGCAACAAATGATCCAAAAGCATTTGCCAATCTAGTTGAGGTTGCAAAGAAGAACGCAAAAGTCTCATAAACTAAATGATCACGAGCCTTCACTCCTCGCACGTCGAGAAAGTGAAGGCTCTTTTAGGTCCTCGCGGCGCCAAAATGCGCGCCGAGAAGAAGTTATATGTGGTTGAAGGCCCAACCAATGTTGAATCTCTCATCAATTCCAATTCGAAACTCATTGAAGCCATCTACATGACTGCAGCTGGACGTGAGAGATTGCGTACCAATTGGAGCGGAGAAGTCATTGAAGTCTCAGATCAAGTTATGAAGGCGATGTCCGATACCGTAACTCCGCAAGGTTTTTTAGCGCTCGTTAAACTGGAAGAGACAGGGCTTGAAGCATTCGCAGAAATTTCCAATCCAAAGCTGGCATATTTTTGGCAGATTCAAGATCCGGGAAATGCTGGAACAGTAATACGAACTGCAGACGCATTCGGTTTTGATGGAGTGATTTTTTCAGATAATTCGGTCGATATATTTAGTCCCAAGGTGATTCGCTCCACCGCTGGATCGTTATGGCAGATTCCAATCGCGACAGAGATCACTTTAAATGAATTAATTGATTTTGCTAGATTAAAGAAGATCGAAGTTTTTGTGACTGAAGCAACTGGAGGTGAAGAATTGACAAACATCAGCAAAAGATTGAAAAATAAAGGATCGATCTGGATATTTGGAAATGAGGCCAGAGGGCTAAGCGATGATGCTTTTAGAACCATCTCCGCAACTTCCGTAAGTATCCCAATGTCTGGAGGTGCAGAAAGTCTGAATCTTGCGACTGCTGCCTCTGTTGTCATGTATGCCGTGGCGAACGCCTGAATCCACCGAGGCCGCGAGACGCATCGGTAGAATCATTGGGTGTCTTTAGCCCCAATTCATATAGCGGAGATCAAAAGCGCTGCCCTGTTAGCTATCGAGGGAGCCCAAGATTTGGATTCTTTGAAAAACGTAAAGATTGCCCATGTTGGTGATCGATCACCGATTGCCAAGGTAAACCAGATGCTTAGTCAGATTCCCATTGAGGAACGAGCTGCACTCGGAAAATTGATCGGTTCTACAAGAGCTGACATCAATCAAGCTCATGATGATCGAGAACGGAAATTAAAGGCCGAACGTAATTCCATATCTTTAATAAAGGAACGTGTAGATGTCTCCATTTCACCTAGGCGAATTTCGCAAGGTGCACTCCATCCTTTGACTCAAATACGACATGAAATTGAAGACTTGTTCACAGGCATCGGATATGAGGTAGTTGAAGGTCCTGAACTTGAATCTGGGTGGCTGAATTTTGATGCACTTAACATTCCCGCCGATCATCCAGCAAGAACCATGCAGGACACATTTTTTATCGAGCCACTTCATTCCGACCTTGTTCTAAGAACTCAAACATCTCCAGTTCAAATTCGAACTATGCTGGAGAGAAAACCGCCCATATTTGTTATCTGTCCAGGACGAACTTTTCGTTCCGATGCTCTTGATGCCACGCATTCACCGGTATTCAATCAAGTGGAAGGTCTTGTCGTTGATAAAGGCATAACCATGGCCGATTTGAAAGGGACTCTCTCGCTTTTTGCAGAACGAATTTTTGGCGAAAACGTAAAGACGCGGATACGTCCCTCATATTTTCCATTTACTGAACCGAGCGCAGAAGTTGATTTCTTTTATAACGGTAGATGGATTGAGTGGGGAGGCTGCGGCATGGTAAATCCAAAGGTCTTAAGAGTTTGCGGAATTGATCCAGATACTTACTCTGGCTTCGCTTTTGGTATGGGATTGGAACGAACTCTTATGGTTCGCCACGGGATAACTGATATGCATGACATCGTCGAGGGCGATGTTCGATTCTCGCGCGGATTTGGAAGTGGAATTCGATGAAACTTCCACTTTCCTGGCTGTCCGATTTCGTCGCTTTCCCAAAAAATATATCAACAGAAAAGATTGCAGAAGCATTTGTAAGAGTGGGTTTTGAAGTTGAGGGCATAGACGAGCCGGCCAGCAAAACCAAAGGACCGGTCAAAGTAGGAACCGTACTATCCATAAAAGAACTTACGGAGCATAAAAAACCAATCCGATATGTAGGACTCGATATTGGCGAGAAGAGAACTAGATTTGTAATTTGCGGTGCAACTAATTTTAAGGTTGGAGATAAGGTAGTCGTAGCGATTCCCGGCGCGATTCTGCCAGGTGATTTTCGTATCAGTGCTCGTGAAACATATGGTCATTTAAGTGACGGCATGATTTGTTCAGGTCGAGAACTTGGAATTAGTGAAGACCACGCCGGTATCATCGTATTAGATTCCAGCAATAAAGCAAAGAATGGCCGTGATGCACTTGCGGCCCTCGGAGCCAACGATCCGATATTCGATATCGCAGTAAACCCAGATAGAGGTTATGCGATGTCAATAAGGGGAGCTGCTAGAGAGCTAGCAATGGCGCTGAATTTGAAATTTACCGATTTCGATCGAAAAGCGATTATCGGGAGAATTCAGCGAATGAGGAAACCTGGAAAAACTGTACCAGTCGCAATTCTAGATAAAAAAGCTGCCGATTTAATTTATCTGCGAACTCTCTCCGGATTTAATCCGCTATCAAAAACACCCGACTGGATGGCTCGTAGGATCGCGCAAGCCGGAATGCGCTCTATTTCCTTGGCAGTAGATGTAACTAATTACGTAATGTTGGAGATAGGTCAACCGCTACATGCCTTTGACGCGGCGAAAATCGAAGGTCGACTTCAAGTTCAAAGAGCAGGCAGGCATAAATCTTTGACAACGCTTGACGGAGAAAAAAGAAAATTGAATTCTGAAGATATTCTCATCGCTGATTCAAAGAAACCTCTCGCACTCGGTGGAACAATGGGTGGCCTTGAGGGTGAAGTTTCAGAGAAGACGACGCGATTAGCGATAGAAGCTGCACATTTCATCTCAGAAGGCATTGCGCGCCAATCTAGAAGTCACCAATTATCCACGGAGGCATCAAGACGTTTTGAGCGAGGTGTTGACCCAGCTCTTGCGGAACTGGCCTCTGCTCGGGCTGTCGAACTTTTGCTCAAATACGGAGGGGCGAGTTATCACGGATTCTCTACCCAGGGTTCTATGCCGCTAACTAAGAAAGTCGTAATCAAGCCAGAACAAGTTTCTATCCTTATCGGCGCGAACTACACGCCAACTGAGATATCTAAGGCTTTGAGTGGAATCGGCTGTCAGATTAAGCGATCTACTAAATTGTGGACCGTAACTCCACCAACCTGGCGACCGGATATCGGGCACATTTCCGATATCGCCGAAGAAGTTGCGCGTTGCTATGGCTATGATCGAATTCCGAACACTTTGCCAACACCTCCAAAAGCAAGTCAACAGAGATCTGGAATTAGCTTCTTATCAGCAAGACGCAGAGCGCTCTCGCTATCCATGGCAGCAAGGGGTTTTGTCGAAGTTCAGAATTTTCCCTTTACAAACAAAACAGAAATGGATCTTTTTGCCTTTGCCGGTGATCGAGCAAAGGCGTTCAAAATTTCAAATCCAATCTCTGACGAATTTCCGTTGCTTCGAACACACTTATCACCAGGACTTCTGAAGTCCGCAGTTCGTAATTTATCGCGCGGAGAAAAATCAGTAGCGCTTTTCGAAACAGGTTTGATTTTCAGAAATTTACGAGAGTTGACTCCTAAGAAGCGGATCTCGACGCTAAAAAAACCAACAGCTGTTGAAATACATAGTATTTATGAAGGCGTTCCTTATCAGTCTCTTCATTTAGCTGCGGTCGTTGCAGGAGAAATCGAGAATTCAGGATGGTGGGGTAAGGGTCGAATAGCCGGTTGGGAAGATGCAGTGGAGATCACTTCAGCACTCTTGCGCGATCTCGTATCTGAATTTGAAATAGCTTCTGTTGACTTGGCGCCGTGGCATCCGGGACGTTGCGCTGAGTTTAGGGTTGCGGGCAAACCTGTAGCACATGCTGGCGAAGTTCATCCCCGAATTACTTCTGAACTTGGGCTCCCTTCTCGAACCATCTATTTTGGAATTGTGTTGGATGGCATCTCCGAAAAGAGAAATGTTTCTACTAAGCCAGTGAATACTTTCCCGGCCACCTTTCAAGATATCTCTATGTATGTAGACAGTTCCATTCCAGCCACATCGGTAGCTGAAGCGCTGCGCGAAGGTGGCGGTGAACTTCTCGAAGGTGTGGAACTTTTTGATAGATATCAGAGAGAGGGTGAGCGCCAGGTTTCACTTGCCTTCACTCTGAGATTCCGCGCTGCGGGTCGAACCTTAACTAACGAAGAGGTATCAGAGCTGCGCGAGAGAGCGGGCGCCAGCGCCAGCAAAAGGTGTGGAGCAAAAATCCGCGCATAATTATGCAACGATTTGCATGAATATGCATAAGCTCGTACTCTTAGTGCGTGCGAATCGGAGTAATTGGAGCTAGCGGGTATGCGGGTGGGGAGCTGCTTCGAATTCTGGCTCAGCATCCAGAGTTCAAGGTTGAACTGATTGCTGCCGGAAGTAATGCCGGAGAGCGAATAACTTCTATCCACCCTCATCTGACTAATTACCGAGATCAGTATTTTGAAGAAACAAACCCTGAAACTATTAGCGGTCTAGATCTGGTCTTTGTTGCGTTGCCTCACGGGGAGTCGGCAAAGTTAATACCTCAGATTTTAAACCAAGTGAAAATTGTTGATTTAGGAGCTGATTTTAGGTTAACGAGTTCACAGGCGTGGGAGAGGTATTACGGAGGAACGCACGCCGGTAAATGGGTCTATGGTTTGCCAGAATTACCCAATTTCCGCAAGTTGATTTCTTCGGCAGATCGAGTCGCAAGTCCAGGTTGTTACGCAACCGCAATTTCACTTGCGATAGCTCCAATTGCAAATCTGATTGATCTTTCGGATGTCGTAGCTGTCGCTGCATCTGGAACAACAGGAGCAGGAAGAAGTGGCAAACTTTCACTTAGCGCAAGCGAAGTTGCAAATTCTCTCATCTCATACAAATTTGGCGGAGTACATCAACATATTCCAGAAATTGAGGAGGCTATCATTGGAATTGCCCAAAAGAAAGTTGGTTTATCATTCACACCGATACTTGCACCTATGCCTCGTGGAATATTAGCTACTGTTACCGCCAAAACTAATTACTCGGAAGATGATATTAGAAAGGCAGCTGAAAGATTTACAGCTGATGAAGCATTTCTAACTTTATTGCCTCCTGGAGATATGCCAAAAACCGCTTCCGTAACCGGTTCTAATTCGGCTCACTTTCAATATGCCGTTGATACCCATACCTCAAGAGTTGTAATTTCTGCGGCAATTGACAATCTAGGTAAAGGTGCAGCTGGACAAGCCATCCAGAATGCCAATTTAATGTGCGGGTTTGATGAAGCGACGGGACTGAACTCAGTTGGAGTCGGCCAATGAGATCTTCTCTTCAGTTTCCAAAGGGATTTAAAGGGGGAGCGATTGCGGCTGGCATCAAGAAATCAGGTTTGGATTTAGCATTAATCGTAAATGAGGGTCCATCCAATTTTGCCACCGGCGTCTTCACCTCAAATCAAATATTGGCGGCACCTGTTGTATGGACCCAGAAGGCTCTCCAAGAATCGAAATTGAAAGCGGTTCTACTAAATAGCGGGGGAGCAAATGCCTGTACGGGCAAGCTCGGCGAAGCTGCTGTTGCAAGATCAGCTGAGGAAGTAGCTCTGGCGATGCGTAGCAACGCTCAATCAATAGGAGTTTGTTCTACCGGGATGATCGGCGTGCAATTGCCGATGGAATTGATAGTTGGCGGCATCAAAAAAGCTTTTGCAAAATTAAGCGATGATTCACTTTTGGATTGTGCTTCCGCAATTATGACGACTGACTCCCATCCCAAAACTTCCCTGGCTAGCTCAGGAAACTCTAACTTTGCCGGGATTGCCAAAGGAGCCGGAATGCTCGCTCCATCTTTGGCCACAATGCTCTCGATTGTGATGACTGATGCCGTTGTTGAAGAGCGTGAAGCTGAAGCAATTTTCCAGGAGGTATGCGAGCGTACCTTTAATCGAGTCGATTCAGATGGCTGCACTTCAACTAATGACACAGTTCTTTTTCTCGCATCTGGCGCATCCGGAAAGAGGATTGACAGTATCGAATTACGAAAAGTATTAACGCAAATTTGTGGCGATCTCTCTCTGCAGTTGATATCAGATGCGGAAGGCCACACCAAGATTATTTCTATAAAAACGATGGGTGCACGCAGCGAACGAGATGCGATCGAAGTAGGGCGCGCTTGTGCCCGAAACAATCTCCTGAAGTGCGCTCTTTTCGGAGAGGATCCAAATTGGGGTCGAGTACTGGCAGCTATCGGCACCACAAAAGCCATAATGGATCCAAATCGAATTGATGTGACCATGAATGGGGTACGAGTATGTATCGATAGTGCCCCAGGTGAATCAAGGGAGGAGGTCAATCTCAAGGAGAAAGAGATTTCTATAGTCATTGATCTCAAATCTGGTGATTACGATGCGGAAATTCTCACCAATGATCTAAGTGTCAAATATGTCCACGAAAACTCCGCATATTCAACATGAAGGTGATCAAACTAGGCGGCCACGCGATGAGCGACAGGAGTGGCTGGAGTCAACCGATTGTTGCAGCTTGGAAATCGGGTCAGAAATTTGTCGTAATTCATGGCGGTGGTCCGCAGATTGATCAGGCTTTGTCTGCTCAAGGAATGGCTCCCGAATTTCTAGAAGGGTTACGAGTAACAAATGAGGCTGCGATGGCAATCGTGGAGAAAACGCTGTCTGGAGAGGTGCTACGCCGAGTGGTAAAGGATCTAAATGTGAACGGCGCAAGAGCTGTTGGATTAACCGGACTTGATGCTGGACTAATTAAGGCTAGACCTAAGGATGCGAAACGCTATGGGTTTGTCGGAGAAATTACCTCGATTTCGCCAGATTTATTAATTCATTTATTGGCGCAAAACTTCTTGCCGGTAATCTCCCCAATCGGCGGAGACCATGCGGGCAATTCATTGAATATAAACGCAGATACCGTTGCAGGTGCCATTGCCGGGGCGCTCAATGCCGATGAAATCATCTTCATGACGGATGTTCCTGGAATATACAAAAATTGGCCCGATAGAGGTTCGCTGTTGAAAGAAGTTTCAGTAAAAGAACTGGCAAATATTGAATTCGAAGGCGGCATGGCTCCAAAAGTCGCAGCAGCTAAAAACGCAATTAATTCAGGCGCCTGCGCAGCGCGAATTATTGACGGGAAAGAACCGACAGCGTTGCTCACAGCTTTAACTGGAGTGGGCGGAACATTGGTCTTGCCATGATTAGGTCTAATTCAGCGGCTTCATCTAGCTGGGACTCGACTATCCAGCAGACTTACACAACTCCCGTTATCGGCCTGAAGAGAGGACGAGGCTTAGTTGTCGAAGATTTCGATGGCAAGAAATATGTGGATCTAATTGGTGGAATTGCGACAAATTTACTGGGCCATGCCCACCCATCCATAGTAAAAGCGATAACGAAGCAATCGAAAGAGTTATGCCATATCTCTAATCTCTATGCTCATGAACAAGGCCTTAAACTAGCTAGACGGCTGATAGCTATGACGGGCGATAAATCCTCCAGAGTCTACTTTTGCAATTCTGGAGCCGAGGCAATCGAAGCTGCAATAAAACTCTCAAGATTAACTGTAAAGAAACAATTGGTTTCTGCGCAGGGTTCATTTCACGGAAGAACTACCGGTGCAATCTCCCTTACGGGCCAAAGTGACAAGCGTGATCAATTCAAACCGCTTCTTCCGAAAGTCAAATACTTAAAGTTTGGCGATTTTAATGATTTAAGGAGAAAGATAACTAGACGTACTGCAATGGTATTTATCGAACCAATAATGGGCGAGGCGGGCGTAGTGGTGCCTCCAAAAGGATATCTAGAAGCGATTCGTAACCGATGTGATGAAGTTGGGGCGCTAATGGCAATCGATTGTATTCAAACCGGCATAGGCCGAACCGGTGATTGGTTTGGTTATGAGACGGAAGGAATCAAGCCAGATGTAATTACGATCGCTAAAGGTATAGGTGGCGGCCTGCCGCTAGGAGCGATGATCGCCATCGGCGAATGCGCAAAACTTTTTACTCCGGGCAGTCATGGTTCAACATTTGGCGGTAATCCCATTTCATGCGCAGCCGCAAATAAAGTTTTGGATGAGATTGAAAGCAAGAAAATGCTTTCAAGTAATGTTAAAAAAGGAGATCTCCTGCAGAGCTTGGTTGAAGCGGTTCCAGGGGTTACAGAGGTAAGAGGCAGAGGTCTTTTAATTGGTATTCAGGTGATGGATGGCAAGTCGAAGGAAATTGCCAGAGAGCTTCAAGTCGCCGGATATCTCGTAAATGGCGCCAATGATGATGTCATAAGGCTTGCACCTAGTTATCTGATTTCAGAGAAGCAGATAAAACAGTTTGCTAGCGTGTTCGAGAAAATTTGTGTGAGGATCTATGCCTAAACAAATTAAGCTGACAACTACCGCCAGAAGGACTTTGGTGCAAAAAATCGTAAGTAACGAATTGATTCATTCTCAGCAAGAGTTAGTTCATGCTCTTCGGAAAGAGGGAGTGCAAGTAACCCAAGCGACCGCTAGTAGAGATCTTGAGGAGCTTGGAGCCGTTCGTGGGCCCGATGAGAAAGGTCAAGTTCGTTATCAGTTTCCAATCTCGGCGATACCAAATTATGGACGAGTTTCAAATCAATTATTTTCGGCAGTTCGATCTGCAGGAAGTCAGATCGTGATCCGAACTCCCGCAGGAGGTGCTCAACTCCTAGCGGGCGCAATCGATAGAGCGGCATCGCGTGGTGAAATGCCGAACATTCTGGGCACCATTGCTGGAGACGATACGGTTCTTATTATCTGCGAAAATGAAAGCCAGTCGCGCTCAGTGATTGAGCGAGTTAGCGAGTTATTTGCCGGTGGTTCATTACCTTTGGCTCGAGGGAAGAAACGAAGGGGCGGGAAATGAGTGGTCTCTGGGGCGGACGGTTTCAAAACTCTGCCGATGTCACAATGTTTAGGCTTTCCAAGAGCACTGATTTAGATTGGCGGTTAGCTCCGTACGATATTGCTGGATCGCTTGCGCATCTAAAGGCGCTCACCAAGGGTGGATTGATTGATTCAAAAATTTCTCAATCGATTGAGAGCGCACTAAAAGAATTACGTAAAGAAGTTTTTGAACGAAAGTTCCTACCTGAGGATAGCGATGAGGATGTTCATTCTGCTTTAGAGCGCGGTCTAACAAATAAACTTGGAGAGATCGGCGGCTTGATAAGAGCTGGTCGATCAAGAAATGATCAAGTAGCGACGGACTTGAAACTCCTCATGATGGACGATTTCACGGTCATATCTGAACTTTTATTGGATCTCTCGGGAGCATTATTAAAAAAAGCGGAAACATATGTTGATCTAATCGCCCCAGGCTTTACCCATCTGCAACATGCCCAACCTGTTTCCTTTGGCCACGAATTAGCTAAGCACGCAGTTGCGTTACAACGTGATATTTCGCGAATTCGAGATTGGTATGAAAGGACAAATCTCTCGCCACTTGGCTCGGGTGCGCTATCGGGAAGTTCGCTTCCAATTGATCCAGAGCTTACTGCCCGTGATCTTGGATTCTCTGGCTTAGTTCCGAATAGTATCGATGCAGTATCTGACCGAGACTTTGTTGCTGAGGGGTTATTTATACTCGCGTTAGTTGGCGTTCATCTCTCACGAGTTGGTGAAGAGTGGACAATCTGGGCGACTCCGGAATTTGGCTGGGCGCAATTAGCCGACGAATTCTCAACCGGTTCATCGATTATGCCTCAAAAGAAGAATCCAGATATCGCTGAATTAGCGCGGGGCAAGTCTGGACCGCTAATTGGAAATCTGACCTCAATTCTGACAACCATGAAGGGGCTACCCTTCGCCTATAACCGCGACCTACAAGAGGATAAAGCGGTTACTTTCTCATCTATTGATCACCTGACGCTTTTGCTCCCAGCGTTAACTGGCATGGTCGAAACAACTGAATTCAACCGTGCAAAGGTTGCTGCGGCTGCCACCTCGGGATTTTCTCTAGCAACTGAAATCGCCGATTTTCTCGTCAAGCGAAATTTGGCCTTTCCTCAAGCGCACCAGATCGCAGGCAAATATGTTCAAATCTGCGAATCAAAAAATATAGAACTACATCAGTTAGATGAGTCAGAAATGAAGAAACTCCATCCCTTGCTTGATAAAACCCTTCTCGATCTGCTCGATGGTAAACACGCAATTTCCGCAAGATCAACCCCCAATGGCGCCGCCCCAAGTTCGGTCAAAGAGCAGATAAAAAAACTTCGCGGCGAAAATGAAGAGGCTAAGGCTTGGATATCCACCTCCCAAAAACGCTTTTCCGGCATGATGGGTCAATGACCCGCCAACTACTCGCTGACCTGGATTGGCGTGGTTCGATTGCGCAAACCACTGATCGAAGTGAATTGGAGAAGTTTCTAGAGAGTGGAAAAGAGAGCGTTTATCTAGGAATTGATCCAACCGCGCCAAGTATTCATCTGGGGAATCTTGTGGCGATTGTAGTTCTGCGTCGCTTTCAATTAGCCGGGCATAAGCCAATAGCTCTCGTTGGCGGAGCGACTGGACTCGTCGGGGATCCAAGTGGCCGAAATTCAGAGCGCACATTAAATGAAGAGTCAGTGGTAGCAAACTGGGTGGACCGAATTAGGGGACAGCTGGAAGGTTTGCTTGATTTCACCGGCAAAAATGCAGCCACGATGGCCAATAATTTAGATTGGACTGCCCCAGTCTCTGCTCTGACTTTCTTGCGCGATATTGGCAAGCATTTCTCAGTAAACCAGATGCTAGCCAAAGAGTCGGTATCTGCGAGATTAGAGGCAGGTGGTATCTCTTACACCGAATTCTCCTATCAAGTTTTACAAGCCTTTGATTTTCTCGAATTGAATCGTAGGAACAATTGTGGACTCCAGATCGGCGGAAGTGATCAATGGGGAAATATTGTCGCTGGAGTTGACTTAATCCGAAGAGTTACTGGCAAGAGCGCGCATGCATTGACGATGCCCGTAATGACAAAGGCAGATGGTGAAAAATTTGGTAAAACCGCTTCTGGAGCAATTTGGCTTGATCCCAAAATGACGACGCCTTATGCCTTCTTTCAATTCTTCCTAAACTCTGATGATCGGGATGTGGAGAAATTGTTAAAGGCATTCTCCTTTAAAGGTCGCGAAGAGCTCGAAACCCTATTTGAATCTTTGAAGAGCAACCCTGGCGCTAGAGAGGCTCATCGAGAACTTGCTCGTGAAGTTACTACTCTGGTTCATGGGGAAAAGGAATGTGAGAAAGCCGAAAATGCGGCGACAGCGTTTTTCGGACAGAGTGAAATTAGAGATTTAGATTTAGCGACGTTAGAGAGCGCAATAAAAGAACTTCCTAAGACTGAGATTGTTAACTCTGCATCACTTCCAACCTGGGTTGACTTGATAACGGCAACCGGCGTGATCGAATCTAAATCTGCTGCCCGCAGAATCATCAAAGAGGGCGGGGCGTATCTCAATAATATGAAGATTGCGAGTGAAGATTTTGCCCCTTCCGTAGAGGACCTTCTCCACGGACGCTACCTCTTGCTGCGAAAAGGAAAGCGAGAATTAGCTGCGGTAATACTCAAGTAGCGCCTCTTATTGAGCCTCTTTCTCCGCGAAAAGCCTGGTTTGCTCTAAGGTGAGATTGGGTCTATGCTTCTCCTCTCACTACGAAATCGGACTTCAACATCAGGCCGAGTAGATGAGCAAGCACTTCCCTAGAGACCTTTAACCTCATAAGGGTGAAATTTGCTCGAAAACGATTTGGGTGATTTGACCGATTCTTTTGAGGGGCATAGGTTTCTACTTCCGCCCTCAAAAGGGGTGGAAAAGCCCTGCCATTGGTCGTAAGGCCAGGAATCAGTGAGCTTCCGTACCTTGAGAACTCAACAACGTATAAGAAGTCAATGCCAATTACCTCGATGAGGTATGGCTTAATTGCCATGCCCGTCGAATCCTTTGTAAAAAATCAATTGGTCAAAGACATCAAATGACGACAGTTGTTTATGTTTTTTGCCAGAGTCAACGTTTCGTTGAATCAAAATTCAATGGAGAGTTTGATCCTGGCTCAGGACGAACGCTGGCGGCGTGCTTAACACATGCAAGTCGAACGATGAAGTTCCTTCGGGAATG
>VGAE01000006.1 GCA_016870975.1 Actinomycetota bacterium
GATATGGTGGGCCTAAGTGGACTTGAACCACTGACCTCTTCCTTATCAGGGAAGCGCTCTAACCAGGCTGAGCTATAGGCCCGCGAAACGGAAGCGCAAGGCTACCTGACCCGCGGGCGGGCGTAAAAATAGCACGGATTGCGCTTACTCTTGCTCTCTCACCTTTGTTAGCGAGACAACTTCAGTTCCTTGATCAGGGTTTACAACTCGAACACCCATAGTGTCACGACCAGTTTCACGAACTTCTTTCACAGGGGTTCGCATTACAACACCGTTTGATGTAATTAGCAATATTTCATCGCTCTCTTTAACGATTAAAACCCCAACCAGAACACCGCGAGAGCCTTCATCAATCTTTGCCGCTTTAACTCCAATTCCGCCGCGACCTTGTGAGCGATATTCATCTAAATTCGTTCGCTTTCCATAACCGCCATCGGTTGCGGTGACTACATATAGATCTTCGGTTTTCTTTTCATTTCGAATAGTGGCCATGGATAGTAATTCATCTCCGGAACGGAATTTCATTCCAATTACACCGGTTGCTGATCTTCTCATTGGACGCAGGGCATCATCATCAGCGGTAAAGCGAAGCGACATGCCTTTCTTTGATATAAGCAATAGTTCGTCTTTCTTACTTAAAGCAGAAGCAGCGACTACTTCATCTTTCTCTTTAAGTGTAATGGCAATTAAGCCGCCAGTTCTAGGTGAGTCATACTCTTCTAGCGGGCTCTTCTTAATGATTCCTGCCTTTGTTACCATAACCAGATAAGGAAGTGAGGTGTAATCGGTAATAGAGATAACTGATGCGATAGCTTCGTTGGGTTTAAAGGCAAGTAAGTTTGCGACATGTTGGCCCCTAGCATCACGGCCGGCATCAGGTAGTTCATGAACTTTGGCACGATAGACGCGGCCTTGGTTTGTAAAGAAGAGTAACCAGTTATGCGTTGATGCAGTAAAGAAATGTTCGACGATGTCATCCTGTTTTAAAGCTGCGCCTTTAACGCCTTTACCGCCGCGACGCTGTGAACGATATAGATCGGCACGGGTTCGTTTTGCATATCCCCCGCGAGTAATAGTTACTACAACTTCCTGGTTCGGAATTAAATCATCAACTGAGAGATCGGTATCGCCGCCAGCGATAATCTGAGTACGGCGTTCATCGCCATATTTTTCGGCGATTTCTGCAAGCTCCTCCTTGATGATTGCGCGTTGTTGTTTTGGGTCGTTGAGAATCTTATTTAGCTCAATTATTTCCGCCATTAAAGTTTCATATTCATCATTGATTTTCTGTCGCTCTAAGGCTGCGAGGCGACGGAGTTGCATATCCAGAATTGCGTTAGCTTGAATCTCATCTACTTCTAAAAGTTTCATTAAACCTTCGCGGGCGGCATCTGAGTTTGCGCTGGCGCGGATAAGTGCGATCACCGCATCAAGAGCTTCTAGCGCTTTTAAGTAACCACGCAGGATATGGGCGCGTTTCTCTTTTTCAGAGAGGCGGAACTTGGTGCGACGGATAATGACTTCAATTTGATGGGTGATGTAGTGGCGAACAAATTCATCAAGGCGAAGGGTGCGGGGAACGTTATCGACGAGAGCCAACATATTGGCACCGAAGGAATCTTGTAATTGGGTGTGTTTGTAGAGGTTATTTACAACAATCTTTGGCGTTGCATCGTTTCGTAAAACGATAACGAGGCGTTGACCAAGGCGTTCATTGCCTTCATCGCGAACATCTGCGATTCCTTTGATTTTGCCATCTTTAACGAGTTCGGCAATCTTTAGTGCGAGGTTATCTGGGTTAACTTGATAGGGAAGTTCGGTAATAACTAAACACGTTCGCTTATTTATCTCTTCGATTTCAACAACTGCACGCATGGTGATAGAGCCACGACCAGTGCGATATGCCTCTTCAATTCCTTGGCGGCCAACGATGATTCCTTTAGTTGGAAAATCTGGACCTTTAACGATTCCTAATAAAGCTTCTAAAATAGCTTCGCTAGTTGCATCTGGGTTTTCCAGGGCCCACTCAACTGCGCTGGCGATCTCTCTTAAATTATGTGGCGGAATATTGGTGGCCATTCCGACTGCGATACCAGCCGAGCCATTTACTAAAAGATTTGGGAAGCGACTTGGTAGAACGATTGGTTCTTGAGAGCGGCCGTCATAGTTTGGAATGAAATCAACAGTTGCTTCATCGATATCTCGCATGATCTCCATGGCAAGTGGTGCCATCCGAGCTTCGGTATAGCGCATTGCGGCAGCGGGATCGTTTCCAGGGGAACCAAAGTTTCCATTGCCATCAACAAGCGGATAGCGAAGTGACCAGATTTGGGCTAGACGCACCAAAGTGTCATAGATAGCGCCGTCGCCGTGGGGATGGTAATTACCCATCACATCACCAACAATGCGCGATGATTTGTAGTAACCCTTATCTGGGCGATAACCCGCGTCATACATGGCATAGAGAACGCGGCGATGAACTGGTTTTAGACCATCACGAATATCTGGAAGGGCGCGACCAACAATGACCGACATCGCGTAATCAAGATAAGAACGGGCCATCTCGACCTGTAGGTCGACTGATTCGACCTTATCGGAAGATTTTTCAGTATCCATTAAATATCCAAGAACCTAACGTCTTTGGCATTACGTTGAATAAATTGGCGGCGCTGTTCGACATCTTCACCCATTAGAACTGAGAAGAGATCGTCGGCGGCAGCGGCATCTTCAAGTGTCACTCGAATCAAGACGCGGTTTGCTGGATCCATCGTGGTATCCCAAAGTTCTTTCGCGGGCATCTCACCTAAACCTTTAAAGCGCTGGATGCCATCTTCTTTAGGAAGACGCTTGCCGGCATCGCTTCCAATTTTGATAAATCCATCTCGCTCTTTATCAGAGAAGGCATATTGAACTGGTTCTTTGCCGCCCCATTTGATCTTGTAAAGTGGTGGTTGGGCAAGATAAACAAAGTCGCCTTCAATTAGTGGGCGCATGAATCGGAAAAGTAAAGTCAAAAGAAGAGTGCGGATATGTTGGCCATCAACATCGGCATCTGCCATCAAGATAACTTTGTGGTAGCGAAGTTTTGCAAGATCGAAATCATCATGGATGCCAGTACCGAGAGCGGTTATTAGCGCTTGGACTTCATTATTTTGGAGAACTCGATCGATCCGGGCTTTCTCAACATTGAGTATCTTTCCGCGAATTGGAAGTACCGCTTGGAACCTTGAATCACGACCGCCTTTAGTGGAACCGCCTGCGGAATCACCTTCAACGATATATAGCTCGCACTTCTCTGGTTCGGTCCATTGGCAATCCGCCAATTTGCCAGGCATGCCCCGGCCCTCCAATAAACCCTTTCTAGATCGAGATAGATCGCGGGCTTTTCGCGCCGCGATTCGGGCTGTCGCCGCGTCGATGGCTTTACGAACAATCTCTTTGCCTTCAGATGGATTTCGCTCAAGCCAGGCGCTGACAAAATCATTTAGCGCTTTTTGAGTAAATGTTTTCGCTTCGGTGTTACCAAGTTTGGTTTTAGTCTGACCCTCAAACTGTGGTTCACCAATTTTGATAGAGACGATTGCAGTTAGACCTTCGCGGATATCATCGCCAGTTAAACGATCTTCTTTCTTGCGGATATATCCCCACTCTTCGCCAAATTTATTAACGATTGAGGTTAGCGCGGTTCGGAAACCCTCTTCGTGGGTGCCGCCCTCTTGTGTATTAATGGTATTTGCGAAGGTATAAACCGACTCGCTGAATCCAGTGTTCCACTGCATTGCAACTTCCAGAGACATTTTGTTCTTGCTATCTTCGGTTTCAAAGAAGATTATCGATTTATGAGTCACACCTTTGGTGGTGTTTAAGTGTTTAACAAAATCAACGATGCCACCATCGTATTTATATGCAACGGAGATTGGCTCGCCTTTTTCATCAACATGGCTTGGGCGCTCATCGCGGAGTGTAATTTTTAGACCTCTATTTAAAAGTGCCATTTCTCGGAAGCGTGTGGAGAGAATTTCAAAAGAGAAGTCAGTAGTTTCAAAGATTTCTTCAGAGGGCCAGAAAGTGACTCGGGTTCCAGTATCAGTTGCGGTGCTACCTTTCTTAAGTTGCGCAGTTGGAACGCCAAGTTTGTAGCTCTGGGTCCATTCAAAACCATCACGTTTAACTAAAACAGTTAGATCGCGACTTAGCGCATTTACAACTGAGACGCCAACGCCGTGAAGTCCACCAGAGACCACGTAACCACCATCGCCAAATTTTCCGCCGGCATGTAAAACAGTTAGCACAACTTCTAGTGCAGGCTTCTTTTCAACGGGATGTATATCTACTGGGATGCCGCGACCATTGTCTGTTACTTGTACGCCGCCATCTTTAAGTAGAACTACATTGATATCGGTACAATATCCGGCGAGAGCTTCATCAACGGAGTTATCTACAACTTCGTAAACGAGATGGTGTAGACCGCGTTCACCAGTGGATCCGATATACATTCCAGGGCGTTTTCGAACCGCTTCTAACCCCTCTAGAACAGTAATAGCGCTCGCGTCGTAGGCCCTAGCGACTTTGCTAGAGTCCTTCTTATCTGCCACTTAAACCCCTTTAGAAACGACTAGGACCGCAAAATCGGCCTGGGTACCCTCAAATCCTAGTGGTTGGCTGGCTCCAGGCTGGCCAGAAAAAGGCTCTGGATGTGGATTTGGCGCACTTTTAGCGCGCAGGTAACCACTGGGTTTAACCATAGGTATCTCGAGGGCCTCTAGCCCCTCGAATTGTGCGTAGGCCACGCTTCCAAGATGGCGCAGTTGGTCCAATAATTTTCAAGCTTTCAATGAGAGCGCCCTCGCTCTCGCTTTGAATACCTTTTAAAAGTTCTCGCTCTAATAATCGTAGTTGGGTTGCCCAAGATGTTGATTCGGCGCGGATTGTTAATTGGCCTTCGAAAATAGTTATTGGCTCGGCATGGTTAGCAATCTCGTCGCCAACAATAACTCTCCAATTAGTAAAGATGTTTCCTTCAGCGAGGCCACGTTTCCAATCGCGCGAGACAGTTATGGCATCCAATATTGATCCGATGGGTTCCGGATCATCTCGATGAGATCTCTCATTAGTACTCTCGACAATCTTGTTAAATTTTGTGCGGTAGGTGCGAAAAAGCTCGCGAGCGATGTCACGCTTCATAATTCACTAACCGCACCATTTGCTACTTGGTATCTCTTACCAGTTAATTCAGAAGGTAGATCGCTTGCAACCGCTACGGTAATTAAAGTTTGATCAGCAGTATTAGTTAGAGCTACTAGTCGTTCCCGTCGCTTCTCATCAAGCTCTGAAAATACATCATCTAAAATTAAAATTGGATTATCGCCATCAGTTTTCAGAAGTTGATAACTAGCTAACCTTAACGAGAGCGCAATTAACCAAGATTCACCATGGCTAGCGAAGCCTTTTACTGGGTGTTCCCCTAAATTTAAGAGAAGATCGTCGCGGTGTGGTCCAATTAAAGAGACGCCCCGTTCCCGCTCTTGTAGGGAAACTTCCTCAATTTTTCTTAACAATTCCTTTTTATTCGCCTCTTTATCTTCAGTCAAATTTTCTAGATTGGATTTATATTCTAATGATGGCTGCTTTTTTACGGAAATGTTTTCATACGAGTTTAATAGGTGAGGTGTCAGCTCTCTGATTAGTTTGAGTCTTGAGGCGACAATCTCGCCACCAAAATTTGCTAAGTGCTCATTCCAAGGAGAGAGGGTGCTTTCAGTAGCACGAGCTTTAAGGAGCGTATTTCGCTGCTTTAGAGCCTTCTCATAATCATTGATGACGCCACCTAACCGGGGGTTTCGTTGAATTAGAGGATAATCAAGAAAAGCTCTCCGCTCTCTTGGATCGCCGCGCACTAAATCTAGATCTTCTGGGGAGAAACAGATTGCTTTGACAATTCCTGAGATTGCGTGTTGGCTGCGAACTGGGTTTTGATTAACTTTGGCGCGATTAGCTTTTCCATTGTTAATCTCTAACTCAATTAAAGTGTCGCGATCTTGATCTGAAACTTTTGCCCGGATATAACCTTTCTCGGCTCCTAGTTTTATTAAAGGGGCGTCATTTGAGATGCGGTGGGATGAAAGTAGGGCTAGATACATAATTGCTTCGAGGATATTTGTTTTCCCCTCACCATTCTCCCCGATGAAGATATGGGTTCCACTGGTTAGTGGGAGTTCCAGGTTTTTATATGAGCGGAAATCTTGCAGGGAAAGATGGGTGATCTTCATTTACTGCAGTTAGGAGGCGTAACGCATCGGCATTAATAGATAGCGGAATGAGGTATCTGCGCCACCATCTGCCTTGCTTTTACCGGTGAGCGTCGCTGGTTTATTTGACCCTGTGAAAGCGATATTTACATAAACGGTACTGAGAGCGCTTAAACCATCGGTAAGGAAAGTTGGGTTAAATGCGATATCAATTGCTTCACCGTTGTAGATAATCTCTAACTCTTCGGTTGCTTGGGCTTCATCTCCAGCGCCAGCTTCTAGTTGTAGCGTGTTGTTATTAAATTTAAGTCGTAACGGAACAGTTTTATCTGTAACCAGAGCTACCCTGCGAACTGAATCAAGAAGTTTGGCGACTTCGATTACTGCGTTGGCACTTGTTTCGCTGGGTAGTAAATGGCGGTATGGCGGGAATGAGCCATCTAATTGGCGTGAGGTCATAGTTTTTGCATCACTAGCAAAACCAACTAAGCGCTCATTATTTGAGGTTGGGGCAATTGCAATTGAGACGCTCTTTGTACTTGCAATACTCCGAGCGGCGTCTGCCAAAGTCCGGGCGCGAAGAAGTGCGGTGGTTGTTAACTCTGGATCGTTTGGGGTCCAATTAATCTCACGAACCGCTAACCGATATCTGTCGGTTGCGGCGAGAGTTATGGTCTCTTTAGCTATATCAATGTGGATGCCGGTAAGAGTTGGCAGGGAGTCATCTCGACCGGCGGCTACTGCAACTTGGTTTACCGCTGTTGCAAATAACTCACTCGCTATAGTTCCAGAAGTTTCCGGAAGGTTGGGAAGGTTTGGATATTCATTTAACGGCAGTGTTGGCAAGGTGAATTTTGCAGAACCGGCGGTAACTAAAACTCTTGTGCCGTCGAGTTGAAATAGGACAGTTTTATTTGGTAGCGTCTTGGAAATCTCAGTTAATAAACGCCCAGGAACTAAAACTCGACCAGGTTCTTTTATCTCAGCTGTGAAAGAAGATTTAGCGGATGTTTCAAGATCTGAGGCAGATAAGGTCACATCTTTTTGAGCATCGATAACTATTCCGAGTAGGGCGGTCATAATGGGGCGGGTAGAGAGGCTGCGAGATACCCAATTAACTGAATCGGCAAGTGATGCGCTATCAACTGAAAACTTCATGATTATGAGCCTATCGTTTTGGTTTGTGGATGAGGTACGCTCATAAACTTTTGTTTATCTATAGAATTATTCGTAATAAGCAGCAGTGTAAATTGTGGGAAAGTAAAGAAACCGCAGTTCAAAGCTACTTTTTTATTCACTTAACCACTCCTTTCTTTGTGGCTAACTTGTGTTTGTTTTGTGGTTAAAAAACGGCCCCGCTACTTATCCTTGGACTATCCACCGATTATCCACAGATATCCACAGGTTATCCCCAAACCTAAACCCTTCCTTGGAGCTTAATTCTGTTGGTCAACTCAGTGACCTGGTTGAAGATCGAGCGGCGTTCTGCCATCAACTGGCGAACCTTCCTGTCAGCATGCATAACTGTCGTGTGGTCGCGCCCGCCAAATGTCTGGCCAATTTTTGGGAGCGAGAGATCGGTTAATTCTCTACATAAATACATCGCAATTTGGCGCGCATTAACTAAAACACGCGATCTTGATGTGCCACATAAATCATCGATAGTTAAACTGAAATAAGAAGCAGTCTGAGCCATGATTGTGTTGGAAGTTATATCCGGAGCGCCTTCATCAGGTATTAAATCCTTTAGAACAATTTCAGCGAGCCCCATATCAACTGGTTGGCGGTTTAGCGACGCGAAAGCGGTGACACGGATTAACGCCCCCTCCAACTCTCTAATGTTTGTCGAGATTTTACTAGCGATAAATTCCAGAACATCATCCGGGGCGCTTAACTTATCTTGAGCAGCTTTCTTTCTTAAGATTGCGATTCGAGTTTCAAGTTCCGGTGGTTGGATATCAGTAATCAAACCCCACTCAAATCGACTTCTTAAACGATCTTCAAGTGTTGTTAATTGTTTTGGCGGTCTATCAGATGAGATCACAATCTGCTTGTTGGCATTATAAAGAGTGTTAAAGGTATGGAAGAACTCTTCCTGAGTTCGCTCTTTATTTTCCAAGAACTGGATATCATCAACCAACAAAATATCTAAATCGCGATACCTACGCTGGAAAACCGAGGATTTATCGTCTCGAATTGAGTTAATAAAATCATTAGTGAATTCTTCTGAAGATACATAACGAACTCTTAAACCTTTATATAACTCTTTTACATATGCACCAATTGCGTGAAGTAAGTGGGTCTTACCCAAACCAGATTCACCATAAATAAAAAGCGGGTTATATGCCTTAGCTGGAGCTTCAGCTACGGCAACAGCGGCAGCATGAGCGAATCTATTCGATGCACCGATAACGAAAGTTTCAAAAATGTATCGAGGATTTAATTGAGTTGATTCTTGGGGTTTGGCTAACCCCTCTTGGCGCCCCGTTCCCGCTCTGGGAGTCTCATCGATTTCAACAACTTCACTCTCGGGAACATCTAATGACTCATCGATGGTGACTGCGATATTGATCCGCTCACCCAACTTTGCTGAAAGGGCATCATTTAGAGCTCCTTTAAGTCGGCTCTCTAAGACATCTTTGGCAAAACTATTCGGCGCTGCTAAGAGAAGGTTTGAGCCGCCCTCACTTTTTAGTAGCCCTAAGGGTTTAGTGAGAGTTAAGAAGGCTCTATTCTGGGGAGAATCCTGAGAGATAGAGTCGATGACTCCACTCCATAACCCCTCAAGTAGGTCGGTTTCGGCGGTAGTCACTAAATCCCCCTAAATCCACAAAGTTATCCACAGGCTGTGGTCTAAAGTAAGGCTTTAGCCTCTCAACCCCCTTATTTTGGGGCGACCCTGTGGATAGAGGCGGAAAGTAAGACCTATCCTTAATAAAAGCAAGGGGTTATCCACAATTTTCCAAATTGGGCGGCCCCCCGCTACGGTTACTCCCTGTTCTCGCGCCCTTTGGGGGGGGCGGGACGAGATCTAAGGAGAAAATCCCATGAAGCGGACCTTCCAGCCGAATAACCGTCGGCGCGCAAAGAAGCATGGCTTCCGTGCACGCATGGCAACCCGAGCCGGTCGCGCAGTTCTCTCTGCACGCCGCGCCAAAGGCCGCGCTCGCCTCTCTGTTTAGCAACGAGCTTGATGTGCTTGCGCAAACAAATCGTCTTACCTCTCATGAAGATTTTCTGCGCGTAACTCAATCCCCCATTAGATCAAAGACCAAATCTTTAGCCGGATACCTGCTCACTGAATCAGATATTGATTCTCCAAAAATAGGTTTTATTGTTTCAAGAGCAATTGGTGGGTCTGTAAAGCGCCACCGAGTAACACGCCAACTTCGACATGCTTCTAAAGCTGCGCTTCATGTTTTACCAAAAACTTCACTTGTTGTAGTGCGAGCAACCAGGAGCGAGAATCCAGCTGAGGAAATCTCAGAACTTTTTGGTGAATTAAAGAAACGAGCAGCCCGGTGAAACTACTCACCTACCCATTTTTGATATTGATTCGCGGTTGGCAGAAATTTATTGCTTCTGGTTTAGCGCCGCGCTGTAAATATTATCCATCCTGTTCTCATTACACATTTGATGCAATCAAGAAGTACAACTTGTTTGGATTGCTTTTAGGAGCATGGCGAGTAGTTCGCTGTAATCCTTTTAGTCATGGCGGCGTTGATTATGTACCAGAGAAGATTCACTTTGGACCTATCAGATTAGGAGCTAGATAGATGTTAGACCCCTTATATTGGCTGGTTTCAGTGGTTATGGTCGCGATCCATCGTGCTCTTTCTCCGGTCTTCGGAGAGACCAGTGGAGTCACTTGGAGCCTCTCAATCGTTGGTTTAGTTGTATTAATTCGAGTATTACTTATTCCACTATTTGTGCGACAGATTAAATCGCAACGCGCCCTTACAGCGCTCTCGCCAGAGATGAAGAAGATCCAACAGAAGTACAAAGATGATCGCCAGAAGCAATCGGAAGAGTTAATGAAGTTATACAAAACTCATAAAACTAATCCACTAGCATCATGCTTTCCCATCATCGCTCAAGCACCAATATTCTTTGCACTATTTACGGTGCTAAATGGAATAGGCAAGAACCCACCACAAGCCCGCGGAACATTTACCCAAACTCTGGCAGAACAGGCCGCACAAGCGGAATTTTTTGGCGCCCCAATCTCGCAGACATTTCTTGGCTCAAGTAATGCAACAGTAAAATTCGTTACCGTTCTTCTTATTATTTTAATGTCGTTGACAACCTTTACAACACAACGTCAATTGATGGTCAAAGGTATGCCGAAAATGGATACCAGCAACAATATGATGTTGCAACAACAGAAGATTTTGCTTTATCTATTTCCAGTGATATTTGCAGTCTCTGGTGTTAATTTCCCAATTGGCGTTCTTATCTACTGGTCGACCACAAACCTTTGGACTTGGGGACAGCAGTACTACGTAATTAAACGAAATCCAGCTCCAGGATCTCCGGCTTGGGAGGAGTTACAACGAAAACGCGGACTCACCGAAAACAAGAATGGCTCAGAAGAGGGTGGCGGAGTGGCTACCCAAGAGCCAGAGAAGAAGGGGCAGCGCTTCCAGCCAAAGAAGCGTAAGAAGAACAAATAGGTTTAAAAGCCTCAAAAAGGGCAAAAGGAGAGAAAATGAGTGAGAACGAGAAGAGTAGGGCTACCCAACTGGAGGATGAGGGCGATATTGCCGCCGACTATCTGGAGGGGCTATTGGATATCGCAGATTTAGATGGTGATATCGAGATTGGGATTGAGAATGATCGAGCCCATCTAGTTGTGGAGGGGGGAGAGCTCTCCCATCTAGTGGGCAGGGATGGTGAGGTCTTAGATGCCCTCCAAGAGTTGACTCGCCTTGCGGTCCAAACGTCAACCGGTGAGCGATCGCGGTTAATGCTCGACCTTGGTGGCTTTAGAGCCGATAAGCGGAATACCCTGGCCAAACTGGCTGAGGAGATTGCCGATGAGGTTAAGTCGAGCGGCCAAGCAATCAAACTCGCCCCTATGAATGCCTTTGAGAGAAAAATTGTCCATGACACGATTCAGAAGATTGGGCTAAAGAGCGAATCTGAGGGCGAAGACCCAGATCGCTGCGTTGTGGTGATGCCTTCCTGACCGTTTCACGTGAAACGAGGGCGGCCCAATTCTTTGGGGCGCGGAGCGATAAAGCCCTTCGGTATGCCGAGCTTCTAGCAAGCAAAGGGATTGAGCGGGGGTTGATCGGACCCAAAGAGGGAGAGATCATCTGGGAGCGCCATATTGAGAACTGCCTTCCAATCACAACACTCCTTCCCGACGCCGGAATCCTCGCTGATGTTGGTTCAGGCGCAGGGCTCCCTGGTCTAGTAATTGCCCTGGCGAAGCCGGATTTAAAGGTCACCCTGATTGAGCCCCTGCAGCGGAGGGTGGAGTTTCTCTTTGAGGTGATCGATGAGCTAGCCCTGCCGGTAGAGGTAATTAGAGGAAAATCCGAGTCAATCCGTGGCAGATACAACTTTGTGACCGCGCGGGCGGTTGCCCCACTTACTCGCTTGATTGAAAGTACCTGGCATCTAGTTGCTCCTAAAGGAGCACTCCTCGCCATTAAAGGCGAGAGCGCTCAGAGCGAGATAGCTGCGCTCAAAACTTGGAAAAAAGTTCAACTTCACGAGATAAAGATGGCCGATCTACCTGTGTCACGCGTGGTTGAGGTTAGGCAGGCTGGTTAACTCTCCCGCGTGAGTGATTCACGTGAAACAACTGCACCTAGACAGATAATCGGTACTCGGCGTTTTCACGAGCCAATGCCCCAGCCGATCTCTACAAGAATCTTCACCGTTGCTAACCAGAAAGGCGGTGTAGGTAAAACCACCTCTGCCGTCAATATTGGGGCAGCTCTAGCCATGGGGGGCCTGCGGACCCTGATTCTGGATCTAGACCCTCAAAGAAATGCCAGCACAGCTTTTGGAATCACCCGCGATGAAGTCATTGGTATGTATGAAGTAATTATCGAAGAGGAAGCGCTTAAAAACGTAGCGTTAAAAATTCCAGGCTATCCATCACTTGAAGTTGTTCCAGCGACACAATCTTTAGCAAATGCAGAAGTCGAATTAGTGCCCATGGTTGCTCGCGAAACCAGGCTGAAAAAAGCTTTAACTAATTACTTATTGGGAGCAGCAAGCCGCGGAGAGAGATTTGATTATGTAATCATTGATTGTCCACCAAGTCTGGGCTTATTAACAATTAATGCACTCGTTGCCGCAGATGAATTATTAATTCCAATCCAATGTGAGTATTACTCACTTGAAGGTCTCTCATTATTAATCCACACTGTGACGTTAATTCAAGAACATCTAAATCCAAATTTAAAGTTATCAACCATTATTTTAACTATGTATGACGGTCGTACAAGATTGGCAAATGATGTAGCGGATGAAATTCGCCGTCACTATCCGCGAGAGTTGATTGATGTCCCAATTCCACGCGCCGTGAGAGTTTCTGAAGCGCCATCATACGGACAGACGGTTATGACTTACGACCCTGGCTCAAATGGCGCAGATGCATATGCGCGAATCGCAAGAGAGATAGCTCGACGCGGCGCACCTCCAATAAATAACGCCGAGGTTATTTAATGGTTACAAAACGCGGTGGCCTAGGTAGAAATCTTGATTCATTAATTCCAACGCCAATCCGGGCACCCGGTATTGCACAGCCAGTGGCGGGAAAATTAGAAGTTTCAATTGAAAGTGTTAAACCAAATAGACGCCAACCAAGATCTATTTTTGATGATGAAGCGCTCCAAGAATTAGCGGCATCAATCCGCGAAATCGGAATCCTCCAACCACCAGTCGTTCGCCGTAGCGGAGATAATCAATATGAATTAATTATTGGAGAGCGACGATTACGCGCCGCAAAACTTGCTGGACTTTCAACCATCCCGGTCATTATCCGTGAAACGAGTGATAACGAATTATTGCGAGAGGCGTTGATTGAAAATATCCATCGCAGCAATTTAAATTCACTGGAAGAAGCAGCTGCTTATAATCAGATGTTAAGTGACTTCGGTCTTACCCATGACGAATTAGCGAAGAAAATCGGTAAATCACGCCCGGTTATCTCAAATACGCTCCGGTTTTTAAATCTCCCGCCTTCGGTCCAGAATAAGCTGACTCGTGGGACTTTGAGTATGGGCCACGCAAGAGCACTACTTGGAATAAGTGATTCAAGTGAAATAGAGAGAATTGCTAATCGAATTGTTGCCGAAGGTTTAAGTGTAAGAGCAACTGAGGAACTTATTGCCGTTGGAAGTGGAAAGAAGAGCTCTGGCAAAAAAGGAAATACCAGCTCGCTTGGTAAATATCAGGAACTAGAAGAACAGATTGGCGATGCGCTAGATACCAGAGTTCGAATTAAAGGTGGAGCAAACGGTGGTCGAATTCAAATCGAATTTGCTGATAGCCAAGATTTACTTAGGATTGCAAAAAAACTTAGTTAAGTCGCAGCGCGTTTGTCCGCTCAATCTCGCCATCAATAACATGGGCGAGCGCGGCTACACCTTCACGGATTCGCTCGGGAGTCGGGTGACAGTAAGAGAGACGCAACGACCAAGCGCCAAGACCGTCAGCATAAAAAGCATTCCCAGGCACGTAAGCAACTTTGGCAACGATTGCCTTTGGCATCATCGCCTTAGTTTCGATCCCTGCCGGGAGAGTTACCCAGACATAGAAGCCGCCCTTGGGGCGTGTCCAATTAGCAGACTTTGGAAAGGTGGCATCTAAAGTTTCCAACATGGCATCTCGCCTTACGTGGTAGAGATTTACAAAAGAAGCAATTTGATCGCGCCATGGTTGATTTGCGAGATAACTTGAGATTGCAAGCTGTGAGAAATTAGATGGACATAGAATCGAAGATTCAGAGGCGATTACCAATTTCTCGCGGAGCGCAGGTGGAACTAACGCCCAACCAACTCGAAATCCAGGAACAATGGTTTTAGAGAACGAACCCAGATAAATAACATTTTCTGAGTCTTCAGCGCGCATGGCATTCGGCGATGGTCCATCAAACCCCAAGAGTCCATACGGGTTATCTTCAACTACAAAAATTCTCTCTTCTCTACAAATATCTAGAATCTCAGTTCGCCGCGAACTTGGCATAGTTACACCGGTTGGATTCTGGTAATTCGGAATTAAGTAGATGAATTTGATTTTTGAACCTTGATAACGCAAGGTCTTAATCGCATCACGGAGCGCATCTGGGGATAGCCCGGATTGATCCATCTCTATATGAACGACCCGAGCCTCATACTGGGCAAAAGTTCCCAGTGCTCCAACATAGGAAGGGGCTTCAACAAGGACTACATCGCCTGGATCTATGAAAATTCTAGAAATTAAATCAAGGGCCTGTTGTGAACCGGTAGTTACTAACACATCATCGGGATTGGCTCGAATACTCTCGAGCGCCATTACATCGCAGATCTGTTCACGAAGTTTGGGATGGCCCTGTCCGCTGCCATATTGGAGCGCCTCCCGCCCATGTTCTCGAACTAGCTTCTCGAGAAGTGAGGCCATTACATCCATTGGGATTGCGGAGAGATTTGGCATCCCCCCAGCAAGTGAAACGATCTCAGGCCGAGAGGCGACGGCAAAGAGTGAGCGGATCTCACTTGGCTTCATATGAGCTGCGCGATGTGCAAAGCGCTCTTGCAGATCTTCGGGCGCGTGGGTCTGGTAGCGCTCAGTCTCGGTCATGGCGTAATTCTCTCATAAGAAAAGAGTTGATTACAGGTTTCGCAATCCCGCGCGACGTAAATCCTCAATACGAAGCGTGCCAGTTTTGGCATCTTCTTCTACTGATAGGAAGAGTCTCTGAATCGCGATTACCAATCCTTCTGCAACCGTGTCTCTAAAAGATGAATCATTTAATCGAGCGGCATCTTTAGGGTTGGTCAGATATCCCAACTCCAAGCGAATAGTCGGAGATTTTGTTAATCGTAATAAATCCCAAGTTTTTGCATGGGTTCGGTTATTAGCTAGATTGGTGCGGGCGCAGATCTCACGCTGCGCCAAAGTTGCAAATTTTTCTCCCACAATTGAGTGAATTCCATGTTGATCGCTGCCATAAAAATAAGTAGAAACCCCATTTGCCTTTTCGTTCTGGTAATTATCAATTCCAATAGAAATTACTAGGTCAGCTTCAGTGTTGTTCGCAAAGGAGATTCGCTCAGATTCACTTGGGCTGGTGTTTTTTCCGTGAGTCAAGAGAACCGAGACCCCGAGCGCAATTAACCTGCCTTCGATTCTCTCCGCGATATCGAATGTGAGTGAGGCAATTTCTTCTCGGGGACTTGGGTCTAACACAATTACTTTATCGGCCAGCGCAGGACCTCGTTTAACGCGATCTGCCTGAGCTCTTAACTCTGTTGGCGCGCCGCCCGTAACAGTTCGTATCAAGCGCATCAACGAAATTATCGTTCTAGGGCCACAGACTCCATCTGCATTAGTTCCTGCAGAGCGTTGGAATTCAATTACGGCGTTCTCGGTCTTTGGGCCAAAAATTCCATCTGCGCGCCCCGGGTTAAATCCCATATCAATCAACCGTGATTGCAGCGAAGCAACATCATCACCACGCATATTCGGCTGTTGTAATTTCAAAGTTCGATCGCCGAGTTTCCAGCGCGCTTCTTCAAGGGCTTTCTCGGTTGGTTGATCAATCTCACCAGAGACAGAGAGACCGCGCGCCTGTTGAAATGCCTTAACCGCATCAGTTACATTTTGATCCAACTGATCAGTTGTATTTGCTAAAACGCCAAGGCGATGCAGGGTGCTAGTTACAGCAGTTACTAGATCCCCGCGATCGGGTTTCATTAGCCGAGGTATTCAGTCAATTCGCGCACTAGAGCAGGCTTAGGACGCGCTCCAACAATGCTCTTTACAACTTGGCCACCAACGAAAACATTCATAGTTGGAATTGAATTAATTCCATACTTCATAGCAATTGAACCCTCTTCATCGGTATTTAATTTAACAATCTTGATTTTGCCGGAGTATTCATTGGAAATTTCCTCGAGGATAGGAGCCACGGCGCGGCAGGGACCACACCATTCCGCCCAGAAATCCACAAGTACTGGGGTTGCGCTCTTCAACACAACATCACCAAAATTTGCAGCTGTTACTCTCTCTGTTGCCATGGATTCTCCTTTTACTTATCGGCTACTGACAAACTCTAATGCCCACTCAAGAAACGTTCTGCATCTAGAGCGGCTTGGCAGCCCGAACCGGCTGCTGTAATTGCCTGGCGATATGTGAAGTCAACTAGGTCGCCACATGCGAAGACACCTGGAATATTTGTCATTGTGGAGCGACCTACTACCTCGACATAACCTTCACCATTTAATTTCACTTGGCCCGCTACCAACCCGCTCCTTGGGAGATGGCCAATTGCAATAAAGATCCCCGTGAATTCTCGGACGCTCTCCTCACCGGTAATGGAATTCTTCAGTTTTAATCCGGTCACTTTATCTTCACCGAAAATATCAAGTACTTCGGTATTAAAGAGAAATTCAATTTTTGGATTATTCTTGGCACGCTCAGCCATAATCTTTGAGGCGCGTAATGATTCCCGGCGGTGAATGACCACAACTTTTGCGGCAAATTTAGTTAAGAAATTGGCTTCTTCCATGGCGGAATCGCCACCACCAAGAACTGCAATCACCTGTTCCCGGAAGAAAAAGCCATCACACGTTGCACACCAAGAAACGCCACGCCCCGAGAGCCGCTTTTCATTTATTAAACCGAGCTCTTTATATGCTGATCCCATCGCAAGTATTACCGATTTTGCGCGGATTTTATTTCCGGATCCATCTTCCAATTCTTTAATTTCACCATCAAGTTTCATTGAGATAATGTCATCAGTAACTAAATTAGCGCCGAAGTGGAGCGCTTGTTTGCGCATCTGATCCATCAAATCTGGGCCCATGATTGCGTTTTCAAAACCAGGAAAGTTCTCAACCTCGGTTGTGTTCATGAGCGCGCCACCTGCGGTAACTGAACCCTCATATACAATCGGGTTGAGTTGAGCGCGAGCGGTGTAGATAGCTGCGGTATATCCAGCTGGTCCAGATCCAACAACAACTACATCTTGGATCTTGTTGTAATTAATACTCACCCAGACACCCTATCTATTCGTTCTTCACTTACTTCGGCGCAAAACCACTCGCAGTGTTTCGCTCACCTCTTCAATTTGCCAGAGTCTGGCAAGAAGCAAGTAAATGACAGTCGTGCTCGTTAGAACCAAGATCAGCTCGATGAAATTCCCCGTGTGACCCAGGGCACGACTAGCCAGAGAGACGATAGCGACTGAACCTGCGGCAGTAAGTCCAACCTTTAAATAAAAGCCCAATTCTGCAGATAGTAAGAGTTTTCCAGTGAAACGTGCCAAGAAGGCATCCGTTACAAATAACCCAAACCAATAACTAATTGCAAATGCAATTGCAAGACCGACTACAACCTCTTCTGGTTTCCAGAGATAGAAGAAAATAAATGAGCTGATGACCGCGACCAGATTTGTCACCAAAGTGGAGAAGAATTGATATTTAGTATTTTCAAAAGCATTTAGAGCTCGAATACCGACTAGATTCATCGAGAGTGGAATTGCTCCAAAGGCGAAGGCAGCCAAGACTCGACCCAGATACTCTGCACTTTTCTCATCAATGCCAAAAAACAATGATTTTCCAATTAAGGTTCCAAATGCAAAGAAGGTAAAGGCCGCCGGGACTGCGATGATGGCAACTAGGCGAAGTGCGTGCCTGATCTCCGAACGAAGTTCAGCTTTCTTGTCGTCTAAAACCAGTTTTGAGAGACGAGGCAAGATTGCTGTAACTACTGAAATTGTTGCGATTGAGTGCGGCAACATCACTATCAGATAGGCATTTGCGTATGGCGTGTAACCAACTCCGTAGTTGACGCCAGAATTTATCGCGCTTAATCCGGATCGAGTAGCTAGATTTACTGTTACCAAGAAACCTAATTGTGAAATAAGCACTGAGATCAAGGTCCAACTTCCGAGTCGGAGGGATTTCCCAAGGCCGCTATTGCGCCAATCAAAACGCAGGCTAAGTTTTAATCCAGAACTTCTAATATAGGGAATCAGAATTAGCGCTTGAATTACGATACCTAATGTTGTACCTAATCCCAGAATTAAAACCTGTTGGTCAGAGATATATCCGATTGATAAGCCATCTGTTACCGAGAGAAAATAGGCAAATAACGCAATAACAACGAGATTATTCGCGATAGGAGACCACATCATTGGTCCGAACTTCTCTTTCGCATTAGTTACTTGGCCAAGAACTCCAAATAAGCCATAAAAAAGAATCTGCGGCAGACAGTAGATTGTGAAAGCAATTGTTATCTCTCGGGCTCGACCATCAAAGGTTGGGGCATAGAGAGAGACCAAAGCCGGGGCAAATAACATCGCTAGAATCGTTACCGAGAGAATTAAAGTTCCGATAAGAGTAATTAACCGTGAGACAAAACCACTTCCACCATCATCATCTCGAAATGAACGGACCATCTGTGGAACAAAAACTGCAGTAAGCGCACCGCCAATAAGCAGGTTGTAAATAATATTTGGCGCGGTATTTCCCACGTTATAGGTATCGCCTAGTAGAGCAGTGCCGAGCAGTGCCACGGTAAGTAGTCCGCGAATAAGTCCAGTAATACGCGAGAGCAGCGTTCCCAGCGCCATAAAAGCAGAGGATTTAATTAGTTCACTCATGCTTTCGCCTCTTAACTCGGCGAACACTCTGGACCGCCGCTGCCAATAAGAGAATTATCGCCATACCAGTCGTAAACCAGGTGGTAAGTGGCGAGATCACCGCAAGTCTTAGCTCAATATTCTCTAATTCACCAACTTGTGAGCCACGATTATTTGTCAATTTGACTTCTAACCGGGTTTCACCTGAAGCGATAACCTCAATGGGAATTTGTATCTGGGTCTGCGAGTTTGCAGCCAGCACCAAAGGTTCAACCGCGCCAACTCTCATTCTGGAATTACTAGTTCGTGTCTGTAAATTTATTGAGACTGGAGCCGTAAAATCGTTAATGACAGTTACTGGTAAGTCATATCGCTCTGCGGTAATCGTGTAATTCCCCGCGACAATTCGAAGTTTCTTTTGATTTTCTCTTAATTCAGCGCGAAGACCCTTGGTCAATATTGGTAAGCGAGAATCAGATATTGCCGGATTAATTATTTTTGCTAATTGAAGACGGAGCGAGATCACCTCATTGGCTATCGAAATTGAGGCCAGTGCTCTTACCTCACGTTGATAGCTGTTATGTAAGGATTGGGCGGCGTCAGATGATCTGACTGAATTTATTGGTGAAATAGAGGTAATTGTTCTTCCAAAGAAGGCGCCCGCTCTCTCTTGGGCAATTGTGCGATAGAACTCCAATTCATTTGGAGCGTTTGCTTGCAGAAACTTAATATCGGGATTTCCATAAGGCAAAAGAAGAATCTCTCTATTTTTACTCTTTCGTTTAAGTGTATTTAACCAATTCGAAGCAAAGGGCAACACATCTACAGTCGTGAGAGATTGATCGGGGTTAAAGTACTGGTAGCCATCCGCCATATCTTGAATCTCTTCAATAAGTGAGATATCGATAGTTGCAGAACGAATCTGGCCTTGACCCAATACCAATTTTCCTAATCGTCCATTCGGTTTAATCAAATTGGCTAATTCATTGTCAATAAAAATGCCAGTTGCAGTTCGGTGAGTTGGCTCAGTAAGGGAAATTGAAGAGTTGGCTGAAGCGGGTGGTATCAGAACTAATGAGAATAAGGCTAGAAGGAGCGCTCGTCTCACGGAATCTGCTTTTTTGATTGAGCAATTAATTTCTTCTCGTCGGGATAAGCTAATCTATCTACAATCTCAGTTAGCGGAAACCAGCGCACATCATCAACTTCACTTACCTGAGGCGCAATTTTCCCGCCAGTTTCTTTGAAGAGAAAATGGTGGACAGTTTTATGAATCCGTTTCCCGCCAGCCATAAACCAAAAATCGATTACACCAAGTGATTTAGAAATCTCACTCTCTATTCCTGTCTCTTCCTTCACCTCTCGCAACGCAGCAGCTTCTGGCGATTCACCCTCTTCAATATGTCCTTTGGGAAGCGACCAGAGCAATCTTTCGCGGCTCTTATCGCGTGCATCGATACGACCAATTAATAAACCTTTGGTTCCGGATTGATCAATTACCAATCCGCCTGCGCTAATTTCATCAACGCGCTTGGCGTGACGTGAAGAATTCTTGTTTGGTGCGGAGCGTCTTGAAGATTTTGAGCGTGAACGTCTCCGTTTACGCTGTTTTTTGACTCCTTCGCCGCCCGCACTAGGTGCCGGGGTCATGGGACGAAGTCTACTCGGTAGCCTTAGACGCAAATGGAAACCCCAGCAAAAGCAGCGAGTGAAATCGCAATTTCGGCTCTGCGCGAGAAAGCGCCAGCGGCAATTGAGCTGGCAAAAGAGTTTGCGCGCGCCGGTTTTAAATTAGCGCTGGTTGGTGGATCCGTTAGAGACATTCTTTTAAATCGACTTGGGAATGATCTCGATCTAACTACTGATGCACACCCAGAAGATTCAAAGAAGATACTCAAGAAGTGGGGCGACGATATCTGGGAAGTCGGTATTCGCTTCGGAACTATTGGTGCTCGCAAAAACGATAAAATATTTGAAGTAACGACTTATCGAAGCGAGGTTTACGTCGAAGAATCACGTAAACCTATAGTGGCTTTCGG
Organism: Actinomycetota bacterium; assembly: GCA_016870975.1. Taxonomy (GTDB): domain Bacteria; phylum Actinomycetota; class Actinomycetes; order Nanopelagicales; family Nanopelagicaceae; genus MAG-120802. The sequence goes on from VGAE01000006.1 coordinate 21,093, forward strand.
TAAATCGATTGAGGTTGATTTAAGCCGGCGTGATTTCACAGTGAATGCCATGGCAATCGAGTTAACTGGTGAGATTCACTTTATTGATCCACATGGTGGTGTACGCGACTTACTCTTAAAAGTATTAAAGACCCCAAGTACGCCAGAAATTTCATTTGGCGATGATCCTTTAAGAATGTTGCGAGCTGCGCGCTTTTCTGCCCAAACTGGATTTACTATCGCCCCAGAATTGATAGCCGCGATGAGCCAAATGTCGGATCGACTATCAATCATCTCTGCAGAACGAATCCGCGATGAATTTGTAAAGCTACTCATGTCGCCAAACCCAAGAAGTGGCATAACTACTTTGGTTGAAACCGGGCTCTGCAAAAAATTCTTACCGGAGATTCCGATGCTTAGGCTTGAGATTGATGAACATCACCACCATAAAGATGTATATGAACATACGCTCACGGTGGTTGAACAATCTATAATGCTTGAAGATCGCTTAGGTGGACCGAATTTAATCGCTCGTCTTGCTGCGTTACTTCACGATATTGGAAAGCCAAAAACTCGGGCGCTTATTGCCGGAGGTGGCGTCTCTTTTCACCACCACGAAGTTGTCGGTGCCCGTATGGCGAAGGAACGACTAAAAAAACTCCGCTTCGATCATTATGTAGTAGAAGAAGTAGCAAAGTTGGTATTTCTACATCTCCGCTTCCACGGTTATGGAAGTGGCGAGTGGAGTGATTCTGCAGTTCGTAGATACGTCAGAGATGCGGGAGAACTGTTAACTCATCTTCATGTATTGACTAGAGCTGATTGCACCACTCGTAATCAACGCAAAGCTGAAACTCTGGCGAAACACTATGACCATCTAGAGTCGCGAATTGAAGAGCTAATGGCGCAGGAAGAATTATTGAAGATTCGTCCAGATTTAGATGGCCATCAGATTATGGAGATTTTGGGCGTTAGCGCTGGCCCTTCGGTCGGAAAAGCCTATGACTTTCTGCTGGAACTTCGGTTAGAACAAGGACCGCTTGGTGAAGCCAAGGCGCGGGAAGAGTTAATTAATTGGTGGTCGAAAAATCAGAGTTAAAGAATTTTGGTCGTAGTTTTAACGCAGCAAAGAGAATATAACTAAGCGCAATTAAAGCTGGCAGAATTGAAGAAACTCCATCGGGCGGCAAGACCAGTGCGGCTATTACAGCTCCGCTAACAATGCCACCGTTTACCACTACGTCATAAACTGCAAATACTCGGCCGCGATACTGATCAGCGATCTTCGATTGCACTAGCGCATCATTCGTGACTTTAACTCCTTGTCCCGCCATACCTGCGAAAAAACCAGTTGCAACTAAGAAGAACTCATTCTGGTTAAAGGCAAGGGCTACTGGAAGGATTGCGCTAGCGAAGAGCGAGATTCTTATCCAGCGGTGGCGCCCATAGCGAGCAACACCAAATGGCGCCAAGATGGCACCGAGTGTTATGCCGATGCCCGCTACTGTTATGGCGAAGGCGAATCCAGAAAGTCCGCTCTCAGGATCTACGGGATCATTAAAGGTATTTCGGTTAAGCAAGAGCGCCATCAAAGTTAGCGCAGTTAATCCACTGCGCTGAATTGCAGTTGCAGATATTCCTAAGAAACAATCCTTTATTTTTCGAAGTAGTTTAAAAGCAGCGACCATCTCCCGATATGCTTCAACAATACTCTCTCTTCTTACCTCACTCGGCAGTGGACCCAAACTTGCCTTCTTCAAACGGAGTGCTAATAAGGCGGCGATAAAGAATGCAAAAGATGCAATATTTATTATTAAAGCATCAGCTTGATCAGCGCGTAATCGACCATCTAATAAATTTCTAATTCCAATTCCGATCCCGCCGCCAATTACGACAAAGACAGTGCCACCAGTTACCGCTGTTGCATTTACCGAAACTAGAGTCGTTCTTCCTTCCGGACCTGTCGTGTCAAGCAAGAGTGGTAGACCAGCAGAGAGTCCCGCCAGAATCAATCGATTTACACCAAATGCAAGTAGCACAAAGATTGTTAACTCAACTCCAGTTGCGCCACTTTTCACTAAGCCAGAGACAAAGATTAATGTGAGAGCACGAAAGAGATTGGCAAAGAGAATAATTCGTTGTCTCGAAAAGCGATCCAAGATGGTTCCAACAAGCGGTCCCACAAGCGAATATGGAAGTAAGACCACAGCAAAAGCCGCTGCAGCAGATTTAGCATCGGGCTGTCGTTCCGGCGAAAAAAGAACAAATGAGGCGAGCGCTGATTGGAATATTCCATCAGTCATCTGTCCAGTCCAACGAAGCGCGAGTAATCTGCGGATCGACGTTACCTTCATCGCTGCTGTGAATCTCATAAGAAGAAAGCGTAGTTATCTTTGAGGGCTTTATCCTTCTCCTCATGTGGTCCAAACGAGCCTATGTCGATTTTGCTCTAAGGAAGCGAGCGACAGTAGCGAGCATCTATCGAGGTTTAAATACGACTTCGGACGCCTGCGATGCGGATCCATATTTGAGGCGTGCTGCCAAGTTTCACGGCGTAACCACAGAACGAGATTGCCCAATCTGTCATAAAGAGAAAGTCACGGAACTGCAATACGTTTTCGGCGACCAACTCGGCCAACACTCAGGGCGGATTAAAAGTGATGATGAATTAAGTGAGATGCAGAGTGAATATGGCGAGTTTCGCGTTTATGTAGTTGAAATTTGCCTAAATTGCGGTTGGAACCATTTATCGGCTTCTTATCTTCTCGGTGATGGCGTGGCGCGAAAACCGCCCCGTAAAGTAAAGACTCGGTAACCTTCAGATATGAAATGGTTGATAAGGATTGTTGCCTTCTTCGCTATTTCTGGCGTAGCTCTATTTATCTTTGCGTATTTCAATACTGACATCCCAGACCCTAACGAATATGTAAATTCGCAGGCCACCATCATTCAATATTCAAGTGGTGATGAAATCGGAAGAATCGGCGCCCAGAACCGCACCATTATTCCATTAGCGAAAATTCCGCTTGATCTCCGTCATGCTGTATTAGCGGCGGAAGATAAAGGGTTTTATTCGCAAGGCGCCTTTAATCCAATAGCAATTTTGCGCGGCGCAATTAACACCGCGATTGGTCGCGGATTACAAGGTGGCTCCACAATCACCCAGCAATATGCAAAGACTGCCTTTTTAACTGCGGATAGAACCATTGAGAGGAAAATTAGGGAATTGATAATCGCGATTAAATTAGAGAATCAATTAAGCAAAGATGAGATTTTCGAAAACTATCTGAACTCAATTTACTTCGGTCGCGGTGCGTATGGAGTAGAGACTGGATCTCAGGTTTATTTTGGAAAGAGCGTTGATCAATTAACGATTCCTCAAGCAGCGGTACTTGCCTCAATTCTCCGCTCGCCTGGCTATTACGACCCAGATTTTCGCGAGGGAAATCGTGAGCGTTTAAAGGCTCGTTATAAGTACACGCTAACAAATATGGTGGATGAGGGTTGGCTAACTAAAGAAGATGAAGCAAAATTCATCGAGAAACTTCCCGATATTCGTCCACGCATCTCAACTGGACAGTTCGCCGGAAATAAGGGGCATTTAATCGAAGCAGTTCGCAAAGAGTTAAACAATCTTGGTTTCCCAGACGAAGAGTTAATGGTTGGTGGACTTGTTATTAGAACAACTTTAGAGAAAGAGGCACAGACCGCAGCCGAGACCGCCGTTTTTCGCCAAGCGCCTAAAGATGCTCCCTCAGATCTTCACCTCGGACTGGTCTCAATTAGACCAGGCACCGGTGAAATTGTCGCAATGTTTGGCGGAAAAGATTATTTAGAACGCCAACTAAATGATGCAACGCAAGCGATTACACAAGCCGGTTCGACCTTTAAACCATTCGCCTTAATCGCAGCTTTAGAGCAAGGTATCTCGCTGCAAACTATCTGGAACGGTGATGGACCGAAGATTTTTGATGATTTCATTGGTAGGCCATACGAGGTATCAAATTATGGAAATAAGTCATTTGGCGATGTAACTCTTCTAGCGGCAAGCGCTAGCTCAATAAATACGGTTTATGTTCCACTAGGAATAAAAATAGGAGTAGAGAAAGTAATTGATGCTGCTCGCCGTGCTGGAATTCCAGAGAGTGTTGTTATGTTTCCTTCACCATCTGTAGTTCTCGGCGTCTCAAGCCCACGAGTCATTGATGTCGCCAACTCATTTGCAACCTTTGCGGCAAATGGCGTGAGAGCTAAACCAATTTTGATAAAAGAAGTTCTCGGGTCCAATAAAGGCCTGCTTTATCAATCACGAATTGAGACTGAACAAGTTTTTGATGAATCGATAATGGCGGATTTAAATTATGCGCTAGGTGAGGTCGTTCGCGCCGGTACTGCGACATCTGCGCTACGAGGCTTCGGCAGACCAGCGGCGGGCAAAACCGGAACTTCACAACAGAATGCTTCTGCCTGGTTCACTGGGTACACCCCACAACTTGCAACATCTATTGCATTCTTCCGCGACGATGCCACCCAATCGCTAAATGGAATCGGTGGATTGACTTCGGTAACAGGTGGCAGTTTTCCAGCGCGAATTTGGAACGCATATATGAAAGTTGCGCTCCGCGGTCAACCTAAATTGGATTTTGCAACACCAACCTTTATTGGGGGAACAGAATCACTACCAATTCCAGATCCGATTCCAACTATCGCGCCATTAGATGCAGCGAAGTGGTGTGTAACTGCTGATTTAGAAGGGGCGATGAAGGACCTCAAGAAGTTCTGTAAGAAAGCCTTAAAGAAGTACCCCGAGGCTGCGCTCCCTTAATCCACAATCTTTCCGCTCAAATTTCACCTTTGTCATCGGGCGGGGATACTCTTTACCACCTTCGAGGCTAGTCCTTGAAGAAGCAGCAACCCTCCTGTCGCGGAAATGCCGTGACCGATTAGTCCAGAGGAGGTGGGGTTAACGCATGCGTCGCTATGAATTAATGGTGATTCTAGATCCAGATCTAGAAGAGCGAACAGTTGCACCAAGTCTTGAGACATACCTCAAGATCATCAAGGAATCAGGTGGTCGTGTCGACAAGCTCGACATCTGGGGTCGTCGCCGAATGGCATTTGAAATCGCGAAGAAGAGCGAGGGAATATATGCCGTCGTTGATATGCACTGTGAACCAGCCGCAGTTAAAGAATTAGACCGCCAACTTAATTTGAACGAAGCAGTTCTTCGTACAAAAGTTGTCCGTCCCGAATAGAACCGACACTTAAGTAGAGAGATAGAGATATGGCAGCGGGCGATACACAGATAACTTTGATCGGAAATCTAACTAGCGATCCTGAATTGCGCTTCACACCTTCCGGTGCAGCAGTCGCAAAATTCACGGTCGCCTCAACTCCTCGTTATATGGACCGCCAGACTAATGAATGGAAAGACGGGGATACCCTCTTCCTTAATTGCCAGATCTGGCGCCAAGCCGCAGAAAATGTTGCCGAAACACTCACCCGCGGTATGCGAGTAATTGTCTCCGGAAAATTGAAGCAGCGCTCTTACGAGACGAAAGAGGGTGAGAAGCGAACTGTCTACGAAGTTGAAGTAGATGAAGTTGGCCCATCACTCCGTAACGCAACCGCAAAGATAACTAAGACCACCCGCCAAGGTGGCGCTGGTGGCTTTAGCGCACCAACTGAACCATCAGATGATTGGTCCTCGACCACAAGCGTCGGCGGCGGATGGACATCCACCACTGCTGACGAACAACCACCCTTCTAAAGTCCATTCCGCGAAAGCGGGCTCGAAAGGAGCACCACAATGGGAGCACGTTCCAACCGAACGCTGAAGCAGAAACCAAAAATTTCGCAGGCAGCGTTAAAGAAGATTAAGAAGAGGCCTTGTGCATTCTGTCGCGACAAGGTCACATATATTGATTACAAAGATGTAGCGACGTTACGTAAATACATCACCGATCGCGGCAAGATCCGCGCTCGACGTATTACCGGCGCCTGCACTCAACACCAACGCCAGGTAACTGCCGCGATTAAAAATAGTCGTGAAGTTGCACTTCTTCCATACACCTCGACGGCGCGATAAGGAGCACTCATGAAGCTAATTCTTACTCGCGAAGTAACCGGACTTGGTAAAGCTGGTGATGTGGTATCCGTCAAAGATGGCTACGCACGTAATTTTCTTATTCCACGCGGCTCTGCGATTCTTTGGAGCGATGGCGGCGAGAAACAGATTGCTGGTATCCGTCGCGCCCGCCAGGCTCGCGAGATCCGCGATAAGGACCATGCAAATGAAATCAAGGCAAAGCTTGAGAGAGCTCTCCTTGAAATAAAGGTTAAAGTCGGTTCAACTGGACGACTTTTTGGTTCAGTAACCGAGAAAGATGTTGCTCAGGTAATTAAGAATGAGACCGGAGTCGATATCGATCGTCATAAGATTAAATTGATGAAGCATGTAAAGAATCTCGGGAAACATACTGCCAAGGTTTCGCTTATTACTGGCGTATCTGCAAACATCACTGTAAACGTAGTTGAGTAATTTCTAGGCCCGCCATTTCTCGGTGGGCCTATCTCAATCTTTGAGATTCCGAAAAATATTTTTATTCACAGGGTTAATACCTACCTGACCTGCGTATTTCCGAGTTAATAGCAATCTTGCCCACAACCCCTCCACAACTTCTACACAGCCACACCCACAGCTAAATCCCCTTAATCCACAACCACTCCACACGTAGGAAAGTGGAAGTTAGGCGCTGTCAGTGGTCGCCTAGAAGATACGCACATGAGTTTGGCGGAACTCCCTAATTACGACGATCGTCGTTCTGCCATACCCGAATTTGATCGAACGCCACCACAAGATCTTGTCGCCGAACAATCCGTCCTCGGCGGCATGCTCTTATCTAAAGATGCGATCGGTGAAGTTGTAGAAATCCTCCGCCAACGTGATTTCTATCGACCTGCACATGAACTTATCTTTGATGTGGTTATCAATCTATATGGAAGAGGTGAACCAGCCGATGCGGTAACCGTCGCTGCTGAATTAACTAAGCGCGGTGAAATTGCGAAGGCTGGTGGCGCCCCATATCTCCATACTCTTATCTCTGCCGTTCCCACAGCAGCAAATGCGAGCTACTACGCAAAGATTGTTAGAGAGCGCGCTATCGCTAGAAGATTGGTGGAAGCTGGCACAAAGATTGTCCAACTTGGATATGCCGCCGAAGGTGAGATTGATGATGTTGTAGATCTCGCTGAACAAGAGGTTTACCAAGTAACAGAACGTCGCGCCGGTGAAGATTTTGTCCAATTAAATACATTAATTCCCGCCGCTCTAGACCAGATTGAAAAGATGCAATCTGGTGAACTTGCCGAAGGTGTAAAGACTGGTTTTAAAGATCTAGATAGCCTTACAAATGGATTACATCCTGGAAATATGATTGTTATCGCGGCTCGTCCCGCAGTAGGAAAATCAACTCTCGGTCTCGATATCGCCCGTAGCGTTGCTATTCACAATGGTGATTGCTCTGTCATCTTCTCTCTTGAAATGAGCCGCTCTGAAATTACGATGCGTATGCTCTCGGCCGAAGCGCGTGTTTCATTAAACAATATCCGCTCCGGAACGCTGAGCGATGATGAGTGGGCACGGCTGGCAAGGCGTATGGGTGAAATTAACGATGCCCCACTATTTATCGATGATTCACCGAATCTTTCGATAATGGAGATTCGCGCTAAGGCCCGCCGATTAAAGCAGCGCCACGATTTGAAGTTAGTGGTTATCGATTACCTCCAACTGATGTCCTCTGGAAAGAAAGTCGAAAACCGCCAACAGGAAGTCTCTGAATTCTCCCGCCAACTTAAACTTTTGGCTAAAGAATTAAATGTTCCGGTAATCGCTATCTCCCAGCTAAATCGTTCACCCGAACAACGCTCTGATAAGAAACCGTTGCTCTCTGATCTACGTGAATCTGGTTCGATCGAGCAAGATGCCGACGTAGTAGTTCTACTCCACCGCGATGATCTCTATGACCCCCAGAATCGATCTGGCGAAGCCGATCTGATTGTGGCTAAGCATCGAAATGGACCGACCAAGACTGTGACAGTTGCTTCACTGCTCCACTTCGCTAAGTTTGCAGATATGGCTCCGAAATATGTAGCAGAAGAGAAGATTGTTAAAGATAATTAATAACAGATTTGCTTCACATAACGATAGAATAGAAATGTGTCGAATCTCCAACTTGTGCTAGAGAATTTTACCTCAGTCTCAGTTCTAGTCTTTGCCCTTGGGTTCATTGCTGCGAGATTTAAGAGCGATATAAGAATTCCAGAACCGGTTTACCAAATAATTTCAGTTTATTTACTCTTTGGTATCGGGCTTAAGGGTGGAGTAGCGCTGAGAAATTCCAGCGCAAGTGGTTTGGCCCAACCACTGCTCGCAACTATTCTTCTCGGAACTCTCATTCCAATTCTGGCCTTCATCGCGCTAAAGCTAATAAAGAATCTAAACGAGATTGATCGCGGCGCAATTTCGGCTCACTACGGATCTACATCATTAGTTACCTTCACTGCTGCCCTTGTCTTTCTAGAAAATGCTCAAGTTAGCTATGAAGGTTTTGCGACTGCACTGTTAACGGTTATGGAAGTTCCGGGAATCATCGTAGGAATCTTCCTGGCGACACGACATCTGAATCGAAAAGTCTCATGGAGTGAATCATTACGAGAAGCGATTTTGGGAAAGACTGTCGTATTATTAGTTGGCGGTCTAATAATTGGAGCAATCTCTGGTGATGCTGGATATGAAAAAGTTGCCCCATTCTTTGTAAATATCCTTCCTGGTATTTTGGCGCTCTTCTTAATGCATCTCGGTTTTCTCGCTGGAGCAAAGGCCCATGCAATTAAAGAAGTTGGCCCCAGTTTAGCTATCTTTGCAATTGCCTTTCCGATATTTGTAGGAACTCTTGGTGTTATCGGAGGCGCGCTATCGGGATTATCCGTTGGCGGCGCAACGATTCTCGGGGTTCTCTGCGCTAGCGCTTCTTATATTGCCGCTCCTGCCGCGGTTCAGATTGCGATTCCCGAGGCAAATCCTTCACTTTCAATTACTTCGAGCCTGGCAATTACCTTCCCATTTAATTTATTGATTGGAATTCCGCTAATGAAAGCGCTGGCGCTGGTTTTTGTAGGCGCTTAAATCTTTACCGTATGTTGACGAGCGCGATCAGCGATCGCGATGCCCACGATAACCACTAAACAGCCAAGTAATTGAATTGCGGTGAGGCTCTCACTTAACCACCACCAGGCAATCATTCCCGCGAGAACTGGCTCCATCATGCCAAAGATGCTGGCTGTTGAGGCGCTCAAGATTTTTAATCCTGCAAGAGTCAAAAGGTATGGAGCAATGGTTCCCATAACAATTATCCATAGCACTAAAACCCATGCTGGTAGCGAGTTATTCGAAAATACACCGAGCAGATTCAAATCTTTCTCAAGTGCATCTACTGGGTACTCCCAGATCGGAAAAATAAAAAGCAGGCCGAAAGAGCAGACACCAAATCCCCACACTGCAATTGCACCCGTAGTTTTTGTCTGACTTAAATGGTCGCCAATCAAAAAGTAGCCGGCCAAGGTAATTGCACTGAAAACTGCGGCGATAAAGCCGATTCTGTCGAGCGTTAAACCATTCCAAATCTGGGTGATTAGAAGTAGTCCTGAGAAAGCAAGAAAAATTGCGCTCCAGAGCCCACTCGGAACGTGTTTTTGAAGAACAAACCTAAGAAACAGGAGAATCCAAATCGGCGCGGTAAATTCAATCAAGAGCGCTACTCCAACATACATCCGCTCTATTGCTACAAAGTAAAGAGCTTGTACTAAAGCAACACCGATAATTCCGAATAATAGAAGCCAAGGCAGCTCTTTCTTGGTGGGCTTAAGCTCGCTTCTTCGGAAAATGATAAAGAAAGTAAAGAGGATTAAGAAAGCTCCCGTAGTCCTTGCTTGTGTAAGCCGCCAGGCCGAAATTTCATCGAGAAGAACAATCTTGGAGACGATACCGCTAGATGAAAAAAATAACGCTCCCAGCAAACAATAGATTTCTCCACGAAATTTCTGAAGCACCTGCGAACCCTATATCAATTAGAAGGCGTTCTCAGAGACTCCCATAATTTCGCCATCCTCACGCTCAACAATCGCTCTTGTAGCAGCGATAAGAGGTAAGAAATTGTGAACAAAGTATCTTGAAGAAGCAATCTTTCCTTCGAAGAAGTCTTTATCTTTACCGGCAGCGCTTCCAATTTTCGCAGCCGCGATATCTCCCTGACGAAGCAGTAACCACGAGATGATCACATCACCGACCGACATCAAAAGTCGAGTTGTATTTAATCCGCACTTATATATCTCTTCGGGATTCTCTTGGCTCGCCATCGCATGGGTGATTAGTTGGGTGATTATAGCTTGAAGATCTGCGAGCGCTTTTCCAAGAGACACCTTCTCCTCAGCATTATTTCCGCCAGTAGCAACAAAGGCGCCAATCTCTTTCGAAAGTTTCGTTAAGGCGCGACCATTATCTTTAATAATTTTGCGGAAGAAGAAATCTAAACCTTGAATAGCAGTCGTGCCTTCATACAAAGTATCGATTTTTGCATCGCGCACATATTGTTCTAGCGGCCAATCTTGAGTAAAGCCAGAGCCACCGAAGGTTTGAAGAGATTCAGTACCGAGAAGAGTCCAAGCCTTTTCAGATCCGTAACCCTTGACAATTGGCAATAAGAGATCATTGAGATGCTCTAGAACTTCAATTTCATCGCTTGATTTTCCTTCAGCTTTAGCAAGGAGTACCGCATCTTGAATTGAAGCGGTGTAGAGAACTAATGCGCGCATGCCTTCAGCATAGGCTTTCTGCGTCATCAGCGAACGACGTACATCTGGATGCTTAATGATGGTCACTCGCGGGCTTGCTTTATTAGTCATCTCTTTCATATCGCCGCCTTGGCTGCGGGTCTTTGCATAAGAAAGAGCTTGTTGATAACCTGCAGATAACGTTGAAATCGCCTTAGTTCCAACCATCATCCGTGCAAATTCAATGATCTTAAACATCTGGGCGATGCCGTTATGTACTTCACCCAATAAATATCCAACCGCAGGTTCTTTCTCGCCTAGATTCATCTCGCAAGTTGCTGAAACATTTAGACCCATCTTATGTTCAACATTGGTGACATAAACACCGTTGCGTTTACCGAGAGTTCCAGTTTCGAAATCAAACATAAACTTTGGAATTAAAAATAGAGAGAGTCCCTTAGTACCAGGACCTGCACCTTCTGGACGAGCCAAAACAAAATGAATTATGTTTTCGTAGATATCACCATCACCAGATGTAATAAATCGCTTAGCACCAGTGATATGCCAAGTTCCATCTGGTTGTTGCACTGCCTTACTTCGACCAGCGCCAACGTCAGAACCGGCATCTGGCTCAGTTAGCATCATCGTTGCTCCCCAAGCACGATCAACCATATGTTTAGCAAGTTTCTTCTGTTGATCCGTACCAAGTACGTAAGCGACATGGGAGAAAGCAAAACCCGAAGCATAAATATGCACCGCTGGATTCGAACCAAGAACCATTTCCGCAATTGCCCAACGCACCGATGGTGGAATTGCGGTTCCGCCGAGTTCTACTGGGACATCAATCTTTCCCCACTCACCATCCACATATGCTTTATAAGATTTCTTGAAACTTTCTGGCAGCTTCACATCGCCAGTTGCCTTATTAAATTCAGTTCCTTTGCGATCGCCTTCAACAAAAGATGCTGCTAAATCATTTTCACAGAGCCGCTTAACTTCTTCTAACATTCCCATGGCAGTCGCACGATCGAGATCTGAGTAAATCGATTTACCAAGAATGGATTCTCGATCAAGGAGATCAAAGAGACAGAATTCGATATCGCGCAGGTTGGCTAGATAGTGGCTCATAGGAGAATAATCCTACTGATGAGTAACTTATGCAATCCCAGCGCCCCTGGAGCGGGCGACGGGAATCGAACCCGCGCTGTCAGCTTGGGAAGCTGACGTGATGCCATTTCACTACGCCCGCACAAATCGTTGGCGCATATTAGAACCCAATCAGTAACTAGCGATAGGGTCGCCAACCGTGCTTCTAAGTGATCGTGATATTGCCGCCGAGATTAAAGGTGGCCGAGTTGTAGTTGAGCCATTCGAAGCGAAGATGATCCAACCTTCAAGCGTTGACGTTCGCCTAGATCGTTTCTTCCGCGTCTTTGAAAACCATCGTTACGAGGTTATTGATCCCTCGATTGAACAACCTGAGTTAACTCGTGAAGTGGCGGTCGCGCCGAATGAATTCTTCATTCTCCACCCAGGTGAATTTGTGCTTGCCTCTACCTATGAAGTCATCACACTTCCAGATGACATCGCGGGAAGATTGGAAGGAAAGTCATCTCTAGGTCGGCTAGGACTTCTAACCCACTCAACAGCGGGTTTTATCGATCCAGGATTTAGCGGACATATAACCCTTGAACTTTCCAATGTGGCTAACCTTCCTGTGAGGCTATATCCGGGCATGAAGATTGGCCAACTTTGTCTCATCAAACTCTCATCTTCGGCTGAGCATCCCTACGGCTCTGCCATCTATGGTTCGCGTTACCAAGGTCAGCGCGGGCCGACACCAAGCAAGTCTTGGTTGAATTTCCATAAAACCGATATTAAGTAGATTAGGGACATGGACGCCTCTTTACTCATCATCATTGCAGGAGCGCTTTTTGTTATCTATGCAATTATTCAATACAACCGCCTTGTTCGTTTAAATGTACAAGTTGATGAAGCCTTCTCCCAGATTGAAGTTCAACTTAAACGACGCGCAGATTTGATTCCCAACTTAGTTGAGACCGTTAAAGGCTATGCCTCGCATGAACGAGAAGCGCTAGAAAAAGTAGTACAGGCGCGCGCTGCTTCAACAACAGCCTCTACCGTGCCAGCAATCGCCGCAGCAGATGGAGCGCTAACAAATGCGCTACGCGGATTACTTGCTGTGGCTGAGGCTTACCCAGATCTAAAAGCCTCCAGTAACTTCTTACAACTTCAAGAAGAATTAGCTACTACCGAGAATAAAGTTTCATTCTCGCGACAGTTGTATAACGAGACTGTTCGCAGTTTAAATACTGCGGTAAAGACAATCCCCACCAGTTTCTTCGTTGGTTTGGCAAAAGTGGGAGCACGAGAGTTTTACGAGGTTGATGATCCATCAGCTCGTAACGCTCCTAACGTCAAGTTCTAACAATGGCCAACTTCCGCGCGCTTCAAAGCGCGAATCGAAGAAAGACCTTCTTTCTCCTCTTCTTCATGGGAGTTTTAGTCTGGTTCATCGCATACATCGCAATCGCTAGCTTTGGCGGCTCTGGAGTCGGAGTAATTCCACTAGCTGTCTTGATTTCACTGGTTTCAGTCTGGAGTTCTTACTACGCCTCTGACCGATTAGTTTTAAGAATGACGCGAGCACGTATAATTCAAGAATCGGATAATCCGAAACTTTTCAACTTAGTGAATGAAGTCTGTATCGCATCTGGTCTACCGATGCCTAAAGTTGCGATTGTTAATGATCCAGCCCCAAATGCATTTGCGACTGGTCGAGATCCAAACCATGCTCTCATTGCATTTACTACAGGTCTGCTTGAATCAATGGATCGCGATGAATTACAGGGCGTAGTGGCTCACGAGATGGCACATGTCGCTAATCGAGACACACTTGTCTCCGCCGTTGCCGCAACAACAGCTGGAATAGTCGCACTCATCTCAGATATTTTGATGAGGATGCTCTGGTTTGGTGGCGGGCGAAATCGAGATCATGGTGGAAATCAGATGCCGATTTTTCTTGCAATAATCCCGCTAATTCTCGCGCCAATTGCCGCAACTATGCTGAAAGCTGCTGTATCTAGAAAACGTGAGTCATTAGCGGATGCCACCGCAGTTGCATTCACAAGAAATCCCGCTGGTTTGCGCGCTGCTTTAGAGGTTCTTGCAAGAGATAACACTGTGGTTCAAGCTCGCTCTAGCGCTGTGGCACATATGTATATCGAATCACCACTTGATGCATCAGCGGCTTCAAAGTTATTTGCTACCCATCCTCCGATTCAGGAGCGAATAGCCACCCTTAGAAAAATGGAAGCCAATCCAGAAATCACGCAGTAATCAAGCGGTAGCCGTTAATCAAAATAATCGCCACAGCAATTGCGATTCCGAGCGGACGTCGTGGAACTACCGATACCAATTTGGCGGCAAACGGAGCCATCAACATTCCACCTAACGCTAATCCACCGACGGCGGTCCAATCCATATCGATTCGCGAAAGATTTACGAGAAATCCGGTACTGGCACAGCCGGCAACAATAAATTCAGAAGCGCTTACTGTTCCAATAATTTTTCTCGGCTCATGTTCAGTTGTTGCCATCAATGTTGGTGTTACGACTGGTCCCCAACCGCCACCACCTGAAGCGTCGATAAATCCGCCAGTCGCTCCTAAAAATGTCAGATAGCGCGGATTTGAAATCTCGGTGACATTGGCGCGGAAGCTCGCTTGAAAAACATTTCTATAGAGAAGTACAAACCCAAGTAATAGCAAGATTGTTGAGATAAATATCTTGCCACCGGAGAGATCTATTGATGAAAGAAATGTGGCCCCGGCAAAGGCGCCAATTCCGCCGGGGATTGCTAATTTCTTGAGAATTTCATAGTCGACATTCTCACGATGCCAATGAGAGACACCGGATGCGAAGGTAGTTCCGATTTCAGCGGCATGTACCGCTGCAGATGCGACTGCAGCCGATGTTCCAAGAGTCAGAAGAAGAGTTGAGCTAGTTAATCCAAATCCCATACCGAGGGTGCCATCAATTAATTGTGCGATAGATCCAGCAAGCGCGAAAAATAACCAGTTCACAAAATAGTTTTAATCAACCTTTCAACGTTGATTGAAACATCCTCCGTTCCATCGAGCACCAATTCTGCGCTAGTTGGTGCTTCATAATCTTGACCGACGCTTGTGAGATTGGGCAAGGCACCGGATTTAGCCTTCTTATATAGGCCTTTAGGGTCCCGCTGCGCGCATATTTCTGCTGGAGTTTTCACCCAAACTTCTATGAATTCATCGCTCCCAAATTGTTCACGAGAATGATCTCGATCAACCTTAAATGGGCTTACCAAAGCAACAATAACGACCAAACCGGCATCTACCATTAACTTACCAACTTCCGAAACTCGTCTTACATTTTCGGCGCGATCCTCTTTGGTAAAGCCAAGATCTTTATTTAGACCAAGTCTGAGATTGTCGCCGTCGAGAACATAGCTATGAACACCAGATTCAAATAAGCGCTTCTCTAACGCATTAGCAATAGTGGATTTTCCAGAACCTGATAGGCCGGTCAGCCAGATTAATTTAGCCTGCTGGCCTTTCTGTTTTGCCCGTGCTGATTTATCTACTTCATAATCATGCTTCGTTATGTTGGTCGCTCGACGGAGCGTGTGCACAATCATTCCAGCACCAACGGTATTGAAGGTAACTCGATCGACCAGGACAAAGTTTCCAGAGTTTCGATTATCGCTATATGTTGTTAGCGGAATTGGGGCATCAGTTGCAATTTCAACTAATCCAATCTCGTTCATTGCGAGAGTTCGAGCTGACTGGTGTGATCCATCAAGAACATCGAGGCGGTACCTAATACTAGTAATTATTGCCGGGACCATTCCAGAACCATTAACGAGATAGTAGGAACGGCTATGAACCAACTCTTCGTCGTCAATCCAAACTAAATTTGCAGCGAAGCGATCGGCAGGTTGTGTGTAAAACTCAGCACGCTCAATGTAATCCCCACGAGTAACATCAATATCTGGTTCGAGGACCATAGTGATGGCATCTCCCGAGCGGGCCTCTTTCAAGTCTCCGTCGAAAGTTACGATGCGAGCTAACTTTGCTCTTCGTTCACTAGGCAAGACCGTTACTTCCTCGCCTACTTTGAATCGACCTTGTGAGATGGTGCCAGAGACACCACGGAAGCTATCTGCGCGATTAATTAATTGGACGGAGAGCCTGGCGTGTGCAGAATCTGAGCTTGTATCACGCCATTCTTGAACCTCCTCTAATACAGAATTTCCTTTATACCAAGAGATTCGATCCGATTTAAAAGTTACATTGTCACCTTCAAGAGCGCTCACCGGAACAAAAAAGACTTCGTTAAGCACTAGGCGTGTAGTAGCAAGAGTTAATTCAGCTACCAAAGAATTAAAAAGAGCTCTATCAAATCCAGAGACATCCATCTTGTTGATTACAACAATAATTTTCTTTACTCCCATCAAGGAGCAAATTGTTAAGTGGCGCAGAGTTTGTGGGCGAATGCCACGAGTTGCATCTATTAAGACCAGGGCGATATCAGCTCGAGAGGCGGCAACGGCCATATTTCTCGTGTACTGCTCGTGGCCCGGGGCATCTGCAATGATTAAACGACGGCCGTCAAGCAGAGACATCAAACGATAGGCAACATCAATAGTTATTCCCTGTTCACGTTCGGCTTCTAAACCATCAGTGAGCAAGCTGAAATCAATCTCGCCAGCAGGAATTACCGATCCGGGTCTCCGAGTCTTTTTCGTGGCGTCTAATGTGTCATGTGGTACTGAATCAGTCTCAACAAGTAATCGGCCAATGAGCGTGCTTTTGCCATCATCAACGCTTCCACAAGTTACCAGCCTAACAATCGAGGGAGTTGTCATTAGAAGTATCCCTCGCGCTTCTTCTTCTCCATCGAATCTTCATTTTCACCATCAATTAATCGAGTAGCACGCTCACTTAACTTCACACCTGCTACTTCCTCAACAATATCTTCAAGCGTAGTAGCGGTTGATTCAACGCCGGCCGTTAAGGGATAGCAACCCAAAGTGCGGAATCGAACCATCTTCATCATCGGTTTCTCGCCAGGTTGTAGTGGATAGCGTTCGTCATCGACCATAATCCACTGAGTACCGCGCTTCACGACTGGTCGCTCTTTAGCAAAATAAAGAGGATTTACATAAATATTCTCTAATTGGATGTAACTCCAAATATCTAATTCAGTCCAATCTGAAATTGGGAAGATTCGCATAGTTTGATCAGGGCGGATACGTGTGTTGTAAGTGCGCCAAAGTTCCGGGCGTTGCTCGCGCGGTTCCCAACGATGTCCCGCTTGGCGAACGCTGAAGATTCTCTCTTTAGCTCTGCTACGTTCTTCATCTCGCCTAGAGCCGCCGATAGCTGCATCAAAACCATGTTTTTCAAAGGCTTGTTTTAGTGAAACTGTATTCATCACTCGAATGTATTCCGAGATGCCATGGCTAAAAGGATCTATTCCGTTCTTAATACCCTCTTCATTTATATGAGCAATCAAATTTAGATTATGCGTCTTCACTACTTCGTCGCGGAAGGAAATCATCTCTTTGAAATTCCAAGTTGAATCAATGTGAAGAAGCATGAATGGAATTGGTGCGGGATGGAAAGCCTTTCGGGCCAGATGAAGAATTACCGTTGAGTCTTTGCCGATTGAATAGAGAAGTGCAGGTTTCTTGAAGCTAGCCGCGGTCTCACGAAGAATCTCGATGGACTCATTTTCCAGCACTCGAAGTATTGCCTCGCTACTTTTCACCTTGTCATCATACTTCGGAGTTGAATTGTGAAAGCGGGAAGAAGAGTTTAAAGCTCGCGCCTTCACCAACCTCAGATTCCACATCAACTCGACCGCCATGTGCACGCATAACGGCATCAACAATTGATAGACCAAGGCCAGTGCCTTCACTTCCATTGCGTTTGCGCGACGGGTCGGCGCGGTAGAAGCGCTCGAAAATTCTTTCATGGTCTGCTTTCGATAAACCCGGACCATCATCACGAACTTCGATAACTAAACCATCAGGGCGTTGTTCGAGATTAACTTCTATCTTGGTTCCTTCAGGAGTATGAGTGCGAGCATTAGCCAGTAAATTGGCGAGGACTTGATGTATCCGCATCGAATCTCCAAGAACAAATAAATCACCGGCAGGCAGATTCACTTTGATTGGATGGTTAGGTCCGGAGACGCACGCCGAGGTAACAGTTTCATTAATCAGAGTACTTAAGTCGACTGGCTCCATCGCCATTTCGCGCGATTGATCGAGACGCGCGAGCAATAACAGATCCTCAACCAAGGTAGACATCCGAATCGATTCTTGCTCGATGCGTTTTATTAATACACCAGTTTTCTCTTCACCTTTAATGGCACCTTGGCGATGTAACTCGGCGAAGCCGCGAATAGCAGTTAGCGGTGTTCTAAGTTCATGAGAAGCATCAGCAACAAATCGACGCAACTTCTCTTCGCTTGCAGTTCTAATTGAGAAAGCTTCAGCGATACGCGCCAACATCTCATTTAGCGCCCAAGTAAGTCGTCCAACTTCGGTATCACTTCGAGCATCAGGTAGGCGAGCCGAATAATTTCCCTTGGCGAAAGCTTCAGCAGTTTCTTCAACTTGAGTTAAGGGGCGAAGCGATATTCCGATAATACGTCGCGCGATCAGCGCGAGAAAGAGTAGAACTACTAAACCAACTACGAAGAAGAGAAATCGTAGTTGATTGATTGATTTCTTAACGCCATCAAGTGATACCGCAATTATTATGCTGCCAGTCTGGTCCGGAAGTATTCGCGCTAAAGCTCGGAACTCAGATCTAAAACGACCTTCACTCTCTATCGTGAAAGGCTTTTCAACTTTATCTTGCAGCTCTGCGACAGTTAGCCCGCTAATCACAGTCTGGACTTGTTGCGGACTCTGGCTACCACCCAGAGTTCCTATCACGACTCCTTCCGCATCGAGCAGGCTGATGCTGATATCTGAGGGCACTTCGCGAATTGGTTCAAAAGGTTGAAATAACGGCGCCCCTTCTTCTCGCTCTTCACCTTCGTTGTAAATTCCCGCGCGATCTAATCTGAGAACAGAAGAAGTAGAAGTTGTGGCAAGTTGAGCATCAATTTGAGCGATTAAGAAAGTTCTAAATGCAGTTTGTGCTGCAAGATCTGAGCCGGTAATTCCGAGCGTACCCAAGATAACAACGCCGAGTACCAAGCGATTGCGAAGGCTCCATTGTCCAGGAGCGCGCTTGAACTTCCGGAGTGGCTGATTCACAGCGCAAGGCTAATCGAGAGCTGAATTACTTTTGAGCTGGGAGGCGGAGTCGATATCCCACGCCGCGTAAGGTATGGATAAGTGGCGGCTGTAAGATGTCGATCTTCTTGCGAAGGTATGAAATATAAGTCTCGACAATTCCTGCATCGCCACGGAAATCGTACTGCCAGACGTGATCGAGAATCTGGGACTTCGAAACTACGCGATCTGCGTTAATCATTAAATAACGAAGCAAAGTGAATTCAGTTGGTGAAAGATCAATCAGCTTTCCAGCTCGGCGTACTTCATGAGTCGCTTCATTTAATTCAAGATCAGCAAAGCGAATCTTCTCTTCATCAAGAGGTGAGGTGATGATTCCAGTTCTGCGAAGAAGGGCCCACAATCTTGCGACTAGCTCTTCTAAGCTAAATGGCTTTGTAACATAGTCATCGCCGCCTAAAGTTAAGCCTTTAATTTTGTCATCAGTCGAATCTTTTGCAGTTAAAAATAAAACACCAACTTCTTGGCCGCTTTCGCGCAGTTGGCGACAAACTTCAAATCCATCAAGATCGGGAAGCATTACATCAAGAATTAAGGCATGTGGCTTAAATTCTTCGGCTACGCAAAGCGCCTCAGCTCCGGTCGCAGCAGTACGAACATCGAAACCAACAAAACGAAGACTCGTAGTGATCAACTCGCTGATGCTTTTCTCATCATCGACTACAAGAACGCGCTGTGTGGCAACTTCGCTCTCATCTGTCATGGTGGGCTCTTTCTCAAGGAGTGCTGTGTTCTTCATGGCGCGGAGGATTCCGGGCAAACCTTAGAAGTTTCTGAGAATAACCTGGCTTCTTCCTCCCAATTCACAGAGGTGGAAAAGTTGTGGAGAATTACAGGGGTGTAATTAGCGCCAGCGTGTGGCGAGCGAGAAGCCGATTCCGATAATGGCAAATCCGACGACCATATTCCAAGCACCGATCCCAGGTACCGGGTAACGAGTCTCAGAGATATAGAAGGTAACAATCCAAGCCAGACCAATTAAGAAAGTCGTAACCATCGCAGGCGCTAGCCAACGGGGGCTCTCCATCGGGAGTGAACCCTCTACCGCAAGCTCTTGTTGTGGACGGTTATCCCGCCTCTTCTTTCGAATTCTCGACTTAGGCATGGCGGGAGATTACACGAGAAGATGGCGTCATGGGAACAGAGATCCTCGTAATTGATAATTACGACTCCTTTGTCTTCAATTTAGTTCAGTATCTACAACAACTTGGCGCAACTTGCGTAGTCGTTCGAAATGATGAGGTAAATGAATCGGCAGCGAATGGCTACGACGGAATTCTCATCTCACCGGGACCAGGAACCCCCGAAGATGCGGGTATTTCAATGGCAATTATTAAGAAAGCCGCCGAGATAAGAAAACCGATACTGGGCGTCTGTCTTGGCCATCAGGCAATCGCAACAGCTTACGGCGCAACTGTTGCTCGCGCCCCAGAATTGTTACATGGCAGAACTTCAGAAATCACCCATGATGAAAGTGGAATTTATCAAGGAATTCCTAATCCCTTCATAGCAACTAGATATCACTCTCTTGCTATTCGCGAAGAAACATTACCTAGCGATTTGATAATCACTGGACGAAGCGAGAGCGGTGTTGTCATGTCTTTAAAACATAGAGACTTACCAATTTTTGGCGTTCAATACCACCCGGAATCGGTATTAACTGAATATGGCCATCTATTACTCGCAAATTGGCTGGCGGTTTGTGGAATGACCGATGCTGTTACAAAAGCCAAGAAACTCGAACCGATTCTTTAACTATTTGCGTTAATAGTTATTGTTACAAAACTTCCAATAATCTTCGTTTCTCCTGCGGCTGGAGCTTGAGCAAGAACAATTCCGAGTGGTTGATTAGCATCAAGCGCGGTAACGGTTCTTACCAAGAAACCAGCTTGAGTAAGTAGCGTCTTTGCCTCAATTTCACTCTTTCCGACCAAGTTTGGAACTTGCACATTACCGCTAGCAATCTCAAGAGTTACACCGCTACCAGCTTCCACAGGGCTTCCCGCATCTGGTGAAACTTTAAGAACTATGCCTGGTTGTTCTTCGGAGGCTACTGCGATGGTTTTACTAACCCGAAGACCAGCCGAGGCTAGTAGTGCGCGCGCTTCTTCTAACGGTTTTCCAATAATGTCGATTGGCACGATGGCATCGCCAGGCCCATCGGAGAGCGTTAGGGTTACCGCACTTCCTTTATTTACTTGCACCGTGGCAAGAGGTAGTTGGCTCGCTACTCGATCCCTAGGTATTCGCGGATCAGGTGCACGCTGAATCGTGATTGTGAAATCTGCTAATTGGACGCGCGCTTCACTCTCGGTTAAACCAACAACATTAGGCAGTGTGACAATTTCAGCAGGACCACTTGGTCGAAGCGTCAAAAATCCAGCTAAACCAATAAGCAGAATAGATGTCAGAACAATTACACGGCGGCGAGAGAATTTTCGGCCCCGTTTTTGCGTTGGAATTTTTGCGGTGATGCGCTCGCCTCGTGAAAGCCGCTTTAAGTCTTTAAGCATAGAAGCTGCGTTCTGATAACGATCTTCCGGACTCTTCGCCAGTGCAACTTCGAAGAAAGAATCAATGGCCGGATCTAAACCTGTAGTAAGCGTGGTAACTGGAATTAGCGGAGCCGAAACATGTTGATACGCAATTGCAATGGGTGTCTCCCCGCTAAATGGAGGCTCTCCCGAAATTAATTCGTAAAAGAGACAACCAACCGAGTAGAGATCGCTGCGGAGATCCGCCTGTCCGCCAGTTGCCTGTTCTGGCGAGAGATATTGGGCAGTTCCGACGATATTCCAGGTACTAGTCAGCGTTGCACCAGCATCAGCTAAGGCGCGTGCGATTCCAAAGTCCATCACTTTTACCGCACCGCTCTCGGTGATCATGATATTTCCGGGCTTAATATCGCGATGAACGATGCCGCTTTTATGTGAGTACGCGAGCGCATTTAGAATTCCTTCTACGATTTCAATAGCGCGATCGAAGAGCAACCGATCACCGCTGTGTAGCAATTCACGTAGAGTTTTACCCTCTACACACTCCATAACTATGTAAGGCATAACCCCGCTATTCGTTTTCTCTTGTCCAGAGTCATAAACCGCAACAATTCCAGGATGATTTAACGCTGCAACTGCCAGCGCTTCCTTATTAAACCTAGTGACGAAAGCTGGGTCGCGAGCCAGATCACTTCTTAAAATCTTGATTGCGACCTCTCGATGTAGTCGAAGATCTTCTGCTAAATAAACATCAGCCATACCGCCGGTACCGATCATCGGACCTAATTGATATCGACCACCAAGTTGGCGCTTCATCTCGCGGCTCCGATTAATTCAGTGGTAATTTCATTTCGTTCGCTTCCAATTTGAGCAGCTATAACAGTGACATTATCTGGGGCATCATTCTGGTAAGTCAGATTAATTAATGTATTTACCCCACTTTGTAAGTCGCCAGAAAAAGCCGAAAGAATCTTCCCCTCATCTACAACATTTGTTAATCCATCGCTACAAACTAGATAGATATCACCAGGCTCTACTGGAAAGAGTGAAAGGACAGGATTGATGTTGGCCTTACCCATCAACGCCTGAGTTAAAAAAGATCGCTGGGGATGATCACCAATTTCATCTGTGGAAATGCGGCCCTGATCAAATAACTCTTGCACGACGGTGTGATCATGGCTAAGACGCGTAATCTTCTTACCGCGAATTTGATAGGCACGTGAATCTCCGATATGCAAAAGAGCGACGGAATTGCCATCGAGATGAAATGCGGTGAAAGTTGTTCCCATCCCATCAAGCTCCGGCCTCTCTTCACATTTCTCACGGATAGCTTGATCCATATCTTCTAACGATGAACGAAAAATATCTTCTCTTGATTCTCGATCAATTTCTCTATTTTCTAAAAGTGGAAGCGCCCTATTGAGCGTTTCAATTACAGTTTTTGATGCAATTTCTCCGCCGGCGTATCCACCCATGCCATCCGCTACTGCGATGATATTTGTTGCAATTAATCCAGAATCTTCATTTCCTTGACGGTGCAGCCCCAACTCTGATCGCCATGCAATGGATGAAAATTGGAGATCTCGATTCATAATCAGCAAGCCTAACGCTGTAATCTGAAGGCGCAGATGGCGAAATAGCAGTCGTGCTGGCTTCAGGTACCAGTACTCGCAAGGCCCCTCCGCGCAAGCTAACTCTTCACTTGAGTATCCTTACGCAGTGACGAGGTATGCATATCTAGGCCCAACCGGAACATTTACCGAAGCTGCGCTAAAGACTGTCGCGTGCCCTGATGATGAGTCGATTCCATTTTCAAATGTCACAGCCGCTCTGGATGCCGTCCGTACCAACAAAGCAGATAGAGCGCTAGTTCCCATTGAGAATTCGGTAGAAGGCGTCGTTTCAAGAACACTAGATGAATTAGCAATCGGAGATCCGCTAGTTATATATGGTGAAGCAACGCTCTCCGTCACATTTGCCCTAATGGTTCGAAAGGGAAGTGATGGGAAATCAATTAAGCGGATTGCTACCCACCCTCATGCAGAATCTCAATGTCGCGCTTACATTGCGAAGAATCATCCAAGCGCTGAAATTATCTCGGCTTCCTCGACCGCCGCGGCAGCTGAGGCGTTGAGTCGTGGTGAATTTGACGCTGCAATTGCCGCGCCAAATGCCGCGGCAGCTTATGGTTTAACAATTTTAAATAGCGAGATTGGTGACAATAGCGAAGCGGTAACTCGATTTGTTTTAGTCGGAAAACCTGGCGCAGTACCTGCGCCAACTGGACATGATCGGACCTCACTCGCAGCATTCATTGGCGCAGACCATGCTGGCGCACTTCTGGAAGTCCTGACAGAGTTTGCAGTACGAGGCGTTAACTTAACTTTTATTCAATCAAGACCTACTGGTCGTGAACTTGGCCATTACCACTTCATTATTGATGCCGAAGGGCATATCAATGAGGAGCGCGTCGGAGATGCGTTAACTGGGCTAAAGCGAATCTGTGAGGAAGTTAGATTCCTTGGTTCATATCCACGCGCCGATAAAGTTGCACCGACAACTTCTAAATCAGTAACTGATAGCGCATTTAAATCCGCAGATGATTGGTTAGAAAAGGTAAGAGCGGGTAAAAGCATATGATTGATGTGAAGATTCTTCGGGAAAATCCAGATTTAATTCGAGCCTCCCAGAAAGCGCGCGGGGAAAGCGCCGATCTAGTCGACCAAGTTTTAAAGGCTGACGAAAAACGTCGCTGCGCAATCGTTGACTTTGAAGCGCTTCGTGCAGAACAGAATTCACTCTCTAAATTGGTTGGTAGCGCAACAGGTGATGCGAAATCAGAGCTACTTGAAAAAGCAAAAGTTTTGGCGGCCGAAGTTAAAGAGGCGGATACCAAGCGAGCTGATTCTGAGGCAGAATTTCACAAATTGGCTTTAGGGCTCTCAAATATCGTTGATCCTAAAGCGCCAATTGGCGGCGAAGCAGATTTCAAAGTCTTGGAAGAAGTAGGTAAACCGAGAAAGTTTGATTTTGAACCGAAAGATCATGTGGAGCTTGGAAAGATCTTGGGTGCAATTGATGTTGAGCGAGGCGCGAAGGTTTCTGGCGCACGCTTTTTTTATTTAACTGGCGTCGGTGCGCTCCTTGAATTAGCGCTAGTTAATTACGCGATTCAACTAGCAACGCAAGCTGGATTTATTCCGATGATTCCACCGGTTCTCGTTAAACCGGCCGCGATGGAAGGTACTGGTTTTCTAGGCCAAGCAGCCGAGAATGTCTTTCATTTCAAGGAAGATAATTTTTATTTGGTTGGAACGAGTGAAGTTCCACTTGCGGCCTACCATATGGATGAAATTTTGGATGGGGCAAAATTGCCTCTGCGATATACCGGCTATTCACCATGCTTTAGACGTGAAGCTGGCTCATATGGCAAGGACACTCGAGGAATCATCCGCGTCCACCAATTTGAAAAAGTGGAGATGTTCTCATTCTGCAAACCAGAAGATGCGGTGGCGGAGCACCAGAAACTTCTTACCTGGGAGAAAGAATTTCTAAATGCTATGGAGATTCCATATCGAGTTATTGATGTAGCAACTGGCGACCTCGGATCCAGCGCTAATCGAAAATTCGATTGTGAAGCGTGGATTCCAACCCAGAACTCATATCGAGAAGTAACAAGTACCTCTAACTGCAGTGAATTCCAGGCGAGAAGATTAAATGTCCGAACCAAGGGAGATTCGGGCACTTCACCAGTAGCAACGCTAAATGGAACACTGGTCGCAATTCCGCGAATGATTGTTTCTATTCTTGAAAATCATCAACAGAGTGATGGCTCAGTTTTGGTTCCAAAGGCGCTCCAACCTTACTTAGGCACTGATCGATTTAAACCGGTGGCCTAATTGAGCGCATTAGCTAAACGCCCGAAGTTAATCGCCACAGATCTCGACGGAACTATTGTTTTAAATTACGGAGAGATAACTCCGCGCACTAAAAAAGCGTTTCATGATGCCCACGACGCTGGCGTAAAAGTTTATTTCGCTACCGGAAGACCAGCGCGCTGGATGAAGGAAATCGCGGCCACTTTCCCATTTGGCGGTGCAATTCTTGGTAATGGGGCAATTCATTACGACATACATAATGAAAAAGTAATTGATGAATGGTTAATACCGATCGAGAATCAAATAGCTACTGTCCAGAAATTACGAAATGCAGTCCCAGATGTGGCATTTGCAGTGGAATTACGCCATCACTGTTATCGTGAAAAGAACTACAACCCTCGTTGGGATGTAGGGCTAGATCAAGAGGGCGTTCACGACATTACAGAATTAATGACCGACCCAGCGGCAAAGCTATTAGCGCGTTGCTCAACACAGAAACTCACCTCAGATGAAATGCTGGCTATCGCTAATCGAGAGCTCTCGGATTTTGTAACAGTCACCCATTCGAATTCGCTCGATTCACTCCTTGAGATAAATGCGCTAGGCGTTTCCAAAGGCTCTACTCTGGCAAAGATGGCAGAACGTTTTGGTTTTTCCGCAGAGCAAGTTGTGACATTTGGCGATAACCCAAATGATTTTGCGATGTTGGAATGGGCTGGAAGATCTTGGGCAATGGGAGATGGCCACCCAGATGCGCCAAAATATGCCAAGTCAGTAACCGATCCTCATACTGAAGATGGCGTCGCTAAAGTTATTGAAGAGTTATTGGAGTTACCCGAATGATTATCCGGGCGGTTCCCATCTGGCTGGATCTTGTGTGTATTGGATTTGGGGCATTTCAGGGAGCGCTCTTTGCAATTTTCTATAAGAGATTTGATTTAATTGGCGTAATTTCCGTGGCGATAATTACTGGTTTGGGTGGGGGAATTTTAAGAGATTTACTTTTATCTGCAGGGCGTCCAGTTGGTCTGCAAGATAAATATATTCTTACGGCCATTGGTGGCGCTGTTGCCGCTCTCATAATTGGTCGTTGGTATCGAAAATCCAGCGGGATAATTGTTTTTCTAGATTCAATTGCTATGGCGCTCTTTGCAATCGCGGGTACATATAAAGCGTTGATTTATGACACGACCGATTTAGTTGCCATAATCCTTGGAATCATCACAGCTGTAGGTGGTGGAGTTTTACGTGACATCGTATGTCGAGTCACACCACAGATATTTACTGGTGGACCGCTTTATGCCACTGCAACCGCAATCGGAGCAACCATTTTTGTTTTTCTGGAGAGAACTGATTTGAATTTCAATCTTGCAGTTGTATTTTCTGTGGCATCAATTGTGTTGATCCATATGACCTCGGTGCGATTCCGAATCCATTTAAAACCAGCTATTTCAGGTATTGAAGGCGCTGATGATTTTGAGGAGCCCAACCGAGGAAGGTAAGTTTTCCCACGGAGGGCTCGCATAGTGGCCTAGTGCACCGGTCTTGAAAACCGGCAAGGGAAACCTTCGTGGGTTCAAATCCCACGCCCTCCGCTCTTGTGGGCGAACTCATAGCCCTTCACCTAGAAAACTCTGGGAATCGCTAGGAAAATTACAGCATTCCCAAAGGGGGCAAATTGTGGCGACCGGCGTTTTCTCAAAATCTCGCGCTGAGATAAAAGAGCGCACGCTTCGCACAGATCGGTGGTGGTTACAGCCCGCAATAACCGTCGTAGTTTTAGTTTCATTCATTATTTATGCAACTTTTCGGGCTTTTGAAAAGAATTACTATTTTGCAGAACCGCTAATTTCACCGTTCTACTCACCATGTCTTTCAACTGCATGTGTTGAAGGTGCGGCACATTTTGGAACTCCAATCGGAACTTTCACAATATTTGGTATGATTATTTCGCCGGCCTTATTTATTCTTATATTTCCGCTTGGTTTTCGATTAACTTGTTATTACTACCGCAAGTCTTATTACCGATCTTTCTGGATGTCGCCACCTGCTTGTGCGGTCGCAGAACCACATTCCAAATACACCGGAGAGACAAGAGCGCCACTAATTTTGCAAAACGGCCATAGATGGTTTTTCTTTGCCGGTTTAGCTTTAAAC
The DNA here is from genome assembly GCA_016870975.1 of Actinomycetota bacterium. Lineage (GTDB taxonomy): Bacteria > Actinomycetota > Actinomycetes > Nanopelagicales > Nanopelagicaceae > MAG-120802. The sequence continues at coordinate 48,808 of VGAE01000006.1, forward strand.
ATCATTCTTACTTATGACGCAATCATTGCTTTTAAGAATCCCGAAGGTGAATGGGGCCATATGAGTGTAGGTACGCTCGTGCTACTTCTAAACGCAACCATGCTCTGGCTTTATTCAGCATCTTGTCATACCTGTCGCCACACAATCGGTGGTCGGCTACGTCACTTCTCAAAACATCCGATCCGTTACAAGGCTTGGTCTTGGGTCTCGAAGTTAAACCATAGCCATCCAACGTACGCCTGGATCTCACTCTTCGTGGTTGCGTTGACAGATCTCTATGTACGTATGGTCGCATCCGGAATTATCACCAACCTTTACTTCTTCTAGGAGAGATGATGGCCAACGCAAATACTGGAATTAAAGCGAGCGATATCAAATTTGATCGCTATCGCTTTGATGTAGTTGTCATAGGCGCCGGTGGCGCTGGTTTGCGTGCTGCTGTTGAAGCCCGCGAAGCTGGACTACGCGTGGCAATTATTTGTAAATCCCTATTTGGAAAGGCCCACACTGTTATGGCAGAAGGTGGCGCGGCCGCCGCGATGGGTAACGTCAACAATAAAGATAATTGGAAGGTTCACTTCCGAGACACGATGCGTGGTGGAAAATTCCTAAACAACTGGCGGATGGCAGAACTACACGCCAAAGAATCACCAGATCGTGTCTGGGAGCTTGAGACTTGGGGCGCGCTATTTGATCGCACTAAAGATGGTCGAATCTCACAGCGTAATTTTGGAGGTCACGAATATCCACGTCTTGCTCACGTGGGCGATAGAACTGGTTTGGAATTAATCCGTACCATGCAACAGAAAATAGTTGCGCTCCAACAGAAAGATGCCAAAGAGTTTGGCGATGCGGAAAAATATTTAAAGGTTTTTCCGGAATTAACAATTACTTCAATTCTTAAAGAGGGCGAGAAAGTCTCTGGATGTTACGGATATTGGCGCGAATCCGGAGAAGAAGTTCTATTTGAGGCGCTCGCAGTTGTTCTTGCAACTGGTGGAATCGGAAAATCTTTCAAAATTACCTCTAATTCCTGGGAAGGTACTGGCGATGGCCATGCGCTTGCGCTAAAAGCTGGATCGGCTCTTGTTGATATGGAATTCGTTCAATTCCATCCAACTGGCATGGTCTGGCCGCCATCAGTTCGCGGAATTTTGGTAACTGAATCTGTTCGAGGCGACGGCGGAGTTCTCACCAACAATAAAGGTGAGCGCTTTATGTTCAATTACATTCCTGATGTTTTCAAAGATAAATATGCAGATAACGAGGAAGAGGCCGATCGTTGGTATAAAGATCAGAATAACAATCGCCGCCCGCCAGAACTTCTCCCACGAGATGAAGTAGCGCGCGCCATTAACGCTGAAGTTAAAGCTGGTCGTGGCTCAGAACAAGGTGGCGTTTACCTAGACGTTTCAGAGCGTCTTCCCGCTGAAGAAATCAAACGTCGCTTGCCATCAATGTGGCATCAATTTAAAGAACTTGCCGATGTCGATATAACGGAACAACCAATGGAAGTTGGTCCAACTTGTCACTATGTAATGGGCGGAGTAAAGGTAGATCCAGATACCGCCGCTGCACATGGCGTTCCTGGCCTCTTCGCAGCTGGTGAAGTTGCTGGCGGCATGCATGGCTCTAATCGATTAGGTGGAAACTCACTCTCAGATCTTTTGGTATTTGGAAGGAGAGCGGGCGCGGGCGCTGCGCAATATGTAAAGAGCATTAGAGGCAGCGAGCCATCTGTTACCCATAAGGAAATTGAAAAGGCGCACGAGGTAATTAACGAGCCATTCACGCGTGAAGGGGGTCAAAATCCTTATTCACTTCATCAAGAACTGCAGAACGTTACTCAAGACCTAGTTGGAATTATCCGCACCGAGAACGAATTACGTGATGCAATAACTAAATTAGAGTCGATTCGTGAGCGTGCCGCAAAAGTTACTGTTTCCGGAGGCAAGACCTTTAATCCGGGGTTCCATCTTGCAATCGATCTTGAGAATATGTTGCTCGTCTCAGAATCAATCGCGCGCTCAGCACTGAATCGTCAAGAATCTCGTGGTGGCCATACCCGCGACGATTTTCCAAAGATGGATCCTGAGTGGCGCCAGTTCAACCTCCTCTCTTTATGGAATGGTGAGCGCATCGAAATTATTCGAGAGCTAGCGAAGATGTTGCCTGATGAACTAACCAACCTTTTCGATCAGGAAGAGTTGAAAAAGTATTTCACCGAGAAGGAACTCGCGAAGGGCGGATCATGACTCGCAAAGTGAAGTTAAGAATTTGGCGCGGTGATTCTAAGGACGGTGAGTTCAAGGATGTAACAGTCGACGCCAACGAAGGTGAAGTAGTTTTAGATGTAATTCATCGTGTGCAAGCCACCCAAATGTCCGACCTAGCAGTTCGCTGGAATTGCAAAGCCGGAAAGTGCGGCTCATGTTCTATGGAGATAAACGGCAAACCAAGACTTGCCTGTATGACCCGAATGAATATGTACGGCGATGATGAGACAATAACTGTCACGCCACTGCGCGCCTTCCCAGTCGTCAAAGATCTAGTTACTGACGTTTCATACAACTACAAAAAAGCCATGGAAGTTCCAGCATTCGAAGGGCCAACAGATTTAAAGCCAGGCGAGTATCGAATGGAGCAAGTAGATGTGGAACGGAGCCAAGAGTTCCGTAAATGCATCGAATGTTTCCTCTGCCAGAGTACCTGCCACGTAATTCGCGATCACGAGGAGAATAAGAAGTCCTTTGCCGGCCCAAGATTCTTTATCCGAATCGCAGAGCTTGATATGCATCCTCTTGACCGGCTACGAAATCGCAAGAAAAAGGCGCAAGAAGAACATGGCTTAGGTATGTGCAACATTACGAAGTGCTGTACCGAAGTTTGTCCGGAACATATCAAGATCACCGATAACGCAATCATTCCGATGAAAGAGCGTGTAGTCGATGAGAAGTACGATCCGATTCGTTGGCTCGGATCAAAGATACGTAAGCGAGAAGAGATTAACTATTGGCGCTAGTGTTGCGCTGGGCAATGCTGGCTGGCGCATTTTGGGTCACAACGCTAATTATTGATGGAATTCAAATAGAACCTGGTGCTTGGAATTACTTCTGGGTTGCCGCTCTCTTTGGATTGATAAATACCTTTATCGGATCGCTGCTTAAGCTTTTCACCCTACCAGCCGTAATTCTCACCTTCGGTCTCTTTATATTTATTATCAATGCCGCTATGTTGATGCTAACTGATCGGTTCAGTGACACCATCACTATTGACCGTTTTACCTCTGCACTAGTTGGCAGCCTTCTGATCAGTATCTTTTCAAGTATTACCAATAAAGTAATTCGGCGGGCGTGAAAAAACTTCTTATTGTTGCAGCCGGCGGAATTGCTGGCTCACTCTCGCGATATCTGATTTCTGAGTCACTACTCAGCTATCCAATCTCAATTTTTATAGCCAATTTATTTGGAGTTGCAATTGCTGGTTTCATTGCATTTTGTCTAAAACCAACTGAATTAAGTAAATTGTTTTGGATTCCAGGGTTTGCTGGCGGAATGACTACCTTCTCATCGGTCGCAGTAATCCATGCGGAGCGGAGCGATATCCTTGCCATTGCTTACTTCTTCGGAACCGTTGCAGCCAGCCTTCTGATTCTCTACGCGCTGGCGCCAAAGGTTGTGCGATGAGGATCATTTACTTTTTTATTGGCGCTGGGGTTGGCGCCCCAACTAGATATGTAATCGATAGGTATTTCCGCAGTGAATACCGATTCCCAATTGGGATTCTGATAGTCAATGTCTTGGGATCATTTATTCTGGGAGTTGTCTCTAGAGACGAGGGTGAAATCCCCTATCTACTCTTTGGGTTCTGTGGAGCTCTAACGACCTGGTCGGCTTTTGCATGGGATCTATTTGAATCAAGAACTCGACTAAGAGAGTTTTCCTTGAATCTATTGGGAAATTACCTTTTAGGCGTTTCAGCCGCCCTGTTGGGAGTTTGGCTTACGCAATAATCCGACAATGAAGGCCAATAATCAGATGCCATGCGATTTCTGTGGGCGACCCTACGATCCGGTTGCGACGCGTTGGCTCTGCCCGCATTGCCACTCCAAAACAAATTGTTGTGATAGTGCGCCCTGCCCAATTCCTGAAACAGATCTAAAGTTTCAAAGTAGTAAGAAGTGAAGCGCTTAATAATCCATCCCGGATTTCATAAATCTGGAACTACCGCTCTACAACAATCACTTCATGCCAATCGCCATCGCCTTACAGATCTTGGCCTTTCATATCCATTTCCCAGACACCGAGCCCATCATCGATTAGCTTGGTCGTTAAGCGGGAAAGTTTGGGGTTGGCTTAATCGCGGCGGCAGTGGTGAATCGCCACAACTGTGGAGTAAATCAGTCAGAAGCATTAATCGTTCCAGCGGCAAAAACATAATAATTAGTAGTGAGTTCTTCTCGGAGATAGATCTTGAGACAATAACGAGAATTAAGAATGAGATAAAGAAACACGAAATCGAAATTCTTTTCACGCTTCGTCCACTCGCCAAACTTCTCTCTTCTTCCTATCAACAGTATTTAAAATATGGTTTGAAAGCAGATTACGAAGAGTGGCTCCATTCGGTTTTAGATGCCCCCGGTGAATCCAAGTTAAGTCCAACCTTCTGGCGGAGGCATTTTCATGGCCAAGTAATCTCTAGATGGAGTGAGGTCTTTGGCCCATCAAAGGTCACGGTATTAATAATTGATGAGAGCCAGCCAGAATTTCTCTTTACTGAAGCCAATACATACCTGGGGCTCCCAGAAAGAACTCTTCAGGCACAAGAAACCGGCTTGAACCGCTCCATGACCACTGAGGAGATCGCGCTAATTCTTGAAATCAATCGCCGGTTTCCAAAAGAACGCACATGGAATGAGTATCGAGTATTTATCCGCAATGGCTTTATTCGCGAGATAACTGATAACTCAAAAGTTGCAGCCGGGAAAGAGAAGTTATTAACTCCGAAATGGGCGGTTGATATCGCTAATTCCCTAGGTAAAGATTCAAAAAATCAGATTTTAGAATCCGGCGTCAAGGTAATCGGAGATATTAATTCGTTAGATAGAGTAGAAATCCCTACGGGAACCTCGACAGTACCTGCAACTATTGATGTTAATACAGTTGCAACTGCAATGCTTTCAATGGATAAGAAACTTATTTCTCATGTTCCAATTACATGGCTGAGAAGGAATTTGATTTATCGAATTCGCCGAGGCCTACGCCGAGCGCTATCTCCAAAGCGAAGCTAGCCACGCCTCAATCTCATCGGGATGTCTTGGCATAGCGCTACTTAAGTTTCGGCAACCATCTTTAGTAACAAGTACGTCATCTTCAATTCGCACTCCAATACCTCGATATTGCTCTGGGAATAGAGCGTCATCCGGGTGGATATAGATCCCGGGCTCAACTGTAAGAATCATCCCTGGTTCGAGAATTCCGTCCGAATAAGCCTCGTTACGAGCATGAGCACAATCGTGTACATCCATCCCCAACATATGACCGGTACCGTGAACTGTCCAACGACGATGTAATCCACTCTCCGGCTTGAGCGATTCTTCAGGAGAAATCGGTAGCACTCCTAATTTCGACAATCCCTCCGCTACAACTTTCATAGCTGCTACATGAAAATCGCGGAATTTGGCTCCTGGCTTCACCGCTTTAATTCCAGCTGACTGTGCTTCATAAACTAATTCATATATCTCTCGCTGGGCGGGCGTGAATTTCCCATTGATGGGAAGCGTTCGAGTTATGTCAGCGGTGTAAAGCGAATCAACTTCAACGCCAGCATCAATTAAAAGTAAATCACCATTCTTTAATTCGCCATCGTTCTTTATCCAATGAAGGATACAGGCATGTGCACCCGATGCAACGATGCTGTCATAACCAATGTCATTACCTTCAAACCTTGCTCGGGTAAAAAAAGCGCCTTCGATTAATCGCTCACCTCGTTTTTTACCAACAGTATTTGGGATTGCTCGAATCATCTCTTCAAATCCGCGATGAGTTGCGTCGATTGCTTTCTGCATCTCATCAATCTCAAATTGATCTTTAATCAACCGAGCTTCAGAAAGCCAGATTACGAATTCTTGATCACCCTTATTTTCTGGAACTAATTCATCTACCAAAGCATCTTCATGGCGGAGTGCAAGAGATTCCTTTTTAACTCCAAGAAAGTCCTCAAGAGTTGATAAATGTTGGACCTTGATATCGAAGGCAAATTCAGTTTCTTCTAAAGTCATCCGGCGCCCAACCCAGAATTCACCATATTTTGAATTGCGATAGAACTCCTCACTTTTCTCTCTAGGCGATCGCGGATGAATGAAAAGAATTGATACATGGCCAGAGTTCGTGGGCTCCATAACTAAAACTGAATCAGGAACTGCTTCGCATCCGTTTATTCCTGTACTCCAAGAAAATGCAGAGTGGGGGCGGAATCGATAATCGGTATCGTTACTTCGAACTTTGTAATTTCCAGCAGGAATTACCAATCTTTTTCCAGGAAATGCCTTAGAAAGCTTTTCTCGTCGCGCAACCGCCCACGAAGTAGCTGGACTCTTCTTAAGATCCTGAAGTGGTGAAGGTGCCCAACCTTCTTCCATGAATTTTTTTAGCGGCTCAGGAGTCGGAAGGTCATAGTTGCGATAAATAGATCGCCTCAGCTTCTCCTCATCAAAACTCATAAAACGAGCGTACTCCTGGCAAAAGTAAGGCGATAAATTAGCGGTAAACTCTCCGAGTAATGGGAGACGTCGCATAGCCCGGTCTAGTGCGCCTCACTGCTAATGAGGTTTTCCCGAAAGGGAATCGGAGGTTCAAATCCTCTCGTCTCCGCAAGGATTACACATGCTTCTTACAGAGTTGAATCAACACCGGTTGCGGTCTGTGGCGACGCACCAATCCTTCTAAAGTCGACTTAGGGTGGTTACAACTAGTTCAGACTAGGCCGAAATAAGGGCTAAAGGGTATTGACTAACGCTGAACAGAGGATTAGTTTGTTCGCGTGACGAACAAACTAGCTGGAAATCTTGAATTTGATACCACCTATTCAAATAAGCAGATAATTTTTCAACTTTTTTGCAGTCACGAATCAATTTCAAGAGCAGAACTTTCTCGTATGACAGGGTTGTCCAAACAAACGGTCTCATCGGCAATCTCGGGTCTAGAAGCCATGAAACTTGTGACGCCTGTGGGTAGTACAAAGGGTCATATAGGACGTCGCGCCATTACATATCGCTTATCACCTAGTGCAAGTTTTGCAGTCGGCATTGACCTCGGAGGAACAAGTCTTAGATCAGGTCTCATTGACTTTTCAGGCGAGGTTCGAAGTGAATTTTCTCGATTGACCCCGTTGACCAACTTAAATGATTTAATCCAGGCTATTTTAAATTCAATACAAACATTAAAGAATCAAGCGGGCGTTAAAGAAGAAATTGATCTCTTAGTAATTGGCGTACCCGGCGTGGTGCATCCGGTAACAGGAGTAGTATCCATGGCACCAAATGTTGAATACTTAAACGGCGTAGATTTAAGGAAACAGCTAAAGGAATACTTTAAATTTGAAGTTATTATTGAAAATGACATCAATCTAGCAGCGGTCGGGGAAAAAGATTCGCTCAAGTTGGAAGATTTTGTTTTTATATCTCTTGGCACTGGAATTGGTATGGCAGTCGTCCTGGATGGAAAGCTTCGTAGGGGTTCCAAAGGCGGCGCTGGAGAAATTGGGTACATGCTTTTTGATATATTCGACGAAAATATTCTCAATCCTAAAATACTAGAAGATATGTTAGGCGGAAAAGCTCTAGAAAAATTGTACAAAGGAAATACCGGAAATCAACTTACAGTGGAAGAAATTTTCCTACTTGCTAAAAATAATGATGAATATGCCTCATTTCTTACAAAGAATATGGTGAAGCAATTGTCGTCATGTCTACGAAATATAATTGCAATATTAGACCCGGCCACAATCATAATGGGTGGAGGAATTGGATCCCGCAAAGACGTCTTAAGTGAACTTAAAAAGAGCTTACAAAATCAAGTCAATCAAGAATTTGATATTCGAACTACCTCCCTAGGCTCAAGAGCAGGAATTGTGGGTGCAATGTCTTTAGCTGTGAAGGAGATTAGAGATACAGCAATAGATAAAGGTCAAAAGTTGGATTATGGTGTGACATCATGAAGTTCTCAGTCCAGAAACAACCGGATCAAGCTCTTTCAAGATTGCAGTCCGTGATTAAGATTCCCAGTGTCACTGGAAATGAAGACAAACTAGCTTCGTATCTGTTTGACGAACTCAGTAAGTTAAAACCGAACATTCTAGAATTACAAAAGGGAACAAGTTTTCGTTCAAACGTTATCGCGGTGTTTGAAGGTGAGGAGAAAGATGCACTGCTCCTGATAGCTCATTTAGATACAGTTTCAACGAATGGATGGACAGAGTATTGGACCGGCAAGGATGAATCTCGGTGTGATCCACACTGTGGAGTTTTGATAGACGGGAAAATTTGGGGTCGAGGTGCCTCAGATACAAAAGGTGGAATCGCGACCGTTATTTCCGCACTTGAAAGTATAAAAAAGTCAGCCGGGAAGCAAAGCAAGACGGTAGTAGTGGCATTTGTTTCCGATGAAGAGTCTGGAGAGCCCGGCATGGGACTAAGTCTTGGCATAAAGTCAGCAATTCCATTTTTGCAGGGTTTAAGTCTTCCTTTTAGATTGGCAATTTATCTTGAGCCAACAAAACTTGATATTTATGTCGCACAGATGGGGTTTCAAATAGTGGATATAGCAATTCAAGGAAAGACAGCCTATTTTGGTACTCCAGAATTAGGTATTGATGCCTTGAAGATCACGCATGATGTCTTGAGCGCTTTATGGAAATTGAATGAAGAAATGAAGTTAGGCGGTAGACATGAACTAATTGGAGAATCAAATTTATTGGTGACTTCACTTTCTTCAGGAGGTTTAATCGCCGTCCCAGGAACTAGCTCATTAAGCTTAATTAGAAAATTAAGACCCGGGGAATCTTTAGATAGTTCTGCAGAAAGACTGCGTGATGTTATTCACTCGGTATCGATACCAGATGGCGCGAGTATAGACATCAAATTTTCTGCATCTAGAGATCATCCGACCGGTGGTACTCCGATTGAGAATTCAATCAATTTGGATTTGATTTCACTTCAAAAAACCGTAAAGAACATCTCGTCCAACGCTGGCAATTTTATTGGTGCACCGTATTGGTCGGAAGCACCCTTAGTTAATGATGCGCTTGGCATCCCGTGTGTTTACTGGGCGGGTGGCGATATCTCTGTCTGCCATACACCTCAAGAGCACATCGAATTACAGCAATATAACGACGCAATAGTCTCATTGGCGAGCTTCATGGAGTTGCCATGGCCGTCTATGTAGATGTAGTACCTGCCGGCTCATGCTGGAGGAAACCTAAAAGGAAGGAAAAATCAAGGTGAAAGACAAAAAAACAATAGCAAAAACCCTATTGCTTGTCTCGGCGCTAATCGTGGGTTCTACTCCGAATTCATATGCAGCTTCGGCAGTTACTCAGGGCCCAAATGGAGAAAAAGCAACAGCATGTAAAACCATAAAAGTAACTACTAGCCAAAAGAACCAGGTTAAGAATGGCAAGTTTTCAGCTGCTCTTTTGTGGCACACATCTGGGGAATTTGTTGATGCAGTTAATTCAGGCGCAAGCGATACATTCAAATCTTTAGGTGTAAAAGTTGTTGCGACCGCTGATGCGCAATTCGATGTGGCAAAGCAAAAAGCTAACGTTGAAAATGCAATGGCAAAAAAACCATCTGTGATTCTTGGATTGCCATTTGATGGAGTTGCTGCAGCTGCTGCTTATAAGCCAGCAGTTGACGCCGGAGTTAAATTGGTATTTCTATCAAACACTCCAGATAAATTCACTTACGGTAAGGAATTTATCACTATAGTAACTGACGATTTAGCTCAAATGGGAATACAAGCAGCTGACGCATTGGCCAAAGCGATGGGTGGCAAAGGCGAAGTTGGCTACATTTATCATGATGCCACCTATTATGTTACAAATCAGAGAGACCAAGCATTCAAAGCTCAAATCCTTGCTAAGTATCCGCAAATGAAGATTGTTTCAGAGGTTGGCTTAGCAGACCCATCAAAAGGTCAGGAGATTGCTCAAGCAATGCTTACGAAAAATCCGAATCTTGGTGGAGTTTATGTCACCTGGGCACAACCCGCCGAAGGTGTATTAGCAGCTCTAAAAGCTTCCGGTAATAAGAAAACCAAGATTGTTACTCTCGATTTATCTGAGCCACTAGCAGTAGATATGGTCAAAAATGGAAATGTGGCCGCTTTAACTGCTGATCAAGCGTATGAACTTGGTTCGTGTATGGCTCGTGCTGGTGCATTAGGTCTTATCGGTGCCACAGTAAAGCCATTTCTAATAGCCCCTGCTTTAACTGTTACAAAGAATAATGTTGAAGTGGGATGGAAGCAGTCTTTGAACAAGCCTCTTCCAAAGGCAGTAAAGAAGGAGCTTAAGTAAGGTAACTACATAGGGAGAAAGTGGCTTCTGATTTCTAAGGAAATCAGAAGCCACTTCAAATCCAGAGGAGATTGCATGAACTTTCTGAGAAGAAATTTCGTCTATGTTGCGTTGCTAGCAGTTTTTCTCTTATTTGCTCTCTTCCTAAGAGAAGAAGGTTTTCTAACATCAAACAATATTCTAAACATCGTTATTCAAGCGGCTCCCATTACTGTTATGGCTGTGTTTCTAAACTTTGTATTAGCTTCTCAAGAAATAGATTTAAGTTTAGGTGCAGTAGTTGGTTTATCGGGAGTCATCGCCGCGATAGTGATTCAGAATGGAGATAATGCCTTTATCGCATCTATAGCGGCGATATTTAGTGGATTCTTCATAGGTCTTGTGAACGGTTTACTTGTAAATCAACTAAAGATTCCCTCATTTTTATCGACGCTGGCTATGTTAGGGATTGTCACTGGAATTGCTAGATGGATTACTGACCTAAAAACATTTTCCATTACTGACGAAAAATTTGTGAGCGCTATGGGAAGTGGTTCATTTTTCGGCATTCCTTCATTGGTTTTGTGGACTTTGGGAATTGTATTTTTAGGACATATATTACTTTTCAACACTCGGTTTGGAGCTTGGGTGCTCGCTGTAGGAGATAATTCGGCTGCAGCCGAATCACTAGGAATTAATGTCAAGAAAGTTAGATTACTAGTGTTAATTCTCGGTTCACTTGGCGCAAGCCTTGCTGGACTTTTATATGCCGGTCGTCTTCAGAGCGCTTCTTATTCCATCGGCGTGAACGATACCTTGACGGTTATCGCAGCAGCCGTAATTGGAGGAACTTCCTTATTTGGAGGTCGAGCCAGCATCTATGGCGCACTGGCCGGCAGCGTTTTACTTGCCATGCTTGTGAATGGTTTACTACTTGCTGGCTTTTCAGTTACACAGCAATTGATTGTTCAAGGAGTTGTGTTAATTCTTTCCATGGCGGTGTCGATCAGAGGAAGAGGGACACATGTTTCTTAATGCACTAATGCGACGGAATCATGAATTCTTGTCCGCAATTGGCTTGTTGCATAAGCAAGGGGTTTTGCCAGCTAATACATACGCCCTCGATCTCAAAAATATTGCGAAAAATGCAGCTCTGATAGCCGATAGAGGACATGAACTTGGAATAAATGTAATTGCCATGATGAAACAAATCGGTCGGAATCCTGACGCATGTACAGCTATAAAAAATAGTGGGATCACAGATGCCGTGGCAGTAGATTTTGAATGCGGGATATATTCTAAGAAGAATGGTTTAGAAATAGGTCATATTGGGCATCTTGTACAAATTCCCAAAGCATTCTTTAATTCCACGATAGAATTAAGTCCAAAAAATTGGACTGTATTTTCAATTGATCACATTCAGCAAATATCAAGCATTGCAAAGAATCATAATGTCATACAAAATATATTCTTACGCGTTTGGAATGATAATTGTAAATTCTATCCCGGTCATGAGGGCGGTTTTCACGTAAGAGACTTAGAGGAAACTTTAGGACAGATTCAGAGAATAAGTAATGTAAAAGTTAGCGGAATAACTAGTTTTCCCGCATTACTTTTCAATAAAGAGAAAAAAAAGTTGGAAGTAACGGCGAATGCCAATGCGATAAACCAAGCCTCTGAAAAAGCTGACAATATTTTAGGTTATCAAGTTATTAGAAATATGCCCGGAACCACCTCGTTAGAGGGTTTAGAGCTACTTGCTAAAAATGGCGCCACTCAAGTAGAACCGGGTCATGGCTTAACTGGCACCACACCTTTGAGTTTTTTTGAGGATACTCTTGAAATTCCTTCCGTTGCTTATGTATCAGAAGTTGCACATATTCATAACGGTAACGCTTATGTTTTGGGAGGAGGCTTATATCGAGATCCTGTCCTAGGTGAAACGCCTTGCAAGGCTGTTGCTATTGATAGCTATGGTGGAATGGAAACTTTCGACGTCGATATGCCAAAACCAGGAGCCATTGACTACTACGCGATTCTGTTACCTAATATCAAAGGTCAAGTGCCGCCTATCGGGACCACAGTCGTTTTCGGTTTCCGACCTCAAGTGTTTGTAACGCGAGGCCTAACGACCGGTGTATTAATTGAGGATAATTCGCCAAGTATGAAGAAACTTTATGCCGCTAATGGTGCAGTATCAGACGTGAATTGGAATAAATAATGAGTAATTTTTTAGAAGTAGAAAATCTAAGTAAATCCTTTGGAGCGGTCAGCGCTGTTAGAAATTTTTCTATTTCTTTAAGATCAGGTGAAATAAAGGCACTTGTCGGAGACAACGGAGCAGGAAAGAGTACGATTGTAAAAATGCTTTCCGGTGCCTTAAAGCCAGATGGTGGAAAAATTAGCATTCAAGGATCAGAAGTGGTCTTGTCCAATCCAGCCCAGGCAAGAAGTTTAGGAATCGAGACGGTTCGTCAAGACCTCGCGATAGCAACTCAGCAACCTATTTTTCTCAATGTTTTTTTAGGGCGAGAACTGATCAAGCAACCTTTTAGACTTTTAGACAAAAAGTTAATGCGTAAACAGGCAAATGACCTATTCAAAACTTTAGGAATTTCAATTCCTGATCTTGATCTTCCTATTGGAAATCTTTCAGGAGGACAGAGGCAGGCAGTTGCAATTGCGAGAGCAGCTAATTGGGGTAGATCACTTGTTATCATGGATGAGCCAACTGCTGCCTTGGGTGTAGCCGAGACCAAAAAAGTCGAAAAACTGGTGAAAGATCTATCCAGAGAAGGTGTAGCAATTCTCATGGTGTCTCATAATTTAGATCAAGTATTTCGCTTATCAAAAAATATCTCAGTAATGAGACGAGGGGAGTATGTCGGAGAGTTTCAAACAAATAGAACTAGCGTGAATAAAATTGTCTTTTGTATAACGGGGCAAAAGTAGAAATCCAAAACACCCCTACTGAATCAGAGGCGTTTTTCGCGTAGGTAGAGAAATTAGCCATGGTTTCAAATTCGTGATTTACCTTATATTTAGTCAAGCCTTAAGTGTACTTACCAACTCTTTAGCGCACTTAACGCCAGAAATTTAGTCTTGACTAAGTGGCAAACTGGTGTACGGCCCGAAAGCACTTCACTGCTAATGAGGTTTTCCCGAAAGGGAATCGGAGGTTCAAATCCTGTCGTCTCCGCTCAAAACCAACTATATGTCAGAGTTCTCACTTTTGTGCGTAATGATGCGCGTTTTTATCCATCTTTATCAGTTACCACCATATGTGCTTCCCATCGGTCGAAAACGTGGCTTAGTATCAATTATCTATTAATCTTAAACCATTTTTAGCATCAAAATAATGGTGATCCTCAACACTACTATCTATTACAATGTCTGACCTATTATCTATTTTTTGTAAATGATCATTATCCACAACAGCCGTGATTTGCTGCTCGTTTACTTGTAATGTCACAATTGCTCTCGGCCCCAATTGTTCAATAATTTCAACTTTTGCCTGGGGTGCGTCTGGTTTTGTATTCAAGATTTTCACATCTTCAGGTCGGATTCCCCAGATAATTTCTCCGTTTATTGAAGAGTCGATTTTGAATTGGCATCCAGATTCTGTGGTGAACAGGCCCGATTTTGCCTTACCGCTCATAAGATTCATTCTTGGACTCCCCACAAACCCAGCGACAAAAACATCTTTTGGCTTTCTATAGATTTCTTCGGGTTTACCCATTTGCATAATTACACCATCTTTCATGACAACCATTACATCGGAGAGAGTCATTGCCTCCTCCTGATCATGAGTTACATAAACAACTGTTGTACCTAACCTTCTTTGTAACCTGATAATTTCTGTTCTCATCTCAAGTCTTAATTTGGCGTCCAAATTAGATAAAGGTTCATCAAATAAAAATACTTTAGGGCTTCTGATAATGGCACGGCCAATTGCCACTCTTTGCTGTTGTCCTCCTGATAACTCCTTGGGCCTCCTATCTAGTAATTCTTGAATACCTAGAGATTGAGCGACCCCTAAAACTCTTGTTTTTATTTCTGATTTGTTAAATTTTATTGCTTTCAAAGGAAAGCCAATATTATCTGCGACAGTCAGGTGAGAATAAAGTGCGTAATTTTGGAAAACCATCGCGATATCTCGATCTTTGGGTTCTAATTTTGTTACAACCTTTCCCCCTATAATAATTTCACCAGAGTTAACAGTTTCTAATCCTGCGATCATTCTTAAGGTAGTGGTTTTTCCACAACCTGATGGACCCACTAATACCGTAAATTGACCATCTGGAATTACCAAGTCTAACCCTTTAACTACATCTATATTGCCGAAGGTCTTATAAACCTTTCTTAACTCAATTGTTGCCATCTGTCTCCCTAATATTTAATTGCACCACCGCTAATTCCTCTCACTAATCTTTTCTGAATGAAAAAACTCATAAACAAAACTGGAACAACTGCGACCAAAATTGCTGCACACATTGCCCCTAGTTCAACACCTCTGAACGTATTAAAACTGGCAATCTTTACCGGCAGTGTTGCCGAATTTCCCGGAGCAAGAATCAGAGCATAGAAAAGGTCGTTCCAGGATAAAACAAAACCAAATATGGCAGCTGCGCCAATGCCGGGAGATACCTGAGGTATTACTACTTTTCTGAGAGCCTGAATTCTTGATAATCCATCAACTAATGCCTGTTCTTCGACCTCCCTAGGGACAGCGTCAAAAAAACCAATTAAGAACCAAGTTACAACAGGTAACACAAAACTCAGATGAGGAACTAATACGGCAAAAACTGTATCGTTTAATCTTAACTGATACGAAATTTCTAAAAAAGGGAAAACTAAAACAGCAGGTGGCAAAACTTGAGCAGCCAAGATACTGAATCTAGCCACATTTCCCCCTGATCTGTATCGGCTAATGGCATACGCGCCCATAGATCCAATAATGATTGAAAAGATAACGGTAATAAACGCCACCATTGCGCTTCGCCAAGTCGACTCTAAAACTCCGCTTCTGAATATTTCGTTCCAATTTTCTAAAGTTGGATTAAATAAGAGTAATGTCGGGTCATTTAACTGCGCACCTGTTTTAAATGATCCAAGTATCAACCAAAAAAATGGTAAAACTACCGATAATCCCATTAAAACCAGTAACCCATTTCCAAGGTTTGTCCAAGTGAGCCTTGCACGGAATAAATGATTTGTACTCATTGATTTTTTCTAGTGGCTTCAACGCGTCTAAATAAAATAACCGCTATAATCATAACAATTATTAGCATTAAGTAGGACATAGCGGAAGCTAGTCCGAGTCGGTAAAATTGAATACCCGTTTGGTATGTATAATATTGAATCGTCATAGTTTCAATGGCAGGCCCGCCTCTTGTGATAGCAAATACATACTCAAAAATCTTCATCGCATCCAAAGACCTAATCAAGATTGCAACAGAGATTACCGGCATCAACATTGGGAGAGTAATTTTACGAAAGGTAAACAGAGCACTTGCTCCATCAATCTTTGCTGCTTCGAAGGGTGACTTAGATAATCCTTCGAGACCGGCTAATAAAAGAAGAACCATGAATGGTGTCCACTGCCATACATCAATCAAGACGATAGTAAACAATGCCTTTCCCGGTCCAAAAAAGTCATAAGCGAGACCAAACTTGGCCAAAAAGGTAGGAATTACTCCCAATTGTTGATTCAATATGAATCGAAACATTAGTCCGATAGCGATAGGAGTTACAAACATAGGAGCGAGAAGAAAAGATCTGGTCAAATCTTTAATTTTCCTTTGTTTTTGTAATGCTAATGCAACAAATAAACCCAACCAAAACTCGATAAATACGGCTAAAATGACGAAAACAGCTGTGACTCGAAGAGAACTCCAATAATTAGGATCCTGAAGAGTTGCAATATATTGTTGTAACCACACAATCTTAGTGTCGCCGCGAGACGTAATCTTATAGTTTGTTAAAGATAAATAGAAGGCATGAAGGAGTGGGTATCCTACGCTCGCGGAAAAAACTACCACTAAAGGTAGCATTAGCCTTAACCGTAAGGACATCTGCACTCCTTCATACATGCATCAGAACAATTCTTACAAAATCCTTAATCAGCTTGAATTTTGTTTGCTTGATCTTCTGCTGCTCTCAATGCATCATCTACTGACTTCTTGCCAGCAAACGCGGCATTTAGTTCAGTCCCAACCGCATTGATCATTTCATCACAATTCGAACCCTGACATAGCGGCTCAGCGTTTGAAAGAATCTTTGAGATTGTCGTAAAGTAATTAGGATCTTTTGCGGTTGCGGTGGGGTCGTTAAACACACTAGTGCGTGTCGGCGCGCCACCTGCGGTAACACGTTTGACCTCTCCAGCTTTCGACGAAATCCAAGATACAAAAGCCCACGCGGCGTCACTCGCACTTGAGTTGCTTGGTATCGCCCAATGCCAAGATCCAAGCACTTGTTTTCCACCAGGCATAGTTGCCAGTTTGAATTTACCCGCTAAAGCACCGGAGTCTCCTTCGGGGTTGTTAAGTGTCGGTAACATCCAGTTGTAAGAGACCATCATGACTGATTTATCACTTGATACAGATCTCAATGCATCATCAAATCCCCAGTTGAGTGAATTTTTTGGTGCACTTGATTTATACATCGCGATGTAGGTCTGTAAAGCCTTCCTCGCTTCAGGAGTTGTCAATTTGACTTTGCCATCAGTGTAAAGAGTTCCACCTGCGGCAAATAGATAGTTACCCCACTCTTCAAACGCCTTGTACCCTTTCTGAGGTTGCATTGCGATACCTGCGCGGCCGGCAGTTGTCAATGACTTAGCAGTCGCTGCTAATTCATCCAATGTTGTTGGTTCGACCGACACGAGATCAGAGCGATAGATAAGCCCCAACGCATAATTGTAAAAAGGGACACCATAAATTTGTCCATCGGCTTCGCCAATCGCACGCAACGGTGCAGTAAAGTCCTCATAGTCATAACCATTAGTTGATGCAATTAAGTTGTCAAGTGGTTTAACAAAGCCTGCCTTTGCAAAATCGCCAACCCACGGATTATCTAGAATTGCAAGATCATAAGTTGGTTCTGCGGCAGTGAAAGATGCAACATATTTATCGCGCATTTGGTCATACGAGGCAGTTTCAATTTCAATCTTGACATTTGGATATTCAGCATTGAATTCTGCTAGCAATCCACTCACGATATCAGTGTCTGGAACACCTTCCATCAAAACGCGAACTGTTCCACTAGTTGCAGTTGTATCAGTTGCGGGCTCTTCTGATGAACTTGTACAACCAACTAGGACGACAGCAACTGCCGTAGTGGCGGCTATTAACCTCACTACTTTACTTATTTTTTTCACTTTTACCCCTTTCATTCTTTAATAGAGGACTTCGTTGATTTTTCAACTAATCCATAAATGCACCACCGTTTACCGCTATTGCTTCACCGGTGATGAACTCTGCATCTTTACTAGTAAGAAAACCGACAACCTTGGCGACATCCTCGGGAAGCTCTAATCTTCCAAGAGGGGTATCACTAATCCACATCTTTTTGACATCTTCAGGTTTAATTCCACGGAGTTCCGCCTCCCAAGCAAGTTCTCTTACTTGCATTGGCGTGCTAACAAAGCCTGGGCAGACACTATTTACTCTTATCTCATTTTGAGCTAACTCGTACGCCATTGCCTGAGTTAAGCCCACAACTCCGAATTTACTCGCAACGTAATCTGACAAAAATGGGACTCTCCCTGCTTTCGCAGCCATTGAAGCGATATTTATGATTCTTGCATCTTTTGATTCAAGCTCAATCATAGTTTTTGCCCCCGCTTGACTTGCGAAAAAAACTCCTTTTAAATTTACATCAAGTGTTCGGTCGTACATTTTTTCGTCAATTTCTAAAAATCGTGCCATTTTTGATACACCGGCATTTGAGACCCAAACATCTAATCTTTTTTCTATGTTTATGATAGATTTGGCCACAGCCAAGCTTTCTTCTGGTTTAGTAACGTCACATCTAAGGGCTCGGGCCGAATCTAACGTTTCGGCTACATCTTTGGCAGCTTGCTCATTCAGATCAGTAACAATGACGTGAAAATCCCTATCACTCAATTCTTTTGCGATTGCTCTACCAATCCCAGAGCCCGCTCCAGTCACAACTGCCACCTTTTTATTCACTCAACACTCCTCTTATCCCCATTCGCAACACTTTACTGATGAGACTAATCAAGCGCTTCAAAAACTACAGCAATAACATTTGCCCCGGCGTCTTCTAAACCTTTTGCTCTCTCACCAATCCAACCAGCACGACCATGTCTTGGCATCATTTCTGCTGTCGATTTTGCGCCAGCGCGAGCGGCAGTCGCGGCCAAGGGAAGAGCCGAAGATAGATCTTTAGCTTCGTTGAGAGCTTGAAGTGCTGGATGTAGAGCATCAAGGAGAGTGCGTTCCCCAAGTTGCGCCTTTCCTCTTGCGGATACGCCATCGAAAGCAGCTTGTATAGCTTTGCGAAGATTTGTTAACGCATCATTCTCGGCAGCAACCACCGTTGAGGCTCTAATGAAACCTGTTGCAAAAAGTGTGCCAAATGTGGAGGGTGCCGACTTGGAGATCTCGCGACCAATTCCCATCAAGTCTGCCTTTAAGTCTCCAGTCATCGACTTAGAGCCAGCACGAATTCCTCCTGCAATTTTTCCGGCAGTAATTCCCAAATCACCATCGCCGGCGGCTGAATCCAACTCTTCAAATCGCTTCGAATTGTTCTCGAGCGCAACAGCAACCAAATCAAGATAAGTTTTGAAATCTCTCATGCCTGAGTAAAGAAAGGGGTGTGCGCGGGCGCATTAATGTATCCCAAAAGTTCTGAATCAACGCGAATTACTGAGATTGATGCTCCGGCCATTTCTAGCGATGTAGCGAACTCACCAACGTATACGCGAGCAACATCTACGCCAAAACTGGAGAGCTTCCTCTTCGCCTGGCGATACATAATGTAGAGTTCCTCTGGAGGCGTTGCTCCAAGACTATTCATCAATACGCAAACCGTTTCGCCAGATTTTAAATCCAGATCATCCTTGATTGCAGATATTAATTGTTGAGTAATTTGGTCGGCAGTTTCCAGTTTGCTCTTCTTAATGCCGGGTTCACCATGGATACCCATGCCGATCTCCATCTCGCCAGCCTTTACCTCGAATGTTGGGTGCCCAACCGTTGGAAGGGTTACCGGACTTAGCGCAACACCCATAGTCCTTGTGTGAGCTGCAGCTTTTTTAGTTACTGCCACGACTTCATCTAACGATTTTCCAGATGCGGCAGCAGCGCCAGCAACTTTATAGAGGAAGAAAATTCCGGCAATACCGCGGCGGCGAGGCTCTTCACCTTTCGGAGCAGAAGCGACATCATCAGCGCCAAGAATTGTTTCAACACGAATTCCTTCAGCCGCAGCTAATTCGGCAGCTAAATCAAAATTCATTACATCGCCGCCATAGTTTCCATATATATAGAGAACACCAGCGCCGGAATCGACATCTTTCGTTACGGCGAGCATCTGTTCTGCCGTTGGACTTTGAAAGACATCACCAACAGCAACTCCGTCCAGAAGGCCTTTTCCGACGTATCCAAGAAATAGTGGAAGGTGTCCAGAGCCACCACCGGTTGTTATCCCAACCTTCCCTTTAACAGGCGAGTCTTTCCGAACTAGAGAATGGTTGTCCCCACCAACGGCGCGGAGCTGGTTTGGATATGCCTCGAGGATTCCCTCGAGCATCTCGTTGACGAATTCTTTCGGCTGATTAAGGATTTTTTGCATGGGGTGAGCCTATCTCTCGAATTTCAGCCAGTTTATAACAAATTCGTCACAATCCCCACGCGTGGGTTTGAACATAAATATTGACCGAAGTTGTGAATGCCACTTAAATACTTCCAAACCCATGGGGTCAGAAAAGCTGCCCTCTTGGAGTCCATTCGACCTAGGAGTGTGAATGAAGAAAACAACGAAAGTAATCGCTCTTGCTGCAGCAACGGCCATGTTGGTAACAGCTGGAACCGTAACAAGCAGCGCTGCTAAGAAGCGATACGTAATCTCCGTGAAGTTGATCGGCGTTGGCTGGTTCGACAACATGGATAAAGGCATCAAGGCATGGGCGAAGCAGACAAAGATCGACGCCTCTATGACAGGTGCAACCGATGCATCACCTGAGAAGCAAGCGAAGATGGTTGAAGACCTAATCGCTCAGAAGGTGACTGGTATCGGAATCGTTCCAAACGATGTTGCTTCAATTGATGGTGTCATCAAGAAGGCAAAGAAAGCTGGAATTAAAGTTGTAACTCACGAAGCTGCTGGAAGCAAGCAAGCCGATGCCAATATCGAGGCATTCAACAACGCTGCTTACGGCGCCGTGATGATGGATAACCTTGCAACGTGCATGGGCAACTCCGGTAAGTACGTCGCATTCGTCGGTACTTTGACAAACGGATCTCATAACGAGTGGGTCGCTGGTGCGCTTGCACAAGCAAAGGCAAAGTATCCAAATGTCACTCGCGTAGTTGATCCAGTCGAGTCCAAGGAAGATGCGGACGTTGCATACAACAAGACAAAAGAATTGTTGAAGCAATATCCAGATATCAAGGGCTTCGAAGGCTCATCTGCTAACGACGTTGTCGGCATCGGCCGCGCCGTTGAAGAGCTTGGCAAGCAGAACAGCATCTGCGTCATGGGAACTTCAATTCCTTCAATGACCAATAAGCTGCTTGCAACCGGAGCGATCGACAAGATCTTTTTCTGGGATTCAGCGCTAGCTGGTCAAGCAATGCTTAACATGCTCGAGATCCTAAACAAGGGTAAGAAGATCAAAGCCGGTATGAGCCTGAACGTAAAGGGTTACGAGAAGATCACTGTCAGCAAAGCAAATCCACGAAGCTTCGAAGGAGCTGCTTGGGTTATTGTTGATAAGAACAACGCGAGCAAGTACAACATCTAAGTTGTATTAACTATCCCTATGGGATTGGAGTGGGGCGCGGATTCCGTGCCCCACTCTCTTTAATAGGGTGCAGGAGTAGGTTAAAGCTATGACAAAGTCTCAAATCGCAAATTTCAGCGCAGAGCGAATCGTCAAAAGTTTTGGTGGCGCACGTGCGCTCTCAGATGTCTCAATGTCGGTTGCCTCTGGTGAGGTCCATTGTTTGGCCGGTGAAAATGGTTCTGGTAAATCTACTTTGATCAAGGTGATGTCTGGAGTACATGCACCTGACTCCGGAGTTATTCGATTATCGGGTAAAGAATTGACCGAACTTTCTCCTCGGGAAGCAGTACAAGAGGGCGTGCAAGTAATTTTTCAGGACTTTTCACTTTTACCTAATCTTTCGGTCGCAGAAAATATCGCGTTACCAAATCGAATTGTCAATCAGACGCGATTAGTCAGTAAGCGCGACACCAAACGTATTGCCTCCGAAGCACTTGCTTTAATCGGAGTTGAAATGGATATTGATACCCCTGTTGGCGAAATTTCGATTGCTCAGAAGCAATTAATCGCAATTGCACGAGCGACCAATCTAGGCGCCAAATTACTATTCATGGATGAGCCAACAACTGCATTAACTCGCAAAGAGATTAATCGATTGTTCTCTGTAGTTGGACAACTGAAAAAACGTGGGGTTGCAACGGTATTTGTAAGCCATAAAATCGACGAGATTCAAGAGATTTGTAGCACTATCACAGTGTTACGTAATGGTGAAGTTGTAGCTGAAGGTCCGATGAAGAAATTTACTTCAAAATCCATATCAAAAGCGATGACCGGTCAAGATGTTTCAACCACAAGAATCGCACCTAAATTGAAGAGGAGTAAGAAAATAGTATTAGAGATCAAAAATCTTTGCTCCAAACATACTTTTGAAGATATATCTATCAAAGTTGCTTTCGGTGAGATTCTCGGAATCACGGGCTTACTTGGCTCAGGCCGAACCGAACTGGCAGAGGCTATTTTCGGAAAATATCCAATTGATTCAGGTGAGATATATGTAGAGGGAAAGAAAATTCAGCTCAATTCCTCACCGGCGGCTCTAGCCTCGGGAATCGGTTATGTTCCGCCAGATCGATTAACCCAAGGATTATTCCTCGAACAATCAATTCTTCGCAATTTAGTTGCTGTAGGAATTGATTCATATCGAACTGGTGTTGGCACACTATCGCAACGTAGATTAAGTGGAGTTGGAGAGAAATGGATTACCGATCTCCGGATTAAAACAAAGAACCCATACAATCCGGTAACTTCACTTTCTGGCGGAAATCAACAACGTGTTGTGCTAGCAAAGTGGCTAGCCATGGATCCTCACCTCATGATTTTGAATGGACCCACAGTTGGTGTAGATGTCGGATCCAAAAGAGAAATTCTTGAAATTATCAAGGAACGCGCCACCAAAGGTATGTCATTTCTAGTTGTATCAGATGATATTCCCGAGTTAATTCAAATTTGCCATCGGGTGTTGGTCATTAAGAATGGACGGATTTCAAAAGAATTTGGCGAAAGCCAACTCAAGGAAAGTATTCTTTATAAGGAACTAAATTGAGTATTAATTTGAAACGATTACTGCGTCGTAACGAGACAGTATTGCTTGTAGCAATAATCATATTCTCACTAATAATTGGATCACGAAGCACCGAATTCTTCACTGTTGCCAATCTTTTCGATATTTTACGTTCTTCCTTCGTTCAATTGATTTTTGCCTTAGGCGTTCTCATCGTAATTGTCAGTGGCGGTATCGATGTCTCTTTTCCCATTGTGGGAATTTTTGCCGGATATGCAGCGGTAGTAATCATGCAGAAGTTTGAATTGAACAGTGAGAGCCTTTTCATTCCAATACTTCTAGCAATCCTCATCGGTGTTTTGCTCGGTGGCGTAAACGCAGTAGCAATTGCCGGATTTGGTATTCCAACTCTGATTGCAACGCTGGGAACTGCTGGCGTATTTAGAGGAGTCATGCTCTCCTTCGTCGGAGCTTCCTTTATTAGTGACATTCCAATTGCACTAGATGAATTCTCTACTGCCGACTTAATCAAGTTTGAATCGGAATCTGGATTCTTGGTCCGACTACATGTATTAGTAATTCCAGTCGCGATAATTACGATTTTTGTCCATCTGCTGTTGACAAGAACAATTTTTGGTAGATCGGTATATTCCTTAGGTGGCGGGGTCGAAGCAACTAGAAGACTTGGAATCTCTGTTAAGCGAACTCAAATCAAGATTTATCTATTGGTTGGTGGCCTTTCGGGCCTTGCTGGAATTCTTTACGTTTCACTTCAACGCAAAGCAAATCCTTATGATTTAGCCGGCTCTGAACTTGATGTTATAGCGGCGGTAGTTCTAGGCGGAGCCAGCATTATGGGCGGATATGGGACTGTTTTTGGAACAGTTCTCGGAGTTTTGTTTATTAATATGATTAAAAATAATTTAATTCTTCTCGGGGTGAGTAGCTCTTGGCAGCGAGCGGCGGTCGGAATTCTTCTTGTTATCGGTATAACCATTCAAGCAATCGGCGAAAATAAGCGAAATAAAGCTCGCAGGGCATTAACAGAAGCAGAAGGAGATTAACATGAGTAATCCACTTCAGAGATTTACAACCGCTGGCCTACTCTCTGATCGCAAAGTAACCCAACTAATGGTCTTTGCAGTCTTAGTCTTTACAATATTTTCATACATCTCGTCTGATATCTTTTATACTCGCGAGAACTTCAGCTCAATGGCATACCAAGTACCTGAAGTTGCGATTCTTTCTATCGCAGTCATGCTCTCTATGTTAACCGGAGGCATTGACCTTTCCATTGTCGGTATCTCAAATGCTGCGGCATTAGTCGCTGCTTATATTTTGACTAAAAATATGACCGAAGAGGGCGCGATAACAAATTCATGGATTTTAATTGCTTGTGCTGCTGGTATTGCAATGGGTTTAATATGCGGCCTGATAAATTCGGTGCTTATCGCGATTTTGAATATTACTCCAATCTTAGCCACCTTAGCAACGATGACGCTCTTTAATGGAATCGCGATAGGAATCACCAACGGCGTATCTATCTCAAGTTTGCCCGAACAATTTGTGCGTATCGGAACGGGTACTTTTTATGGAATTCCCTCGCCGTTTGTCGTAATGGTCCTTATTGCTATTTTTGCTGGATTCATTATTAATCGCACTGGCCTTGGTCTTAAAGTTTTCTTAATCGGCACAAATCGAAAAGCTGCTCAGTACAGTGTTATGGGAGATCGAAGAGTAGTTGCCTGGACATATTTGATTTCTGGATTCTTGTCATCACTTGCAGGTTTATTGATTGCTGCTCGAGTTTCCGCAGCTAGTCCGGATTTCGGCAACTCATATATCTTGCTTGCGATAGTTGTCGTTGTTCTTGGTGGGGTAAATCCAATGGGAGGTTTTGGGACAGTTACCGGAGTAGTTCTTGCGACAATCGTGCTTCAGATGGTTGCCTCTGGATTTAATGCCTTGCGGTTTAGCCAATTTCTTTACCTTGCCGCCCAAGGAGGAGTCCTTGTCCTAGTTATGATGCTAAATGTGATTCTTGATCGAATACGTACCGCACGTTCTATCAGTAAATCGTTAGGTGCATAATGAAATTAATTGAGCGGTTAGAAAAATATTGTCTGACCCCAGCAATGGCTGGCTTTGAGGACGAAATGATAAAAAATCTCAAGGCCGATTTGAATGAGTACGTGGATGAAGTTCGAGTCGATGTTCTCGGCAATGTTATTGCCACGATTAAGGGAACAGATTCCAGTGGATCTAGTCTTATGGTCTTCGCTCATACCGATTCTTTAGGAATGATTGTCAAGAAAATTGAAGATAATGGATATCTAAGATTAGAGCGTGTTGGTGGCGTTCCAGAGAGAATTCTCCCCGCATCTAATGTGGTTCTTCAGGTAGCACCCGGAAAAACTATTAATGGCGTGATTGGTTTTGTATCACATCACCTGACTCCTCCGGAAGATAAATATAAAGTTCGTCAAATTAATGATTGTTATGTTGATATTGGGGCCACAAGTGCAGCCGAAGCTGCAGGTGCCGGCATAAAGGTAGGAACTCCGGTTCTTTATCGTCCAAGTTTCGAGAAATTAATTAATAATCGTGTGGCCGCAACTTCCATCGATGACAGAGGAGGGTGCGCATTACTGGTTGAAATAGCGGCACATTTCAAGAAGCACCGTCCAGCCGTGACTCTTCATATTGTTGGCACGGTTCAAGAAGAATTCAATCTTCGTGGCGCAATGGTCGCAGCGGCGCAATTAAATCCCACAGCTGCTATCTGCATTGATCTAGTTGCAGCCTCAGATACGCCAGATATTCCATCAGGAAATGGAGTACGAATTGGCTCAGGACCAGTTGTCGGTACATATACCTTCCACGGCCGCGGCACTCTAAATGGCTTGATCCCTCATCCAAAAATGGTCGAACTCGTGGAAAAATCAGCCGCTTCTAAGAAAATTAAATTACAAAGACATGCAACTCTAGGATTGTTGACAGACGCTTCTTATGTTCAATTAGTTGGCAAAGGAGTCGCAACCGTTGATCTTGCATGGCCCACTCGCTACACCCACTCTGGAGTTGAGAGTTGTTCTCTTGAAGATTTAGAGGGCTTAAGGGAATTACTAATCGAAGTTATCGGAAGTTTCCCAACGAAAGAGAGGTTTGAGCGAGGATGAGCAGAGAGATACTTCTAGGAATAGACATTGGCACATATGAATCAAAGGGCGTATTAACAACAACCAAAGGTGAGGTTATTGCTCAGGCTGCGATTCCACACAAACTTCTTTTCCCTAAAGCGGGTTGGGCGGAACATGATCCAGAAGCTACTTGGTGGGGCGATTTCTGTAATTTAACAAAGCAACTATTGGAGACCCCGGGAATCTCACCCTCAGATATAAAGTGTGTCGGCGTAAGCGCGATTGGCCCAGATGTTCTTCCGATTGATGAAGATTTTAATCCGCTGCGCATGGGAATTCTATATGGAGTCGATACGCGAGCTGTAATTGAGATAGATGAGCTAAACGCAAAATTTGGTGAAGATACAATTTTTAAGGCGACAGCAAATTGCCTTTCCTCTCAAGCAACTGGTCCAAAAATTTTATGGATTAAGAAAAACGAGCCTGAGGTGTAAAAGAAGGCGCGA
>VGAE01000007.1 GCA_016870975.1 Actinomycetota bacterium
AGTGTCCATATTTTAGGACTTTTGTTTGATCCAAATTTTGAACCGCTCCGACAAGAGATGGAAAAAACGAGAGAAAATCGATTAACTCGTATGGAAAGAATCGTGGCTCGTCTAAATGAAGCTGGTATTGAAATAACAATGGCAGAGGTCTATGCGCAAAAACGAGATGATGCCACTTTAGGTAGACCTCATCTCGCAGATGCGTTGGTAGCAAGAGGACATATTTCTAACCGAGATGACGCTTTCACCACTTATCTACACAATGGCTCAAAGTTCTATATAAATCATTACTCACCCTCGCCGATGGAAGCGATTCGCTTAATAAAGGCGGCGGGTGGCGTTAGCATTATTGCTCATCCGCTCGCCTCTCGAAGTGGGAGAAAAGTAGAACCTGGAATATTCGCGGAATTGATTGCAGCCGGGCTTGATGGGATTGAAGTTCACCATCGCGATAATGCAGAAGAAGAAAAGAGCCAACTCATAGAAATTGCTCGTGAACATAATCTCGTTGTCACGGGCTCGAGCGATTACCACGGAACCGGAAAGATGAATCGATTGGCGGAATTCACTACCTCGCTGGAAGAATGGGAGCGTCTAGAGGTTAGAGCACGCGAGCGAAGGGTGGTATCTAAATGAATGAGTTAACAGCGCTCACTTTTGGACTTCAGGCATTTGTAACGCTTCTGGTGATCCTCGACCCTCCCGGTGCAGTTCCACTTTTCCTAAGCTTGATGGGATCACGTCCGCGCAAGGCTCAAGTTACGATGGCTTGGCTAGCTGCCGCCACTTCGCTTTCGATAATAAGTATCTTCGCCATTTTCGGACAGTTCATTGTGGATTTCTTAGATATCTCAATTGAAGCGCTTCAGGGCGCCGGTGGCCTCTTATTGCTATTGATCTCACTTGAACTTTTGAAAGGGATTGAGCAAGAAAAGAACGCAAAAACTCAGAACGTTGCATTAGTTCCGCTCGGTACCCCTTTATTGGCCGGGCCAGGAGCAATTGTCACAATAATGCTTTTCTCCTCACGAGTTGATAGTCCAGATTTGACCTTGGCGCTTGCGTTAGCAGTATTAGGCGCACATTTAGTAATTGGATTAACTTTGATGTCCTCAACTCGAATCATTGGTCTGCTAAAAGAGACAGGCGTCGCACTTCTTGCAAAAATCGCAGGTCTATTGACTGCAGCAATTGCATTCGAAATGTTGATGACTGGAATTAGAGGTCTAATTTGATTCACGACGGATACTTTCATCCAGGTGGAATCGTCTGGAAAGTTCATTCAGACTCATCCATGGTAGTTGGTGGAATTCGCGCGCTGTTAGAACAAGCCCTACATCCTGAAGCGATGGCAGGGGTCGCAGCACATTCAAATTTTCGCGAAGATGCCTGGGGAAGGCTGCAACGAACTGGAGATTACGTAGGCACGCTTACATTTGGAACTCGTCAGGAGGCAGATCAACTCTCAAGTCGAGTGCGTATGATCCACGAGAAACTTAAGCTTGATGATCCAAAATTGTTGCTCTGGGTTCATATGGCGATGGTTGATGCTTTTCTAGATACCGCACTTCGTTCAGGAATGAATCTAACGGTCGACAATCAAAACGAATATATTGCTGAGATGGTGAAATTTGCTACTTTAGTCGGAATACCAGAATCAATGACTCCTCATGATATCGATAGCACCAAGCGCTATTTTGATTCCATACTCCCTGAACTTTCCGCAAGTGATGACGCCAAACGCGCAGCACTTTTCATTGCGTTGCCGCCGCTGCCTCCATTGCTGCGATTTGGCACTCCGATTGCTCCGATATGGGGAGGAATAACATCATTATCGGCCGCGTCGCTACCGAAGTGGGCGAAACGTCTATATGGATGGCCAATACTTCCCGGAGAAGAATTTGCAACTGATTTGGCGCTGAAAACTGCGCGAATAACTCTTGGTGCATTACCTAAATCTTTTCGGGAGAGCCCACAACTTAAAGCTGCTCGCGCTCGCATGAACCAAGCTTCATGAAAGTACTTTTAGTAGCAAATCTCGCTGGTGGCGTAGGAAAAACTTCATTGGCTCACGCGATTGCAACTGCGGCAAGTGAATATGGAAAGAAAACACTAGCGGTAGATGCCGATCCTGATGCGTCGCTTACCTTCCTTACAGGTATGGAGAATCCCCGACTGACTCTTGTGGAAGTTGCAAATGAGCCCGGAAAAAATGAAGCCGCTATCGTTAAAACAATTGATAGATTCTCACTAATTCCTAGCGCAAGTCGCGTCATTGAGTTAGAAGGGATTAGTGATAATTTTAAAGAAGCTATCTCAGGCTATGAATTAGTAATTATTGATTCTCCGAGTGGACCAAACCGAATAATTCCCCAACTTCTCAATCTCGCTGATCGAGTTCTTGCTCCGGTAGATGGGTCAATGTTATCAATCAGGGGAGCCTTACATATTCGGCGGTTCCTAGGACCTGAGAATAAGTTAGGGATTAACCTGATCACGAATAAGAAAGTTAACGATTTAGGCCTTAGTCAAATAAAGAACGATTTTGAATTTATTGAAACAGAGATTAGGTTTGATGAAAAGGTACACTTCGCACAATTTGCAAACCGCTCAGTCTTGACCGCTTACCCGGATAGTGATTTTGCCTCAGATGTAAGGGAACTTACTTACTCTTTACTTGAAGATTTTTCTATGATTTAAAGACCAGCAAATCCAACTCTACGCTCGGCGCTTTCGCCAATCTCTATAGAACTTATCTTTGCCGCTGGAATTATGAATTGGCGACCACGGATATCGGTGAGAACTAGTGGTTCTCCCTGGCCAATGGCTGTCTTCACTGTCGTCAATACCTCATCGCGGTCCGCTGCAAGTTCAACAGTAATCTCGCGTACTTGATCACTAACGGAGATGCGAACCTCACTCTTTGCCGCATCTGACTTACTACTCTTTTTTGTGGTCATGCCGATACCTTACTTCAAGTCACTTATTGAGTGGAAAACCCGAGATACCTCGCCACATCAAGCTTGTAACAAGTGCGCTGGCTTGGGAGCGATCAATCTTTCCCCCTTTTTCAAGCCAATGGCGCGCTGAAATCTGGGCGCATCCGATTAGTCCAATCGCAAGGATCATTGCTTCATCTTTCGGCAACCCGGTATCCACTGAGATAACAGCGCTTACCGCAACGGCACAGTCGTAAGTCATCCGTTCTAAGCGTTCTCTAACATGTGGTTCTACGCTCATATCGCTCTCAAACAGTAAGCGGAAGGCTTCACCTTCACCTTCCATGAAACCAAAATATGCATCAATCGTTGCCTTTACTCTATTTTTATTTTCGCGAGTTGAAGCGATGGCTTTCTGAATGCTGAATACCAGAGAATCGATATGGAGATCCAGAACAGCAAGGTATAAATCTAACTTGGAGGGAAAATGTTTATACAGAACCGGCTTGCTTACATTAGCTCGCTCTGCAATCTCATCCATAGATGCGGCGTGATAGCCAGAAGTCGTAAAGCTCTCTAACGCGGCGCTGAGAAGTTGTGCGCGACGCTCATCCCGCGGAAGCCTTGAGCGACTCTCGTTTTTAACATCGACGGTGCTCATCACCCCCATACTAGGGGCTGGCCCGTCAATAGACTAGTTGCTAAAGGTACGCTTAACCTCAAATGATTGATAAAAAACGGCGCATGCTCTTGGTGCACGCACATCCAGACGATGAAACAATTAATAACGGCGTCACTATGGCTTATTACGCCGCAAACGGAGTACAAGTAACTCTGATTACCTGTACTCGTGGCGAAGAAGGTGAAATTCTTGTGCCTGAACTCGCTCACTTGGCGAGCGATAAAGAGGACAAATTAGGCGAATATAGAATTGGCG
This sequence comes from Actinomycetota bacterium, assembly GCA_016870975.1. Lineage (GTDB taxonomy): Bacteria > Actinomycetota > Actinomycetes > Nanopelagicales > Nanopelagicaceae > MAG-120802. The sequence goes on from VGAE01000007.1 coordinate 3,877, forward strand.
AACTCGCAGCTGCTATGCGCGAATTAGGGATAACAGATCATAGATTTTTGGGAGATGAAGAATCGAAGTGGCGCGATAGCGGCATGATGGGAACTCCCCAAAACACCCGCCCCGATGTTTTCTGGAACGCAGATCTAGATGTAGTTGCGAAGCAACTTCTAAATGTGATTCTGGAAATCAAGCCACACGTCATGATCACCTATGATGAAAATGGCGGATATGGCCACCCAGATCACATCAAGGCGCACCAGACCGCAATGCGCGCCGCTGAATTGGCGCGCGCCTCAGGTTGGGAGATACCGAAAATATATTGGAACACAATTCCCATATCTGTAATCGAGGAAGGTATCGCTGCACTAGCAGGAACTGGCTCCGATTTCTTTGGAGTAGAGAAAGCCGAAGATTTTCCATTTGCCGCCCCCGATGAATTAGTCTCAACGGTAATCACAGCTGAAGATTATGTTTCAAAGAAGATGGCGGCGATGAAAGCCCACCCCACTCAGATAGCACTCTCTGGACCGTTCTTTGCGCTCTCTAACAATGTAGGTTTCAAAGTCTGGGGAAGAGAGTTTTACCGCCTAGTTCATGGCACGGCGGCTGCTCCATTTGATAAGAATCGAAGAGAAACTGACCTTTTTGCTGGAATAGCGAGCGATGTTTCGTAATCTAATCAGCTTGCTCTTTGGTATCGCGATAGGAATTTCCGGCGTTTTTCTCCACAATGCTTATCGACCATTTGGATTAATAATTTCTAGTTTTGCACTCATACTCGCGACTTATCTACTTCGACAGATGTATCGAACCCGCTCAAGTTTCCTTTTCTTTGCATTCGGATGGCTATTCGTAGTTGTAAGGGGCGCAAGTACAGGTAATGGTGGCGAGCTATTGGTTGAAGGAAATGGCTATGGAACATTTCTACTTCTCGGTGGAATTGTCTGGTTGTTGATTGCTTCTGCTCGCACTTCAAAGATCGATTAACCAGCTCCACTCTTGACCATCTGCAGTGTCCTGAATAAGAATTCCAAATTCTGTTAACTGGTCTCTTAAAGAATCGCTCAATTCAAAATCTTTGGCGGCTCGAGCCGCGATGCGCGCTTCAAGTAATTTCGTTGCGGCATCTGGAAGAGCTCGCATTGGCCGCTCAGATAGGAGATCTAATCCCAGGAGAACTTCAAGTTTTTCGAAAATCGCCCGTTTCTCGCCAGCGCTCATTTCTAATCGCTCCAAAGTCCTCAGTTTTAACATTGCTTTAGGGGTATCAAGATCATTGAGGAAATCTTCAACTATCGAATCAATGAATTCTGATACTTGTGCAGTCACCTTCGGGCCACTTGATAAAGTGGCTGAATAAGTTTTTCTAATTCGAGCGAGAAAATTATGAGCGGCCTTTAGAGAATCCCAAGAGAGATCCATCTGGCTTCGGTAGCGATTCTCCATAAAGCAAAACCTCAGGGCTAATGGATCGATTCCGCGCTCAATCAAATCTTCAATCAATACTACATTCCCCGAACTTTTTGACATTTTTCTTCCTTCGAAAAGAAGATGTTCACCATGGATCCAGAGCGTTACCGCTTCGCCGCCGACCATGGGATTTGATTGTGCTCTTTCATTCTCATGGTGTGGAAACCTCAAATCTATTCCACCAATATGTAAATCAACATGATTATTTAAGTACTTCAAGGACATCGCAGAACATTCGATATGCCAACCCGGAAAACCAGCGCCCCATGGTGTCTGCCAGATCATCTCTTTTCTATTTCCGGCAGCTTTCCAAAGCGCCCAATCTGCGTGAAAACGTTTCGCACCCGCTTCTTCATATTCATATCTATGTCCGGGCTTTAACGCCTTGAGTTTATTACCACTCAAAGCACCGTAATCGATGGCCGTCTCTGCGTTAAAGTAAATTGAACCGTCACTTCCTTGGTAAGCCATCTTCATTTCTAATAGCTTTGAAATAAAATCAATCATTAATTCGATACATTCGCTAGCTCGTGGGTAAAGCCGCGCTCTCGTTATCGCGAGCGTGGCACAATCTTTATGGAATTTCGCCTCATAATCGCGGGCGATTTCGAATGGATCACGCTTTTCACTTTTGGATTGAGCAATCATTTTGTCTTCTTCGAAATCCTCGCTCATATGTCCCACATCTGTGATGTTTTGGACCAGATCAACTTTAAATCCGTTGAAATTTAAAGTCCGAGTTACAAGATCTGAAAGAAGAAAAGTTCTAAGGTTGCCAACATGAGCATCGCGATAAACCGTTGGGCCACAGCAGTAAATCCGAACCTGCTTGCCATCACTAGCCTGAACCGGCTGGATCTGGCGAGTCAGAGTGTCGTAGAGGTGAAGCTCCCTGCCCCCGGCGCGCTCCATATGCATAGATTATGTACGATAGCTGCACCTGTCCTTGTTAGGAGTCGTACGTGACCTATTTAATTGCGCTTCCATGTATCGATGTCAAAGACAAGTCCTGTATTGAGGAATGTCCAGTTGATTGCATATATGAGGGCGAGCGGATGCTCTATATCCAGCCTGACGAATGTGTCGACTGCGGCGCCTGCGAACCGGTCTGTCCGGTTGAGGCGATTTATTATGAGGATGATGTCCCATCCCAATGGTCCGAGTACAAAGAAGTTAATTCCGAATTCTTTAATGAATTAGGTTCTCCTGGGGGCGCAAGCAAAGTGGGCCCAACCGGTAAGGATCATCCAAAACTGCTTCAGATAGAGAAGAAGCCGGAGTAGGACGCGGCCCAAACTGTCTAACTCATTTAAGCTTCCAGATTTCCCTTGGGACACCCTCGCGCCTCTCGGCGCCCGAGCGCGTGAACATAAATCCGGCGCAATAGATCTATCTCAAGGAACGCCTGTAGATGCAACACCAGATTTCATTCAAATAGAACTACAAAGGAATTCAAATTCGCCGGGATATCCAGTAACTGCGGGAACTGCAGAACTTAGAAGCGCTATGGAAAATTATGTGCGAAATCGCTTAGGCGCATCTGGAGAATTCGATGTATTGCCCACAGTCGGATCAAAAGAGATGGTGGCGCTCTTGCCTACACTTCTTGAAGCAAAACGAATATTAATTCCAAAGGTTGCTTATCCGACCTACCTTGTTAGCGCGATCTTTGGCAGAGCTGAGGTCATAGAAGTTGATTTAGATCCAGGTAATTGGCCTAAAGATGTAGATCTAGTCTGGATAAATAATCCCTCAAACCCAACTGGAAGAGTCCACACCCAAGCGGAACTTAATGCGGTCATCAAATGGTCTAGAACGCACAAAGTCGTAATTGCTAGTGACGAGTGCTACTTACCGTTTCCCGATAGCGATGAATCTGAGTCAATTCTTAAGAGAGCTGCCGGAGAAAACGTTGGATTTCTTGCTTTACATTCACTCTCGAAGAGATCTAATTTGGCTGGTTATCGCGCTGCCTTCGTAGCCGGCGACACCCAATTAGTAAAACGACTTCTTGAAATTCGTAAGCACCTTGGAATGATGATGCCATTACCCGTCCAACGAGCCATGACTGTGGCGCTTCAAGATGAATCACATGTCGAGAGACAGGCCGATATCTATCGAAATCGCCGTCGAATTCTCGTTCCCGCACTCATCTCTCTGGGCTTTCGAGTCGAGTATTCACAGGCCGGTTTGTACATATGGTGCACTCGCAATCAATCTGATTGGGAGACAGTCGCTTGGTTTGCCAATCGTGGAATTCTGGTAACTCCGGGAAGTTTCTATGGAAGCGCCGGATCAGAGTTTGTCCGAATTGCATTAACTGCAACTGATAGCCAAATTGCCGAGGTCGCTCAGAGGATTAGCGCTTGAAAGGAGCGATTGAAAAAGCGATTCTTTTAGTTGGTGGAAAAGGTACTCGGTTAGCGCCGTTTACTAATTCAACCCCGAAGCCCATGATAAGAATTGCAGGAGCCCCGGTAACCGAGCACCAGATTCTAAAAGCGCGAGCGGCCGGAGTAAAAGAGATTGTTCTTGCAACCTCCTATCTTGCTGAAGTTTTTCAACCCTATTTTGGTAATGGCGAAAAGTTCGGAGTTTCCATCAAATATGCGGTAGAGCAAGAACCACTTGGAACCGGCGGAGCTATTGCGAATGCTGCTAAGGCACTTTCACTTAAACCAAATGAATCTCTATTTATTTTCAATGGTGATGTACTCAGTGAGCATAATCTGGCGGCCCAGAGCCAATTTCACCAAGAGCTGGGCGCCGATGCAACGCTACATCTAATTGAGGTGGTAGATGCCAGTTCTTATGGTTGCGTTCCAATTGACCGGGATGGCCGAGTTTTGGATTTCTTGGAAAAGATGCCGCAACCAAAAGCTAAGACCATTAATGCTGGCTGTTACATCTTCAAATCTGAAATTATTGAAAAACTTCCGCATGGCGAGGTCATCAGTATCGAACGAGACGCATTTCCAAAATGGCTATCTGATGATTGCAAAATCTACGGTTATCTAGATTCTAGTTATTGGATAGATATGGGCACCCCCGAGACCATGGTGCGGGCTTCACGAGATCTCGTACGCCGCAACCACGGCGCAGCATTAATCTTGCCATCAGCCACCATCCATCCAAGTGCAGTAATCGACGGGGGTAGTTTTATAGAGGCTGATTCATTAATTAATAGCGATGTGAGGATTTCTGGCTCAATAATCGCGGCCGGTGCGATTATTGAAAGTGGTGCAATCATCGAAAACAGCTACATTGCTTCGCAATCAAGGGTGAAAAAGGGTTCAAATCTCCGTGAGATCATTCAGGGTTTTTAGCCCTTTTATCCCTCTCCTAACTTGACTTAGGGGGAATAACACGAGTGTAATTCTCGCTATCGAGCCGACCGTGGGGTCGGCCCCTCTAGTGGGAGTCCATAACATGTCTGAAGCTCGACGTAATGAGCAGAACTACGAATCAGGTCCAAGTATCCAATTAGGCAATGGAGAGGTCGTCGAACTCTCCTGGCAGGAGCGAGCGCTCTGTGCCCAGACTGATCCAGAGGCTTTCTTTCCTGAGAAGGGCGGCTCTACTCGTGAAGCAAAGAGAGTCTGCCTGGCATGTGAAGTACGCCAAGAATGTCTTGAATATGCGCTGGCACACGATGAAAGATTCGGAATCTGGGGCGGACTCTCAGAACGCGAACGTCGTCGCCTAAAGCGTCGACCTGCGTAATCTCATCTTTTCAATTCATCGAGGCGAGGCGGTTCAATGCCGACTTCTAATTCTGGAATAACATCAAATGCCCTTCGCTCGCGCCACCATGTAAACGCCATTCTTGTTGTCCATAATGGCGCCGAATGGCTTCCAGAAGTTGTCGTAGCACTCACTTCACAAAAGCATCAAATTGATAATTTAATTGCAATAGACACCGGATCAACTGATAAATCTCTTCAGTATTTGATGAAAGCTGGAATCAAATATTTACAAGCGCCATCAGATACAGGTTTTGGCGCTGCCATAGATTTAGCTTTAGAAAGTTCATTGATCGAGAATGGAAGTGCCGATCAACAAGAATGGCTCTGGTTTCTACACGACGATTGCGCTCCTAAAGCTGATGCACTCTTAGAGCTATTGGCTGCAGTAGATGAGCGACCTCAAGCTGCAATCGCAGGTCCAAAGCTCCGCGGTTGGTATGACCGAGACCATTTATTGGAAGTTGGAGTGAGTATTACTTCAAATGGTGCGCGGTGGACTGGACTTGAATATCTAGAGAAAGATCAAGGCCAACATGACAATATTGGCGAGGTTCTGTCGGTTAGTACTGCTGGAGCTTTAATTCGAAGAGGCGTATTTGATGAAGTTGGCAGATTTGATCCAGAACTATCTTTGTTTCGTGACGATGTAGATCTTGGATGGCGTATTCATACGGCGGGCCACACTGCAATAGTTGCCTCACGAGCGATTGCTTTTCATGCGGAGGCCGCAGCAAACGAAAGACGTAGGATTGATGTTGCAAACGCTTTCTTGCACAGGCCGCTCCTTCTCGATCGGCGACATGCGGCTTACGTTTTGATGGCGAACTCCCCCTTGTGGCTGACTCCATTGATTGCCCTACAACTTTTCGGAGCTGCTCTTCTTCGTTCAGTCGGGTTCTTACTGGCAAAACGTCCAGGCTATGCATTAGATGAAATTGCTGCCGTTTCCCTGGTACTGGCGCAACCTCAAGATTTAATCCGAGCTCGTAAAGCCCGAAAGGCGGTGCGTTTACTTTCGTCTAGAGTTATTTCTCACTTCGTTCCGCCAAGAGGCACTCAACTAGCTTTAACCATTGATCGAGCGCGAGATGCTCTCATTCGAAGTTGGCGGCAAAGTTCGCTCCAAGTTAAACGTGACAACTTAGCGCAGTATTCAAATAAATCATCATTAGATTTTAGTGATGAAGTTGCCGACAATTCCGATATTGAACTGGTCAGATCACCATCAATCGTTACAACGATTAGAAATCGACCAATTCTTACCGCTTCTATAATAGTTTTCTTCATCTCGTTGCTTGCCTTCCGCGAGAGATTCTTTGATTTGGTAGGCGGCGCACTACCTATCACGCCAGATAGTGGAATCTCCCTCTTAACTCAATACGCAAACTCTTGGCATGCAGTCGGATTGGGATCGAGTGTGAATATGCCCCCCTGGATTGCTTTTCTAGGTTTAACTTCAATAGTTTCTTTTTTCAATGCAAAACTCTTAATTTCATTTCTATTGGTATTGGCGATTCCATTGGCATTTTTTGGCGCCTATCGGTTGGCTAGAAAATTCACAGAACTGCATTACCTCGCCTTAGGTGCAGCTCTTCTATATTCAATGGCCCCAGTCGTAATTGGCTCTTTGAATTCGGGCAGGCTGGGAACAATCATGTTGTCCGTCATCGGACCATGGATTGTCAGATCCCTTTTAGGGCTGGAAGCTCTAGAGCTACTTGGTTGGCGCAGAACTTGGCGAATGGCCTTTCTAATGTCTCTAGTTTTTGCCTTTTCACCAATCGCTTTTCTAGTTATTTTTATCTGGCAATTTATTCTTGCGATTCTAGATGTTGTTTCATTCAATAAAGGCGGGTTCTCAAAAACCGTTTTCGACGACAGAAACTCTCGGCGAATTGCTATTTTGGGCACCCCATTTGTTATCTGTGCACCGTGGTCAATCGACTTAGTCCTTCACCCTTCTAGATTCCTACTTGACCCTGGGTTGGCGCTCGGTGGCGGGAACGTTGCATCAATTATTTTGGCCAATCCTGGCGGCGTTGGTTCACCACCGCTCTGGTTAATTTCTCCAGTTTTAGCAATTGCTTTGATTTCACTCTTCGTGAGCAAGGTCGCACGCTTCGGTGAGGTATCCATATTTTTCATCGGCTCTGCGATGATTTTCGGAAGCCAAACTGTTGCAGGACACGGCAGCCTGATATCAACGCCATTGTGGGTTGGCAGCTTGCTGGTAATTCCGACATTAGTTTCCATATTGGCCGGCGTCATCATGATTGATAACTATCTGCCGAAAATTTCAGAGAGTCCAATTGACTATCGACATTTGCTAATGGGATTTGTCTCGCTCCTCTCCATATTTTCATTAAGCGCCTCGATGTTTTGGTGGATATTCACCGCATCTAGCGCGCCGCTACAAAGCAAAACTAAAGATGCACTTCCCGCATTCTTAACCGTAAGCGCACAAACCAACGAACGTTTCAAGACTCTTGTTATCCGTTCCTCAAACAACGAAACAAAGTTCTTCATTGCCAGGGATAGCGATATACGTCTTGGCGAACCAGACGTTATCGTTGGATTATCACAAGAAGTCGATCAAGCAATCTCAGAGTTAGTTACTGGGGCTGGAATTGATGCAAGTAAGGTCCTAGCGGCAAATGGCATAAGTTATGTCTTTTTGGCTCGTCCCATAAATGAAGATTTGGCGCGTAGTATTGATGGTGTTGGCGGATTTGCTAGAGCTTCTAAGACTGATGAGGGAATAACCTGGAAAGTTAGCGAAGCGCTACCTCGCATACTTTTTATATCGGATAGTGGAGAACGATTAGCAATTCCAAGCGACGAACTAGAAGCCTCAGGTGTCTTAAGTACCGCTGGTAAATTAATCATTACCGAAAAATTTGACTCACGTTTGAGAGTAACGCTCAATCAAGAGACGATAAGAGCGACCAGGTCTGAGTCTGGAACACCCGTCTTTGAGATTTCATCCCCTGGTGAATTTCGAATTTTTCACGATTCCACATCAAGGAGAGCCTGGATTTCCATTCAGATATTCGCCTTCTTCACTCTCATTGTTTTGGCACTGCCTGCTCGGCGACGCAGAGGCGATATTCGAATAGAGGAGCTCTCATGAAAGAAAGTAGAGCTGCTATTTCATTATTAATCTTCATAATCACCGCACATGTGGCATTTTTACTACCGGAATCAGAAGTCTCAAGAGCCAAGGAAATTAGTAGAAGTTACTCTGTCACAACTTGTCCTGGTCCGATAAACGATTCTAAATTGACAACCTTACTGCCTGCTCAATCAGTGGGCGTGAGAGATTTGAGCCGTAAAGCTTCTGGTTTTTCAGAGCTAAATGTAGGGAATCCCACCAATCTAAAACGTGCCATAGTCGTAGCCGGAAATCCAAATGACAGCATCACAATTCAATCAAAAAATTCTAAATGGACGGCGGCAGCTCTATGCGGATCCGGTGAGGAAAATTCCTGGTTTGTCGGTGGAACTGCTGATGTTACTAGTCGTGGCAAAGTGATTTTGGTCAATAGTGGATTAAGCGACGCTATAGTCGAAGTTACCGTATTTAATGAAACTGGCCCGCTCACACCAGACAGCATCACTGTCAAAGCGCTAAGTGAAAAAATTCTACGAGTCGATTCACTAGATCCTGGCTCATCACAACTAGTTATCAACGTCAAAACTATCGGTGGGCGAGTTACAAGTTATCTACTTGATGAGCGAACAAAGGGCTTGCGAAATCTAGGTGGAGATTTTGTCTCTTCCATAAGCGAGCCAGAAACTAGCCAAATAATACCTGGGCTATTGTCTAAGTACGGAGCGACGGGCAAGTTAAAACATACGATTCGCATAATGAATGTGGCTGACGTAGAGAGTTCTGCCTCCGTTGAAATCATCTCTTCTGATGGTGTTTATGTACCAGTGGAACTAAGCGAGATAAGGTTGAATTCTCGTCAAGTCAGAGAAATTGAATTGGTTGATTTAGATTTAGGCCGAACTAATTTTGGCTTGAAAATTGAATCGGAAACGCCTTTTGTGGCATCAGTATTGACGGAATTAAAGAGCAGCAATATTTTAGATTTTACTTGGTCTATTCCTGCTAACCCATTAAATGAAATTGGATTTAATCTTTATGGTCTTGAACCAATCCTCACATTGATCGGAGAGAAAATTGATGCAACAGTTGAAATAAGAAATCGCGATGGAAAGAACGTCACAAAGAATATAGCAGGGGAGGAAATTGTAAATTGGCAGTTTCCAGCTAATTCAAGAATAGTGAGAATCATCAATAGAACTCGGGCTAGAGCTGCCCTAACCTGGATTAGCAACGATGGTTTGACGCATCTCTCACTTAATCAGGCAGCCTCTTTGGAGAGCGCCACCAGACCAATTGCCGACATTTCGGTAATTCAGTCACGCTAATAGTGAGATTCCCACAATTTTAAAGAGTTGCGACTAATCTGCCGACATGCGCGATCAAGAGCCGGTGAGACCAAGCGGCAGTGGCCGTACTTGCTCCAAAAGTAGTTGTCGTCAGCCGGCAGCCAGAACTTTGATTTACATTTATGCTGAATCGACGGCTGTCTTAGGCCCGCTCTCGACATTTGCCGAACCTCATACTTTTGACTTTTGCGCCAACCACAGTGAGAGATTGACAGTTCCGAAGGGTTGGAATGTGATTAAACACGAATCAGGTGGCACCGCGGAACCTTCTCCAGAAGATTTAATGGCAATCGCTGATGCAGTTCGAAATGTGGCTAAAGTGAATCAGTCTGCACCTGACAAGACGCCAGAAGTTGGTAGACGTGGTCATTTGAGAGCAATACCTAACCCAAAAGATTGATGGAACTTGTAGATCGAATTATCAAGGCTTATGACATTCGCGGCCTGGTAGATAGCGAGCTTACTCTGGATTTCGCGTTCGCAGCTGGCATTGCCTTTGCCTCTTTTCTCGAAATGAAAAAGGAACCTGGAACCGTGGTCATTGGTGAAGATATGCGACTCTCTTCACCTGAACTGGCAACTGCATTCACCAATGGACTCATATCGCAAAGTTTTGATGTTATCCGAATTGGATTAGCAGCAACTGATCAACTTTATTTCGCTTCTGGTTCAAAAAATCTTCCGGGTGCGATGTTCACCGCAAGCCATAATCCAGCTGAATATAACGGGATAAAACTCTGTCTAAGCGGGGCTCGCCCCATTGGTCAAGATTCTGGTTTAAGTTGGATCCGCGAATCAATCAGAAACGGCGCTTCCATGTCGCTCCGAAATTCTGGAAAAGTTACTGAAGTATCTATGCTAAATGAATATGTAGATTTTTTGTTTTCTTTTTTTCCTGCCGAAACTTTTGCGAAAGATTTTAAGAAGCGCTCTATCTCAATTGCGATTGATGCTGGTAATGGCATGGGGGGTTATACCGCCCCTACTGTAATGTCGAGAATCAATGCAGATGTTCATCCGCTCTACTTCGAGCTTGATGGAACCTTTCCTAACCACGAAGCGAATCCGATAGAGCCCAAGAACTTAATTGATTTGCAATCACTAGTGCGCAAACGTAAGGCAGATATCGGATTAGCCTTTGATGGCGATGCCGATCGATGCTTTCTAGTTGATGAAACGGGCAACTTAGTTGATCCTTCTGCACTTACGGCGTTGATAGCAGCGCGAGAACTTTCTCGTTACCCGGGCTCAACAATTATCCATAATTTGATATGTTCACGAGCGGTTCCAGAAACTATAAGAGAATTTGGCGGAACTCCCCTACGAAGCCGAGTCGGTCATTCATTCATTAAGGCGTTGATGGCGGAATCTGGCGCGGTTTTTGGTGGCGAACATTCTGGCCATTTCTATTTTAAAGATTTTTGGAGCGCTGACTCGGGTATGTTGGCGGCGCTACATGCAATTGCGGCGCTCCTTGATTCTGGGAAACCACTCTCGAAGCTCCTTTCTCCTTTTAATCGATATAAAAGTAGCGGTGAATTGAATACAAGAGTCAAGGATCAGAAAGCTGCGCTAAATAACGTCAAGAATTATTTTATTAACTCATCAAACCCTATAGACATAGATGAACTAGATGGACTTACTATCACATCAGAAATGTGGTGGATTAATCTCAGACCTTCAAATACTGAACCACTCTTACGCCTAAATGTGGAAGCAAAGACTGCTGATGTCACTGAGAAGCTAGTCGATCAAGTTCTCGATATCTTGAAAAGGCAGTAAACTCCAGCCCTCGAGAAAATCAGAGAGTCAAGGAGTTTTGTGAGCGCCAATTTACCCAAATATGAAATCGCAGATAGCACTTTAGCGACAATCGGCAAAAAGAGAATTGAATGGGCACATAGAAATATGCCCGTACTAGCCCAGATACGGGAACGCTTCGCAAAAGAGAAACCTTTCAAGGGCGTGCGATTTTCAGCCTGCATGCATGTAACAACTGAGACTGCTAATTTGATGCGCACTCTAGAAGCTGGAGGAGCCCAACTTGCTCTCTGTGCTTCAAATTCACTCTCTACCCAAGACGATGTTGCAGCTTCTCTCGTCCATGATTTTGGGATAAGCGTCTTTGCCAAAAAGGGGATAGATAGAGACGGTTACTACAGACATATAAATTCAGCGTTAGATATTTCGCCCAATCAAGTTTTCGATGATGGTTGCGATTTGGTAAATACTCTTCATACAACTCGCACGGAATTACTGCCAGAAGTTGCTGGTGGTTGCGAGGAAACCACGACTGGCGTCATTCGCCTCTCACAAATGGCAAAAGACGGTGCACTGAAGTTTCCGATGATTACAGTAAACGATACCGATACAAAGCATATGTTCGATAATAGGTACGGAACTGGCCAATCAACCATGGATGCAATTTTCCGAGCCACCAATCAATTAATTGCTGGAAAAGTATTTGTCGTTGCTGGCTTTGGATATTGCGGCAAGGGTGTAGCAGATCGTGCTCGTGGATTAGGCGCTGACGTTGTTATCACCGAAGTAGATCCCACAAAAGCGCTCGATGCCTTGATGCAAGGCTTCCGTGTCATGCCTATGAAAGCGGCCGCTAGAATCGGCGATATTTTTATTACCGTTACGGGTAATCGCACCATCATTTCTAAGGAACATTTCGAACTTATGAAAGATGGAGCAATACTTGCTAATGCTGGACATTTCAATATTGAAATTGATGTCGAATGGCTAGAGAAAAATACTAAGAAGAATCCACAAATTCGACATGCAACTGATGAATATCAGATATCAAATGGAAATCGAATTCTCTTAATTGCCGAAGGTCGACTAGTTAATCTTGGAGCCGCTGAAGGAAGTCCTGCTGCCGTGCTAGATATGTCATTTGCAAATCAAGCGCTTGCTGCCGAGTGGCTACTTAAAGAAGCTGGAAGCCTAAAGCCAGGCGTACACGAAGTACCGAAAGCTATAGATAAAGAGATTGCTCGTTTGAAGTTGAAGAGTATGGGTGCCGAGATTGATAATTTGACCTCAGTCCAGGAGGATTATTTGAATTCTTGGGAGCATGGCAGCTAATGACATCAGTTCTCGTTATCGATGATGATCAGGATCTTGCGGAAATGTTGGGCATTGTTCTTAATGGTGTCGGCATGGAAGTGGACTTAGTAAGTCGCGGCGACGAAGCAATAGAAGTATTCAAAAATAGTCAGCCAGATTTAGTCTTGTTAGACATCATGCTTCCTGGCGCGGATGGAATCGAAGTATGTAAGGCGATTCGAAAGCAATCTTCACGTGTTCCAATTGTCATGTTAACTGCCAAAAGCGACACCCATGATATTGTCAAAGGTTTAGAAGCTGGTGCCGATGATTACATGGTTAAGCCGTTTAAGCCATCAGAACTAGTAGCCCGAATTAGAACTCGGTTGCGACGTGTTGGCGGTGATATAAAAGGAAATCTACTGATTGGTGATTTATCAATCGACATAGTTGAACACTCAGTATTCCGGAATGGAAAGGAGATTCCATTAACTCGATTAGAGTTCGACTTACTGGTTGCTCTAGCAAAAGAATCAGGACGCGTTTTTACCCGCGAGGCACTCCTTGGGGAAGTCTGGGGATATCACCATTCAACAGATACTCGGTTAGTGAACGTACATATTCAGCGATTACGCTCCAAGATTGAGCATGAGCCAGAAGAGCCTCAGATTATTCTGACGGTACGTGGCGTTGGCTACAAGGCGGGCGGATCCGGCGTTAAAGCTTAGAAGATGAAGCTACTTAATAAGTTCATCTCGGGATTTCGCAGATCATTATTTCTTAAAGTTTTTAGCCTATCCGCAGTTGTTTCACTTGTGTTAATCACGGCTATCGGATCCACTCTTTATAACAGGCTGGAAGATGGCATCTATAAGGACAAAATCGCTTCATCTATTTCGGAAGGTCGCGCGGCCATTCAATTTGCAAAATATCGTTTCACGATTGAATCTTTAAATGCAAAACCTAATTTCAGCTCACTTGCTGAAGAGATTGTTAAATCTACAAATGTGAGCGCCGCAGAATCAGGTAGAGAAGTAGTCCTAATCCAAACCAAAGGACTGAAGCTAAGAGGAGTTCCCGCAAGTTTGACCTCCAATTTCTTACAACCCGAATCGGTCCCCAAAACTTTCCGCAAAGCAACTTTGAAGAGCGATGAACTTACTTGGGAGAGAGGCACGCTAAGTTATGTAAATAAGCTTGAGTTACCTGGATTATTTGTAGGAGGAGTTCTAGATATTCCTAAGCTGGGCAAATACGAGATGTATATGGCCTATGACTTCGTTGCACAAGAAAGAAGTGTAAATCTCATAGGAAGATCACTTTGGGTTACCGGATTTTTACTTTTGATTCTGATTCTTTTGACTGCATCTTTTGTACTCCGCATATCTGTTAAACCAATTCGAATAGCAGCCGAAATCGCAGAGTCAATTACTACTGGAGATTTAAAGAGTCGCATGACAGTACGAGGTGAAGATGAGACAGCACGGCTTGGTATCGCCTTTAATCAAATGGCAACTACTCTGGCTGAGCAAATTAGCCGTCTTGAAAACCTATCCCGCATTCAACAGCGATTCGTCTCAGATGTATCACACGAATTAAGGACGCCCTTGACCACGATACGTATGGCGGCTGATGTGATAAGCGGATCTAGAGCAACCTTTGAACCTAATGTTGCTCGAAGCGCTGAATTACTTCAGTCCCAAATTGAAAAATTTGAACAGTTACTTCAGGATCTTTTGGAGGTAAGCAGATTTGATGCGGAAGCTGCTACTTTGAATTTCACGAAATTAGACTTAAATGTCGTCGTTAAAAAGTGTATCGCTGATCTCGCGCCGGTAGCCGGCGAAAGAGGGGCCGAAATCAATCTCCTTACTAATAGCGAAAGAACTCTGATTGATGGAGATTCCAGAAGACTCGAGCGAATTATTAGAAACCTTCTAAATAATGCCATAGACCACTCAGAAGGTGGACCCATTGATATTACTTTGGCAGAAAATGAATCGGCTGTTTCGTTAGGTGTTAGGGACTACGGAATAGGTATCCAGAAGCAATATTGGAATCGCGTTTTTGATCGCTTTTGGCGCGCTGATCCATCGAGATCTCGAGAGAGAGGTGGCACTGGGCTTGGACTTTCTATCGCTCAAGAGGATGCGATTCTCCACGGAGGCGATATCAAGGTCTGGGGTGAGATCGGAAAGGGTGCAAATTTTGTGCTCACAGTTCCGAAAACGGCAGGAACACCTATTGGAAGTTATCCGCTAAATCCGTCCCCAGACGCTCCTTAAGATTAACAATTTCCAAAAATATTTTTTCACGAAATGAAATTTCCGAAGAAATATTTCTGTGCAATAACTATTTATCTAATCTATGTCTCGAGGTATAAGAACTCTAATCTTTCCACCAGCCTGTATGAATTGCGGCTCCCCGAATTTTGATATTTGCCTTGCATGCAAAAAGCTTCCGAGGCCAAAACCTAGTTTTCTAATGGGGGAGAACTTTCCAATTGCCTCCAGTTTGCCCTACGGCGAAGTAACGGGAAAGTCATTGCTCTTAGCCAAGGAAAATGGGTTAATTTCGGCACAGAAATTCTTCGTAAACGCACTAGAAACTTCAATTAATCATTTTAAAATAGAGCACCCCATTTCTATTGTGCCCATTCCTTCGCAACGTAAATCTGTTGGGCGCTGAGATTTTGATTCTATGAAAGAGATCGCAAAATTTATTTTGCGAGATCCAGATTTGAAGACCGATATAGAATTAATAGAGGCACTTAAAATTATAAGACCAGTTTCCGATCAGAGTTTTTGTTTCGGAAGAAGAGTGGTATCGATAACTTGAGAAAGCGCTCAGAGTAAACAATGCAAGAACTAGCAAGGCGATATTAGTTATCGATGATTTTATATCCACAGGTAGCACCTTACGAGAGGCGATACGTGCGCTTAAACAGAGAAATCTGATAGTTATTGGGGCAGCGACTGCATGTGCAACTCAACGCAGACTGGCAATAGGATAGGGCGATTAGTAATCGTCAGGGAAGGTCGGAACGTGGCAGCGCTGCTTGACAAAATTCTTCGTGCTGGCGAAGGCCGAGCACTTAAACAACTTTTTAAAGTTGCTGAATCAGTCAACTCGCATGAATCTACTTTTGCGTCAATGAGCGGTGCTCAGCTTCGTGAGATGACCGAAAAATTTAAGAAGCGATTTTCCGATGGCGAAACTCTAGATGATCTGCTGCCTGAAGCTTTTGCAGTTGTAAGGGAGGCATCTAAGAGAACTCTTGGACAGCGTCACTACGATGTTCAAATAATGGGCGGTGCTGCTCTTCATCGAGGAAATATCGCAGAGATGAAGACCGGTGAGGGTAAAACTCTAGTTGCAACGTTGCCAGCTTATCTAAATGCGCTAAGTGGCGATGGTGTTCATATTGTTACGACAAATGATTATTTGGCAGAACGTGATAGCGAATGGATGGGTCGAATCCACCGATTCCTCGGACTTAAAGTCGGAGTGATCCTCGCTTCCATGACGCCACAAGAGCGACGTGAACAGTACGGTGCTGACATCACTTACGGCACAAATAATGAATTTGGATTTGATTACCTTCGTGACAACATGGCTTGGTCGTTAGCTGATTGCGTACAGCGAGGTCACAATTTTGCTATCGTGGACGAAGTAGACTCGATTCTTATAGATGAAGCAAGAACGCCATTAATTATTAGCGGACCCGCAGATAAAGCAACAAAATGGTATGTAGAATTTGCAAACATTTCCGCAAGGCTTGTGCGTGGGGAACATTACGAAGTTGATGAAAAGAAACGAACAGTTGGCATTCTTGATGCTGGCGTTGCCAAAGTTGAAGAATTTTTCAAGATTGACAATCTTTATGAATCTGTAAACACACCACTAATTGGTTACTTGAATAACGCTTTAAAGGCGAAAGAACTCTTCAAGAGAGATAAAGATTATGTAATCATGAAGGGGGATTTATTAATTGTTGATGAACACACCGGTCGAGTGCTCGCTGGACGTCGTTACAGTGAAGGATTACATCAAGCTCTAGAAGCTAAGGAAAAAGTTGAAATTAGAGATGAAAATCAAACACTCGCGACGATAACTCTCCAGAACTACTTCCGCATGTACGAAAATCTATCTGGTATGACCGGTACAGCCATGACCGAGGCAGCAGAATTGATGCAAATTTATCGCCTAGGAGTAATTCCTATTCCCACAAATAGACCGATGACTCGCATTGACCAATCTGATTTAGTTTACAAAACCGAAACCTCAAAATTCGAAGCGGTCGCTGACGATATTGCTGAGCGTCACCGAAAAGGCCAACCGGTCTTAGTTGGAACCGTAAGTGTCGAGAAGTCAGAATATCTATCTCAAGTATTACGTAAGCGTGGCGTAACACATGAAGTTTTAAATGCTAAACAGCATGAACGCGAGGCGGCGATTATTGCTCGAGCTGGCACTAGAGGCGCCGTAACGGTCGCGACTAACATGGCTGGTCGCGGTACTGACATCATGCTCGGAGGCAACCCTGAATTCATGGCTGATTTTGAATTACAACGCCAGGGAATTTCACCGGTGGAAAACGCGGATGAATATGAGCGGCTCTGGCCAAATGAGATTGCGCGACAGAAGGCAGCCGTAAAAGAAGCGCACGAACAAATTGTTGGCCTCGGAGGCTTATATGTCCTAGGAACTGAGAGGCACGAGTCTCGCAGAATCGATAATCAGCTGCGTGGTCGATCGGGACGCCAAGGTGATCCAGGAGAATCTAGATTTTACCTTTCACTACAAGATGATTTGATGCGTCGTTTCAACTCAGCGCTCGTCGAACGATTTTTGACTGCAGCTGGCATTCCAGAAGACACGCCAATTGAATCAAAAATGGTTTCCAATGCCATTAAGTCTGCGCAAACCCAAGTTGAATCTCAAAATTTTGAGGTAAGAAAAAATGTCTTGAAATATGACGATGTGATGAATCGTCAGCGTGAAGTGGTTTACGCCGAGCGTCGCGAAGTTCTCGAAGGAGCCGACTTGAACGAGCAAGTCCGCACTTTTATTGAGGACACGATTAGGGGATACGTAACGGTAGCCACATCAGAGGGATATCCCGAGGAGTGGGATTTAGAGAAACTATGGACCGTATTAAAGGCAATTTATCCAATCTCGTTCACAGTTGAAGATCTTGAGAAAGAAGTGGGTGGTCGGACTGGTTTCGATCAAATCTTCCTAGCGGAGAGAATCGTCACCGATATTTTGAGTGCATATGAGAAACGTGAAGCAGAACTTGGCAGTGAAGTTATTAGTGAACTCGAGAGAAAAATTCTGCTCTCTGTTTTAGACAGAAAGTGGCGCGAACATCTCTATGAAATGGATTATTTACAAGAGGGTATTGGGCTTAGAGCGATGGCGCAACGAGATCCGCTTGTCGAATATCAGAAAGAGGGATATGACCTATTTGCAGCGATGATAGAGGCAATGAAGGAGGAAGTTGTTGGATTCCTGTTTAATGTTGAAGTCAAAGTCGAAAATTCTAAGGTGGAAGTTAAAGGTGTAACTGAGAAATCAACTACCGATAATCTTCAATATTCAGCTCCTTCTGAAGACGGCGTCGTCGCAACAAATGGGATTTCCCGAAACTCGCCTTGTCCTTGTGGGTCGGGTAAAAAATACAAACGCTGCCACGGCGCATCATAATAATTCGAATTCAGTACATAACCATCTTCTATCGACACCCTCAAACCTGGTTACAAGCGCTCGGATTTTCTTACTGACTTTTAGAGTAGCAACTACCTCAATGGCGCCAACACAGTACTGTGCTTTAATTGACATCGCACCTCGTTCTAAGATGAGAAAGGCGCTCATTCAGGTAGCCCAGCGATTCAGTGAGTAATCTGTCGCTGTGCCCATCAGAGAACTAGGCGATGACACCAGCCTCTCCGAGTCAGAAGTTTCGCGCCTTTCAGAGTTAATCAGCGAGTGGCAGATGCTCGCCGACCTCTCCTTTGCCGATTTGGTTCTTTGGGCGCATGCCAAAGATTCTGGGCTAATCGCAATTGCTCAAGTTCGACCAATGACTTCTGCAACAGTTTTTACCCAAGATCTTGTCGGAACCAAAGTTGTAGGTGAGCAGGAAATTGAAATAAGCAAAGCGCTCGCAACTGGAGCCATGATTCGTGATCAAGAGCCAACACGTATCGGTGAATTTAATGTAAAGGAGGAGTACGTTCCAGTACATTTCCAAGGTGAAGCCATCGCGGTCATCACGCGCTATAGAAACATTGAAACTATGAGAACTCCGTCAAAACTCGAATTAAATTATCGGGAGATTGCGAATTTGCTTTACCGGATGGTCGTAACTGGAGAATTTCCGATACGTGATAGTTCTTATCGATCTGAGTCAGCTCCTAGAGTTGGCGACGGCCTAATTCGATTAGATGGCGAATCGCAAATTACTTTTGCAAGTCCCAATGCAAGAAGTGCCTTTAGTCGTCTAGGCTGGAATCGAGATATGGAAGGAATTTCCTTGGGCGAGATCTTGGAAAACTTGACTAGCAGCAAGGAGCCAAGAGAAGAGAGTTGGCTTCTAACTATGAATGGCCGCTCTGCAAGACGTGCAGAATTCGAAAATGATAACGGAACTCTAGATCTGTTAGCTATACCATTAAAGCAAGATGGAAATCATTTCGGAGCCGTCGTGCTAGTCCATAATGTAACTGAGTTGCGAAGACGAGATCGAGCTTTATTGAGTAAAGATGCGACAATCAGAGAGATTCATCATCGCGTTAAGAATAACCTGCAATCCGTCTCAGCCTTGCTTCGTCTCCAAAGTCGCCGCGTTGATGATGATTATTCAAGATTGGCTTTAGAGGAGGCTGTCCGAAGGATTGGTTCGATAGCACTTGTGCACGAAACGCTTTCCAATAGCGCCCGAGACTCAATCTCATTTGATGAAGTGCTATCTAAAATTGTTAAAAATTCGGTAGAACTAAGTCCAAGACCTGGCGAAATATCAATTAATTACTCTGGTGAATTTGGCTCTATCCCGGCGCTTCTAGCGACACCAATAGCGTTAATTATTACAGAGCTAATTCAAAACTCGCTCGAACATGGTTTATCAGAGTTAGGATCTAGAGTGGACGTATTTGTGGAACGAGAAGATCGCGAAATAAAAGTAATTGTGAAGGATGATGGTTCAGGTCTCCCGGATGGCTTTAATTTGAAAGAAAATTCCAATTTAGGACTCGAAATTGTGAGGACTTTGACTGAGAACGAGTTAAGCGGAACTTTAAGTTTCAATAATTCGTATCCTGGTACGGAAGCAACCGTTACTTTCCGCATCCCTTAAGATCCGATTCGTTACCGGATTTGGTTCTGGCTCTCCAAAAGTCTCGCTCGATGTCTAGCTGCGCGACGCTTCATAGCTCTTCTTTCGTCTTCAGATAATCCGCCCCAGACTCCGGAGTCCTGTCCACTTTCAAGTGCCCACTGCAGACATGGTTCGCGAACTTCACATTTCGCACAAACCTTCTTTGCCTCTTCAATCTGCGCGATTGCCGGTCCCGTGTTTCCAACCGGGAAGAAGAGTTCTGGGTCGACATGGCGACAGGCAGCTCTATGGCGCCAGTCAGCATTCAGATCCACGGCAACTCCTTAATCCCGCGCCGAAACGCAGTTCAAATGCAGCTACTTCTCGCCCGAAGGGGCTTGAAGGAAAAGTCTCTCGCGTATCACTTCGATACTCAAGAGTTTCCAAAGGTGAGTTGGGTCGCGCTTGGGACACATTTTGAACGTAGCGACCTCAGCAGCGTTCTAACCCCAGTTCTATGGAGCTTTTCAGAAGACCATTAGCTAAAAGTCATGCCAAGATTCGGAGGTGTTTGAAAAAGCTTTCTTTGCAACCGGTTGTTTTTGGGGAGCCGAACGAAGATTCTGGAATCTTCCTGGGGTTATTTCAACTTCAGTGGGATACATGGGCGGTCAAAAAGCTAATCCAACCTATAAAGAAGTATGTTCGGGCACTACTAATCACGCCGAAACAGTTGAAGTTGAATTTAATCCAACTCAGATTACCTACCTTCGCCTACTTGAGGAATTCTGGACGATGCACGACCCAACTTCACTTAACCGACAAGGCGGAGATATTGGAACCCAGTATCGAAGCGCAATTTTCACGACAACTGAAGAACAAATGATCACCGCTGTCAATACTAGAGAAATTTATAACGAAGTTTTGGTAAGTAAAAGTTTTGACGAAATTGTTACTGAAATTCAAGAAGCGAGGCCACATATTTATTGGCTTGCTGAGGAATATCATCAACGTTATCTCGAGAAAAATCCCGATGGTTATGATTGCCATTCCAGTACGGGAATTCCTTTCCCCAAGGTGCAAAGTTGACTATGGAGCCAGGTTCCGTTCTTCCCAAGATAAACCCTTTGACTGATAAGCCATTCGAAGTTCAATTAAATGACGCAATACTTGAGAGTGAGCTTGATGCTCGATCATTCGATGTTCTGCGCAAAGCTGGCACGGAAGTTGCCTTTACGGGCGAGTACTACGAGAGTAAAACTATAGGGGTTTATGAATGCAAGGCTTGTGGAGCCGAACTCTTTCAGAGTGATCATAAATTCCATTCTGGATGTGGTTGGCCTTCCTTCTATGCTCCGACTAAAGATGATGCCGTTATTTTGTTAGAAGATCGATCATTAGCACCGCGGATAAGAACAGAAGTTCGATGTGCTAAATGCGGCTCACACCTAGGGCATGTATTTGAAGGCGAAGGGTACGCAGTCCCAACGGATCAACGTTGGTGCATCAATTCTGTTGCCCTAGTCTTAAAGCCAAAAAATTGATATAGAACGTCAGATTTTTAGATTGAATGTGCTCGCCAGCAATACCAGGCTAAATGGCTGCGAAAAGGTCGGAATTTCTCACCCGCTTTTACAAGTTCTGAGGGATTTATTTCTTCTTTTAATCGATGAACTTTTTCCCAACCACGCCTAACTCCTAAATCGCCAACTGGCCAGATATCAATTCGGCCCAACTGAAAAATCAGAAACATTTCGACGGTCCATTTACCGATACCGTGCATAGGAAGAAGCAGTTCAAAAATCTCTTCTTCGGACTTGCTTCTTATTGATCTTAAATTAAGTTGACCTGAGGTTACGGCTTTCGATAGTTCGCGAACTGCCCGCGTCTTGTGTTCAGAACATCCCGCCCCACAAAGCTTTATCGCTGGTATTTCTCCAAGGATTTTCGGATCAAGTTTTCCGCCACCCAGCTTCTTGACTCTTTTGATAATCGTGTCGGCTGCCTTAATCGAGAGTTGCTGACCGATTATGGATTCAACTAGAGCTGCAAAGTTTGAGTCTCTTGAAGGTGTAGCGCCAATGGGACAAGGGCCGAATTGTGCGACAACTTCTTTGAAACGAGGTTCGAGCAAAACAATTCTTTCTGCAATCTCCTCTGATTCATTTCGACTGAGTGCTGCCATATCCGGATAGTAAACGCTATGCTCTTTTTTGTGATGGAAAAGCAAGACCAAGGTTGGTGGCGTAACGCCACGATTTATCAGGTCTATCCAAGGTCTTTTCAGGATACCGATGGTGATGGGGAGGGAGATCTGCAAGGCGTTATTAAGAGACTTTCCTATCTTCGTTGGCTAGGCGTAGATGCAATTTGGCTTAGTCCGTTCTACAAATCTCCGAACAAGGATGGCGGTTACGATGTATCAGATCCAAGAGATGTTGATCCAAGATTTGGAAACCTATCAACCGCAAAAGACTTAATTGAAGAGACCCATAACGCTGGACTAAAAATTATTGTCGATATCGTACCAAACCATTTCTCAACAGATCATATCTGGTTTAAGGAGGCAATTAACTCACCGGGAAATTCCGAAGCCAGAAAACGATTTCATTTCTATGATGGCCGTGGCAGCACAGGGGAAATTCCACCCAATAATTGGAATTCTATTTTTGGTGGTCCTGCCTGGACGCGCCTTGAGGATGAGATTAATTCTCAGTGGTATCTGCATTTATTTGACTCAACCCAAGCGGATCTAAATTGGCAAAACCAAGATGTGCGCCGTGATTTCGAAAGAACTTTGAAGTTCTGGCTGGATCTGGGAGTTGATGGTTTCCGTATTGATGTTGCCCATGGCCTAGCAAAGGATGAGATTCTGAAAGATCATCCTGATCCAACGGGATTAACCCGAGCGCTTAGATTAGATGTTACCGGTATGCCGGATAACGAGAGAGCGGCACTTTTAAGTGATGTACCTTTTTTTGATCGTGAAGGCGTTCACGAAATTTACCGCAGTTGGCGAAAGATATTTGATAGCTATTCAGGTGAGCGTATTTCTGTAGCAGAGGCTTGGGTTCATCCCAGCTCGCGAGCTGCAAGATATGTAAGAAGAGATGAGCTCCACCAGATTTTTAACTTCGATTTTCTCATTGCGCCGTGGGATGGCGAATTCTTGGTTTCTGCCATTAAGCGCATACTCTCTGAGGTGGGTGCGGTAGGCGCCCCCGCTACTTGGGTTTTATCGAATCATGATTCTCCGCGATTGGTCACTCGATTGGGTGGGGGAGAAATTGGTCAGCGACGCGCTCGAGCTTTTGCGTTACTAACTCATTCACTGCCCGGTGGTTGCTACATATACCAAGGCGAAGAACTAGGACTTTCTGATGGTTCCATTCCTGACTCAGCGCGCCAAGACCCGGTGTATTACCGAACGAAGGGAATAGATAAAGGTAGAGATGGCGCAAGAGTTCCAATGCCTTGGAGCAATGATCCGAACTTTGGCTTCACAAAAGGAAGGCCTTGGCTGCCGATGTCATTTGATACGAGCCAATCAGTGGAAACACAAATGCATGTAAAAGAGAGTTCGCTGAATCTTTATCACGCTAGTCTTGAAATTCGAAGAGTTCATCCAGCTTTGAAAAAGTCTCATGATCAAGAATTGATTTGGCTAGAAACTCAACTGGGTTTAATCGCCTTTAAGAGAGAGCCAGGCCTTGCTGTCTACGCAAATACAACCAATCAAGACAGAATAATTCGTCTAAACCAGCCAGCGAAACTTTTGATTTCCTCCTCTGCTGATGTGAAAGTGATTGGCCCGGAGCTGCATCTTGCAAAAGACTCAACCTGCTGGCTTGAGATGTAAGTCAGATAACAGATTTGTTAAAAATTCCCGCTCATACAGGGAAAAGTTGCTATTGCTGTTGGCCCGATTAAGTAGAAAACTAACGCCAAAGCCCTTAGGGCCCTAAGGGCAGCGCCTCCACATCGGAGGCGAGATTAGAAAGGGAAATAATGACCGCATCATTTCGACGTCGTCTAACGTTGACGACCGGAATCGTTGCAGCGCTCGCCCTTGTACTCACCGGATGTGGAAGCTCCGATGACTCTGCAAGTGGCGCAAACTGTGACGCGTATGCTGCTTATCAAGGCGCTGAAGGAACCGAAGTAGAGATCTACTCTTCGATTCGAAGCCCAGAAGCAGAGATCTACCAGGAATCCTTCGCTGAATTTGAAGAGTGCACTGGAATAACTATTAACTGGAATGGAACTGCAGAATTTGAAGCACAACTTCCAGTACGTGTTGAAGGTGGCACTGCTCCAGATATCGCAGTATTTCCACAGCCTGGACTTTTGAAGGCGATGGTCGCTACTGGAAAGATGATTCCAGCATCCGACGCTGTTTCTGCTGCAGCCGATGAGTATTACGGCGCAGACTGGAAGGCTTACGGAACTGTCGATGGCGTCTTCTACGCCGCTCCACTTGGCGCAAACGTAAAGTCTTTCGTTTGGTATTCACCTAGGACATTTGCAGATAACGGTTGGTCAATTCCAACTACTTGGAGCGAGCTACTTGCTCTCTCAGACAAGATTGCAGCTGATGGCAAGGTCCAACCATGGTGCGTTGGCTTTGGCTCCGGAGATGCAACTGGTTGGGTCGGAACCGACTGGATGGAAGATTTGATGCTTCGTGTAAACGATGCAGAAACTTACGACGCGTGGGTAAATCACACCATTCCATTTAACGATCCAAAGGTCGCTGCAGTTCTTAAGGAAGCAGGAAAGGTTCTTAAGAATAAGAAGTATGTTGGAAACGTACCTGCCATTGCAACTACCACCTTCCAAGAAGGCGGCAAGGGTCTTGTTGATGGCTCCTGCGCAATGCACCGTCAAGCATCCTTTATCGGCGGAATTCTCGCTGCTGATTACGGTGCGACAATCGTTACTCCAGATGACACTGCAACCGAAGGTGGTATCACTACCTTCTACTTCCCAGGCGTAACAGCTGATCAACGTCCAGCACTTGGTGGCGGCGAATTCGTCGGTGCATTTGCTGATCGGCCAGAAGTTGCTGCAGTTCAGCTTTATCTGACATCTCCCGAATGGAATAACAAGAAGGCTTCACTTGGTGGCTGGTTCTCAGCAAACAAGGGCCTCGATGTCGCAAATGTTGCAGATCCAGTAAATAAGAATGCGGTTGAGATCTTAAAGAGCGCAACCACATTCCGTTTCGATGGATCTGATGCGATGCCAGCAGCAGTTGGAGCTGGTTCATTCTGGAAAGAAATGACCGCTTGGGTTGCAGAGAACAAGTCCGATAAGGCTATCCTCGATGCAATCGAGAAGTCATGGCCTAAGCCCTGATAACTCTGGTTATCAGAGCTAATTGATAGTGGGAGGGTGCGGTAGCCGATAGGCGCCGCACCCTTTCGCCTATATGGGAGTAAATCGGAGAGTGCATGATTGAAATAGCAGCTCGGCAGTCGCAGTTGGAGCAAGCAATCTCCAAGCTGACTGGTTTAGGACTGACGATTGCAATCTTTGCACTTCTTGTATTTATTGCCTTCTCGTTCTCTGAGAGAACAGGAGAAAAGGTTCAACGTTATCTTAAATATTTAATTTTTCTATTTCCGGCAATTGCCTTTTTATTTATTGGTTTAGTTGCACCAGCTTTTCGCACAATTTATCTATCATTTAAAGACGCTCGTGGCGATAGTTTCATCGGGTGGGAAAACTATCATTGGGCTTTTACACAGCCGGAAATTCTTGAGGTCCTAAAGAACACCGGTATTTGGATGATTGTGGCGCCAATTGCATCAACAGGTTTTGGATTAACAATTGCGGTTCTCACCGATCGAATGAGGCGTCCCGGCCTAGTTAAATCTTTGATATTTATGCCTATGGCTATTTCCTTTGTTGGAGCTGGAATTATCTGGAAATTTGTTTATCAATTCCAACCAAATGAGAAATCACCTGAGATTGGCCTGCTAAGTCAAATTGCTGAATGGTTGGGATTCATTCCTTCGAATTGGCTATTGGTGACACCGTTCAATACACTACTTCTAATTGTTGTTTTTGTTTGGATTCAAACTGGTTTTGCGATGGTCGTGTTATCGGCAGCTATTAAGGCGATTCCTGATGAAATTCTTGAAGCGTCGATGCTGGATGGCGCTGGTGGCTGGAAGCGCCTCTCTCGGGTTACTGTGCCCATGATTAGAGGAACCGTGATTGTGGTTTTAAGTACCATCACAATTGGAGCGCTTAAGGTTTTCGACATCATACGAACTATGACGGGTGGAAATTTCAAGACGAGCGTGATTGCCAATGAAATGTATAACCAATCATTTCGAGCGCTGAACTATGGAACGGGTAGCGCACTTGCCGTAATTCTCTTCTTTGGGATATTGCCATTAGTTGTCTATAACGTTTGGCATTTAAAACGAGAGCAGAGTGACCGAATATGAAGAATGTCCGAACTCACTTAAGTAGCCCTTGGGCCAGTTTTGCGGCGATTGTTCTCGCCTTAATCTGGACTATTCCAACGCTTGGCCTTTTTGTAACTTCATTCAGACCGAGCAAAGGAATTAATACCTCAGGCTGGTGGACAGTTTTCACTAATCCAGAGTTTACCTTTACCAACTATTCTCGAGTTTTATTTGAAGGTAGAGGTGCGACTCCTCCTCTAAGTCAATATTTTCTAAACACTTTCGCCATTGTTATTCCTTCAACGATAATTCCCATCACTATTGCTATTTTTGCTGCATACGCAATTGCCTGGTTTGATTTCAAAGGAAGAAATATTCTTTTCTTCTTAATATTTGCGCTACAAGTTATCCCACTTCAGATGTCGCTAATTCCACTCCTACAACTGTTTTCTGGAGGATTACACATTGGAACCGTCACAATTATTCCAAGTTTTGGAATCACCGGCACATTTATACCAATCTGGATTGCACATACTATGTTTGGATTGCCCTTAGCAATATTCCTTCTACATAATTTCATTGCGCAACTTCCTAGAGAACTTATCGAAGCGGCCCGAGTTGACGGGGCTGATCATTTCAAAGTGTTTCGCCAAATAGTTCTACCTCTCAGCATCCCAGCAATTGCCTCATTTGCGATTTTCCAGTTCCTTTGGACTTGGAATGATCTATTGGTCGCTCTGACATTTGGCGGTGGTAAGCGTGAAATCGCACCGCTGATGGTTCGACTTGCCGAGATGACTGGAACTCGAGGCGGTGATTGGGAGCTCTTAACAGCCGGAGCATTTGTTGCAATTATTGTCCCGGTCGCGGTCTTTTTTGCACTACAGAGATATTTCGTTCGTGGACTACTTGCCGGCTCCGTAAAAGGATAAGAGGGAGGAATATGGCTGAAAAAGTGATAGCTTTTTCTTTAGATGAGTTACGCAAACGCAAGAGCGTTAAGTGGCGGTTCTACGAAAAGGATGTGCTCCCGTTGCCAGTTGCGGAAATGGATTTCCCAATCGCGGAACCAATAAAGGCAGCTCTTCGGGAGATGATTGATAGTTCAGATGCGGGCTACCTTGGCCCATTTCCAGAACTTTTTAAATCCTTCCAGAAATTTTCCAATGAGTTATGGGGCTGGAACCCAGATGTAACGCAGATGCGAACTGCAACAGATGTCGGCGTGGGTGTGGTCGAAGTGATGCGCATTTTGATACAGCCCGGAGACAAAGTACTTCTGAATTCACCAGTCTATGACAACATGTGGCGCTGGATTGCCGAAGTTAAAGCTGAACTAGTAGATGTTCCTTTAAAACGTAACCAACTTGAATACTCTCTTGATCTAGATGCTATTGAATCGGCCTACCGCACCGGAGTTAAAGTCCACCTTCTTTGTAGTCCGCATAACCCAGTCGGAACAGTCTTCAATGAATTAACGCTTTCAAAATTGGCAGATCTTGCTAGACATTATCAAGTAATTATTATTAGTGATGAGGTTCACGCACCGCTCACATTTGCAGAACATAAATTCATACCTTTCTTAAAGGTATCTGATACTGCCCGAGAAATTGGTATTACCGTAACAAGTGCAAGTAAGACCTTTAATCTAGCTGGGCTAAAGTGCGCTTTGATCATCACTGAAAATGAGAACTTAAAGGAGAAAATTAATGCCATGCCAATCTCTGTGGCTTATCGCGCTTCACTTTTTGGAGCTGCAGCGGCAACGGCAGCGATGTCTGAATCGAACGAATGGCTGACAGGAGTGCTTTTAACTCTTGATGAGAATCGCAAATTGATTGCAAAGCTTATTGACTCCAAGATTCCTTCGATTAGATATCGAATTCCTGATTTTGGCTATTTGGCTTGGTTAGATGTAGCGGCTCTGGAATTGGGAGACGATCCGGCAAAAATTCTCCTAGAGCGAGGAAGATTAGCCGTTAATGGTGGGCATATGTACGGTCCTTCCAATCTATCGTTTATCAGATTTAATTTTGGAACGAGTCCGGAAATAATTACCGAAGCTTTCAATCGAATTTTGCAGACACATGTTTGAAAGTTTCGATGCCGTCATAGTAGGTGGCGGGCATAATGGATTGATTGCTGCTTGTTACCTTGCCAAGGCTGGTAAACGGGTAGCAGTTTTAGAAAAAAATTCTGAATTTGGTGGAGCAACTGCCAGCGTTTATGCATTTTCAGGTGTATCTGCAAAACTTTCTAGGTATTCCTATCTGGTTGCGCTTCTACCAGATCAGATTATTGCGGATTTGAATCTCAACTTTAAGACTTTGAGTCGAAAAGTTTCTTCTTATACTCCGCACTCTAAGTCTGGAATTTTAATCAATCGAATATTTGATGATGAGTCTAGATCCTCAATAAGCAAATTTACTGGAATTTCTCACGAAGCAGATGCCTGGCAAAAATTTTACAATCGGATTGTAGAATTTGCGGAGAAAGTTGCACCAACCATGCTCCGACCGCTCCCGACCGAGTCGGAAATTCGAGAAATGGTCGGTGAAGAACTTTGGCAGGAATTAGTTGTACAACCTCTTAGTGAGACCTTAAACAAATACTTCAGCAATGATGTTGTTAAGGGAATAGTTCTTACAGATGGCTTGATAGGCACCTTTGCCAGTGCCGCTGAAAGAGCTGCCAGTATTTGCTTTCTTTATCATTTAATTGGTAATGGGAATGGAGAATGGAAAGTACCCGTAGGAGGAATGGGAATTCTTGTTAACGAGCTGCTGGCACTCGCGAAATCACTTGGCATCACGCTTCTGCCTAATTCGAATATCCAAAAAATAGTCGATTCTGGTGAGCACGTAATTGTTGAGACTGATTCGAATAATTTCCAGGCGAGCGTTGTAATTGCTGGATGCTCTCCACACGAGTTGGCTAAATTGATTGGAGATCAACCCCCTAAATCTCTCGATGGTTCTCAACTAAAAATGAATATGGTTCTAACTAAACTACCAAGATTAAGAAGTGGTATCGATCCCAAAGTAGCATTTTCAGGCACCCTCCATATCGATGAAAGTTATCAGCAATTAGAAGCTGCATTTGAAGCGGCAAAAGTGGGTCAAGTTCCTTCAGTCATACCTGCTGAAATGTACTGTCACACTTTGACGGACCCCTCTATTCTTTCTGATGAATTGCGAGAGGCTGGATTTCATACTCTTACGGTCTTCGCTTTGCATACCCCAGCAAGTCTCTTTGATAGAAATCATGACGAAAGTAAGTCTTTGGTTAGCGCGAGAGTTCTAGCCGGCTTGAACAAATATCTCATTGATCCCATAGAGAGTTGCCTAGCTGTGGACGCAACTGGAAAACCCTGCGTTGAGATCAAGACTCCTCAAGAATTGGAGCGAGAAATCGGACTACCTAGAGGAAATATCTTCCACGGTGATTTGGAATTCCCATGGAAAACCAATGACGATCCCAGGAAATGGGGAGTTGAAACCAAATCACCTCGCATTTTCATCGGCGGCGCCGGAGCTGTTAGAGGTGGCGGGGTAAGTGGAATTGGTGGCCATAATGCGGCGATGGCTGCACTAGAGAGATTGACGGAAATAAAATAGACTTCTTCCATGAAATTAATTCGCCGCACACTCGCTCTGATTGCGATTCTCGTAGTTGCAATTCGCGGCATCCTCTCTTTCCTGACCTGGTTTGAAAAACAAGAAGAAATTGATTGGTCAGATGACGAGGATTTAGAAGAAGCAATATGACCTACGCCTACGTACCTGGTACATGTAATCTCGGCAAAGCAGAAATCCGTAGACGCCAATTTGTAGCGCTCCTTGGACTTTTCTTCACGATCTGTGGTTTCGCAGGTTTAATTGCAGCTGGAGCAAATCAAAATGCTCGCTTTTCACTCTTCGTACCGCTGCTGGTATTTTCGATTGGTTTCATACAATCGAGAAAACGTTTTTGTTTAGCTTACGGGCTAATGGGCACTTTTAATTTGGGCAAGTTAGGTGACTTAACTCGCGTGCAAAGCCCTGAAGACAGGAAAGCCGACCGCAAGACTGCCCTGGGTGTTTTGCTCCAGAGCGCTGCCCTGGCCGCGGTATTAACCCTGGTACTTGTCGCAATCCCACTTTAGATCTCTTATTGAAATTACCCCAAGAGGTGGCTACCGTTGAGCCGTCACCTCTGATAACGAAGGGGGGAAATGGTGGAAATTACGATTCATGCGCGGGGAGTAAATCTCGGAGAAGATTTTTCGCAGATTGCAAAAGAACGGATCGAGAGACTATCTCGTTTCCATGTACCTATAGAACGGGTAGTGGTAGAGGTAATCCACGAAAATAATCCGCACCACGGTAAGAATTCATCTCATCATGTAACAATTACATCGCACGGCGCTGGACCATTAGTGCGCGCGCAAGCCAGCGCATTCAATGACTTAGCAGCTTTCGATGAGGCGGCTGAAACAATTGAATTCCAGCTTCGCAAAAAACATGAGCGTTCCAAGCAAATCAACCGAGATACCCTGCGAAAACGGAAGACTATCTAACCAACCCTTATATGCTGGAGGCGTCTGCGGTTACTTTTAGAAATTCAATTGCGCTCGCATATTGAGAGTAAAAATCAAAATTCCATGAACCTAAACCAGGATTAAAGAAGATCCCATTAATCGGCTCGCTTCCGTTCAAATAATTTATGGTTGACGCCGTCTCTGTTACTAATCCCGAAACGTCCTCTCGGCGATCCATCTTTACGCATCCAATATTCTCTTCGAGGGCTTGGTAGATAGTTAAATCATGGCCCAAGACATCGATTACAGAGAGTGAAATCTCAGAGACGGCCATACCTCTATTCGGTGAATTGGCAGGTAATGTTTTAAATTCCTCGACTTGCTGGCGGTATACATTCCATTGAGCTTTACCGGCAACCTCTTCATCAAGAATTAATTCTCGAACCTCTGCGCAACGGATAGCACTTTGTGATGGTTTGCCGAACGGTCCGTAATGAAAAGTTGCCCAGAGTGCAGCTATCGAGAGTAAAGACGCTATCGGCACAAGCGCCCAGAGAACTATTCGGCGAATCTTCACGCCCCTAGACTAATGGAGAGTTTTGGCTACTTCGAGACGAAATGGTGAGCCATGGAAGAGATAGGCGAGATCCGCGATTGGATATCGGATTCTAAATCGCTTCATCGAGCCATCATTTCTGGGCGTCGTAAATCACTTCATCCAGCATTTGAAAGAATCGATATCAGACCAGTAGTAATTCGCGATGGGCTTTATCTTCAACTCGTATCTCATGATGGAAAGAAAGATCAGACTAAGAATTTAAAGCCTGAGGAATTGGATTTGGAAGAGATTTTGGAGGATGGTTATGCAAACATTCGAATTGAAAGAGATTCCGAAAATATAGATATTAAAGTAACCAAGAAAGGTAAATTTAGAATTCATCGTAAGGCGCATGAATCGAATCGAGAAATAGACTGGAGTCATAATCGAAACAAGGAGAGACGATTAGAAATAAGTGACCCGATCTTTCATCATTTAGGGATTTCAGATAGAGAGGGACGATTAATTCCCCGGCAAAGCTATAAGTATCATCAAGTTGATGACTTTCTCCGAATTATTGACCAAATTATTCCTGAACTTGGCACCGATGCGGTTTCAATTCTCGATTTAGGCTGTGGAAATGCTTATTTGACATTCGCAGTCCACCGGTATTTAACAAAAAAAGGATTGACTGTAAAAGTTACTGGTGTTGATTCACGTTTAGATTCAAGAGAGCGAAATTCCCAAATGTCAAAAGCTGCGGACATATCTGATTCAGTCTCATTTATGGCCTCCAATATTTCGGATTTTCCGGTAGCGCCCGTAACGCTGGTTATTGCCCTACACGCTTGCGATACAGCCACGGATGATGCCCTCGCATATGCGGTACGGGCCGGAGCTAAAGCTATTTTGGTCTCACCTTGTTGCCATCATGATTTAAATCAACAGATTTCTGCTCCTGATGAACCATGGAAGATTCTTTTCCGTCATGGAATCACGAAAGAGAGGTTTGCGGATCTAATGACTGACTCATTACGCGCGGAGATCTTGCGCCTACTGGGTTATAGAACGGACATCATTGAATTTGTTTCGCTCGACCATACCGCCAGAAATCTCATGATTAGGGCGGTCCGAAGCGAGTCTCCGATTAAGCGTTCCGATTTTCATAATTTTGACGAGCAGGTAGAGCGCTGGTCTATCACTCCATACCTACTGCGCGACCTTTCGAGCGAGATTACAGCGCGTCGAAGTAAGGCGCTCAGTTAGGCTTACACCTATGTCTCAAAAAGTCTTGGCAGCAATTCCAAAAGGCGAGCGCGTAGGAATAGCTTTTTCCGGCGGCCTGGATACTTCAGTTGCAGTCGCGTGGATGCGCGAAAAAGGAGCCATACCTTGCGCGTACACCGCAGACCTTGGTCAATACGACGAATCTGATATTGCTTCAATTCCAGATCGCGCCAAATCCTACGGCGCTGAACTTGCTCGCTTGACTGATTGTAAATCAACTCTTATAGAAGAGGGATTTGCTGCTTTGGCTTGCGGTGCTTTCCATATTAGAACTGGCGGAAGGGTTTACTTCAACACCACTCCGTTAGGAAGAGCTGTAACTGGAACACTCTTGGTTAGAGCAATGCTTTCCGATCAAGTGAATATTTGGGGCGATGGATCAACATATAAAGGTAATGACATTGAACGTTTCTATCGATATGGACTTCTTGCCAATCCTAATTTAAGAATTTATAAACCATGGCTTGACAGCGAATTCGTTGCTGAACTTGGCGGTCGAAGTGAAATGTCTAAGTGGCTAATTTCTCGAAATTTACCTTACCGAGATAGTGCGGAGAAAGCTTATTCAACTGATGCAAATATTCTCGGAGCGACTCATGAGGCAAAGGAACTTGAAAAACTAGAGAGTTCCATAGAAATAGTAGAGCCAATTATGGGAGTGAAATTTTGGGATCCCAAAATTTCAATCGCTACCGAAGATGTGAGAATAACCTTTGCCTCGGGAAGACCAGTAGCA
This sequence comes from Actinomycetota bacterium, assembly GCA_016870975.1. Classification (GTDB taxonomy): domain Bacteria; phylum Actinomycetota; class Actinomycetes; order Nanopelagicales; family Nanopelagicaceae; genus MAG-120802. Next base: position 37,416 of record VGAE01000007.1, read on the forward strand.
ATTAACGGAAAAGATCTAGACGCCGTCTCGTTAATCAAAGAAGCTAATCTAATCGGTGGTCGCCACGGTCTTGGGATGTCTGACCAGATTGAGAATCGAATCATCGAGGCAAAATCTCGAGGAATTTATGAAGCACCTGGTCTAGCACTTTTGTTTATTGCATATGAGCGATTACTAACCGCTATTCATAATGAAGACACGCTATCGAACTACGCACAAGAGGGAAGAAAACTCGGTCGCCTTCTTTATAAGGGTAGATGGTTTGACCCACAATCTCTGATGCTCAGAGAATCGCTAACAAGATGGGTCGCCTCAACCGTCTCAGGCTCAGTGACGTTAAGACTGCGCCGCGGAGATGATTACTCCATCATCAACACTGAGGGAGATGGATTCTCTTACCAACCAGAACGTCTCTCAATGGAACGAACAGAGGGCGCGGCCTTTGGCCCAACCGACCGAATCGGTCAATTGACGATGCGCAATCTCGATATCGAAGATACGAGAGCTCGCCTTGAGGAGTATCGCAAGCGAGGCCAGATAGGTAAAGGAAATTTCGAGCTAGCAAACCCCTCTGATTAATTCGGTTAGACTTATCGGGTTGTTTCCGGGGTCGGTGTAATTCCGAACCGGCAGTTAAAGTCTGCGACCCGCTAGCCGCCAGCTATCGGTGGACTTGGTGAAATTCCAAGACCGACGGTTAAAGTCCGGATGAGAGGGAGCAATCGCGCGATTGGCGCGCGGTTATTTGCGCACCCCGGAAATCTTCCGGAGGGAGCGATGAATTCAATGGAATCGGCGATGCGCCGGGCAGTTGCGCTATCTGAAATAGCACTCGGGCTTACCTCTCCCAACCCAATTGTTGGCGCCGTATTGATCAATGAATCTGGCGAAATTATTTCAGAGGGTTTCCATAAGCGATCTGGAAGTGAACATGCAGAAATTGTCGCGTTAAGAATTGCCGGACCTCAATCTATCGGTGCAACTTTAGTTGTGACGTTGGAACCATGTAACCATTCTGGTAAAACACCACCATGTGTTGACGGAATTATCAATGCTGGCGTTAAGCGAGTAGTGTATTCCGTAAAAGATCCCAATTCGATAGCAGCTGGGGGCGCTGAGAAATTAAAAGCAGCAGGTATCGAGGTAATATCCGGAGTATTGATAAATGAGGTGGAATTCTCTAATCGAGCTTGGCTAAAGAAAACGAGAACGAATAGGCCATTTGTCTCATTAAAAATGGCCACCAGCTTGGATGGAAGATCGGCGGCTCCGGATGGAACTTCAAAGTGGATTACAACTCCGCAATCGCGTTTAGATGTAGCTTATTTGAGAAGCGAGTGCGACGCTATCGTTACCGGCACCGGCACCGTTCTTGCTGACAATCCAAAGCTTTCAGTGCGTGAAGTAAATCGAGGAGATGCAAAATTTGCTCCAGTTCGTGTAGTCATGGGGGCTAGAGAACTCTCCAAAGAACTGCATATTTTTAATGACGAAGCTGAAACAATACAAATTAAGAACCGTGATATCGAGAATTGTCTAGATTTAGCCGAAGAGAGAAGTTGGAATCGAATATTGGTTGAGGCCGGACCAAAATTATCAAGTGCATTCCTTAAAACGGATTTAGTAGACGAGGTATTCATATATCTGGCGCCCACATTTCTAGGTGGTTCAAATACCGCACTAACTGACATTGGAGTTGAAAATTTGGCATCTCAAAAGCACTTTGAGTTTATCGATATCAAGCGCATTCCAGGAGAAACTGACAATCTCCGAATGCAAGTAATGGTCAAGAGCATCTGATGTTCACAGGATTAGTTGAAGATCGCGGAGTGGTCATTTCTATTCAGCGGCTAGCCGAATCTGCCGAAATAGAGATAAGAACGGCGCTGGCCTCTCAGATTAAAGCGGGTGACTCCATAAGCGTAAATGGAACTTGTCTTACCGCGAGAGCCATTTCTGCAGATTCATTCATCGCCGATGTCATGGTCCAAACTCTTCGCCTCACTTCATTGGCAGATATTGCAGTAGGCGACCAGGTAAATCTCGAACTTGCTTTACTAAGTGGCTCGCGTATGGGTGGGCATATAGTTCAAGGTCATGTCGATGGCGTTGCAGTTGTAGAAGAGAACTCCAATGGAGAGAAGTGGAACAAGGTAGTAATTCGAATCCCAGAAAAGCTGGCAAAGTACATTGTAAATCAAGGATCAATTGCCGTTGATGGCGTCTCGCTTACCGTTGGTGAAATTTATGGCGATTTGGTGACGTTATGGCTGATACCGGAAACTCTTGCTAAGACAAATTTGGGTTCGAAGGTTTTAGGATCTAAATTAAATATTGAAGTGGATGTGTTAGCTAAATATATAGAACGCTTGATGAAAGCGAGTGAGTAATTTGTCTAGTCAGCTAGAAGACGGAATCAGACGTTTTGCACAAGGCGAATTTGTCATTGTTACTGACGATATGAATCGTGAAAATGAGGGTGATCTATTTCTACTAGCAAGTGCAGCATCAACTAAAAAAATCGGCTTTATGATTCGACACACCTCAGGCGTCTTATGTGTTGCTATGACCGAAACGCGATCAAGAGAGCTACATCTTCCGCTAATGGTTAAGCACAATCAGGACACTAAACGCACTGCTTTTACCGTGACAGTAGATGTTAAACACGGAATATCAACTGGTATCAGCGCAGAAGAACGCGCAAACACAATCAGAGCTTTAGCTGATAAGAAATCAACGGCCGAAGATTTCATAAGACCTGGCCATATATTCCCTCTTATTGCTCATGAAGGTGGGCTTTCAAGTCGACGCGGACATACTGAAGCAGTAATTGAACTTTGCCGACGTGCAAACCAAGCCTCGGTTGGCGTGATTTGTGAGCTAGTCAACGAGGACGGTTCGATGATGCGCGGGGAAGACCTTAGGAATTTTGCAAAAAATCACAGCATTCCGATAATTACGATCGAAGAACTCGCCGAGCGTGCCACTAAACAAATGCCCATGCCCTCCAAAATTGATAAGTGGGTGCGACTGCCCAGACCAGGCGGGGATTGGCAAATGGCCACGTTTACCGGGAAAGGTGGTGTTCCGCATGCCGTGTGCACCTTCGGCAATTTTGAGTTAGGTCGACAATTAGTACGGGTTCATTCCGAATGCCTAACTGGCGATGTGCTGGGTTCACTTCGGTGCGATTGTGGAGAACAGCTTGAAGAGTCCTTTAGATTAATTGAATATTCGGGCTCGGGTTTAGTTATCTACCTTCGCGAACAAGAGGGAAGAGGAATTGGCTTGGAAGAAAAATTGCGTGCCTATCAGCTGCAAGATGAAGGTTTAGATACGGTGGAAGCTAATTTGGCTTTAGGCCATGAGATCGATGAACGAGATTTTATGGACGCTGTAGAGATAGTTAGGTCGCTCAAGATTGATGAAATAATGCTGTTGACTAACAATCCTGACAAATTAGCGGCTTTTAAGAGTTCCGGAATTAAAACCAATTCAAGACCCTTACCAACTAAGTCAAATCCACATAATCTTGCCTATCTTCAGACAAAGCGTGATCGACTTGGGCACATTCTTCTTGATCAAAACAAAAATGATAGGACGATGTAATGTCAGGCAATTCACCAGAAATTAAGGTTAGTGATTTAAGCGGCGCACGCGTGAGGATAATTTCTGCCCGATGGCATAGAGAGATCTGCGAGCAATTAGTTATAGGCGCAAAGCGAGCAATTACCGAATCCAAAATTAAGAATGTAACCGTGCACGAAGTACCTGGCTCGTTCGAGTTACCGCTCGCGGCGAAGTTTGCTCTTCAGAATGGAGCGGACATCGCAGTTGTACTTGGAGTTGTACTTAAAGGTGAAACGCCTCATTTTGATTATGTATGTAAAGGAGTTACCGATGGAGTCATGCAAGTTTCTCTCGAGCTGGGCAAACCAATTGGATTTGGTGTTCTGATGGTTGAGAATATCGAACAAGCAATCGCGAGATCTGGCGGTCCTGGAAGTAAAGAAGATAAAGGTTATGACAGTGCGATTGCAGCGCTAGAGCTACTTAGACTCCAACGACATTTGGATGGTAGATTCGTACCGTGACTTCGGCTGGTAAGCGGTTTCGTGAGGCTCTCGCTGCAGAATCACCGCTACAAATAGTCGGAACAATAAATGCCAACCATGCGCTCTTAGCAAAAGCCGCCGGTTTTAGAGCAATTTATCTCTCGGGTGGTGGTGTTTCCGCGGGCTCCCTGGGAATGCCAGATCTTGGAATACTCACACTTGAAGATGTATTAGTAGATTTAAAAAGAATTGTTGCAGTCTGCGATCTTCCGATCCTCGTAGATATCGATACCGGTTTTGGCCCATCTGCTTTCAATATTGAGCGAACCATAAAATCTTTGATTTTAGCTGGTGCTGCGGCCGCGCAGATTGAAGATCAAATTTCAGCAAAGCGTTGTGGGCACCGCCCAAATAAAGAGGTCGTAACTCTCGACGAGATGGTTGATCGAATCACCGCTGCATCTAGCGCACGTGGCTCTGATCCCTTCTACATTGTTGCTCGAACCGACTCGTTAGCAATTGAAGGCATAGACTCCGCAATAAAGCGCGCTAAGGCTTACGTTGAAGCTGGCGCAGATGCAATTTTTGCCGAAGCTGTGATCGATTTAGATCAGTACAAGAAATTCACCTCAGAACTTTCGGTTCCAGTATTGGCTAACCTAACTGAATTCGGAATGACGCCATTATTCACAACTGAACAACTAAAATCAGTAAAAGTGGGTATGGCGCTGTATCCGCTTTCCGCATTTAGAGCCATGAATAAGGCAGCCTCAGAAGTTTTTCAAGTAATTCGAGGCCAAGGATCTCAAAAATCTCTGCTTGAAAAAATGCAGACTCGAGAAGAACTATACGAATCTATTAATTACCATCAATATGAACAAGCTTTAGATAAATTTCAAAGTGAGAATCGAGAATAATGATCGAATTTAAACCAAAGAAATCAGTTGCACTCTCAGGTGTGACAGCCGGAGATACCGCGCTTTCAACGGTAGGTCGAAGCGGTAATGATCTTCACTACCGAGGATACGATATTCATGACCTCGCAAAAAAATGTGAATTTGAAGAAGTAGCTTATTTAATTCTATACGGAGAATTACCATCGCGAACTCAGCTAACTGAATACAAAAATCGATCAGCGAAACTGAGAGATCTACCTTCGCCAGTAAAGACTATTTTAGAAAATCTTCCTAAGAGCACTCATCCAATGGATGTAATCAGGACTGGGGTATCTGCGCTAGGTTGTCACCTCCCTGAATCTGATTCACATGATGATGCCGGGGCGAGAGAAATTGCAGATCGACTTATTTCTTGCACCCCTTCTATGTTGCTTTATTGGTATCACTTCGCCCAAAGTGGCAAGCGCATTGATTTAAATACCGGCGCCGATTCCATAGGCGAGCATTTCCTCACGTTGCTACACCAGCAGAAACCACGTGAATCTTGGATTAAGGCTATGCAAATCTCCTTAATACTTTACGCAGAACATGAGTTCAATGCCTCTACATTTACTGGGCGAGTCATCGCAGGAACTGGCTCAGACATATATTCCTCAATCACAGGCGCAATTGGTGCGCTACGAGGACCAAAACACGGTGGCGCGAATGAGGTGGCCCTTGAAATTCAAGAGAGATATCAATCTCCTGATTCCGCAGAAGCAGACATTCGCTCAAGAGTGGCAAACAAAGAGGTGATTATTGGATTCGGGCATCCTGTTTATACGATATCCGACCCGCGAAATCCAATAATTAAAGAGGTCGCTCGTCAACTTTCCACAGAAAATAATTCACCAATGCTATATTCAATTGCAGAACGAATTGAGAGTGTTATGTGGGAAATCAAGAAGATGTTTCCAAATCTAGATTGGTTTTCTGCAGTTGCTTATAAAGAAATGGGAATTCCAACCAGCTTTTTTACCCCAATATTTATATTCGCTCGAATTACAGGATGGTCAGGCCATGTCCTAGAACAACGGCATGACAATAAGATAATTAGACCAGCCGCAAATTACACCGGGCCAGAAGATCGTCCATTTGTTCCGATCGAGGCTCGATGATGTATGGTACTGACAATTCCAATCTGCCATTCGATCAAGAAATAATTGATATCGCAGATTATGTTCTCAACTACAAAATAGATTCAGTGCTAGCAAAAGAAACAGCCTGGTATTGTCTTTTGGACACTATCGGGTGCGGGCTCGAGGCGTTGGAATATCCAGCTTGTCGAAAATTACTCGGTCCAATTACACCCGGAGGAGAATTGCCGGGTGGTGCTCGTGTTCCAGGCACAGATTACGAACTAGATCTAGTCCAAGCTGCATTCAATATTGGTGCCGCAATCCGATGGTTAGATTTTAACGATACCTGGCTAGCAGCTGAGTGGGGACATCCCTCAGATAATCTCGGTGCAATTCTTGCCGTCTCTGATTGGGTCTCTCGCCAATCCAGACTGAGCGGAGGCAAACCGATATTGGTCTCAGAACTCCTGACCGCAATGATTCAAGCCCATGAAATTCAAGGTTGTCTTGCTCTTGAAAACTCTTTTAACAAAGTAGGCCTTGATCACGTCATCTTGGTTAAAGTTGCATCAACGGCTGTGGCTGGAAAATTACTTGGCCTCACCAGAGATCAGATTCTTAACGCAATCTCACTTGCTTGGGTGGACGGTCAATCACTTAGAACTTATCGCCATTTTCCAAATGCTGGCTCTCGTAAGTCCTGGGCAGCTGGAGATGCAACTTCGCGCGCGGTACGCCTCGCATTAATCGCAAAGAGTGGCGAGATGGGCTACCCAACTGTTTTATCTGCAAAAACTTGGGGCTTCTACGATGTCTCATTTAAAGGAGAAAAATTTAAGTTTCAACGCCCTTACGGTAGTTATGTTATGGAAAATATTTTGTTCAAAATTTCTTATCCCGCTGAATTCCATTCTCAGACAGCGGTAGAAGCGGCAATGGCGATTCATTCTCAACTAAAGGCGGCCGACAAAACCAGCGATGATATTGAACGAATTCAAATCCGAACGCACGAAGCATGTATTCGTATCATTGATAAGAAGGGCCCACTTCGTAATCCGGCTGATCGAGATCACACAATTCAATATATGGTTGCAGTTCCGCTAATTTTCGGCCGTTTGACTGCTAGAGATTATGAAGACGACGTAGCTGCCGACCCAAGAATTGATACTCTTCGAGAGAAGATTACCTGCATAGAAGATCCACAATTCACTAAGGATTACCATGACCCGGAGAAGCGCTCAATCGCAAATGCTTTAACGGTTTATCTGAAGGATGGTTCTAAGCTCGATGAAGTTGCTATCGAATATCCAATTGGACACAAGCGACGACGCAAAGACGGTATTTCACTGCTTATTGCGAAATATCGGACAAATTTGGCTCGTATCTTTTCGAAAGAAAAGCAAGAGGCCATTCTCGATCTCACTCTAAATTATGAGAAGTTGAGCGCCACTCCAGTCGACGAATTAATGACTCTGTTGGTTAACGATTCTGGGGAAAACCGAGATTAATTCCACCGTGGCTTGGGTCTAGCCAACGGCTAGTGACTACTTTGCCACGCGTAAAGAAGTGAACTCCTTCGGTTCCATGGGCGTGCGTATCCCCAAAGAGCGAGCTCTTCCAGCCGCCGAATGAGTAGAAGGCGGTCGGAACAGGTATCGGAACATTAATTCCGATCATGCCCACATTAACTTCAATCTGAAATCTTCGAGCAGCGCCGCCATCATTGGTAAAGATTGCAGTTCCATTTCCATAAGGGTGTGAATTTATTAACTCGAGTCCCTCTTCATAACTCTTTACGCGCACTACCGAAAGAACAGGTCCAAATATCTCATCAACATAAATCGACATTTTTGGAGTTACTTGATCAAAGAGCGTTGGCCCCAGCCAGAAACCATTTGGCGCTCCATCAACCTGGGGATTTCTGCCATCGACGACTAGTTTGGCACCTTCTTTTACGCCAGCATCAATGTAAGAAGCGACCTTGTCGCGATGAACTGCAGTGACAAGCGGACCCATATCGCTGCCTTTAGTACCATCGCCAGTCTTCAACTTCGCCATACGTTCCGTAATCTTCTTAATTAATTCATCGGCCACCGGCTCCACCGCAACGAGCGCTGATATAGCCATACAACGTTCGCCTGCGGAACCGAAGCCCGCGTTAACTGCAGCATCGGCAGCAAGATCTAAATCAGCATCGGGGAGAACCAACATGTGATTCTTGGCGCCACCAAGCGCTTGAACACGTTTGCCAGCTTTAGTTCCATTCTCATAAATGTATTTTGCAATTGGAGTTGATCCCACAAATGAAACAGATGCAATATCTGGATGTTCCAAAATTCGATCAACTGCCACTTTATCGCCATGCACTACATTGAAAACACCATCGGGTAAACCGGCTTCTTTCAGATATTGCGCGGTCAGAATTGATGTGGTTGGATCCTTTTCACTTGGTTTGACGATTACTGCATTACCCGCCCCAATTGCGATCGGGAAGAACCACATTGGAACCATTGCTGGGAAATTAAACGGAGAAATGATTGTACAGACCCCAAGCGGCTGGCGGATCGAATAAACATCGATGCTCGTCGATACATTTTCGCTATATGAACCTTTTAAGAGATGTGGGATTCCGCATGCAAATTCCACGACCTCAAGTCCGCGAGTGACTTCACCCAACGCATCGGAAAATACTTTTCCATGTTCTGCTGTTATGGCTCTGGCTAGTTCCTCTTTACGAGCATTGGCAATTTCGCGAAATGCAAAAAGTACTTGTGCACGCTTTGCGAGGGAGGCTTTGCGCCATTCTTTTGCGGCATCGGTTGCCGCCAAAACAGCTTGATCTACGACCGCGTTATCTGCAAAATCAACTTTTCCCGTCACTTCTCCAGTTGCGGGATTATAAACATCTCCGGTTCGGCTGGCAGTGCCATTCCACGCTGCACCATTGATGAAATGAGTGATTCGCTTTGCAGTCACGTTACTCCTTACCTTCGTAGTACTTGCCCGCAATTGCGAGCGCTTCATCCAATATCTTTACACCCTCTAAAACTTCTTTTTTACTGACATTACATGGCGGTACAACGTGAATACGATTGAAATTATTGAAAGGCATCAATCCACGCTTCTTGCACTCAGTAACAATCTCAGTCATAGCGGGGCTGGTTCCACCATATGGAGCCAGCGGAGCTTTTGTTGCACGATCTGTGACTAGATCTAATGCCCAAAAAACGCCTTGGCCACGAACTTCTCCGATTAACTTATGCTTCTTCGCAAGTTCGCGCAGCGCCGGTCCGATAACTTCCTCACCAATTTGAGCGGCATGTTCCACAATCTTCTCTTCCTTCATCACATCAATCGTGGCGACAGCAGCGGCACAAGCCAGTGGATGTCCCGAATATGTGAGGCCGCCTGGAAATACCCGATCATTGAAAGTCTCGCTAATTGGAGAGGAGATCACTACTCCGCCTAGAGGTACATATCCAGAGTTCACACCCTTCGCAAAGACGATCAAGTCTGGTTCCACCGAAGAATGTTGATAGGCAAACCATCTACCGGTGCGACCGAAACCTGCCATAACTTCATCGGCAATCCAGAGAATTCCATATTTATCGCAGAGAGCTCGAACACCTTCCAAATATCCTTTGGGAGGCATTAAGACACCTGCTGTTCCAACAACCGACTCAATCAAAATTGCAGCGATGGTTTTTGAACCTTCAAAGATGATCACATTCTCAACATGCTCAAGAGCGCGTTGGCATTCTTCTTCTTCATTCTTAGCCCAGAATGCGCTGCGATATGAATAAGGCCCAAAAAAGTGAACGTGCCCAAAGGCGAATTCATTAGGCCAACGGCGCGGATCGCCAGTTGCTGAAATCGCAGCCGAGGTATTGCCGTGGTAGGAGCGGTAGAAAGAGAGAATCTTGTGGCGATTGGTATGGAGGCGAGCCATTCGAATTGCATTCTCGATGCCATCGGCGCCGCCGTTTGTAAAAAATACTTTGGAAAACTTTGAACCTGCTAAGCCAACGATTCTCTGGGCCGCTTCGCTTCTCACATCATTTGCGACTTGAGGCGCAATTGTTGCCAAAGTATCAGCTTGTCTCTTGATTGCACCAATTACCTTCGGATGCTGGAAACCAATATTTGTAAAAACTAATTGACAGGAGAAATCCAAATAGCGTTTGCCGTCAAAGTCCCAGAAATAAGAACCTTTACCGCCGGCAACAGGCAGGGGAGAGATTTGCGCCTGTGCTGACCAAGAGTGGAAAACGTATTTACGATCGAGATCAAAGACCTCTTTACCGCGAGCAGAATCTGTCATATCGCAATCTAATCACTTACTGTTACGGCCCTCAAACCTGCGCTAAAGACTCCATGATTTCTACAGCGGTAACCGATTTATAGTGATTGCTTGCCTCTCTTCCCGCCCGAGAATGTATGTCGACCGCATCACATACCAGTTTGTAGGGGTCGGCATTGTTTGAGACTAGAAATGAGCCAATTAGACCCGCCAAAATATCGCCACTCCCAGCCGTCGCAAGTTCAGGTCCACCTATTCGATCCACTATTGAAACGTCACCCGGTTTTGCAATTACGGTCTGATGACCTTTTAGAACCACAATCACATCAAATTTATTGGCGATTTCTCGAGCGGTGCGCTTTCGGCCAACCTCACTTATTCGATTTGCAAAACTTTTTCCTAGATATCGTAATTTACCCTCGTGGGGCGTGATTATGGAGTAAGCCTTACGTTTCCTAAATTGTGGAGTTGTGGCAAAAGTAATCATTTCGCCATCGAGAACTAAGGGTAGGTCAACCGGAATAACGGACCAATGGCTAGCACCTGGTCCTACAACTAGTACATCAACTCTCTCTTTATCCAGAGTTTGAATTGGAACAACATCGGGGAACTTACTAAGCACTAAATCAGCAATTCGCGATTCTTTAGATAGAAACTTCACATAGCCAGCATTTCCTCTGCGCGCACCACCCACTGCAAGAATCGCAGCTCCAGGGAATCGCTTTGATCCAGCAGAGATGGCGACAACGCCGCGAGAATACTTATCGTCTGAATCAGTCAATTTCTTACGAGGCATTTACGTGATTACATTCAATTTCATGAGCACGGCTACCGCATTTTTCACATAGTAAATAGAGATGGTGGCATGTTGGCTCGGTACAGTTTTGGAATTTCTTAGTCGGGCTACCACACAAGTCGCATTCACCAATCATGGTAGCTCGTTCAGTAAAGTCGACAGTCATTCGACCATCAAAGGTATAAAGAGAGCCCTCCCAATAACCGGAATCCCCGTAAGTCTCGCCATAACGAACTATGCCGCCAGCAATCTGATAAACCTCTTTAAATCCGCGATTTTTCATAACTGTTGAGAGAATTTCGCATCGAATTCCACCAGTGCAATAAGTAACTATCGGCTTCTCTTTAAGTGAATCGAATTTTCCGCTCTCAATTTCAGAGATGAAATCGTGAGTAGTTTTTACATCTGGGACAACTGCGTTTTTGAAGCGGCCGACCTTCGCTTCATAAGCATTTCGGCCGTCAAAGAAAACTACATCATCGCCCTTCGCCTCAACTAGCTGATGAACTTCTTCTGGAGATAAGTGTTGGCCACCTCCAATCACACCTTTTTCATTGACTTTGATCTCGTCTGCAACGCCAAAAGCTACAAGTTCATCGCGAACTTTGACGCTTAAACGTGGAAAATCATCGCCAGTTCCTTCGGACCATTTAAAGTCAATCTTCTTGAATCCTGGATACTGTTTAGTTTGGCGGACATACTTCTTCAAGTCATCCATATCGCCACCGAGCGTGCCATTTATTCCATGCTTAGAAATAAGAATTCGACCCTTAAGGTTTAACGACTCACAGAGCGTGACTTGCCACAGTCGCAGCGCTTCGGGATCTGCGACTAGAGCGAATCCATAGAAAAGGATTATTTTTGGCAGGCTCATATTCCAATTCTAATTGAGAAGATGAGATGCTTGTCCTCTGGCAAATAAGCGTAAGGCGCCAGCGAAAACATCACCCGCACCGATAAGACATGATGGCATCGACTGGTACTCGCTCTATATCTATGCAGTTTCACTCATTGCCATTTTGATATGCCTCTTCTCATTAGTTGCAGTGGTTCGGGGAGTGATAGATGCAGCATGGCCAGATCCGGGTTATTTCGATCCATATGCTCCGGCCAATCAAAATACAAATGGTCTAACTCCAGATCAAATTAAACAGGGCTATTTAGATCAGAATCGAAGACAGGCATTCAAATCTATCGTGACCTCGGCCGCCACCCTTCTAGTAGCGGCGCCGCTATATCTTTTCCACTGGCGTCTAGCCAAACGCCGCCGCGGCGAAATCTAGCTCTTAAGACTCTTTAAAGTTTCAGCGACCATATCCTTTAATAGTTTCTTATCCACTTTCCAATCGTTGGGTATACGGATGGTCTTCTTATTTACCTCATAGCCCTTCAATCGACTTTTTAAAATTGAAAGTACTTTAGGGTTCCACGGAGCTATCAGAATATGCTTTTTTGCAAAGCTCAGCCCAAATACATATTTATCACCTAGTTTTAACATTGGTTGATTCCAAGCAACTACCAGCTTTAACTTAGGATGACTACTTCTAATAGCTGAAAATATTTCCTTAGCTTTTTTGGCTTGAGAATTATTGATAGATTCAAAAAGTTCCTTTGGCGTTTCAAAGCGACGAGATAATTTAGATCCTCTTATAAACATAACTAAAGCATTTGCATGTGCTTGACTGAAGCCAAAATTTTCTTTAAGAAATGCAATTTGCTCGGGGTATTTTCTTTCTTTCATTTTTTTCATCTGAGAGAACCAGTAACTCATAGGTTCGCCATATCGTTTTTCAATTGCAGGGAAATGGGATTCCCGTTTAGATCGGTCAATCTTTATTGGCTTCATGGTGACTTTTGGAAAATTGTTGAACGGTAATAATCTAATTCGTCAATTGAATCTCTGATATCACCAAGGGCTCTGTGATTTCCTTCTTTGGCTGGTGCCGAAAAGTAAGTTTTTGGATACCAACGACGAGCAAGTTCCTTGATAGTGGATACATCTATGGTGCGATAGTGGAGAAATGAGTTGAGTTTAGGAAGGTCGCGAGCGATGAACATGCGATCCATATAAACTGAATTCCCCGCTAGTGGGGATTTACCTGGGGTTACTTCATACTTTGTGAGGTATTCATAAATAGCTTGGTCCGCTTCATCCAGCGAGCAACCATTTGGAATCTCCAAAAGCAGTCCGGACTCCTGATGCATGTTGCGGACAACATCGTTCATTCCATCAAGTTTGGCTTGGTCGCAGCGGATAACCTTGTCGACGCCTTCCCCAATTACATTTAGCTGTGCATCTGTTATCAAGACCGCAATCTCAACTAAAGCATCACGCTCGGTATCAAGCCCGGTCATCTCGCAATCGACCCAGACCAGGAAAGGTAAGTCGCTGCCCATATAGATAAGTCTATTGAGGCCTCAATCTTCACCCTTCGTTCACCTTCTCTTAACCTTGAATACCCCCTTTTTCCGTCGCTTACGCCAAAGATGGCGCCGTGAGTTCAACACTGGATCAGCCAAAAACTCTTCCACTGCCGCGTGAAATTACGACCGTACCTAGATTCTCAGATCGTGTATTTCGAGGGATTGTTACGACTGGCGGATTATCGACTCTGGCAATTCTTGCGCTAATTGCATTCTTCTTAGTTTTTAACGGATTTGAGGTTATGCGTAGTGAAGGACTTCGCTTTCTAACAGGTTTTGATTGGATGGACGCTATTCCCGAAGAGGGCATTGCTGCAACTTACGGAATAGGTGCAATGCTTTATGGAACTCTTGTAATTGGAATTCTTGCTGTAATTTTTGGCGTTCCAGTTGCTGTAGGCGCCGCACTCTTCCTCTCTTATTACGCACCCGAATGGATTAAACGCCCGATGGTTGTCGTCATAGATGTTATGGCAGCCATTCCTTCCGTTGTATTCGGACTTTGGGGCTATTTCATCCTGATGCCGCATGCCGAATATTGGGCAAAGTTGATTCATAAGTATTTGGGTTTTATTCCTATTTTTGATATGCCAGCTCCCGCTTATTCACGATCTCCTTTTATCGCCGGCTTAGTTCTGGCAATCATGATTATTCCGATTGTTGCTTCAATCTCACGTGAAGTCTTTGCGCAAACTCCTCCGGATCGAATTCAAGCGGCTTATGCATTAGGCGCTACTAAATGGACAATGATTAAAGCGGTTGTTTTTCCATACGGTATCGGGGGAGTAATTGGTGGCGCCATGCTTGGTCTTGGACGAGCACTTGGAGAGACGGTCGCGGTATATACCGTTTTGAATCTGGTTTACGACATCCGCATAGAAATATTGTTAAGCGCTGGCGGATCCGTGGCCTCAATGATCGTAAATAAATTCGGTGAAGCTGATGCGGTTGAGTTACAGGCGCTAATGGCTGCTGGTTTTGTCCTGTTCATAGTTACTTTATTTGTTAATTTCATTGCAAATATCATCATTAATAGAACCGCTAGGAAGGGCTAATGAGCACTCTCGCAGTTAAGCCCACTAAACCATGGCGGCCGAAAGTAAGGAATTTAGCTCCTGAAATTTTTGGCGCTTTCTTCACCGCTTTTGCAACCTTAGCAATTGTCGCGATTACTCCACTTAAGGGACGCCTTGGTTTCTCTTTTGCGCTAATAGCTATGGCAGTTTTTACCTCAGCGACAATAAGTTGGTTAAGGCGGGACCGAAAAGCAGCTCTAAATAGTGTGAGCACGGTTTTTGTTTATGTAGCGGCTGCATTTGTAATTATTCCGCTCTCATCTTTACTTTTTGAAATCGTACGCAAAGGAATTGGTGGACTGTCTTGGGGGATTTTTACACGAGACATGTCCTTAGCTTCCGCAGATTCACCTCTAACAGAAGGCGGTTTGCTTCATGCGGTTGTCGGAACTCTTTATGTGGTTGCCCTAGCTACGATCATAAGTACACCGATTGGATTCTTGGCATCTCTTTACATCGTTGAGGTCAAAGGCAGATTTGCAGCGCTAGTACGTTTCTTCGTTCAGGCAATGAGTGGCATCCCATCAATCGTCGCTGGCCTATTCATATACGCAGTTTGGATGATTGGACTAGGTAACAGTTATAACGTTATGGCGGGCGCGGGCGCGCTTTCGATCTTAATGATTCCCACAGTTGCCAGAACTTCGGAGGAAGTTCTCAAATTGATACCGAATGATTTACGAGAAGCAGGATTGGCCTTAGGCGCAACACAGTGGCGCACAATTGCCATGATAATTCTCCCAGCAGCAAAAAGTGGATTAGTAACTTCAGTGATTCTTGGAATCGCCAGAGTAGCTGGTGAGACTGCGCCATTACTTTTAACCATTGGTGGGGCCGATGCTCTAAATCTAAATCCATTTGAGGGAAATAGTTCAGCACTTCCATTTTACGTTTGGAAGAACTATTCATTAGGTAATCCGGAGTCAATTCAGCGAGCTTGGCTAGGTGTAATTGTCTTGATGATGATGGTATTTATTTTCTTCTCACTAGCAAGGTATTTCGGAAGAACCAAAGGTGCTAGACGATGACTCAAGAAATAGGCGATAGCGAAAGGAAAGATATGAAAACACAGACAAGAGAAACTAGGGTGACTCCATCCTCCTTGGCTTCAGTTGCTTCGCAGAGCCAGCCTCGTAGCACCGAGCGCGAAATCATCGAAGGCATGGGACTTGAGGCAAGAAATATCTATGCTTGGTTTGGAAAGAAGCTAGTTCTCGAGGACATATCGATGGATTTTGCGCCGGGGACCGTGACTGCTCTAATCGGACCTTCGGGATGCGGAAAATCAACTTTCATTCGAATTCTCAACCGCATGCATGAATTTATTCCAACAGCTGCCTTAGCAGGTGATGTTCTACTCGGCGGAAAAGATATTTACGGAGCGGGAGTTGATGTAACCAAGATTCGTCTAAAAATTGGAATGGTCTTCCAAAAACCAAATCCGTTTCCTTCAATGACGATTCGCGAAAATGTACTATCAGGAATCAAGTTGGCGCAATTGAAAGTCGATAATCAAGAAGAGTTACTTCAAAACTGTTTGGTTCGGGCCGGACTTTGGGATGAAGTAAAAGATCGTCTTGATGAATATGGTGGAGCGCTATCTGGTGGACAACAACAGAGACTTTGTATTGCTCGTTCATTGGCGGTAAATCCGAAGGCGCTCTTGATGGACGAGCCTTGTTCTGCACTTGATCCAGGATCAACGCTGCGTATTGAGGAGACCATTAGAGAACTATCAGAGAGCATCTCAATTGTGATTGTGACTCATAATATGCAGCAGGCTGCGCGCGTTTCGGACTACACGGGATTTCTCCTCTCCGATGGCGGTCCCGGAAAATTGATTGAATTTGGAAGCACATCCGAGATTTTCTCTAACCCAAAAGATAAGAGAACTCTCGATTACGTCACTGGAAGATTTGGTTAATCACACAAATTCTGTACACCAGTTGTTAACTAAAACTACATCAGGCGTTTGCTGACTGTGATGGCGGAGTTTTCATTCACGCCATAAATTCCACTACAACGAAGTCCAAACGAGGGGGAAGAATGTTAAGTAAGAAAATGGCGAGCATTGCAATCGCCACTTCAGCACTTCTATTAGTAGCTTCACCAGCATACGCCGGATCAATCAATGGCAGCGGCGCAACTTTTGCCGCTCCGCTAGTTGATGCTTGTAAAGTCGATTTCGCTGCTGATACGGGCCATACCGTTAATTACACGGGCGGTGGCTCTGGAAAAGGTCGCTCTGATTTCACCGGAAACCTAGTCGATTTTGCCAATTCTGATGCGCCATATTCTTCAGGCGCGCCCGCAAATCTAATTTATGCACCTGTTTATGCGGCACCAATTGCAATTATGTACAACCTCCCTACGGTAAAAGAGCCCATCTATTTATCGCCAGCATCGCTAGCCAAGATATTTTCTGGTTTCATCACCAATTGGAACCACCCTGATCTTGCTAAAGACAACGAACGGACTGTGAAGACCCCCGTCTTTAAGACCAAGAAAGTTACAGTTAAGAATTCTAAAGGGCAGTCAGTAACCAAGACTGTGCCAGTTCTTGATAAAAAAGGTAAGCCAGATATCGCACGTTATAAGACCAAGACTGTAAATATCGATCTTCCGAATCAACAAATAACTGTCTGGTATAGAACCGACTCATCTGGAACGTCTGAGAACTTCACTCGCTTTTTACGCGGAGCTAATGCAGCAAATGGAAACAGTTCACTCTGGCCAAAAGCTCAGAACACAACGTTCTCCAACGGCACTCCGAATAACATCTCCACATTCTTTAACTTCCAAGGCGCTTCAGGTTCAGCTGCGAATGCCGCTGGAGTTGCGCGAACAGTAGGTGGTATCACCTATTCAGAACTCAGCTTTGCACTCGACAATAAACTTCCGGTCGCTTATGTTCAAAACATGGCCGGTGAGTTTGTGGCGCCAGATGCTGCCGGAACTTCAGCTTTCTTGGGTGGCGGCACAATAAACGAAAATGGAACTGTGGATGTGAACTTTGAAAAGCCGATTCCCGGCGCATATCCAATTGGTACAACTTCCTACGCGCTCGCATATGCTTCTGGTAAGAACGCAGAGAAACAGACGATTGTTAAGGAGTTCTTGACCTATATGTTGGATAAATGTCCAACTAAGCATCCAGAGAAGGGCTTCGCCCAGATAACTGGTCCGCTTTACACCAAGGCGAAAGAACAGATCGCAAAGATTAAGTAACTCGAACTAGATACAAACCCCCGTGCCCTAAGGCGCGGGGGTTTGGCTTTGTGCTAGCAAAGAAGTGCTACGCTCGCCCAACTGTCGACGAACCAAATTCGACGACAGGGGCGTTGCGTTTAGCGAAGTCCGGTTTGATCCCGGCGCTGTTCCCGCAACTGTGAAGATCGAAAGATCTAAGCCAGGTCGCCTAGTGCAGACGCCGAATTAACCGATCTCGGAGGAAGGTCGGGTCTTTCCGGCAGTTCACGAAAGCCCCCTTTCTCCCTCAACAAAGTTTGGGGGAGTTTTTATGTTTAGGCGCATAAGAAAGTTTGGCGTCGCAGTTCTGGCACTATCTATACTTTTATCGAGCGCAGCCAGCGCTATCGCTAGAGAAAATCAAACCAAGTATCCACTTAATATCGTTTCCGCTGGTTTTGCTACGAAACTTCCAGCTAAACCTCTCCGGATAATTTCACTCTCTCCATCAGCAACTGAAATTCTTTTTGCCATTAAAGCCGGTCCACAAGTACTTGCTGTTGATGACAATTCGAACTATCCAGCAAATGCACCCAGGAGCGCCTTAAGTGGATTTGCTCCAAATTTAGAGGCAATCGTTGCGCTCAATCCAGATTTTGTAATCCTAAATAAGGATTCGGCTAAATCAGATGCTATCCACAAATCTCTAACAAATTTAGGGATTCCGGTGATGATGGAAGCGGCTGCTCGAAATCTCAGCGATGTTTACCGCGAAATTACTGAAATTGGTAGGGCAGTAGACCAGCAAGCAAAGGCAAGAAATCTAATCCATACTATGAAGAAGCGAATTGCTACAGTAATTAAGACAAGTAAGAGAATCAAGAGTCAGAGTTTCTTCCACGAGCTAGACAACACTTTATATACGGCGACATCAAAAACCTTCATCGGAAATGTTTATCGAGATTTAGGCTTAATAAATGTGGCTGATTCCGCTAGCGGCGCTGACTCATCCGGATATCCCCAACTTAGCGCTGAGTACTTGATTCAAAGCAATCCGGAAATTATCTTTTTGGCTGATGCTCAATACGGTGAAAGCGTGTCAACAGTCAAGGCGAGACCTGGTTGGCAGTCAATCGCTGCGGTAAAAAACGTGCGCATAATTGAACTTCCCGCTGATATCCCGTCGCGCTGGGGCCCACGCATAGTAGATTTCTATGAATTGGTAGCGAAATCAATTAAATGAGCGAAATTCAATTAAAGCCAATTTGGCGTTGGCAATGGACTTTAATAGCAGGAATCTTCCTTCTTATTGTTTGTGCCGTTGCAATAACAATTGGACCAGTCCAAATAAAAACAATTGAAATAATTCATACACTCCTGGGGCGTGAAACAACATTGAGTGACCAAGAACGCTCGTTGTTAATTGAAATAAGGTTTCCAAGAGTTGCGCTAGCAGCATTGGTTGGCGCAGCGCTAGCAACGAGCGGTGCGGTTTACCAAACAGTTTTTCGCAACCCACTAGCTGATCCATATCTTCTCGGCGCCGCGGCAGGTGCTGGACTCGGCGCCACTATCGCAATCACTGTGGCAAGAGCAGATTTCTATCCATCACTTCCAATCTTTGCATTTATCGGTGGCATCCTGGCGGTTATCGCAACCTTCTTAGTTGCGGGCAGGCTTTACTCAGATCCGGGTTCACTTTTACTGTCTGGAATTGCAATTGGATCGTTTGCGACCGCAGTACAAACATTTTTACAACAGCGAAATAGCGAAGTTTTAAGGCCGGTTTATTCGTGGATTCTGGGCGAACTTACAGTTGCTGAATGGTCGAGTGTTCGATGGGCTGCTCTCTATATTTTTATTGCCCTAGGCATACTTTTTAGTGTTTCAAAAATTTTAGATGCCCTTATGTTGAGTGACGAAGAAGCTTTTTCGCTCGGAGTCTCTCCAAACAGAATTCGAATTATTGCGGTATGTGCTGCGACACTTGCTACGGCGACGGCGGTATCGGTTAGTGGATTGATTGGATTTGTTGGAATTGTTGTACCTCACATCGTTAAGCGCTTAACTAAGAAAGCTACCAATAGAGCGCTATTGGCGATTGCACTCTTTGGAGCCGCTTTTCTAGTTCTGGCGGATCTCGGAGCTCGAACACTTATTACTCCTGCTGAAATACCAATCGGAGTTATCACGGCTTTTATTGGTGCGCCATTCTTCCTTTTTATACTTAGAACGAGGAGTAAAAATCTATGATCAAAGTTGAGAACCTCTCTGTAAGTTACGGCAATAAAACTGTTCTAGATTCGATTTCTCTTGAAATCCCGACAGGCACTTGGACATCAATTATTGGCCCTAACGGCGCAGGAAAGACAACACTTCTCACATCTTTGTTAGGAATGAATCCTTATTCGGGTTCAATTAAATTTGGCGAGATTGAAGCGTTTAGAGATTTGAAAAGAAATATCGCTTATGTTCCGCAAAGACCGCAGGTTCCACTTGGAATGACAGTTCGGGAATATGTGACGCTCGGCCGAGCAAAGAGAGACGGCTGGGGAAGAGAGCGACGCGAAGGAAAAGCTCGGGTATATGAAACTTTAGAGGCGATGCAACTAATTGGTCTACAAGATCAACAGGTAACACGAATTTCGGGTGGAGAGTTGCAACGCGTGTTGATAGCGAGAGCCATTGTTCAAGAGCCCCAAATAATTCTCATGGATGAACCGACTAGCGCGCTAGACCTCCATCATCAAATTGCAACATTGAATCAGATTGAATTACTGAAAAAGGAGGGAATAACAGTTCTATCCACGATGCACGACATAACCCTGGGCGCGATGTACGCAGAACGAATCATTTTGATGCGCGAAGGTATAGTCCTGCTTGATGGAAATTCCTCATCGGTGATTCACTCCGAAGAACTGAAAAGCGCCTTTGATCATGGAATAAGCGTCCACACACTTGAAGACGGCCACACAGTAATAGTCGCAAATAAGATGCGAATCGAAGAGATTTAATGTTAACTCTCATTGGAGGCGGCGCTAGAAGTGGCAAGAGCTCATACGCCCTCTCACTTGGAAATAGCGCAATTGACGCTGGCAAACGTGCCTTATTCGTAGCAACAGCTGAAGCGGTTGATGATGAGATGGAGCAACGAATAGCAAAACATAAAGATGAACGTCGCAGCGAATACGATTTAATCGAAGAACCGCGGGAACTGGCAAAAGTTCTGACCCAAGCTAGCGATTACGACATAGTGATAGTGGATTGTTTAACGCTCTGGCTTTCAAATCTGATGTTGGAAAACATCGAACCAGATTTTGAAAATGTTATCGAAGCTGGCAGGTATATCAACACCACTGTAGTTTTTGTTACAAATGAAACAGGTGAAGGCATTGTGCCAATGCACCCAATTTCCAGAAAGTTCAGAGATCTTTCGGGACAGATGAATGTCGCTTTTGCAAAAGTTTGTGATCAAGTAGTGATCATGAAATTTGGAATACCGCTGGTTCTAAAAGGAATAATTGATGTTAAATGACCTGAAAGTTGCACTCGCTTTCTTAACACGAATTCCAATCAATCACGGACCCCAAATAAGTTTGCGAAGAAGTGCTGCGTTATTTCCGTTAATAGGAGTGTTCATTGGTCTAACTGGTGGCTTAGTTTTTTACTTATCTTCCGCGATTCTGCCGCCACTTGTTTCTGCATCTATCTCAATTTTAGTTACAGTAGCAATCACAGGGGCCTTTCATTTAGACGGGCTAGCAGATATTTGTGATGGATTAATTGGCGGCTGGTATCGAGAAGAGAGGTTGAAGATTCTCAAAGATTCACGCCATGGAACCTATGGAGTAGCCGCAATCTCACTCCAGCTAATTCTGCAAGTCTGCCTTTTATCGGCGCTTTCACCGCGCGATGGTCTATTTACACTAATTGTTCTACACACCCTCTCAAGAGTGGTTCCAATTTTTCTAATGCTATTTCCGGCGACATCTGGTCATGATGGAATGGGCGCAAGCGTCTCTCGAGAAATTGGAGCGAGGGAGCCACTTGTTGGATCGCTGATAACCGTTTTACTTATTGCGCCGATTATGGGATTAAATTTTCTTCTACTGAGCGTAATTCTCTTTTTGACTCTATCAATATTCGCACTCTGGGTTATTCGAAAAATTGGCGGAATGGTGGGCGATGCATTTGGAGCAGGGGAACAAATTAGTGAAACGATGATTCTTGTCTTCTTCGTGGCACAGTTTGGGATAGTTGGAAAGATTCCATGGATAATTTAGTTGAATTTGAGGCCATTCTCTTTGATGTGGGAAATACACTCGTTGAACAGAGATTTTATGATTCTGATAAATCCAGAGCGTCACTCCTGCCTGGTGTTGCCGAATTACTTCGTGCTCTAACGGGAAAATTTCGACTAGGCGTAGTTTCTAATTCCAAGGTTTTTAACTCAACTGATATTAAAAATAGATTAGAGGAATGTGGCATAGCTGATTATTTTGAAGTTTTTGTCTCAAGTCTTGATGTGGGTGAAGAAAAGCCCTCTCCTCTGCCACTCAAAGTCGCCTTAGAAAAAATGAATATCAGTTGTGAAAAAGCTCTATATATAGGTGACAACGAAATTGATCGACTCGCTGCTCAAGCTGCTGGTATGGAATTCTTGTTTACCTCAAAAGATATAAGAGAATCGTTTTCTGATTATGAAATTTCATTAAAATCTGCATGGCAACGTGGATTAGGTAAAAAAATTAGAAATTTTCCCGAAGTCGCCGTTGAAATCCGGTCACATATTGATGGGCGCGCAAAGCCAAAAGATTCTTTAGGTCGCCTTGAGGAAATAGCTGTTCAAATCTCAAACATAACTGGTGAAGCGCCGAAGATAGATCCCGCCGGCGCTGCAATCTTTGTCGCAGATCACGGAGTAGCAGCCGATGATTCAGTAACTCCTTGGCCCCAGTCAATAACAGCTCGCATGGCAGATTTGATTGTTGACGGGAATGCGGCAGTCTCAGTAATTGCACGAAATTCAGATGTTTATCTTGAGGTAATTAATTTAGGGACGGTTTCGAGGATTCACTCAATTAATGTGCGAAATGAAACTATTTCAGCTGGAACTTTAGATTTTCGACAGAAAGAGGCTATGTCTGAATCACAGCTCAACCAGGCGCTTGAAGTCGGAGCCAAAACTGCAGAACGGCTAATTGCAGGAGGCTCAAGAAGCATCAGCATCGGCGAAGTAGGAATAGGTAACACGACTTCATCTGCGATCTTGATAGGTGTGTTTTGTGGAGCAACGGCAGAAGAAGTTACAGGCAGAGGTTCCGGCATTCCAGACCAAGTTTTTAATTCAAAGTTACTAGTTGTAGCGGACCAGATTGGTAAATTATCTTCAAAGGAAGACCCATTGAAAATCCTCCGTCATTTCGGAGGCTTTGAATTGGCTGCGATGGTTGGGTTGATCGTTAGGTCTGCAAGCCTAAACATTCCAGTTATTTTGGATGGAGTAACAACTCTCGCTTCCGCACTTGTTGCGGTTGCTATCAAACCTGAAGTCAGAAATTCAATACTTTTAGGTCATCTCTCGTCTGAGCCAGCAAGCAAAATTGCTGCAGAAAATTTGAATCTAAAACCAATTCTCGACTTAGATCTTCGACTTGGTGAGGGAACGGGGGCGATTTTAAGTGTTCCTATCATTCGCGCCGCCTGCAGGCTCCATGCTGAGATGTCACCGCTATCTGATGTCGTTAACCTAGACTCATCATCGTGAGGCTCACATTTGTTACCGGCGGAAGTCGAGGCTTGGGTAAAGAGGTGGCCAGCGCGCTGGTAAAACGCGGAGATAAAGTAGTGATTGTAGGGAAAGATAAAGATAGAGCTGCTGCTACCGCTAAAGAAATTGGTTGTGATTTTGAAATAGTAGATTTAGAAAATCAATCTCAATCCCGATTAATTGCAGATGCCATGCTCGGCAAATATGGGGTCCCAGATGTCGTTGTATTGGCTCATGGAGTTATGAGTGAGAAAATGGCAAAGACCTTAAGGACCACAGACAGTGAGTGGAACCGTGTCATGAATATCAATTTAAATTCCACGTTTAGCTTGGTAAATGTATTTGGTTCAAAGATGGCAGAAGCAAGAAAGGGTCGCATCATTATTTTTTCGGCCTGTCTCGGAAGAATGTCAGGCCCTGGAAACGCTGGTGGATTAGCCCCGTATCGAATCTCTAAAGCAGGCGTCAATGCGTTGGTTAGAAATCTAGCTCATGAAACTGGTCACGGAAGTCGTGGCTTTCTAGTCGATGCAATCTGTCCGAACCATAGCCGCACAGATATGGGCGGACCTGATGCGCCTCGTAGCGCAGCGGAAGGAGCCGAGACTGCTATCTGGTTGGCAACAAGAGAATTCTCTGCAGGCGATACAACAGGAGTTCTTTGGGAAGATCGCGAAATAGTTCCTTGGTAAGAATTAATCCACCTCAATCCTTTTGAAAGATTAGACTTATCTCGTGTCAATGCGCCAACTAGATTTTCGAGGTAAAAAATTTACTAAGTCTGAGCTCAAACGCGCACTACCTCGTGGAAATTTTTCAATATCTGATGCGCTTAAAAAAATTGAACCAATTCTTCAACGGGTAGCGAAGGCTCGTGAGAGCGATCTGCTAGATATCTGCGAAGAGTTTGATGGAGTTCGGCCACAGTCGATCAGGGTTAGCGGCGAAGCGCTAGATAAGGCGCGAGATAATCTAGATAAAGAAGTTCGGGCTGCCCTAGAGGAAAGTATCCGTCGGGTGAGAAAAGTTCATGCCGATCAATTACCTGTGTCGAAAGTAACTGAGGTTTCTGCGGGCGGAACTGTAACTCGAAAATGGATTCCAGTAGATCGCGTCGGAACTTATGCTCCGGGTGGGCTAGCAACTTACCCAAGTTCAGTAATCATGAATGTTGTACCGGCACAGATTGCGGGTGTTTCAAGTGTTGCTGTCGCATCTCCACCGCAGAAGAAAAATGGTGGATTACCTGATGAGATTGTTTTAGCTACATGTAGATTACTTGATGTTGATGAAGTCTTTGCAATTGGTGGAGCACAAGCCGTTGCTATGTTTGCATATGGCGTACCTGAATTATGCGAGAGTGTTGATATTGTGACCGGGCCCGGAAATATTTATGTTGCCGCAGCCAAGCGCGCCCTACGTGGATTAATCGGAATTGATTCCGAAGCTGGCCCAACTGAGATTATGGTGCTCGCCGATTCGAGTGCAGATCCGGTTCATGTCGCCGCAGACCTAATTAGCCAGGCCGAGCACGATGAACTCGCTGCCGCAATCTTAGTAACCAACTCAGTTGAGTTAAGTAACAAAGTGCAAGAAATTGTGGCGGAACGAGCAGCTGCCACCAAGCATGCTAAACGTGTCCAAACTTCTTTGAGTGCTGCACAATCTGGAATTGTTTTAGTTGATACGTTAGATGATGGATTTTCAGTAATTAATGCGTATGCGCCCGAGCATTTAGAATTATTGATAGAAAACGCCGAAAAACTCGCAAATAAAGTAAGAAATGCCGGCGCGATATTCCTAGGAACTTATTCGCCCGTTTCTTTGGGAGATTATGCGGCTGGATCGAATCACGTACTTCCGACCGGCGGATGCGCCTGTCACTCAAGCGCGTTATCAGTGAACACTTTTCTTAAGAATGTTTCCCAGATTGAGTACAGCAAGGAAGCGCTCGCAGAAATTGCGGCTCAGGTGGTCAAACTGGCGGAAGCCGAGAACCTGCCGGCTCACGGTGAGGCGATTACCACACGATTTGAGTAGTACCTCCAGATGCCTATCTAGGGGGAATTTGGTAAATTTTCACCCCTTAGGGCCA